>CAMUML010000005.1 GCA_947089855.1 uncultured Eubacterium sp.
CCGTATGTACAAACACCCGCTTCAATTCTATCGTTTCATCATCATATCTTCTGATAGCTCCACCGCCAATTACCCGGTTCTTTTCATACACAACGATTGCTTCCTGAATATCATCCAACCGATTATATTTTTTGTATTTGTTTCTTTCTATCTTTTTCCCGACACGTCTATCCAGATCCATATCAAGAAGCCTGCAGTTTTCTACAAAATCTTTATTCTTACCATCTGTTCTTTGAAATCTCATACGAAAAGCCCTCCGGAAATTGAAAGCCTAAAACTCATACCTTGTCCCATGTGAAAGCAGCAGCCCATCTGTCAATTCCACACATAAAATAACCGTGTTTTCATCATCAAAATCATTATGCCCGTTATCAATCCATTCAGAAAACACTTCTTTCAGCTTCTTTGCAATTCTATGGTTTTCTTCCTTTCCAAAATAGCCCAAATTTATCCCCTTGCCATGTGCAGTAAACCACTCGCCGGCTATTGCAATAACAGGATTATTTTCCATATGTTTTATCTTATTTGAAAGCGCATATGTAATAACATAAAACGCTCCATTCTCATAATAGGCATTTACATACCGTACATAAGGGACCCCCTTTTCTATTGTCGCCAGCGCAATAACCGTATCTTTTCCAAAACGCTCTGTCATTATTTTTTCAGCTTCTTCACACATTTTTTTCATATGTCCATCTCCTTTACTGCTTCCAAGCCGGAATACCAGAATTTATTTTTCATGTCAATCACTTTCCCGTTTTTTACAGTTCCTTACCGCTCGTAAATATCTCTGCCATATACAAATGAAACGGCAGCCCTAATTTTTAGGAACTGCCGTTTTATGAATACGCATGGGAAAATATTTGCAAAGACTATTTTTATAAAACTGGCCTGACATCCTGCCAATGGTTAATCTTCATAGCCATTTGGGTTATTTTTTTGCCATCTCCAGGAATCTTCGCACATTTCCAAAATCCCGTTTTCCGCTTTCCAGCCCAGCTCTTTTTCTGCCTTATCTGCATTGGAATAGCAGGTTGCAATATCCCCTGCGCGGCGTGGCTTGATGGTATATGGGATTTTGACGCCGTTTGCCTGTTCAAAGTTTTTCACTATATCTAATACACTGTAGCCGTGGCCGGTTCCAAGGTTATAGACGCAAAGCCCTGCCTTGTCTTCAATCTTCTTTAAGGCTTTTACATGCCCTACCGCAAGGTCAACTACATGGATATAATCCCTAACGCCTGTTCCATCCGGCGTATCATAGTCATCGCCAAATACGCCCAGTTCTTTTAGCTTGCCCACTGCAACCTGGGTAATATATGGCATCAGGTTGTTTGGGATACCGTTTGGATTCTCGCCCATTAAGCCGCTTTTATGTGCGCCGATTGGATTAAAGTAGCGCAGCAGGATCACATTCCATTCGGGATCTGCCTTTTGCATGTCTGTCAGAATCTGCTCCAACATAGATTTTGTCCATCCATATGGGTTGGTACACTGGCCTTTCGGACATTCCTCGGTGATCGGGATCTGTGCCGGGTTGCCATATACGGTTGCAGATGAGGAAAAAATAATATTTTTACAGCCGTTTTGCCGCATGGCATCGGTTAATGTCAATGTCCCGGAAATATTGTTGTTGTAGTATTCCCAAGGTTTCTGTACGGATTCCCCGACTGCTTTTAACCCTGCGAAATGGATGCAGCTGTCAATTTTATTTTCTGCAAAGATCTTGTTTAGTATACCACGGTCTAAAATATCGCCTTTATAAAATTTAAGGCTTTTCCCGGTGATCTGTTTTACACGGTCCAACGATTTTTCGCTTGCATTGCTTAAATTGTCCAGTACGACCGCCTCATATCCTGCATTTAATAATTCTACACATGTGTGGCTGCCAATATAGCCTGCCCCGCCTGTTACTAAAATTGCCATATCATATCTCCTTTCTGTTTTTCGATGTTTTTTGATAATCTTAGTGTATCTTTCTTTTGCGTGGTTGTACAGAAAAAAATGTCAAATAAACATGTAATTTTGTTGCATTCAAAGGCATGGCATATTATAATGGGATTGGCAGGCTGCACGTTGGAAACTGGCTAAAAAAGCGTACTGCATGCCGGAAAAAGGTAAGGCTATGGGAAAGGGGCCCAAAGTATGAATGCAAATTATAAAAATTCCTATAAGACAACAGAAAAAGAGCTTGTATCGCTTGCGGTATACAATACAGGTTTCCAGAAATGCGATCCGCTGTACCAATGGGGGCCGGGCATCCGGGACCATTATTTAATCCATCATGTAATTTCCGGAAAAGGCTGCCTGAAAGTAAAACGTAAAGAATACGGGCTTTGTGCGGGGGACTCTTTTTTGATTTATCCTGGGACAGAAGCTTCTTATACGGCTGATGCTCAAGAACCGTGGGAATACGCCTGGGTAGGGTTTAACGGTTCGGATGCGCCGATTATATTAAAGGCGACCGATTTTACACCTGGATGCCCAGTGATCGCCGCAACCCCATATGGAGAAGAAATCGCCCATCAGATGCGCCATATTTACGATGTGCGCGGAAATGATTTTGAAAGCGCCGTAGAAATGACGGGGCGCCTTTATACAACTTTAGCCCTTTATTTAAAAGGGGCAGGCCATACGCCCGCACAAAATAATTACCATACATATGTACAAAAAGCCATTGAATACATAGCTGCACATTATTCTTATTCCATTACCGTGGAAGACATTGCGGATTATGTAGGGTTAAGCCGTAGCCACCTGTTCCGGTCTTTTGAACTTGTCCTGCAGGTGTCGCCGAAAGAATACTTAACGCAGTTCCGCATTAAACAGGCGTGCTACCTTTTAAAACATGCGGGGCTGTCCATTACGGCGATTGCCAATTCGGTGGGCTTTGAAAGCAGCCTGTATTTTTCCAAAGCTTTTAAGAAAGCAAAAGGGATGTCGCCGCGGGAATATAAGCAAAAGAACTTCAATCAGCCGTAATATTTTAGTTTCTGTCTGGATAAAGCACTAGAATGCTACAAATACTGCCCCAAGTATAATGCATGCAACGCCTGCCATTTTACGTTTTGTTATTTTTTCCTTTAAAACCAGGTAGGTAAGCACCATTGTCCAAATATAGGTAATGGATGTTAAGGGCAGTACAACAGAATAGTTCATATGGCGCAGCACAAGGATATTCATAACAGCTGCTGCCAAATATAGCCCCCCGCCAATATAAAGGTTCCAGTTTGCAAGCATTTGCCAAAGGCCGCCGCTTCCAGAAGCCTTTTTAAAGAAAATGGAAGCCGCAGCGCCCATAAAAGTCATACATAAAAGCAGAACTACATAAATCATTCCTCGTCACCTCCGCCAATTAAGACTACGCCCAATGTGATTACGATAATACCAGCTACTTTTAACGTGGTCATTTTTTCGTCCAGCACCAGCACGCCAAGCACTGCGCTTAATGCATAGTTTGTGCTCATCATTGGCTGTAAAACGGATACGCTCCCAAAGCGGTATGCAAACAGCATCAAAACAGCGCCTGCCCCATACAAGGCGAACCCCGCAAACAGCCAAGCTATCCCGCCGCCAGCAGAAAGCTTCCAAAAAAGCTGACCCAAACATGCAAAAACGGCGGCGGTAACCATTAATAAAATCCCCTTTTTATTTTTCTCAAATGACTCTTTCATAACAATGCGCCTTCTTTCGTTATTGATACTGACAAACACTAAAGTTTGCCAATTTACGCTGGCTCACGGGCGTCATCATCTTGAATCATATGGCAAACTTTATCGCTCATATTGAAAGCAATATGGAAAATTTCATCGCCCGTGAGTATAATAGCATTCCATCCAAAAAAAAACAACCTCTTATTTCATCAATTCTTGACCAATGTTTCCTAATATTATATGATAGGTTTATCACTACATAGAAAATGGAGGGGTCATATTTATGGATCCAAAACAAGTATATTACCAAAAACAGGCAGAAACGATCATAAAACAATTGGAAAAACGGCGTATGGAAGGCTATTACTGCCCATCCAAAGAAGCGGCTGTCCAAACCGCGCTATCGTTAACAGCTCCGGATACGGCGGTATCTTTTGGCGGTTCCATGTCGCTGGAACAGGCAGGCATCCTAGATGCGCTGCGGGCAAGGCAGGATATACGTTTAATCGACCGCAGCCTTGCAAAGACGCCGGAAGAGGTCCGGCAGGCTTATCTGGATTCCTTCCATGCGGACACTTATTTTATGAGTACCAATGCGGTTACCCTGGATGGCCAGCTGGTAAATGTCGATGGGAACGGAAACCGGGTAGCAGCCCTTATCTATGGCCCATTACAGGTCCTTATCGTTGCGGGCATGAATAAAGTTGTAACGGATGTGGAAGATGCCATACGCCGTGTCCACAATATCGCATCACCGCAAAACTGCATCCGCCTTCAGAAACAGACACCTTGTGCGGCGACGGGCGTTTGCAGTGAATGTTTTGGAGACGACTGTATCTGCAGCCAGACAGTTATCACCCGTCGCAGCGGGGTAAAAGGACGGATTAAAGTGTTGCTGGTTGGGGAAACATTGGGGTATTAACGATTCGGTGGACAGGCCTCCCGGACGCTGCATCCAGAAGGAACAGCCCAGCTTTTGGATGCAGCGTCTGGGAGGCCAAGATACATAAAGAGATGGCTATTTGGATTTTTCTTCAAAAACCTCATACTGGTGCTTTGGCCCGCCACAGACTGGACAGCGTTCTGGTATCTGCCCGCCTGCCATAACATAACCGCAGATTGGGCATACATAAATGGACGTTTCTTTGAATGAATCCATATTGGAAGCCTGTTTTAAAAGGGCAGCGTGCTCTTTTTCTGCCGCACGGGCTGCTGCGTAAGCCTGCTCTGCCAGCGGGTTGCCGTGTGCTTTGGCATAGGCGCCAAGCATTTTATACAGATGTTCATATTCAAATTCCTCACTTGGCACATAAGTTTCTACTGATTCGAGAAATGCCTGTGGATGTTCGGTAACGGAATAAAAATTACGTGCGTGGTAGTATTCGGAAGCTGCCAAAGCCCGGAACAGGTTGGAAATACGGGTGAAACCCCTGCGCTGTGCCCGGTCTGCATACATTAAATATTTTAGGTGGGCCATCAGTTCCCCCTGCACTGTTTCCTGGATTTGGCGGTTTAAAATAGCGTCTTTGCGTTTACGCCGGTAGCTGTCTTGGGAAAGGTTGGAAAAAAGGTGCTTGAGTACACCGTCTTTTTCATAAAAATGTACAATATGGTGTTCTACGTCGCACGCCCGGATTTCTTTTGACACGTCCTCGATCATAGCACCGCCGCCACCCGTACAGATAAGCGGGATTCCATCTACAACGTCCTCAAAGCGGGAATGTACATGGCCGCAGAGCAGGTATTTTACTTTTTTCTTCCATGGTCCATAAGCTTTCTGCAGACGGGCAAATTCTTCTTCGGAAACGCAGTTTAAAATAAAATGGTTTGGTACCGGGATATGGAATGCAATTATGGCCTGTGTTACCCCGTCCATAGAAAGGACATCTTTTAACAGTGCCAGCCCTTCTTCTTCAAATGTGCGCATGGCGTTATCCAACACCACAACTGCAAAATGCTCCAACAGCAAAGCGTAATTTTTCTGTCCAAAGTAGTCTGTATAAGCCCCGGTATCATGGTTGCCACGCAATGTATAGACATCGTTTGCGGCAACCGCATCCGTCATTTCCCTTATCGTTTCATAATAATGGCTTGTCCCGGCAGGTACCAGGTCGCCGACAATTAATGTAATATCGTCCCGGCCGCTTTCCTCCAAAGCGCCTGCATACACTTTCATATTGTAAGTACCAAGCCCTTCACAGCCGGGGTCGCCGATGATACCTATTGAATGTACGCCTGTTAGGCGCTGTATTGGTTCGGTTACCTGTATCATCCTTTTTTTATTCATTGTGTTATGCCCTTTCTAAATGTTAGGAACTGTGCATAAGTTATATATGCACAGTTCCTTAGTTATGGTATCTATGCTGCCATTTTAACATATGGCTTGTGATTGCTCAAGTAACATTACATGTAAAGAAATCGCAACGGGTTTTCAAAAGTTACTATTCACGGGCCAGGAATGCGCATAAACTGCGCATTCCGTGAGAACATGATTCAGGAGTGAGGGGCGATTTTGCGAAGCAAACTTTCAATATCGCCCCGAATTGTTACTGTGAGCGGCCCCCAGGCCGTGAATAGTAACTTTCAAAATATACTGCAGGCCGCCAGGATTTACAGTAATTTAACTAAGAAAGTGATTGGCTGGCGGCCCGCGGTCGGGTTATACTGTAAATTTAACTGGTGTGCAGTATAAGAAACGCCTGCTTGCCAGGCATAGCAAAACAGGCGCCTATTTCTTCTTTTACATCCGTTCTGGAGCAGAAAAGCCAAGTACATCAATACAAGCTTCCATAATACCCAAACATAGTTCCAACAGCCGGATATATCCAGCCTGGCGTGCTTCCTCTTCTATTGCCAAAATCTTTGTTTCATGATAGAAATGGTTAAATGCATTTGCAAGGTCATATAGGTAAGCACACACTTTGTGCGGGGCCAGCTCTTCAAATGCAGACGCGACCATACCGTTGAAGCGTGCGGTTTCCAGCATCAGTGCTTTTTCGCTTTCACAAGTGGCCGGGAGGATTTCTTTCCCCTGTGCTTCTTTTCCAGACTGCCCATATTTTTTCAAAATAGACTTTATACGCACCATGGTATATAATAGGTATGGGCCCGTATTTCCCTCAAACGAAGTAAAACGGTCAATATCAAAAATATAGTCTTTTGATGCCTGGTTGGACAAATCCCCGTACTTAATGGCCGAAAGGGCGACTGTTTTTGCAGTTTCAGCAGCTTCTTGCCCACTTATAGTATGGTTGTCGGCTATTTTTTGATACATCTGCTGGTTAATATCATCAAGCAGCGTAGACAGGCGCATAACCCCGCCTTCGCGTGTTTTAAACGGCTTGCCATCCCTTCCGTTCATCGTACCAAACCCTAAAAAAGTCAGTTTGGTATCCGCTTTTACAAGGCCCGTTTTTCGTGCGCAGCGGAACACCTGTGTAAAATGCAGTTCCTGCCGTTTATCAACAACATATATCATTTCATTTGGATGGTAGCTTTCCATACGTTCTACTATCGTTGCAAGGTCGGTAGTATTGTATAAAGATGCGCCGTCTGATTTCAAAATCATACATGGAGGGATTTCCTTTGTATCGGTATCTTCTTTTACATCTACGACCAGCGCACCATTGGAGATGTATGCATAGCCTTCCTCTTTCATCCGCTGTACCATTGCCGGGATAAATGGCTGTGCGTCCGATTCCCCTTTCCAAAGGTCAAAGGAAACGCATAAATTTTCGTAATTTTTTTTCAGATCAGTAACGGATACCTGTAGAATATGGTTCAACAATGCCTGGTATCCGCGCCTGCCCTGCTGCAGCTCATATGTCGCCTGCATCGCGCGTTCTTTATATTCCACGTCTCCTTTTGACTTTTCACTTGCCGTCGGGTAAATTTCCTCAAGTTGGGAGATCGTAAACGGAGCCTCTTTTGGATAATCCCCCGTAAATGTTTCATCGAAATAGGCCAGCCCTGGTTCCCGTTCCTGCAATTCGGTTATGATCAGCCCCATTTGTAGGCCCCAGTCGCCCATGTGCACATCGCCAATAACGGTATGCCCGCAAAAACGGCCCATGCGCTTTATGCTTTCCCCAATAATAGCAGAACGCAGATGCCCAACATGTAGCGGTTTTGCTACATTTGGCCCGCCGTAATCAATGATAACCGTCTTAGGCTGTTTTGTTTTTTCATTTCCAAAATCTGTGGAATTTAGCATCTGGCACAGATAGCCTGCCAGGAAGGTTTCGTTTACTTTTAAATTTAAAAAGCCTGGCTTAACTGCTTCTGCCAAAGCGAATATTTGGCTGCCTGCCAGTTTCTGTGCTACTTCCTGTGCAATGGACAATGGCGCCTTTTTATATGTTTTGGCTGCCGCCAATGCGCCGTTGCACTGGAACTCGCATAAATCTGGGCGGTTTGATAACGTAACCTTGGCATATTTCCCATCATAGCCGCATGACGAAAATGCATTGGCCATCTCCTGGTCCATCTGCCCCATTAATTTTTCCATTTTTTAATCCCTTATCACCTTTCTTCTGCCTATGCGCTAATTAGAACTTCCCTGCGCCTGTAGCTCCGACAATGCTGCATCAAAAGCTGCCTTTTTTTCTCCAAGTATTGCATTGATCTGCTCTTTTTTCGATTCATCTTGGATTGGTTTTTTTCCATAGTAGCCGGAATAGGAACCTGTTTTTGAATTATAGGAGTCTTCGGACATTTCGATGCTATTTCCAGGAGGCTCTTGTTCACCATCCTGCTGGCCGAGCGGCCCTTGGCCTTCATCCTCGATTTCCTTTTCCAGTTTTTCTTTCTCTGCTTTCAGGCGTGCGGCTTCTTCCGCTTCTTGCAAGGTCTCATAATGCACATTCCAACCCTTGACAATACTGCGGTCCATTTTCCGCTTCCGATCCCTGATTGCAATTAGATCGATAGAATATACCGCTGGCATATTTTCACCTCCCCGCTGTTTGAAAGCCTGTCTGTGCGGGCTTTTTATAGATATTATAGCATATGTAGCGGGATGATTTCAAGAATTTATCTTTGTGGATTTTTATAGGGATGTTGTTGGTTACTATTCACGGGCAATGTCATTTACTTAAGAAATCCCTCACACAACCTGACCCAGAAAATGCCTAACCAGGAACGCTGTTAATTGTGGCCTCCCGGACGCCGGATGGGGGCCGCTGCCTTGCCTGTCAGTTCCTGATAAAGTTTTTGTACTCCTCTCTACTATCCTTGAAAAGCAGAGATATTCGTGGTAATATGAACATACAGAAAGCAGGTGATAGTTTTGGACACTGCAGAGCAAAAGCGCCAGAAAGATTTAGAACGGCTGCGCAGTTTCAGACCGATGGATGATGATTTTATGCGCTGCCTTTTCAAAGACAATGTTCCTTTGGCTGAAATGGTGCTTCGCATTATCACTGGAAAACCCGATTTAGTGATTACTGACTGTCAGACGCAAAAGGATATGAAGCGGCTGGCTGGGGCGCGCTCCATTTGCCTGGACGCATACGGGACGGATTCTATCGGGAAAAAGTATGATATGGAAATTCAGCGGGAGGATAAGGGAGCAGACCCGCACCGGGCCAGATTTCATTCCAGTGTGCTGGATATTGAAAATCTGGATGCTGGACAGGAGTTTCGTGAACTGCCTGATACATATACCATTTTCATCACCGAAAAGGACTTTTACGGGAAAGGTGAACCAGTTTATCTTATTGAGCGGATGAACATTACCACGGGTAAACCTTTCGCGGACGGGGAACATATTCTTTATGTGAATGGCGAGTATCGGGGTGATTCCGACATAGGGAAGCTGATGCACGACTTTAACTGCACCGATGCCGCAGATATGAATTTCAAGCTGCTGGCAGACCGTACCAGATATTTGAAGGAAAATCCGAAAGGAGTGAGCGAGATGTGCAAGGTAATCGAGGATATGCGCAATCAAGAGCGTAAAGAAACCATGATGGAGGTTGCAAAAAAACTGCTATTTGATGGGACGCTTACTCTTGAGAAAATCGCTGAATGTGTTGGACTTTCTCTTGATGAAGTGAAAAGATTGCAGGCTGGACAAAGTACTTGATTGGCTATATACGGGTTAAGGGCGGGAATCTGACAGCAGATTCCCGTCTTTGTTTTGTCCCCGTTCTGTGTTCAATTTCAAGGGCCGCTCTTGCTACGCTGTCAACAGGGATCTTTTATACGATCCGCTTAAACTTTTTCTCAATTTCCGTTTTTGACATGGAAATAATCGTAGGGCGTCCATGCGGACAATGGTAAGGGTTTTCCAATTCCAGCAAATCTGCCAGCAATTGCTCTACTTCTGCACGTGAAAGGTGTTGGCTTCCTTTTACGGCTGCTTTACAGGACATGGATGCGACCTTTTCTAAAATAGTCTCAGGCGTATGCTTGCCGGTATCCTGTGAAAGCCCATCCAGCATTTCGATAAATAGGCTTTTTTCATCTAAATTGTACAAGTTTGCTGGAACCGCACATATGGCATATTCCCTGCCGCCAAAAGCATTTACCTCAAATCCGAGTTTTAAAAATTGTTGTTGATATTTTTGAAACAACTCTTGTTCTAGCATTGTCATAGTTATAATAACTGGAGGGCTTATTTGCTGTGCGGGAAACTCACGGCTGCCGTCTGACAATTTTTTCATCATATGTTCATACAATACTTTTTCATGTGCGGCGTGCTGGTCGATAATAAATAGTTCATTTTCTACCTGGACCAGCCAGTATGTGTCAAAAAGCTGTCCGATTATTGTATAATTGCGGCGTTTGGCTTCTTGTATAAAATTAGTATGGTAAGAATTAGATTCGGCAAAGGCAAGCTGTCCGTAAACATCTGGAGAGCGGCAATCCTGCATTTGGCCGGTACTTTGCTGTACTTCCTGTTCCTGGCCGTTTTGATGCAAAGGAACGGGCATCCCTTCGCTGCTGCCGCATCCTGGCAATTGGGCTGTTCCGTCTGGCCCTGCGCCTGGCCTTGTTTGTATTGCCGGCCCTGTTTCTTTGCTATCTCCATACCCTATCGCCTGTGCTGTTTGCCTTTCTGGCCTGTCCATGCCCTGCCCTATCAGCTGTGTTGCTTGGACTTGTGTTTGGCAGCCGTCTGCTTGCAGGCGGTAAGTATATTTGCGTTCATAGGGGCTGTCTTTTTTCAAAGCGGCGGCAACGGCTTCCATACGTTTTCTTTCAAATGGTTCCGGGCCGCGGGATAGGCGGGGTTTTGCCTCTGGTTCCTGTTTTTTTTCTTTTGGGGGGACCTGCGGTATTAGGTCCTGCTGCTTTAAGGTATTTTGGAGGGTTTGTGTTAACACATGGTATATAGCTTCACTTTGCTGGAAACGGACCTCCATTTTTGCTGGATGTACATTGACATCGATAAAACGGCTGTCCATTGTAATCTGCAGCACGGTAAACGGATACTGATGTTTCATTAAATAGGGCTTGTAGGCATCTTCTATACACTTTGTAATTAAATTGCTTTTGATATACCGGCCATTGATAAAATAAGTCTCAAAATTACGGTTGCCACGTGAAATAAACGGCTTTCCTATAAATCCCTCCACAGAAAGCAGATCTTGGCTTACGTGTACTGGAAGCACGCCGCCTGCAATATCGCGTCCAAAAATATGGTAAATAATATCTTTTAGCCGTGTATTTCCATTCGTATGCAGCTTCGGCTGGTTATTGACGATAAATTGAAATGAAATATCCGGATGCGACAATGCAAGCCGTTCTACCAGCGTACTGATATACGAAGCTTCTGTCTGCGGCGTTTTTAAAAACTTCTGCCGGGCAGGGGTATTAAAAAATAAATTCCGGACAAGAAAAGTTGTCCCTTCTGGAGCACCAATATCTTCGCAGCTTTTTTCTTTGGAGCCCTCAATCATATATTTTGTACCAGTCAATTCAGAAGTGGCCTTGGTAATCAGCTCTACCTGTGAGACGGATGCAATGCTGGAAAGCGCTTCGCCTCGAAACCCCAAGGAGGAAATCGTCAACAGGTCTTCGATGCTGGCCAGCTTACTTGTCGCATGGCGTAGGAATGCAGCCGGTACCTGCGCTTTTGGGATACCTTGCCCGTTGTCTGTAATCCGTATAAAAGAAGTGCCGCCGTCTTTGATTTCTATGGTAATAGCCGTTGCTTTGGCATCAATCGCGTTTTCAACCAGTTCTTTTACTACAGAAGACGGGCGTTCCACAACTTCCCCCGCAGCAATTTTGTCTATGGTCTGTTCATCTAATACTCGAATCTCTGACATGTAGTTCTCCTAATCCTTAAAATAGTTACTACTCACGGCCTAATGTCATTTACTTAAGCGTAACCGTTCAATTGTGGCCTCCCGGACGCCGGGTGAGGGGGCGTCCGGGAGGCCACAATGTATACTGGCAAATACTAAAATTTGCCAAGTAACACCGACTCACGGGCGTCTTTGTCTTACATCATATGGCAAACTTTGCCGCTGTGGGTATAACCGCCAGCTACCACCGGTTTTTCGCCATGTTTTGCAGCTCATTCAGTTTATTCATTGCTTCTAACGGTGTTATCGTGCTGATGTCTATGCTGCACAGCTGCTCGATAATGGCGTTATCTTTTGGGGTATCGAACAAGGAAATCTGTTCCGGCTGTACCCTGTCTGCTTCTTTTTTCGGTTTCCTGCTTTTTTTCGATGGCACTGCAAGGTTTTTGGCAGCTTGTGTAATATCATGTGTACTAAGTTCTTCTATAATTTCTTTTGCACGCAAGATCACGCCCTGCGGCACGCCGGCAAGTTTTGCGACCTGGATTCCGTAACTTTTGTCAGCGCCTCCTTTTACGATCTTGCGTAAAAATACGATGTCGTCGCCTTTTTCTTTTACTGCAATACAGTAGTTGTTTACGTTGTCTAGTTTTCCCTCCAGTTCGGTCAGCTCATGGTAATGGGTTGCGAACAATGTCTTTGCACCAAGCAGTTTTGGGTTCGAGATATGCTCTACAACAGCCCATGCAATGCTAAGGCCATCGAATGTGCTTGTCCCGCGCCCGATCTCATCCAAAATCAACAGGCTTTTACTGGTCGCATTACGCAGGATATTGGCTACTTCTGTCATTTCTACCATAAAGGTACTCTGGCCACTTGCTAGGTCATCCGATGCACCTACTCTTGTAAATACACGGTCGACTAATCCAATGTCTGCAGATTTTGCCGGGACAAAACTGCCCATCTGCGCCATCATGACAATTAAAGCTGTCTGACGCATATAGGTAGATTTGCCGGCCATATTTGGGCCGGTTATAATGGAAATACGGCTGTTTTCATTGTCCAAATAGGTATCGTTTGTAATAAACAGGTCGTGGCTGATCATTTTTTCCACAACGGGATGCCGCCCTTCACGGATGTCAATCATGCCGGATTCATTTAGTTTTGGGCGGCAATAATGGTTTTGCTCTGCCACAACGGCCAGGGACGCAAGTACGTCTAACGTAGCCACTGCTTTTGCGGTTTTTTGGATTCGTACAACCTGTTGTGCTACTTTTTTTCGGATTTCACAGAAAATATCATATTCCAGCGCCGTTAGTTTGTCTTCGGCCCCTAAGATCATATCTTCCAATTCTTTTAATTCCGGTGTAATGTAGCGTTCGGCATTGGCGAGCGTCTGCCTGCGGACATAGCGTTCTGGTACAAGGTTTTTGTATGAATTGGTGACCTCCAGATAATAGCCAAAAATTTTATTATATTTTATTTTTAAATTTTTAATCCCAGTTTCTTCCCGTTCCCGCTGTTCGACATCTGCCAGCCAGGTTTTGCCGTTTGTGCGTGCTTCCCGCAGCTTATCGATTTCTTCATGGAAACCATTTTTTAAGATACCGCCTTCCCGCACGGAAATTGGCGCTTCTTCTTCGATGGATTGGTCAAGCAATTCATAAATGTCGGCCAAATCGTCCATATCGTCTTGCACTTGCTCCAAAAGCTGGCTTTGAAAATTTGCCAGCGCCTGTTTGACCGGTGCCAGCATTTTAATGGAATTGCGAAGTGCCAGCATATCCCTTGGGTTTGCTGTCTGGTAAGTTACACGTGTGGTCAGGCGCTCCAAATCATGGATAGGGTGTAGATATTCGCGGATCTCCTCCCGGTCTATGACCATTTCGTTGAGTTCTTCTATGGCGTCTAAGCGTTTTTCGATTTCACGGCGTTCAATTAAAGGCTGTTCCACATAGGAACGAAGCATCCTTGCACCCATTGCCGTCTTTGTCTTATCCAATACCCACAGCAGGGAACCACGCTTATTTTTTTCACGCATCGTCTCTACAAGTTCCAAGTTCCTGCGGGTCGAACTGTCGATCACCATAAACATGCCAGAAGTATAGGGATGGATGGCTGACATATGTTCCAGGGAATTTTTTTGTGTTTCGTACAAATATTTTAACAGGGCGCCTGCTGCTGTTGTACCGCACGGGTAGTCTTTTAGGCCCAGCCCTTCGACACTGTTTACTTTAAAATGGCTTAACAGTGCCTGTGTTGCCGTTTCATCTGAAAAATACCATGCGTCCAGCGCATAGATGCTGGTACCAAGGCGGGCTTTTAGCTCTTCTATATCAAACCCGCTCATTAGGAATGCTTCGTTGCAGACAATTTCGGAAGGGGTAAACCGGCTAATTTCATCGGACAGCTTTGACAGTGTTTCTACTTCCGTAACGTAATAATCCCCAGTTGTAACATCTGCAATGGATAAGCCGTATCGGCTGTTATTGAAAACAACAGACATAATGTAATTATTTTTTGATTCATCCAGCGCCTGCATATTGGTATTGGTACCAGGCGTTACAATACGGATTACCTCACGGTTTACAATGCCGCGTGTCTGTTTTGGGTCTTCCACCTGTTCACAGATGGCGACTTTATAGCCTTTTTCTACAAGCTTGTTTAAATAGGTTTCTACTGCATGGTACGGTACGCCGCACATTGGGGCGCGTTCAGCAAGGCCGCAGTTTTTGCCGGTAAGGGTCAGCTCCAGTTCTTCGGATGCTTTTAAGGCATCATCAAAAAACATTTCATAAAAATCGCCCAGGCGGTAGAATAAGATGCAGTCTTGGTAGCCAGCTTTCATTTTTAAATATTGCTGCATCATTGGGGTTGCTTGCGCCATTTGGTCTGACATTTGTTTGAAACCTCACTATTCTGTAAATTATCGTATGTTGGATTTTGGATATGGCTTTATTTGCCATATAGCTTTTTGTATGGACGCTCGTGGGCCGGGGCTACTGGCAAATTTTATTGCCCATCAGTATAGTTAAACGGGTTTATACAAGGCCCGGATGGCTTCCGCCACTTTCATACCGTCCATTGCCGCAGACATAATGCCGCCTGCATAACCAGCACCTTCCCCACATGGATAAATCCCGTGGATGCCGCTTTGGAACTGTTCATCCCTTAATATACGCACTGGGGAAGAGGTACGGCTTTCTACACCGGAAAGAATGGCATCATAACGGTTAAAATCCGGGATATATCGGGCAAACTGTTCCATTCCATCGATAAACGCCTCCCGAAGCGGCTTTGGCAGCAGGCCGGATAAATCGGCAAACGCACAGGCCCCTTTTGCCTGGGATGCAAAATCGCCGTAGCCATTGGATACAGCCCCCGTTTTATAGTCGCCGTATAGCTGCTGCGGGATTTTTCCGCCGCAAAGTGCATAAGCACGCGATTCTAATTCCTGCTGGAATGCGACGCCGCTCAACGGCTGGTTGGCACATGCCGGATAATCGTCCGGGGTAACCGTTACGATTACCGCACTATTGGCATTGCTGCCATCGCGTTTATGATAGCTCATACCATTTACTGCCAGCAGGTGTTCCTGCGACGATGCATTGGCTACATATCCGCCTGGGCACATGCAAAACGAATATACGCCCCTTGTGTTGCCCACACTGCCAGACTGTGCCGTTACTTTATAGGAAGCTGGCGGAAGGTAGCGCATATCTGCGCCTTTATACTGCTGGGCATTGACCATTTTTTGCGGATGCTCTACCCGCAGCCCAACAGCAAACGGTTTTGCCTGCATCGGCACACCTTTTTGCAAAAGCATTTCAAACGTATCCCTGGCACTGTGCCCAACGGCCAGCACCAAAAGGCTTGTGGCTATCTGGCTTTGTTTGCCGCGGGTTTCTACGGTAACAGAAACCAGTTGCCTGCCCTGGACCCCTTCTTCATACTGTATATCGGTTAGTTTTGTTTCAAATGAAAACGTGCCGCCCATACTGGTAATGGCTTCCCTTAGGGTTTTTACTACGTCAACCAGCATATCTGTCCCGATATGCGGCTTGTTGACATATAAAATACTGCTGTCGGCGCCGCATTCCACAAGCGTTTCTAAGACGAACTGGTTTCTGCCCAAACGGTCTTTTTCCAATGTATTCAGTTTTCCGTCCGAAAAGGCGCCTGCGCCTCCTTCCCCAAACTGGACATTGGATTCTGTATCCAGGCTGCCGTCTGCCCAAAATTTTTCTACATCTTGTTTTCGCGCCTGCACCATTTTCCCGCGCTCTAAAATAACCGGATGGTATCCGTACAAGGCCAGCAGGTAAGCGCAAAACAGCCCTGCCGGGCCACTGCCGGCGATTACCGGCCGCTGTGCCAGCTCTATATTTCCTGCTTTGGGGAAGAGGTATGTTTTTTTGCTGGTTAACATAATATTTTTATTGTGAATCTTTTTTAAAAATGAGCGTTCGCCCTGCGCATCGGCATCTTCCAATTCTACATCTACAGTGTATACATAAGATAATTCCTGCTTGCGCCTTGCATCAATCGATTGCCGCCGGATCTGGAAAGTAAACGGCACCCCATCCTCAAGTTTTAGGGCCTTTTGAATCTTTTGTGCAATATCTGCCCGGTTGTGCTTTAACGGGACTTTGATCTGTTGAATTTGTATCATAAGTTTTCCTGCTTTCCTTTTATAAAATAATACATAAGTTAAAATAGCAACGTTTTGCAAAAACGGGCGCTGGATGTACCAGCTATGTAGCCGCTTGCCCATGCCCACTGCAAGTTATAGCCGCCGCATTTTCCGTCTACATCTATGATTTCCCCTGCGAAAAACAATCCTGGGGCAATCTTGGATTCCATACGCGGTGCGTGGATTTCCTGTATAGGGACACCACCTGCGGTAGACTGTGCAAAATCAAAACCGTTTGTATCTGTAATTGTGACTTGGTACGCTTTCAAAACATATGCCAGGTTTGCAGCCTGCTTGCGGCTGCATTGCTTACACGGCATACCGGGTTCCAATTTGGCCCGTTTGAGCAGGGCAATGTTTAATTTATCAGGGAGGAAGCCAATCAGGCATTGCTCTATATCCTTGTGTGCATGGTAGATGCTGTGGAACCGTCCGTATAAATAAGTTTCCAGTTCCAATGCGTCCATCTGCGGCTGGAAATCCAGCGTTATCCATACCTTCCTGCCACTGGCCAAAGCCTTGGCTGCAATCCGGCTAAATTGGAATATTACAATACCAGAGAGGCCATAAGCGGTTATTTGCAGCTCGCCCTGCTCGTTTGCCGCCTGTGTTCCGTCCACGTATAGGGCAGCGGTGCAAAAAACCCGCACGCCTGCTGGAAGCTTCCATTTTTGAAAATCCGCACGTAATGCTGTAAGCGCTGGCAGCGGCTTTGCAATTGTGTGGCCAAGCTGCCTGGCATAAAGATAGCCGCTGCCGTCGCTGCCTGTTTTGGGGGCTGCTTTTCCGCCGGTAGCTAAAATGCAGCTTTTCGAATAAAATGTGCCGTTTTTGGTGCTGATTTCAAAAATAGCAGTATTTTTGTACCGTATTTTACGGATCGAACGGATGCCTACACAACAAGCTAACGGCACCTGCAGCCGCTGTATTTCGGCAAGCAGGGCGCTTCTGACAGAAGCAGCCTGCCCGCTTTCCGGGTAAATGCAGGTTCCGTTTTTTTGTAATGGGCGTATGCCAAGCTGTGAAAAAAAACGGGTGGCTTCTGTGTAAGGGAACTGCCCGAGCACGGCTTCTAGAAAGGCTGGGTCCTCACAATAGTAATGTTCTTGGCCTTGGTCTGCGTTTGTAAAATTACACTTTCCATTGCCGGTTGCGGGCAGTTTTTTGGCTGCTTGATCCATATGTTCTAATAAAATGGCTTTGGCACCGGCCCTTGCGGCGGATATAGCGGCCATCAGCCCTGAGGCGCCGGCGCCGATAATTGCTGTGTCATAGATGGGGCTGTTTTTGGGCGGCTTTTTTGTATGATTCATTTTACTGCTCCGTAATTTTTAGGTTTTTATGGGGGAGGGACGCTGGATGGCGGGGCGGCTGCTGTTATATTTTATTATTATGTATGCTGCGTCTTTCGCTTTACTGCAAGTGAAAGGATAATTTCTTTTATGGATCTGGACACCCATAGGTTACTATTCATGGCCTGGGGGCCGCTCACAGTAACAATTCGGGGCGATATGGAAAGTTTGCTTCGCAAAATCGCCCCTCACTCCTGAATCATGTTCTCACGGAATGCGCAGTTTATGCGCATTCCTGGCCCGTGAATAGTAACCCCATAGCAACTATATCATATTTTTTGGTTTGTTTAAAGTGATGTATAAGAAATCATTCAATATTTTATTTTGCAAAACGCAATCATTAGTAATCACTATGTTTGAAACGTTTCTGTAAAATTCAAAAAGGCGGATGGATTTCATTTCGGTTCCATACGCCTTTATTTGCTATTTTGATAGTAATAAGGAACTGTAAAGAAATAATCGTTACTATTCACAGCTAATTTTCTCTTGACAAACATTCTAAGTTATGAAGCTGTGAATAGTAACAAATAATCTAACTTTATCCGATTATTTCTTTACAGTTCCTAACCTTTTATCCGCACATTCTGGAATAGGAGCAGGAAGCCAGTCCACCGCCCCCTCATCCAGCGTCCGCCCCAGGCTTCCTGCCCATTTCAACTAGTACAGCTTTCCAAATACCCATATAACTCTTGCTCATTTTGAAAAAACTTCCCCCGCTCCAGTTCCTGGCACTGCCGGTCTGTCAGCATAGCACAGGGAATCCCTGTATGGAAAAATAACTGCCCGGTATGGCAATGGTACACATCCAGATACCCGCCGCAGATTTTTAATTCAAATTGGTATGCAGCTGCACCGCCGCTGGCCGGCTGTACCTGTTCGCCGGAAGACGTATTCTTTTGCGCCTGCGGCGTTTTCTCCCAGCCTTCTTGGCTGCCTGCCTGCCCGTTTCCTATTTCAAGGCCGGCCGCTGTATCCCCTGTTTCCGCCTGCACCTTTGTATCCCCATATTGCATGTGGCTTTTCTGCCCCTGCGGATTGTTTCTATGTGACCGGTACTGGACCGCTGCTATAATTGCGGCACCGCAGATAAGCAGCAGGCACAAGGTAAACCAAAAAATGCGCATACTTCTTTTATGGTTCATGAAACTACCTCCATCTCATATGCCAGATTTTACCGATGTCTGGTTTACCAAGAAGTATGCACATTTTCTTTTGATTTTATTCCTGCATTGCCAATTTCTATTTGTACGGCGGCTTTTTTATTCCAAATCCCAAATTTTTCCCCTACACCGTTTCGATTGGCCAATGGATAGGGCTACGAATGGGAACCGTGCGCCGTGATAAACCGCGGCAGCACCCTTAACATAAATTTACCGCCCGGGAACATCCGCATTTCTTCCAGCGTTAACGCCCGCAGCAAAAGCAGCAGGACCACATAGATTAAAAACCCTGCCACAGCTGCAATTGGCACGGTCACGTACTTTTGCGCCAGCACCTGGCTGGCCCCAAATTCAATGATCCAGCTAAACGATGCCGAAACTACGGCACATACGGCTGGCAGCAGGAAGGTTTTCATAAATTCCGGTGCCCAGTACCCGCTGCGGTAAAGCGACAGCTGGTTTAAAACGGTGGCGCTTATGCTAAACACCGCCATTGCCGCGACTACTGCATAGATGTTTAGGCTGGTAAATTTCAGTAAAGCAACTAGGGTGGCTATGTGCAGGGCAAGGGAAATGCCGCTGTTTATCACCGGAGCGCGCAGCTTTCCAATCCCTTGCAGGATCCCTGCCGTTACGGTGGACAGTGAATAAAAAATCACGGTAACGCCCCCTGCCAACAACAGGCCGGATGCCAGTGGCCGTGTATCCTGGAATAAAAATTCCATTACCGGCGCTGACAGCAGCATTAGCCCAAAGGCAAATGGGAAAGCGATCAACATGGAATAACGCAGTGCCAGTTCTGTTTTTTCCACAACCCCTTCTTGGTCGTTTTTGGCATAAGATGCGGTAATGCTGGGAATACAGGCAGCTCCGATCGCTGCTGCAATGGCAACTGGCAGGTTGACCAGGGTTTTGAACTTTCCAGAAAATACGCCCCACCATAGTGCTATTTGTTCCTGGGATGCAGTATCTTTCATCATATGTTTAAAAATCCCCTGTTCAACCACAATATTGATATTATATAGCGCACTGGCTGCCAAAATAGGCAGCACGGTTAACAGCATAGCACGGAACAGCTGTTTATAGGGCACTTTTTTTGCCTGTTCCCTGCGTATCCTGCGTTTGGAAGAACGGAAAAATGCTTTGTACAACACATATAAAAACAGTAGGGAAACAGCAGCCCCCACGGTTGTCCCAAGGGCTGCGCCTGCTGCGCCGTAAGCGGCACGGTAGCCTTCCTCATTTGCCAGTACCCGGCCGACCTGCAGCCCATAGGAAGACAGCAAGTATGCTGCGCCAACGCTCACAAAGGCATTGACCAGCTGTTCCAATACCTGTGAAACGGCGCTTGGGCTCATATTTTCCATACCCTGGAAAAACCCGCGCAGCACGCCTAAAAGGGCTGTGGCCACCAGCGTAGGCGCAAGCATCCGAAGCGCATACAGGCTTAACGGCGTATGGAAGACCGTACCGGTAATGTAGCGTGCCCCGAAAAACACAACGGCACACGCGGCCGCACCGGCTGCGGCTGCAAAGAGGAATGCGCATTTTAGCACACGGAATGCATTTTTCATTTCCCCTTTTGTCCGATAGCTGGATACCAGCCTGGATACGGCCATCGGCAGGCTATAAGACGATATTAAAAGCAGGATATTATAAATATCAAATGCACAGCCATAATAGTTATTGCCCAGGTCCCCAATAATCGAAGTCAATGGGATCCGGTAAATAAGCCCGATCACCCTGCCAAGCACTGCCGCAAGTGCAAGCGTCCCGCCTTGTATTAAAAAGTTGCGATTTCTGTTTTTATTTGCCATAAATCTTCACTACCCTGCTTTTTATAGGTTTGTTTTATTGCATCTGCGAAGCATCCGCATAAAACTTTATACGCTCAGGATGGGCATTGTCCACAGTACAGACCCATGTTTTCCCCTGGTTCAGTGTAATTTCAGCCCCATTGCTGTCGTAATAACGGGTTGGCGAAAACGTATCGGGGCATTCCCAGGTAACCTCGGCTGCTTTCCCATCTGTAATATACCACCCAGCCCCACTGCCAGTAGTAGCAACTTCCAGATACCCGTTGTCGTCCAGCACACGTATATCCGCTTTTTGTATCAGGATATTTTTCACTGCAAGCTGGTTCCCGTCGTTTCCGTCAATTTGGCGTCCGCCATACTGATAACGATAGTATAAGCCATCCTGCCCATTATATTCAAAATATGGCTTGTTTATCAGATAGCCAGGGCAGACAGCGCCAGCGTCCTGGATGGACGCACCGCTTAACGTGGCTGGCTCATCGTCTTTGGCGAATTGGAACGTACCTTGATAATCCTGCGTGTGCTCTTTCCCATACTGTTTTAGCTCAATTCCTTTTACCAGCCCTGCCCCGGTCGCATAGGCATTATGCGGCGCTTTTTTGGTCGAATCGCGGTAGATAACCGCCGCATCTACCGCATGTTCCATACAATTTAAGTCGTCGATCTGCCCGCTTTCCAAAAACCCCTGTGCGTAAGAAGCCTGTCCGTAGTGCAGGTAAACTGCATCAAACCCCATAGAATAATAAGCAAAATACAGCCTGCCGCTGCGCACCGACCCAAGCTTGCTCAACCCTTCGTAGTCCTGGAAAATCCCCATTAACCGTGTGAGCCCGCCTTCTACCGGCGCTTCGTAAACCACCTGCGCCTGCCCAATGCCAAACTGCGGAAGCGCAGAATCCGTATTGCCGATCATACAGGAAACCGGGCGTTTTACTGCCAGCCGTTTATCGATCCATTCCCCGGTCAGAAAGCTGCGCACCTGCCCCTTATGGGGGTCATCCTCAGTAGCCGTATCTTCTAAAACCGTATCCGCATCTGGCCCGCTTTCTATATCCAGGTCCGTTTCCTCTTTCACCTGCCCTTCAGGCGCTACGGGTGCTGGTTCTTGCTTTTTTCCACATCCGCCGGCAAATAGGCCCATACTGGCCGCTGTAAGCAGGCATACGGCCAGCTTTGCCCTTTTGCACCGCATGGGTATATGGTTCCACTTTTGTCTGCTTTGTCTCATCGGCACCTTCATTCCTTTCGTCTTACGAACATTTTTTAAGCCGCCTATCCGGCTTTTGCGTTTGCTTATGCTTATTTAGCGCAAGATCCCCATCCCTTCCAGGATGTCCCGCTGCTTTTGTTCCATAACAGCTGCTTCCCCCGCTTCCATATGGTCGTATCCAAATAAATGCAGCATGCTATGTACAATCAAAAATGCAAATTCCCGCTGCTCGCTGTGGCCATAGCACAGCGCCTGCTGTTTTACCCTATCGACATTTAGGATAATATCCCCAAGGACGGCTTCCCCGGTCTCTGGGTCGACATTGCCCGCGCCTGCCTGAAAACCGGTAAAATCCCCAGCTTCCAAAAAACTGAGCATTGGAAAGGACAAGACGTCCGTCGGGCTGTCAACCTGGCGGTATTCCTGGTTTAACTTGTGTATGCCCGCATCGTCTGTCAGCAGCAGGTATACTTCTGCTTCAAGCGGGAACTGCACCTGTGCCAGTGAGGACTGGACCACATCACGGGCGGTTTTTATATAGTCAAATGAAAACGGTACCGCTACATCCTCTTCGATATTTATCGTCATAACAATTCCTCCTCTTTTGCCAGAAATTCACGGATCTTTAAAAACTGGTTCATACTCAGCCCGCTCTGGTCATAAATACCGGAGGAAGACTGTTCGTTCAGCGTCTGGTAGATGATCATATCCCGGTTCCAGGAACTGGACAGCGTCGACTTGTCCATCAATTCGAATTTTGTCACCAGCATGTCCGTAATATGTACGACCGCTGATTCGATCATCGATATTGGATTGATTTCCCCGTAATATTCACTTAAAATCTGGATCACCAGATGTGGGAAACAGTTGTTCTGTGCAATTTTTACCCCGTTTTCAATAAACGGCTCCCCTTCGAGCTTTCCAATACGGTAATAAAACCCGCCGACCGCGGCCAGCTTTACATCGGCCCCAATATCAGCCGCACAATGCGCTGCGATCTTTGATACGCGGATGGCATGGTTGTAATCGACCTGGGAATATTTCTTAATCTCGCGCACCAGGTGGAAACTTGGGTCTACAATGGTATCCAGGCTGATTTCCCCAAAATGCTCCAGCCTATGGTGCAGGCTGTCATACAAAAAATGCATCCCAATCACACTAATCGCGCCGCTTAAAATGCAAAGCATAAAAAACCACGGCACTGGCGTACCGCCTTCCATATACGAAAATAACACCGGGACAGCAATGCTTAATGCAAGCGCCGACATTTCCGCAAACTTGCGGTATTCTGCCCGTTCATACATTCTTGTCAGCATAACGCCAAGGAACATCAGCATTAGGCTGCATGCCATAACGTATACTGACGCCTGTGTACATAGCGTCAGCTGCACGTCAAAAAACAAAGACAATACCAGCGCTTGTTCCCGGTGCAGTGCGGCAGACAGCAAAAAGGCCATTACCAGTACCGGCGCCGTATAATCCGGGCAAAACGAAATAAGCGCCAGGCCAATTTCGCCAAGCGTTACATACACGCACATCCGTTCATAATCTTCCGCTGAATCGGGCTTGTCCGAATAGTGGAGCCTGCCGCTTTCCAGATAAAAGACAAAGAGCACGGCAAAGAGTGCATCCACAAATACAAGCGCTAAAATATCCCCTAGGTGCAGTTTGTGGACGGCACCTAGCACAGCGCCAGACAGGACGGTTACTGCGGCAATATATGCAAGTTTTAGCACACGCATGGTAATAAACCGTTCTTCTGTCATATTTTCCATTTTGCCACCTGCTTTTTCTGCCGCTTATCCCCTTCCGGCTTAAGGCGGCCGTCTTGCCCTTTCTGTGGTGCTGCTTTTTCCTGCTTTTTTTCATACGCATCGTATGCGTTTACAATTTTTTGTACCAGTGGATGGCGCACGACATCCAGGCTGGATAACCGGCAGATGCCGATCTCTTCGATATTTTTTACCACTTTAACTGCTACGTCTAGGCCTGAGGACGCCCCTGGCGTCAGGTCTTTTTGCGTCGCATCCCCCGTGACTACGACTTTGGATCCAAACCCGATACGGGTTAAAAACATTTTCATCTGTGCAGGCGTCGTATTTTGCGCTTCGTCTAAAATAATAAACGAATTGTCCAAGGTCCGCCCACGCATATAGGCCAACGGCGCTACTTCTATCAGGCCGTTTTCCATATTTTTCAGAAAGCTGTCTGCCCCCATGATCTGGTGCAGCGCATCATATAAGGGCCTTAAATACGGGTCAACCTTGTGCTGTAAGTCGCCTGGCAGAAAGCCAAGCTTCTCGCCTGCTTCGATGGCAGGGCGGGTTAAGATAATACGGCCGACCGTTTCTTTTTTAAATGCGTCCACTGCCATAGCGATCGCCAGGTATGTTTTTCCGGTCCCTGCAGGGCCCATGCCGAATACGATCATGCGGTTTCGAATGGCAGCCACATATTCCTTTTGGCCAAGCGTTTTCGGGCGTATCGGCTTGCCGTTTACCGTATAGCCGATGCATTCTTGGTCGATTTCAGCCAACGTGGCTGTTTCATGCCCTTTCACAAGGGAAATCGCATAATCGACATTTTGCTCCGTAATATCATCCCCTTTTTCAGATAGCTCCAATAGCTGTAAAAGTACCTGGCTGGCGGCATCTGTATGCGCCTGCGCCCCCAAGACCTTTACTTCCCCATCCCTGCAGATAGCCGTTACGCCAAATGCACGTTCTATTTTCTTAAGGTAAAAGTCGAACTGCCCAAACACATTGGTCATATGCCTTGCGGGCAGTGTTATGGCTGTCTCATTCAGACTCATTTTAGCATCCCCTTCATCCTCCGCACTAGCCGGAATGGCATGGCCTGGCAGCCGCCTTATTCAGATTCCTTACCAGCATCCCCTTCGTCCGTTTCCAGTGAATGCCCGGTACTTACAGCATATCGGAATGTATGTTCCAGCGCCGTAATTTTGCCAGATGCGGTATATTTATTTTTTCCTGCTTTTATCATAACATGTTTTTCTAAAATGAGAACACCTTTTTGCGTTAAATTTTCCAAAAATTCCCTTAAATTTTCCTCCGCCTGGGCTTTTGCCTCCGGCAGCGTATACTCCCCCTGCGTTACCTTATATTCCTCATATTCCCGTTTTACAAAATAAATGGGCAGGTAAAAGGAATCGAACAAATGAAGCTGCTTCCTTGTGTCCATGACGGAATACTGCTGGTAGCCCGGCTTTTTCCAGGGGGCCTGGAAATAGGAATCACCGATGCTGATGCCATAGCGGTTTTGGGTGCGTCCGCTGTAGATACGCTGTTCATGTTTTTTTGGAAAACTGTCCTTATAGGAAAGCTCGGTCTTAAGCTGGATGTCTGCATCTGCCGTACAATATTGGTAGGCGGATACTTCCTGGCTGTCATTGTAAATGGGCAGCACGCCTGCTACCAGTACATCCCCTTTTTTTACGTGGTCACCCTGTTTTACCATAGGTGTCCCTTTGCGGACGAAGATGCTTTCAATTGTGCCGTTATGCAGCGCCAGCAGGTCATACCCTTGTTCTTTTTGGTTTTTTAACGTTTCCGGGAGCTGGTCAGCCGCTTGGCTGGCAGCCACCACCAGATTTTCCTGCACATCGATGGTCAGCGTCGTCCCTTCCCGTTTCACCGAAGTCCAGATAATGCTTTCAAAACAGCTGCGGATCTCTTCTTCTAATTTTGTGCAGTCTATGCCAGAAATATGAGTCCCATAGGAACTGTTTTTTTCTTCCAGGAATTTTAGCATACTGTCATCGGTTACGCTGTCGTTTCCATTAATATTGATTTTCCAAATAAACCGGGATAATGTGTATAAGACTGCCATACATAAGAAAATGCTGGCAAATAAAATTTTCCGCCTGCGGTACCGGTAGAAGAAAAACGGGATTCCATTTTTACGGCCAATATGGACACGTGTGCCGGATTTTTTCAGCAGCGGCTTTAGGCAGCGGAAACCCTGCACCGATATTTTAAAATAGTACATGTCTTTTTGCTGGCGCAGGTCCCAGATTAAAATATCATGGTTGCTGCATAAATTCAAAAACCGCTCTGGTGCATAGCCCCACAGCGCAACCTCCACATACCCGCGAAAAAACTTGATCAGACGCAACAGCATATCACACCTCAGTTTTCATATAAGATCTGTTCAATGCAGCCTTTAATTTTCATTTCTTCATTGGTGTAATATTCTACTTCCAGCCGCTTGCCGATAACCAGTACCCTGCATCCTTTTGCCTGGATGCGGATATGGTCGTCTTTGTACTCCAGGATGCCGCGGTAATTTTCGATAAATAATTCACTTTGGCCGGTAACGGACAACATCACGCAGCCGTAAGCCAGATCTGCCGGCAGGTCAAATGCTTTTACAACGCTGTTTTTTAGATCACTCGTCAGGTTGGTTCGTTTTTTCATAGCGGCTCCGGCGCGGCCCCTGGACGCAGTACGGGCTGCACCCTGGGGCTACGTTTGTGTCTGTAATATTGATATTATTGTATGCACAAAACTGGGCCGGTATGTGTGCAATTATGGCCAGACGGCCACAAAGAAAATCCGCCTTTTAATATCCGGTTTCCCCATCCAAGGATTCATCGTGTGTGACCCACTCTTCTACCTCGATCTTACGGTATTCCTCATCCGTATCGCGGATATATACCCTGCTTATCCCAGCATTGATAATCAGGCGCTTGCACATGGAGCAGCTATTGGAATGCTTGATATAAGCGCCTGTGTCTGCTTCCCGTCCGGATAAGTACATGGACGCGCCGATCATTTTTTCACGTTCCGCACTGATAATCGCGTTTGCTTCTGCATGGACGCTGCGGCACAGTTCATAGCGCTCGCCCCTTGGGATATTTAGTTTTTTGCGTAGGCAATACCCAAGATCTGTACAGTTTTTACGGCCCCTTGGAGCACCGACGTAGCCGGTCGCGATCACTTCATCATTTTTTACAATCACCGCGCCGTAATGCCTGCGCAGGCAGGTACAACGCTTCGAGACCACATCGGCCAAATCCAGGTAATAATTTATCTTATCGCGTCTTGCCATGTTTGGTTCCTTTCTGTAAACGGTCAATCATTTTTTTCCGTTATCATGCTCCATGCTTCACGTATGGCGTCCAGCTGTGTCTGGAACTGCTCTTTTTGCAGCATAGATACAATATCGTCTGTCGAATAATGGTAAAAACGGCTGCCTGTTTGGTCGCACAGCACAAATGCAGTAAAAATAAATACCGCAATCAGAAGCCGCACCTTAAAAAAAGATGCGGCCCCTTCCTGCGGCGGCTCTTCATACGCATCTTGGCCTGCAAGATGGAACGAACGCCTGACGTCTTCTACATACTGTTTTCTTGCCTGTGCATAGTCATGGTCGAGCATTGGACCGCCCCTTTTTCTAGATTTTGGTTGGTATAGTGTATGCAGGCAGGCCCATATCTATTCCATCTGCGGCCATGCCGTGCAGCGCGGTACAGCCTTTAACGCTGTGAAAGCTCCATTGTAATATCTTCCCAGGTCAACCCTTTTTCCACCATTAAAACCATTAGGTGGTACAAAAAGTCGGCCGCTTCATATTTAATTTCCTCCGGGTCCGGATTTTTGGCTGCGATTACGATTTCCGTTGCTTCCTCCCCGATTTTTTTCAGTATTTTATCCAGCCCTTTATCCAGCAGGTAATTGGTATAGGAACCTTCTTTCGGGTTGGTTTTGCGTTCCATGATCACAGCGTATTCATCTTCAAATACTTTCAAAGGGTTACGTTCCATATATTCTTTATGCACAATCTTATTATGGAAACAGCTGTACTGCCCGGTATGGCAGGCAGCCCCGACCTGGGACACTTTTGCCAGGATCGTATCGTGGTCGCAGTCAGCCGTAAGTGATTTTACATACTGGATATGGCCGGAAGTCAGCCCTTTCGTCCAAAGTTCCTGGCGGCTCCTGCTGTAATATGTCATTTTTCCGGTTGTAATCGTTTTATTAAATGCCTGTTCGTTCATATAGGCTAACATTAACACTTCCCCGGTACGGTAATCCTGCGCAACCACCGGTATTAGGCCGTCAGGGCCAAGTTTAAAGTCGTTCCACTTTAAGGCAGGTTCAAAATTATCCATCTTAATGCCGTTTACTGAAAGCGTGGACTTTAACTCCATGACGTTTACGTCAATATCGTTTAAAAATGCACCGTAAATGCCGCGGGAGTGTTCACGCTTAAGGATGCCCAGCATCCGGTCCAGGTTATTTTCTTCACAGATGGCCACATATTGGGTATCTGTAAGGTTCTCTATGGAATCTAAGATCTTTGCGTTCATAACCAGCATTTCATGGACCTTTTCCTGGATGGTTTCCCGGTGCTTAAAGATAAAGTCAATGTTCTTAACGGAAACCAGTATTTTATCATTGCCAAAGCGGCTGCTGGCTTCATCTACGAGTTCAAAACAGTACGGTTTTGAACCATTGATCAAAACTTGCTTGCACCCGGCATACAGCAGCTTTTTAATATCTTCCAGCCGTTTTACGTTGCCGCCGCCGCAGGTTGGGATTTCGACCAGGCGGTTTAATTCCCGGACCGTGTGCAGGTTTTTGTCATGTTCTTCGTCGCTATTTGACAAGTCAAATACAAAAATTTTATCGATGCCGCCGTCATTGTAGGATTTTGCAAGAAACCGCAGGTCTCCTGCGGGGGCAAAATCATCTGGGCTGCAGACGGGGATACCGTCTTTGATATAAAGCGTCGCCGCTAGTATTTTATGTTCCATAATATCTAAACCTTTCCTACGCTGTTTATCGTTATGATTCACGTTTTATCGTTCAAACCGTATCCGGACGGCATTTGCATGCGCATCCAGATGTTCGCATTCTGCAAATTGTACAATATCTTTGTATACGGGCTTTAGTGCTTCCCTTGAATATGAGATAATACTTGATTTCTTTATAAAATCGTCGACACTAAGCGGCGAGAAAAACCTGGCGGTGCCATTGGTCGGCAGCACATGGTTTGGCCCTGCAAAATAGTCGCCTAACGGTTCGCAGCTGTGCGGGCCTAAGAAAATCGCCCCTGCATTGCGGACCTTTGTCATTGTCTCAAACGGGTCTTTTGTTAAGATCTCCAAATGTTCCGATGCGATTTCATTTGCCGCGTCTACCGCTTCGTCCATATTGCCTGCAACCAGGATATATCCATACTGGTCCAATGATTTCTGGATAATTTCCCTGCGCGGCAGTTTTTCCGCCATCTGGCCCACCTGCGCGGAAACCGCCAAAGCAAGCTGGCGCGACGTAGTGATCAATATGGCGGAAGCCATCTCGTCGTGTTCTGCCTGCGATAATAAGTCGGCTGCTACATAGGCAGGGTCTGCCGTATCGTCTGCCAGCACTAAGATCTCGCTCGGGCCGGCGATCGAATCAATGCTGACATAGCCAAATACGGCTTTTTTTGCAAGTGCCACATAAATATTGCCCGGCCCTACGATCTTATCTACCCTTGGGATGCTTTCGGTACCAAATGCCATTGCGGCAATTGCCTGTGCGCCCCCGGCTTTATAAATAGCATCCACACCGGCTTCCTTTGCCGCTACCAGCGTAGACGGCGTTACCTTGCCGTCTTTTCCAGGCGGCGTAGCCATAATCACATGCAAAACGCCTGCCGTTTTCGCCGGGACTGTATTCATCAGCACAGAAGAAGGATATGCCGCTTTGCCGCCTGGCACATAGATGCCGGCTGTATGCAGCGGCGTTACCTTTTGTCCCAGCAGGACCCCGTTTTCCTGTGAGGTAAACCAGGACTGCTGGAGCTGTTTTTCATGAAACTGCCGGATATTGGCTAACGATTTGCGGATTACCGATAGCAAATCCGGATCTACTTTTTCATAAGCCTCATCCACCTCTGCTTCGGTTACCCGGATGTTTCCGGCATGGATGTCAGCGCCGTCAAAACGCCTGGTATAATCAAAGACAGCCGCATCCTGTTTTGTACGCACGTTTTCAATAATCTCATTTACACGGTGTTCATATTCCCCGTAACTGTTCGGGCTTCTTTTTAGCAATTCTTCCAGCAGGTTTTGAGCCGTTTCTTTTGTCAGTTCCACTATCCTCATGGCAGGTTCCTTTCTATAATATTGCAGCCGCATTTTTTTACAACAGTTATTTTTTAAAATAATACTTCTTTTAGTGCAGCGATCAATTTTGTAATACGTTCATGTTCCATCTTCATGCTAACGGGATTGACTACCATACGGGCAGACAACGGGCAGACATCCTCCAGGACATCCAGGCCGTTTTCACGCAGCGTGGAGCCGGTTTCTACTATATCTACAATCACTTCCGACAGCCCGACGATCGGTGCAAGTTCAATCGAACCGTTTAGCTTGATAATCTCTACGGTCTGGTGTTTTTTATTATAAAAATAGTCTTTTGCGATATGCGGATACTTTGATGCAACGCGGATCAGCTCCCTGCGCTGCAGCAGCCCGGCTGCTTCTTTTGGGCCGCAGACGCACATCCTACAGCGGCCAAACCCTAGGTCAAGCACTTCAAAAATCTTACGGTTTTCTTCCAGCACCGTATCTTCCCCTACCACGCCAATATCGGCGGCACCATATTCCACATAAGTCGGCACATCCGGCCCTTTTGCCAAAAAGAACCGCATATGCGCTTCTTCATTTACAAAAATAAGCTTCCGCGTCTCTTTATCTTGCATTTCCTTACATGGAATGCCGATTTTTTCAAATAACTCCATTGTTTTCCTTGCAAGCCTGCCTTTACCAAGGGCAAACGTCAAGTACCTGTCCTGTTCCATTCCCTGTCCCCTGCTCTTCTATCAATTTCCAAAGATTCCAACGTTTTGCTTATTCCGCCTTGCTTATAAAAAACTGGATGCGGGCTGCCTGGATACGTGCTGCATAGGATTCGTAATCCGCTGCTGTTTTGCCGCCGCTTTGGCAAACAAGCTCCACATAGCAGCCGGCAGCACGCTGTTTCCTTGCGTAAACAACCGCGTCTTCCCGATGTGCAGCGTCATATACGACGAGCTGTGTTTTATGTTCCAGTGGGATATTGACCTTTTGGCGGGCCAGTGCCGCCATCAGCTGGTCAATCACAATGACAAACCCGATTGCGGGCGCGTCTTTCCCAAAATGGTCCAGCAGGCGGTCATAACGGCCCCCTTTTACGATTGGCTCCCCGCTCCCGTAGGTATAACCCTGGAAGATAATACCGGAATAGTACTGGTAGCTGCTGGTCACGCCAAGTTCAAAACTGATATATTTATCAATGCCATATAATAAGATCAGCGACTGCAGCTGCTCTAGGCGCCCCATTGCATGGGAAACCTTTTTATATTTTTCCGCAATCTTTTTCGCATTTTGAAAATCATCCGCCGACTGGTATATCCGGCCAAGCATAGAAAAAAGCTTTTTTAAATCCGCATCCAGATGTTTGGACTCTATAAAGCTTTCAACTCCAAAAAAATTATTGTTGCGGATCAGGCTGTAAAGCGTTTCTTCTTCCTCGCCGTCAAAACCGGCTGCTTCCATCATGCCCTGCAAGATGCCGACATGCCCGACGCTGATTTGAAACTCCTTTAAACCTGCCCGCAGCAGGCATTCCGCCATCATGGATAAGATTTCAGCATCCGCATCTACCGTATTATCCCCGATAAGCTCCGCACCAAGCTGGGTACATTCTTTTAGCCGCCCCTGCAGGCTGCTGGTATTGATAAAGGTATTGCCTTTATAGCTAAAACGCAGCGGCATTGTTTCTTCTTTATAATAATTTGCTACAAAACGTGCGATCGACGGCGTAATATCCGGGCGCAGCACAAGCGTATTGCCCTCCCGGTCAAAAAATTTGTATAAATCTTTTGATTTTGTCGTGCCCACTTCTTTTCCAAAAATATCAAAAAATTCAAAAGACGGCGTCTGGATCGGATGATACCCGTAGGATTCCAAAATGCCGTGCAGTTTTCCTTCCAAATATAATTTTTTTTCACATTCTCCGTTGTAGATGTCGCGGACACCTTCCGGGGTATGCAAAAGCTGCTGTTTCATGGCCTTGCTTTGCTCCTTAAACTCTTCTAAATTTTGTAATACCACTGGCCGGTATTTTCGCGCATTAACGTGTCAGCGTGTCAAACAGACTTTATTATACCGTATGTCCTATGCATTGTCAATCTCTGCGTGCCAAATCTTTTTGCAGGGCATCCAGATAAGGCACAAGGAGCCCGCCTGATGGACGGAAAATAAAATCAGTATCTAATTCTTGATAGACAAAGCTCTTTCTGCCGCCTGCTTCCATCCGCCCCCAAAACTGTAGCAGTTCTGCCAGGCGCAGGTAATAAAACTCCTCCCTGGAAGAATAAAAGACCAGGATAAACGCAACCCCGCCCTGTTTTTCAAAGTTTTTCATAAATGCGGCCTGGTGGGCATGGATATTCCGCAGCGGGAACGTATCCGTGCGGCACTCTTTGGCGTCGAAACAGACCGGTATCCCCTGCACGGCACCGATATAGTCTACCGTACTTTTCTGTTCAAAATAAGCAAGCGTAATATGGCGTGTGTGCTTGTCAATCGATACTGGCGTGATCGGGGTCGGTATTTTCTGGATCAATGCCAAGCCATGTGCCAGGTATTTTTCATTTGTCCGGTTAATATATTCTTCCAAAGCCGAGCCACGCAGGCCACGGGAATTCCATGTTGGCATAACAAACCCTACCTTTGTAAGACGGGCGCCGCCTGCCCCGCTGTTATGTTTGCGGCTGCCCTGCCTCTAGCAGGGACATTGCCCGTTTAAAATCATCCGGCACAGGCGCGGTAATTTCCCTGCCATCCGCCAGGCACACGCGCCAGGCATGGAGCAGTTGGCGCGTTACGCCCGCACCCTGAAAAAAATACGCATTGCATGCTGGATCCCCATACTTTGGGTCCCCCACAACCGGATGGCCAATAGAAGCCAGATGGGCACGTATCTGATGGGGCCTGCCAGTAATTAAATGTACTTCCAACATCGTATAAGACCGGTAGCTGGCAACCCGGCGGTAGGCCGTTTCTATATACTGGCTGCCAGCCTGGCCTGGGACTAGGCTGGCAGAATCATAAACCTGCACTTTATTTTTCGATGGATCCTTGTACAGAAAGCCCTCTAGATGCCCTTCCTTTTCTAATACGCCGCATACAATACAGATATAATATTTTGCAATGGTGCGTTGCTTTAGCTGCTGTGCCATTTCCTGCAAGCCATGCAGCGTTTTGCCAACGATCAGGATACCGGAGGTATTGCGGTCCAACCGGCTGCATACAGAAGGCCGGAATGTCCGCAGCTCTTGTTTGGTAATGCTGCCGGAATCTAACAGGTATTGGATAGCCAGCTCATTGGCAGAAAGGTCCTTGCGTATAGCTTTTTGGGAAAGCAGCCCGGCCGGTTTATTGATAGCCAGGATATGGCGGTTTTCATACAATACTTCCAGGGGAAAAAATGGCGAAGCAGATACCCGGCCGTTTTCACCGGAAATACCATTTGTTTTATCAAGGCTGAATTTATCAAATGTTTCGTCGGACAGGTACAGCTGGATATAGTCTCCAACAGCCAGCTGGGTACTGCCCTCCGCCTTTTTGCCATTTAATACAATGTTCTTTTTCCGCATCATTTTATATAGGAAGCTTCCCGGGGCTTGCGGAAGGAGTTTTCGTAAATATTTATCAAAACGTTGGCCGGCTTCGTTTGGACCGATTTGAAATTCTTTCATGTTTTCGTTTCCTGCTGCCTTCTTTTATCGTTTGGCTGCCAGTCTTTTTGCCTGGCCTTTTATGTGGTTTTTTATCTATTTTTCTTCCAGGCTGTATTCTTGTACGGCTGCTTTTTGGCCCTTTTTTCGGGCGTATCAGGCATTTAGGGCCGTCCCCGATCAGATCGGTACGCCCGGCTTTTATAAGCGCCTCCCGCACCAGGCTTTCATTTTTCGGGTTCCGGTATTGGATCAATGCCCGCTGCATCGCCTTTTCATGTGGGTTATTGGCGGTATAGACAGGCTGCATTGTGCGCGGGTCAAGTCCAGTATAGTACATGCAGGTCGATATGGTCGACGGCGTTGGGTAAAAATCCTGCACCTGCTGCGGCGCATAGCCCATGTCCCGCAGAAATTCTGCCAGTTCGATGGCTTCTTTTAAAGTGGATCCAGGATGCGAAGACATCAGGTACGGCACCAGGTACTGCTTTTTGCCAAGCTCCTGGTTCATCCTTTGATATACCTTTCCAAACTGGCGGTAAACTTCCGCCGAAGGCTTGCCCATTTTTTGCAAAACCGTATCGGATATATGTTCCGGTGCAATTTTTAACTGCCCGCTGACATGGTGTTCGCACAATTCCCGCAAAAACTGCCGGTCTTTGTCATAAATCAGGTAATCATAGCGGATGCCGGAACGGATAAAGACTTTTTTTACACCCTCTAACCCCCGCAGTTTGCGCAGCAGCTCCCTATAATCGTGGTGGTCCGCCACCAGGTGCCTGCATGGGGACGGGAACAGGCATTGCCTGCCTTTGCAGGCGCCTTGCGTCAGCTGCTTTTCGCAGGCTGGATGGCGGAAATTTGCCGTTGGGCCGCCGACATCATGGATATAGCCTTTAAAGTCTGGCTCCTTTATCAGCTTTTTTGCTTCGGCAAGAATCGATGCATGGCTCCTGCTTTGGACAATTCGGCCCTGGTGGAATGTCAGGGCACAGAAACTGCACCCGCCAAAACAGCCCCGGCTGCTGACCAGGCCAAACCGCACTTCGGAAATCGCCGGGACCCCGCCATATTTCTGGTAAGACGGATGGAATGTGCGCATATACGCAAGCCCATAAATATCATCCATTTCCATCTCGCTTAACGGCTTTGCCGCAGGATTTTGCACGACATAGCGCCCGTTGCCGTAAGCTTCATACAGCCGCTTGCCATTAAAGGGGTCGGTATTTTGATACTGTATCAAAAAGCTGCGGGCATAAGCTGCCTTATCGGACCGTATTTGCTCAAATGCCGGCAATTCTAAAGCGTCATACGATGCCAGCTCCAGATCCTTTGTCTTAAATACTGTCCCTGGGACAAAGGTAATGTCACGGACGGCAATCCCGCTTGCAAGCGCGTCGGCGATTTCCACAATACTGCGCTCCCCCATCCCATAACTGATCAAATCCGCACCGGAATCCAGCAGGATGGAACGTTTTACTTTATCCGACCAGTAATCGTAATGGCCAAGCCTGCGCAGGGAAGCTTCAATGCCGCCAATTACGATCGGGGTCTTTTTATAAGTACGGCGAATCAAGTTGCAGTAGACAACGGTAGCATAATCCGGGCGTTTCCCCATCACGCCCCCAGGCGAATATGCGTCCGTGCTGCGGCGTTTTTTGGATACACTGTAATGTTTTACCATAGAATCCATATTTCCGGCTGTTACCAAAAAAGCGAGGCGCGGTTCCCCAAACTCCAAAATGCTGGTGCCGTCTTTCCAGTCCGGCTGCGCAAGGATACCAACCGTATAGCCATGTGCCTCAAGCACACGGCTGATTACGGCATGGCCAAACGACGGATGGTCCACATAGGCATCCCCAATAATATAGACAAAATCCAGCTGGGCAATGCCGCGTGCCTGCATGTCTGCTTTGCTGGCTGGTAAAAATCCTGATACTGACATTTTGTATTTCCCCCGCACCCTTTCGTTATCCTTTTGGCGGCCAATCCGGATATTCATACTGCAATTTGTTTTTTTCTAAGATCTTAAGCAGGTAATATGGGTTATAGCTGACTTCTTCCCCATCGGTATTGTTTACATACATCCCAAAATGCAGGTGTACCGGAAAGTTGCCGGTGGTACCTTCTACTTCACTATAGCCGGTATCGCCCATATAGCCGATCAGCTGCCCTGCTAAAACCTCTGACCCTTCCGCTATGCCCTCCTCATACCCCGCAAGATGGGCGTAATAGTAATAGACGCCATGCGGGCTGCGGATACCGATACGGTAGCCGCCTTTGGGCAGCCAGCCCATTTTCTCTACTTTGCCGCTGCTGCAGCTGATAACCGGGTAATACCCCCTTTGCTGGACGTCTGCCATAATATCCGTCCCTTCATGGCCACGCACGCCGCCGTAAGTGCGCTCGGACTGCCAGCTGTTTTCATAAGATATGCCGGCCTCCTGTTTATCCGGTGCTTCCGGTACCGGAAAATACACGGCATCCGACAAAAGGGCTTGAACGGTTTTTGTAGCCGCCTCCAATTGTTCCGGCGCCTGCGCTGCTTCTAGCTGCTGCTGCCTATGCAGGTCAGCTTCCTTAGCAGACTGGCACAACAGGTAGACAGATAACGCCTGTGCCTGCCCTTCCTGGTCAGGTTCCCGTTTCATAATCGCTTCATAATCTTCTTTGGGAAGCGTAAATGCGCGCAGGCGTGCCTGTGCCTCTGTTTCATTTAAAAGCAGCGCCTTTTTTGCCCCGACACCATGTGCCTGCCCAATGCGGCGTGCCAGGATAAGGTCCAGGCTTGCAATAAGAAACAGCAGGATAATACAAAAGATACGTTTTCGATTCATGTTTCCCCCCAATCCAGCGTATACTAATAAAAAAAATACGTGCTGTCATGAAAAAAAGGTTATCTATATTTATTATCATGCTGTTTATCCTATTCATATTATTTTATCCGCGTGACTGCGTAGCTGCAGCAGCAGACGGGCTGATCCTATGGTATGAAAATATACTGCCGGCGCTCTTGCCGTTTACGATATTTTCCAACCTATTTATCCAGTCAGGATACCTGGATGATATGATACGCGCCGGCACCCCATTACTAAACCGGCTGTTTTTCCACCACCCGCAGGCGGCCTATCCGGTCATTGCAGGTTTCTTATTCGGGTTCCCGATTGGGAGCAAGACTACGGCAGACCTTTTGCGGCAAGGCAAACTGACCCTAAAGGAAGCCAATATCCTCTGTGCGATGTGCAATAATATCAGCCCCGTATTTGTTAGTACATACCTGCTTGCATCATCGTTGAACCTTTATCATAAAACGTGGGTTACCTATGCGGTATTATACCTGCCGCCGCTTTTATCCGGCCTTTTTTTACTGTGGCGGCAAAAAGCATGCAGCAGTGCCAAGCCAGCTGCCACAAACTCCAACCTGAGCTTTCAAATGATTGATGCCGGGATTATGGACGGTTTCGAAACACTTTTAAAACTAGGCGGCTACATTATGCTCTTTTCCCTGTTAACCCGCATGTGTATGCGTATAGCCAATGGCCATGAACTGGCGCTCATGTGCCTGACAGGGCTAACGGAGATTACGAACGGAATCCATATGATCGCACAAAGCCCTTCCTACCCTTTAACGATAAAGTACCCAATGGCTATTGGCATTACAGCATTGGGCGGGTTAAGCGGGTTTGCACAAACCGCTTCCATGACGAAGGGGACTGGGATTTCCATGCGTTTTTACTTCCTCTTCCGTATCGTGCAGGCAGCGGTTTCCACTGGTTTGGCAGCCTTGTTTTTCTAAAGGCCAGGCGTTAGGTCTGTTTTGCGGCCCGCTCTGGCCCTGCCTCGCCGCCCTGGGCCGCTTGTTTGGCTTCTGCCCCTGCTTCCTGTACCGGTTCTTCTGGAGCTGTTTCGGACGGCATCAGTTCCGCCCTGTTTGCCGTTACGACATCCAGTGTATTTTGGATGGATGTATTCAGCTGTGCAAAATTTGTCTTAAAAATATTCTGTGAGCCGCTTAACAGCTGCTCAAGCGCCTGCAGCATACTGTCTGCATAGGCAATCGCACCCATACGGATCTCATTCGCATCGTTTGTCGCCTCATTGAGCAGGTCCTGCGCCTGTTTTTGCGCAATGGCTACTACTTCATTTGCCTGTGCATATGCCTGCTGCATAATTTCATGTTCCCTGACAAGTTCATCCTTTTGAATTTTCGCCTGTGAAATAATGGTTTCTGCCTTCTGCTGCGCGTCAGCCAGTATCGCTTCTTTGTTGCTGATTATCCTCTGGTAACGTTTTACTTCGTCCGGCGTCTTCTGACGCAGTTCCGCGATCAGCTCCTGGAGTTCATCTTTATTTACCACTATCTTTGTACTTGAAAGCGGCTGGAATTTACAGCCTTCAATAAAATCCTCTATTTCTTCTATTATCTGCTCCATATTACTGCTCATGCGCAACACTCCTTAATTTTATCTTAATTACCATTTTGCCTTTCAATCATGGATATTCAATTCAAATAAAAAAATTTTATGCTGATTTATTTAATTCCAAATTTTGCATAAATACGCCCAATTGTCTGTTTCGGCACAAAACGGGAAATATCACCCCCATAAGATGCAAATTCTTTGACAATGGTTGAGCTAAGGTAGGCATATTCCAGGCTGCTGGTAAGAAAAATCGTTTCCATCTCCGGATACACTTCGTGGTTTGTCTGCGCAATCTGAAGTTCATATTCAAAATCCGTTACCGCGCGCAGGCCCCGGACAATTATTGTAGCATCAATGCGTTTTGCAAAATCAACTAACAGTCCGTCAAACGAATCTATTTTTACATTTGGAAGATATGCGGTCAGCTCTTCTAACATACTAACACGTTCATCAACGAAAAACAATGAATTTTTTGCACTGTTGTTCAATACGCCGACTACAAGTTCGTCTACCAGCTTCGAAGAACGCTCGATAATATCAATATGCCCATTTGTCACCGGGTCAAAACTGCCCGGATAAATCGCTCTTTTCATATCAGACCTCTTTTGTCAGAAATATATGTTTATTCGTCTTATATCTTTTTTCCCTGGCAACCAAAAAACCCAATTCCCGTACATAGGAAAAATCGGTATCCAAAGCTGCTTCCACTATGGCCAGCGACCCCTGTTTTACCATGCTGCTGCTGCTTAAATACGCCAGCACCCCTTTTTCATAACCGCTTTTATAAGGAGGATCCATAAAGATATAATCAAAAGTATATTTACCTTCTAACGAGCGGAGCGCACTGGATACTTCCATAATAAGCAAATCTGCCTGGCCACTAAGCCTGGTAAACTGGAGGTTTTGCTGGATCAAGGCCCCAGCCTGCCTGCTGCTGTCTACCAATACGGCACAGGCAGCCCCTCTGCTTAATGCCTCAATACCCATTTGGCCGCTTCCGGCAAACAAGTCCAAAAAATAACTCCCAGCAATCCCTGGCTGCAATATATTAAATAGCGTCTCTTTTATGCGGTCGGTCGTTGGCCTGACATCCTTTCCTTCCAATGTTTTTAACGGCAGCCGCCTTGCCGTACCAGCAATTACCCTCATAGCTGTCTCCTATCCGTTTTTTTCAGCCTTCCGTGAAAGAAACGTTGCAAAGTGCCTGTTCTGCCAGCAGCAAAGCCGCTTCTACTGCCATACTGCGCACCTGCGCCCGTTCCCCCGCAAAATAGTGTTCTTCAATAACCGTAACGCCTTTGATGTGGCAGCTGACATAAACAAGCCCTGCGGGCTTTTGCGGCGTACCGCCGTCCGGGCCTGCAATACCTGTGGTTGCAAGCGCTACTTCTACCCCCGCTGCCGCAGCTGCGCCGTCTGCCATTGCCTGCGCCGTCTGGCTGCTGACCGCTCCGTAAGTTTCCAATGTCTGATGCGGGACATGGAGCAGCTTTTCCTTGGCATCATTTGAATAAGTAATATAACCTTCCTGAAATATTTGCGAAACGCCGGGCACATTCACCAGCCGCCCAGCCAGCAGCCCGCCAGTACAGGATTCTGCAGTTGCGGCCTTATATCCGCGCTGCTTCAAAAGGGCAGCCACCCGTGCTTCCAAAGAATATTCTTGTTTCCATTCAGATTCCATTTTTTTAGTCCTCTTTTTATTTTTTATTTCTCTTTGTTTTACTTGATTCGTCAATCCTAATGCTGTTCTTTCATCACATTTTTATTTTTATACAAATAATCGATCAAAGAAATTACCGTAAGCGCCAAAGCAATATAGGTCAAAGCCACGCCAAGCATCCTAAAAAATGGCTGGTCTATATCCAGGATTAATACGATGATCATCAGCATTTGAAAGGTTGTCTTAAATTTTCCCCAATAGCTTGCCGCAATCACTATTTTTTGTTCGGCCGCAATCAAACGAAAACCGCTGATAATAAATTCCCTTGCGATAATGATAATAACAATCCATGCCGCAAGCTGTTTGGTTTCGACCAGGCAGATCAAGGCAGAACATACAAGCAGCTTATCAGCTAGTGGATCCATAAATTTGCCGAAATTTGTCACCATATTGTATCTACGTGCAATTTTTCCATCCAGCAGGTCTGTTAAGCTTGCAATGATAAAAATAATAACAGCAATATATTTCCCATTGCCTGCAAAGTAGGGAACTAGCAGGAAAATGACAAAAAGCGGGATTAACAGTACACGCAGCATTGTTAGTTTGTTTGGCAGATTCATAAGTATCCCTCCTCGTTCCTTTCCATTTGCATTTCCGCAGCCAGGTCATACCCTTCCGCTTTGGTAACCAGTACGTTTACAAAATCCCCCGTCATCAATTCATAGCCTGCATCCGTAATAAACACATAGCCGTCTATATCGGGCGCATCCCGGTAAGACCTTGCAGCGTACACATGCTCCTGCGGCAGCTTTCCTTCTACAAATACCTTGGCCACTTGGCCTTCCATCCCCTTTGCGCGGTCAAATGCAATTTCCTGCTGGAGTTCCATAACTTCATCCACCCAGTCCAGTTTGGTTTCTTCCGCTACCTGGTCTGGAAACTCTGCCGCCGGTGTGCCTTCTTCCGGTGAATATGCAAACGCACCTAGCCGGTCAAACTCCATTTCATTGATAAATTCCATTAATTCTTCATGCTGCTCCTGTGTTTCCCCTGGGAATCCGCATATTATTGTAGTGCGAAGGCATATATCCGGAATTTCACGGCGCAGCTTTGAAATGATGTCCGCCAGCTCCTGTTTACCTGCCCTGCGCCCCATACGGCGCAACACCTCGTCGTTGCAATGCTGGATGGGTATATCCAGGTAATGGCATACTTTTTCGCAACGTTTGACCGCTGCAATCAGTTTATCATCGATTTCTTCCGGATAGCAGTATAGGATGCGGATCCATTCCAGTCCAGGGATTTCATTTAACCGGTCCAGCAGACGGTATAATGATTTTTCACCATACAGGTCTATACCGTACAGCGTTGTTTCCTGTGCGACCAAGATCAATTCTTTAACGCCTGCCCCAGCCAGTTCTTCTGCCTGCGCAGCCAGTTCTTCGATAGGCACGCTGCGGTATGCCCCGCGGATGGATGGGATAATGCAATACGTACAGTGTTTATTGCACCCTTCTGCGATTTTCAAATATGCATAATGCCCGCCCGTGGTCAGGCTGCGCTTAACACGGCCGTAAAGCTTTGGCAAGCCCTCCAAAGTACCAAAATCCTCATACGGCCTGCCGCCCAACACTTCGTGCAGTGCATGGACGACCGTATCATAGGCATTTGTCCCTAACACAGCGTCCACTTCTGGGATTTCTTCCCGGATCTCCTGCTGGTAGCGCTGCGCCAGGCATCCGGTGACCAGCAGTGCCCTGCACGTCCCTTCCTTTTTATATTCTGCCATTTCCAAAATAGTATCCACGCTTTCTGCTTTGGCATCATTGATAAAACAGCAGGTGTTGACAATAATAACGTCCGCAGCAGATGCATCGCCGGTAATGGATATTCCGTCTGCCTGCAGCATACCGAGCATATATTCTGAATCTACGAGGTTTTTGTCACAGCCAAGTGACGCAAAAAATAAATTCATATTTATATTTCTCCTTGTAAAACTTGTAAAAAAGGTTGTGCGCGCTGCACAACCCTCCGCTCAGATTTCAAAATGCCCATGCATAGCAGCACTTTTCATACTGTTTTTGTCCGTTTTTTTGTATTGCCATTGATGCGGCTACTGCTCTGGCGGAGCATCATCAACCGTATCGCCTTCCCCGACAATTTTTACTTTCCCTTCATATAGCTCCTGGACAGCCACAGACAAAGGCTTGCGGCCTGCCGCTTTGGCGACCATCGGTTCATCGCCGCCAATAATCTGCCTTGCCCGTTTTGCCGTTGCAATTACAATGGAATAACGGCTGTTGATCACCGGTTCTTCACCAATTACTGTCAAATCGCTGTTTACAACCTGCATTAATTCTACATAAGATGGATGTATCATGCTGTTATCTCCTTTACTACTCTACCATTTTTTCGTCCATGCCAAAACGCCCGGCAAGCGTATCCGGCTGTAACGCAGATATAATAGCCATATTATTGATTGTATAAATCACGCTCCTTGTCCGGCGCCCTTGTGTGGCATCAATTAAGCGGTTTTCTTCTTTTGCACGCTGGATCAGCCGTTTTGCCGGTGCAGAATCTGGGGTCACAATGCATAAGACTTTATCTGTATTGACGACATTGCCAAATCCAATATTCATTAATTTTGACACTAAAATCCCCCTTACCATCCGGATCTTTGCGCATGGCAGCCTACTCAATATTTTGGATCTGTTCCCGGACCTTTTCAATCGCTGTTTTCAGTTCAATCCCGGCATCGGACACAGCCAGGTCATTGGCTTTGGATAAAATCGTATTTGCCTCCCGGTTCATCTCCTGTGCAATAAAATCCAGCTTCCTTCCTATGCTCCCGCCCTCGGACAATTCCTTTTTGACCGCTTCAATATGGCTGCGCAGGCGCACAGTTTCTTCATCCACACAGATCTTATCTGCATAAATCGTAACTTCCGCCGCAATGCGGCTTTCATCTACTTGTTTGTCCTCTAGCAGCTCTTTTACTTTTACTTTTAATTTTTCGCGGTATTGCGCAATGATCTGCGGCGCGCGTTCTTCAATAAAATGCACATTTGTAAGCATCTCATCCAGCTTGCTGCTTAAATCCTGTTTTAAGTTCTCGCCTTCCCTTATCCGGGACTCTACAAACTGGCCGGCTGCACCCGTTACGGCTTCTTCCAGGGCTGCTTTTAATTCCGTTTCATCGGCATCCTGTTCTTCCATTGTAAATACATCTGGAAACCTGGCCAGGGTACTGACGCTGACATCGTCTACAAGGCGGTATGTCTTAGCCATCCTTCGCAGATACTTTAAATATTCCCCAGCAAGCGCTTCATGATACTGCAAGGCGGAATTGGATTCTGAAAAATCTTCATATGTCACAAAGACATCCACTTTGCCCCTTTGAATGTACTGTTTTAACATGGTACGGATTGCGCTTTCGAAATTGCTGAGTTTTTTTGGTATTTTAATATTAATATCAAGATACCTATGATTTACAGCTTTCATTTCAACTGTGATTTTCATATTGTCCCTGACAGCTTCGTGCCTGCCAAAGCCAGTCATGCTTTTAATCATAATAAATTCTTCCTCCAGCCGGGCCTTGAGAGGGTTCCATTGGTTTAACCGGCATTGATGGCAGTGGTTCGCAATTGTTACTTTTATAGTACTTTGTGCATAGATATATTTATTATAGACATTTGGAGGCTATTAGTCAATTTGTTTCTTGGAAAAATTTAGGAATTAGGAAAATACTTGTAACAGTTCAGGTAGGTCTGCGCATTTACTGCGCTGAACGTATGAAAATGTAGTGGCTGCAGGTATCCAGCCCATCGCGAAGCGATTTTCAATGGCTGGATACGTAACAGTTCAATGGGTTATCTGAACTGTTACAAATACTTATTGATGGTTGCGGAGGGGACGCCGCAGGAGGGGGTATCACACAAATCAGGCTGTGATAAAGCATAACAAAAAAGCCGTCCATTGCATTATCGATGGGCCAAAGGATATGTTTTCAACCTGTTTCTATAATGCTATGTTACGGCGTTTTATATATTTTGTTATTAATCTTCAATTCCTGGTATTTATAAGCCACGTGGATTTATTAGCCCGGCATACCCATACATAGCCTCGCCCTGCTGCTGCTATTTTTGTTGCTATTTACGGCCCAATATCATTTATTTAAGAAATCCCTCACACAACCTGGCCCAGAAAATGCCTAACCAGGAACGCTGTTAATTGTGGCCTCCCGGACGCCGGATGGGGGGGGGCCGGGAGGCCACAATGTTTAAGTAAATGACATTTAACCTATTTTTTCACTACAGGTATCCATACTTCGTATTTTGCATTTTGCGGGTCAGGGTTTAAATAAACCTCGACATCGGGGGCATTTCCGTACTCATACCCTGAAGACGGCAGCCATTCCGTTACGATCCGCCGTTCCAATTCCTGGATAGACTGATTGGCCCCTTCCCCAGAAAATATTGCCCAAGTAGCTGCCGGTACTATATATTCATCCAGTTCCTGTTTTTCTTGGGAAGTAGATACTGCGATATAATACCTCCATTGTTCCGTGCTATTACAGCTGCTGACGCCAAGCACCCCCATAGGTGGCGTGTCCATCATACGGATTAGCCTCTGCAATGTTCCATCCGCAGATATTTCCTGCCATTTCGGTGGAATAACTTCAAAATTTTTTTCAATGTCTTTATACAGCGGTACAGATACACCTACAATACGAAAAGCCTCTTTTGTTTCAATCCGGTAATTCATTTCTTCCACTCCTTTGACTATGATTTTAAATAAAATAGGCGGAAAGGATTTTACGGATACGCCGCCATTTTTTACAGCAGACGGTGCTATCCCATGAACAGACTGGAACGCCCGGTTAAATGAAGTAGGCGAACTATATCCATATTTACCTGCAACATCAATGATTTTCATGTTACCCTGTAAATCTACAGCAGCAAGCGACATTTTTCTCCTACGGATATATTCAGACAACGGAATCCCAGCCATATAGCTAAACATCCTCTGAAAATGATAGGAAGAACAACCGGCAATCTTACCAAGCTGTTCATAACTAACCTCTCCCGTTAAATGTCCTTCTATATAACTTATCGCATCATTTAACCTTTCCATCCATTCCATAACAAATATCCTCCTAACAGATCCTAGTATATACTACAGTTCCACCTATTTCCTCTCAATCTTTGCACAAAAAAGAGAGCTTGCATTATTAACGCTTTCATCACAGGGCATATCCTAACTTTGCTGTTTAAGGAAAAAAAGCTGCCCATACAAGTAGGTAAAAGCAAAAAAAACCTATAGTAATTGCCAGCCTACAGCTTTGCCACAGTGTTCATTGCGATACACATACAGCCTGAGAAAAACAGCCGGAGGAGGGGGCGGCGTGCTCACCTCCTCCCCACCCCCCCCCCAAAAAAAAACTATTCGCTCACCAATTCTATCCCCGAAATATCCGGATGGATAGCCATCGAATAGTTCGTATAATACACAACAAACCCCGGCGCCGACCCATTTGGTTTTTTCACATTTTTACGTTGCAGGTAATCGACCTCCAGTTTTTCTGCATCCCGCCCCTGCGAATAATAGCCTGCAAGCATTGCCGCCTCTTCAAAGGTACGGTCTGGCAGCTCTTCCCCGTTTGTTTTCACAACGACATGGGAACCTGGCATCTTTTTTGCATGGAACCACCAGTCCCCGCCATTAGCGAATTTAAACGTCAATTCTTCGTTTTGGTAGTTGTTTTTTCCTATATAAATGTCAAATCCATCCGAAGAACGGTAGTGGAACGGCCTGCTTTTGGCTTTTTGTTTCCGGTCCTTCCCTTTGCGGCGGATATAGCCGTATTCTGCCAGCTCTTCTTTAATCTGGATAAAATCGTCTTCATTGACTGCAATATCCAACGAGGCAGCAATTGAGCCGAGGTGTTCTATTTCTGCTTTGGTTTCTACGGTTAGCCCTGTTAACGCTTCGTTGGTGCGTTTCAGTTTGTTGTATTTTTCAAAATATTTTTTTGCATTCTCCATTGGGGAAAGCTGGGGATCCAATGGGATGGCGGTCATTTCATTTGTATAATAGTTCAGCGCTTCCAGCGTTTTGGCGCCTTCTGGCAGGTTGTAGCCGTATGTGGTGATCAATTCGCCGTACACTTTGTATTTTTCCCGTTTTTGTGTATCTTGCAGCTGCTTTAACTGCAGCTGGTATTTTTTGTGGCTGCGGTCCAACGCTGTAGAAACGATTTTGCGCAGGTCTGCGGATTTTTGCCGGATACGCGTATACGTATCACGTGCGGCAAAAAAATGTTCCAAAATATTGGAAATAGACGGGCTGGTTTCACATGCAAGGTGGGCGTATTGGTTCAGCCGGATGGAAGAAAACTCAAACGGCTTTTGGTTTTCCAGCACGATGTTTGGCTCAAACACCCCTTCTTTTATATCCTGCATAGCTAAAAAAAACTGGTTGCATAAATGCTGTTTTTCATCGCTGTTTAAGCTGGCTGTTGGCGCGTCCGCATCGATGCCTGCACGGTAGCAGATTTCATTTGCCGCACATGGGCTGATGCCAGTAAATGCTGTGTAGACGGCTTTTGCCACCTTAGCGGGCTTTGCCAATACGTTTGTATAAAACTGTTCCGGCTGTGCGTTAAGCGGGTTTAATTTCCCTTGTGTCGGGATAAAATATGGCCGGCCTGGCAGCACTTCCCGCACGGAGCTGACCTGGGCCGGGACGTGTTTGATGCTGTCGATGATCATTTTGTTTTCATCCATAAAGATGATATTGCTGTGTTTGCCCATAACCTCTATTGTAAGCGTTTTGAGCCTGACATCTCCTAGGTCGTCTAGGTGCTCGACTTCAAAATGTATGATACGCTCCATATCTGGCTGCCATATTTTTATAATACGCCCGTTCGAAATATGCTTGCGCAGCAGCATGCAAAAATTTGGAGCCGTCAGCGGGCTGGGTTTATTGGTACTAGCCAGGTATACGAGCGGCAGGGAAGCACTGGCAGACAAAAAGAGCCGCTTTTGGCCGTCCTGCCCTTTTAACGTTAACAGCAGCGCATCTTTTTCTGGCTGGGCAATTTTAGAAATACGCGCGTTAAGCACGGTCTGGTTTAGCTCATAAACCAAGTTTGCAATTACAATTCCATCAAAAGCCATAATTGTTCGGCCCTCCTATTTCTGTTTTTCATTTTTCTGTTTTTATAGTACTGTTATCCGCGTAGCTATTATTTTTATTTTTTTCTGTGTTCCATTGTTTGTGTGTTTGCTGTGTTTTTCCGTATGGCTGCTATACTTCCTGATACAGTGTACCGCAAATCTGGTTGCCGGGCAAGTAAGGAACTGTGCAAAAATAACTTATGCCAGTTAAAAATATGCGCCTGATTTTTGACTGGCACGCTCGAAGTAAAATCCTGTGCAACTTGCATAAGTTATTTTTGCACAGTTCCTTAGAATGCAGATATTTCCAGTCTAAAAATCCTGCTGGCGGGCATAATAGCTATGTAAACAAAAGCTGTTTACAACCACCACTCAAGATAAAGGAGGAAATCACTATGAGTAATCATTCTAATCAGAGCGCAGTACCAGAGGCAAAGGGAGCATTGAACCGTTTTAAATTCGAGGTAGCCGACGAACTTGGCGTACCGTTAAAAGAAGGCTATAATGGCGACTTGACTTCCCGCCAGAACGGTTCCGTGGGTGGTTATATGGTGAAAAAAATGATTGAAGCCCAGGAGAAACAAATGGCCGACAGAAGGTAATACGGCCGGCAGATAAAAAAGGCTGATGCATTGGGTGGGCCACCCGCTGCACCAGCCTTTTTCCACGTGGAAAATAACGGTTTTATAAATTCAGCCGCTCCATCCTGCTTTCTAAATACTGCATAGCCATTTTACGCAGCCCTTCATGGGCTGGCTGCTCCAGCTTTGGGTCTACATCCAATATCCGCTGTACTTCTTCGGATGCCTGCTGCATAATACGGGCATCCTGGTAAATATCTGCAAGCTGGAATGCCATATCCCCACTCTGCCTGATGCCGAAGAAATCGCCTGGGCCGCGTAGCTTTAAGTCTTCTGCAGCGATCAGGAATCCGTCGTTTGTTTTATTTAGGATTTCCAGCCGTTTTGCGCTGCCTGCTGTATCGGAGGTATTGACCATAATACAATAGGACTGTGCATCGCCGCGCCCTACCCGCCCACGCAGCTGGTGGAGCTGTGCCAGGCCAAAACGCTGTGCATCTTCGATCATCATTACGGTCGCATTTGGGTCATTTACCCCTACCTCTACAACGGTGGTAGATACCAGCACTTGGATTTCACCTGCTGCAAACGATTCCATAATCTTATTTTTCATATCCGGACGCATCTTTCCGTGCAGGAATTCCACTGCGACACCGTCTGGCAGAGCTTTTTTGACCACTTCGCTGTAGTCAATCACATTTTCCCCTTCTGAATGTTCACTGGCCTCTACCAATGGGCAGATCACATATGCCTGGTGCCCGGCCTGCACTTCTTTGCGGATAAAATCGTAAGCCTTTGGCCGCCACCCCTTCCCAACTACACAGTTTTTGACTGGAAGCCGTTTTGCAGGGGCTTCGTCAATAACGGAAATATCCAAATCCCCATATAGGATGATCGCAAGCGTCCTCGGTATTGGTGTGGCGCTCATTACAAGGATATGTGGGCAATGGCCTTTTAAGGAAAATGCTTCCCGCTGGCGGACGCCGAACCGGTGCTGTTCATCTGTAACCACAAGCGCAAGGCTGTCATAGACGGCCTTTTCCTGGAACAACGCATGGGTCCCGACCACCATTGCATCGGAAAACAGCTGCATCCGCTCATAAGCCCGCCGTTTCTGCTTTGCTGTCATAGAACCGGTCAGCAGGACAAGGTGGGCTTTTATGCCAAACAGGCTGCAATACTGTGTAAATGTTTCATAATGCTGTGCTGCCAATACTTCCGTAGGGGCCATAATGGCGGACTGGTACCCGTTTTGGGAAACAAGGTACATTGCCAAAAATGCAAGGATTGTTTTGCCGGAACCTACATCCCCCTGGATAAGCCGCTGCATAATATAGGGGCCGCATAGGTCTTTTTGGATTTCCTGCAGTACCCGGCGCTGTGCCCCGGTCAGCTGGTAGGGGAGCTTGTCCAACAGCGGCTGCAAAAGCCCGCTGCTGCCGGATGCCCCATCCGGTACCACATACTGGTTTTCAATTTTTTGCACCTGCTCTTTTTGCAGGCGCATGGATAAAATAAACAAAAAAAATTCATCAAAGACCAGCCGCCTGCGCGCCTTAGCCAAAGCGTCAAAATCTTGCGGGAAATGGATTTGCCTTACCGCATAGTTATATTCAGCAAGGCTGCAGGCTTCCCTTGTTTCCGCTGGCAGGCAGTCGGGCAAAAGCAGGCCCTTTTCCAAAACCTGGCGCAGCGTTTTTTTATACAAGTTGTTCGTAAGCCCGGCAGTCAGGCCATAAATAGGCTGCATGGATCCAGATACCGCTTGGTACTGTGGTTCAGTATAGATCACAGGCTGTTCCATCGAAGGTTGGCCGCTTTTATCCTGTACCATCCCATATAAGATAAATGTCTGGCCTTTCTTTAAAGTATTTTTTACATAAGGCATACGGAACCACAAAAACTCTATTTGTGCGTCCATATGCCTGCCGTAGCAGATCGTAACAGGCATTGACCGTGTATACTTGACCATCGCCGGTTCTTCTACGCGAAGCACGACCGCCTGGCGTTGCCCAATGGATATGTTGCTGGCCTCAACCGGTTCTGGAAACTTTGTATATTCCCTTGGAAAACGAAGGAGTATATCACCAATGGTGTATACTCCAATTTTTTGAAACAGCTGTTCCGTTTTCGCCCCGACACCTTTCACACTGCTGACTGGTGCCTGCATGCTTATCGTAACGTCCATGAAATCCTCCGGAATTATTCTACGGAAATCAAATAGTAGTAAATCGGCTGGCCGCCATACTGCACTTCTATTTCCAAATCTTCGTGCCGGCCGGCAATTTTATGTGCAACAGCCTGCGCATCTTCTTCGGTTACCCCTTCACCGTAATAGACACTAACAATTGCTGCATCCTCGTCGATCATACATTCTGCCGTTTCAAGCGCTACCGCTTCCAGTTCTTTTCCGACTGCAAGGATAGTTTTGTCTCCTACACCCATATAGTCGTCCTGCTTGATCTGTTTTTCATCGATAACGGTATCACGCACCGCATAGGTCACTTGGCCGGTTTTTACATTTTTTATTTCTTCCAGCATACGGGCAGTATTGTCCTGTACGGACTGTTCTGGTATAAAATTAATCATCGCTGTAATGCCCTGCGGGATCGTTTTGGTCGGGATTACTTGTACCTGTTTGTTTTCACATAAAGCTGCTGCCTGGTCTGCCGCCAGGATAATGTTCTTATTATTGGGCAACACAAAAATATGGTCTGCATTGACCTTGTTTACTGCATTTAGTATATCCTCCGTACTTGGGTTCATCGTCTGCCCGCCTTCGATCATATAATCAGCGCCAAGGCCCTTAAAAACCTCGCTTAAACCCTCCCCTGCGGATACTGCAATAAAGCCGACGTCTTTGTGCGGCATAGGCGGCGCTTCTTCCTGCGTCGCTTGCGCTGCCTGGCTGGCAGCGATTTTTTCTGCATCTTTGATCAGCCGTTCCTGGTGCTCTTCGCGCATATTGTCAATTTTTATCTTGCTTAAAGACCCATGTGCCAATGCTTCCTGGATTGCAAGTCCCGGATCATTGGTATGTACATGGGTCTTTACGATTTCATCGTCCGCCACTACCACGATCGAGTCGCCAATGGATTCCAAAAATGATTTATACCTGCGCTCCTGCCCTTCAGCCAGAGGCTGGTTTAATACAATTATAAATTCCGTACAGTAACCGAACTTAATCTCGGCTTCGGTTTCTTTTGTGATCTTCCTTACCGCCGACTGTGGTTCTGCCTGGATGTCATAGTCTATTTCACGCCCAAGCAACGCATCGTATGCACCCTGCAAGATCACAACAAGGCCCTGCCCGCCGGAGTCTACAACGCCTGCCTGTTTTAATACCGGGAGCATCTCCGGTGTTTTTTTCAAGACAAGCTCCGCCTCTTTTACTACTTCGTCAATAAAATAAACTAAGTTATCCGTTTCTTCTGCCAGTTCTGCCGCTTTATCCGCCGCCCCCCTCGCGACTGTGAGTATCGTGCCCTCTTTTGGCTTCATAACCGCCTTGTATGCCGTTTCCACTGCCTTTTGGATAGCCGCGGCTAAAATAGGGACGGTAACCTGCGTTTCTTTTGCGATCACCTTTGTAAACCCACGGAAAAGCTGGGATAAGATAACGCCGGAATTCCCCCTTGCGCCGCGTAGGGATCCAGACGACATTGCCTTTGCTATCGATGCCATATCCGGCTCTTTCAATGCGCTTACTTCCTTTGCCGCAGACATAATCGTCATGGTCATATTAGTGCCGGTATCGCCGTCAGGAACCGGGAATACATTCAGCTCATTAATCCATTCTTTTTTTGATTCCAGGTTTTTCGCTCCATTTAAAAACATTTTTGCCAAGACCGCAGCGTCTAACGAACTTAACGAATTGATTTCCACTTCCAATATCCTCCTTAATCAATTACACGGACGCCTTCAACGAAAATGTTGATTTTTTTGATGTGCATCCCCGTGAATTCTTCTACACGATATTTGACCGTACTGATTAGATTGTCGGTTACCGTGCTGATACTTACGCCATATGAAATAATGACATGAAAATCAATGGTAATAGCATTGTTCTCATCAACGGTTACATTTATGCCGTGGGTAAGGTAATCTTTTTTTAGCAATTTTACGATGCCGTCTTTCATATTTACCGCAGCCATGCCAACGATGCCGAAACACTCGACCGCAACGGAGCCGGCATAAGTTGCAATTACGTCATTTCCGATTACAACCTTTCCGTATTCGTTTTCAAACTGACCTTTCATAGCATACCTCCAATCATACTTGCGAAACTCAGAAAACTAGTTAGAAGTTATTATAACCGCTTTTTAGCAAAAAGAAAACTAAATTTTTACATTTTTGAAAAAAATGAATTTTACCTTGCATTTGTGCTAGCCATCTGCTAGAATGATTGTGTTGTGAGTCTGAATATTTTTCCAGATTCGGAGTAACTGTCCGGACAAGCTGGCCGGTTGCCATTTGGATTTGTATAAGGAGGTGTTAATATGGCGAAATGTCAAGTTTGTGGAAAAAGCGTTCTTTTCGGTAACAATGTGAGCCATTCACATAGAAGGACTAATCGGATGTTCAAACCTAATGTAAAATCAGTCAGGTGCAAAGTAAACGGCGCTACAAAAAAGATGTATGTCTGCACTGCCTGCTTAAGGTCCGGTAAGGTTGAAAGGGCGTAGTTTTTTCTATGGTTAAAAAAGCTGCTGGGCAGGCAGCTTTTTTTGTGGACTAATTGCCAGTTTTATTCATATACTAATAAAAACAGCAAAAACACGCTGTTATGTGGAATATGAAAAAAATATGTGGTTTTGCCATGTTCTGGATTGCAGTTGGCATGGTCATTATGCTGTTTATTGAAGATATATGGCTGGCACTGGCAATTATTGGGATCCTTTTTATCTGCGGGTACAATTTGTTTTGCGGATAGGGGCGCTGCTGCCGAAAGGCTGCGGGCTCCTAGGGTTACCTATCTATCGGGACGGATGTGCGGGCGCTGGTTTCGCGCCCGCACATTGTGCTGCAATATTATACTGCACGCCGGTTAAATTTACAGAATGCTCCGACTGCAGGCCGCAAGCCATATACTTTCCTGTCTGCGTCACTGTAAATTCTTGCGGCCTGCAGTATATCCGACTGCAGGCCGCAAGCCATATACTTTCTTGTCTGCGTCACTGTAAATTCTTGCGGCCTGCAGTATATCCGACTGCAGGCCGCAAGCCATATACTTTCTTGTCTGCGTCACTGTAAATTCTTGCGGCCAGCAGTATAATTGCAACAGCTACTTTAAGGAACCGCCCAATTGGTTTTCTAATTCTTCCGCAGCCTTTTTTTGTGCTTGTGCATCTGCTTCCGGTTTTTCTTTTGTTGTAAATTTATTTACAAAATCTGGTATCATATCTAAAATCTTGGTAATGCCGTCTTGATTTTTCACATTTACAAGTTTCGTAGTCCCATTTTGGATTACGAGGACTGCGCTTGGCGTTATTTTTCCGCCCATACCGCCGCCGCCGTTGTTTTTATTTTCTCCGGCAAACGCACCAGCTGCTACGCCAAATGATACATCGATCAACGGAAGGATAATGGTATCGCCAATATGCACGGCGTCTCCAACGACTGTTTTTGTTGTAATAAAATTGTCCATCCCTTTAAATAAAGATGCTACTGTTGCACTAAGACTATTATCTGACATATTTTTTCCTCCTAACCTGTTGTGGATATTTTTGTAAACCTTTCCCATCAGCTTGCCCTGCCTGCCAGTTTACGGAAGGCCCGCATAAATGACCGATCCCTTATCAGGCGCAGCAGGCCCAGTAAAAATACAAATACCGTAACCTTTCCTTTCACCATCAGCTCGCCTTCTATATAGATTTGATCTGACGTAAAATCCGGCAGTACCTTACATGGATAGCGGTATACTTGCGGCAGTAGGCTGATAAGGCCCAATACCGCACCTGTCAATGCTGGGTCTGAAAGCGAAAAAGTAATATCCGCTTTTAATTTACGCGGTTTATAGCTGCGGATCAGCAGGCATATCTCCCTCCATACATGGCTGACAGCATTGCGGTTTGCCCCGTCCTTCCACTCATTATGCAGGCGCCCTACTTTCTCACGCAAACTGGCGGCTTTTTCTTTTTTATTATATTTTAATTGTTTTTTTGACTTTTTATGTGGCTTTTTCTTTTTTTTAGCAGTTTGGGCAGATGCTTCCTGGCTTTCTGGCTGGACACCTGGTGTATTTGCTTTACTGTCTGTAGGTGTATGTCCTTGTTTTACGCCATCCTCCTTCATGTTTCGTGTGGCGTTTTGGCCTACGCTTTGGTTTCCGGCAATATCTCCTTGCTGGCCTGTACGTTGGTGCCCAGTTCGATCGGGCTGCTTGCCTGTATTTGGGTGTTCCCCATCTAATTGCTTGCCTAGATCATGGCCACTGCTTGTATCGGGCTGGCCAACGGCAGGCATATCTGCCTTTTTTTTGTGTTTTTTCCGTTTTGTAAACCATGCAAAAAGTTTTAATAGGTCAATCCCAGCCAGATGCAGCGAACTGGCAAACCCTTGCGGGCCGTAATTGACCGATACATGGATAAAATGGAAAAGCCAGCTCACATTTGCCAGTACCTGTAAGTTCTTGACCGGATTTTTTTCCTCCCGCCCCATATTCCTTTCATTCTGGAACTGTGCCTGGTAACGTACTGGTACAAATGCGATCAGCACCAGGGCAACTAGGAAGGCCAGTAACAGGGCAAGCAGTATCCACCCTAAGATTTTAAGCAGCAGAAAAAGAAAAAGCCCGGCTGTTTTTATCATGTCTGATCACCTGCCTTTTTCTGCTGCAGCAGGAAGCTCTTTACGGCAAACCCGCCCGTTTTTTTATATACGTCAACCACGATTGCTGCCGCTGTCTCCAATGCCTCATTGTACCCTTTGGCAATGCCGACAATGAATAAATCCTGCTTTGGATAACAACGCTGTTTCAGCTCCCTGGCCGGAATGATTTCCAGAAGGTTTGTTCCATACCTGCACAACACAATAATAAATAGATTGCATAAATATGCATGATGGTTAATTTTCCATTTTAACCGTTTGACCTTTTCTGGTTTTCTGGAGATACTTTCCCCAATATATAAATTTTCATACCAAATCATCCAGACTCCTTATGGCTTTTTGCCAAAATTTGCCAGCCAGTGGGCCCAAACATAACACCACCCATCCGTTTTTGCCCAAGAAGCGGGAAAACCGCTGACGCGGCGGAACAGTCCAGCCAAACTAGGCTGCCTGGACTATTCCTATGTGGATTCCCTAAAAATATTTTTTGCTTCCCCACAGGTTGCTTTTTTTCAGGCTCAGGTACTCGCTATAAGCCTGTTCCAGTATCTGCTTTTCATTGGAAAATTTCAGCAGATGGTATGCCTCATGAAATTTGTAGTAACCGGAGTCCACAAAATACTCTTCCCATTGTGGCTTGCTGTAATAATTGTCGGCCATCATCAAATACCAGTGGACTTCCTTTTCCACAGTGTCTTCTGGTACATTAAACGTATACTGGCTTCTACCAACATATTTGATAATTGCCGCATTCACGCCGGTTTCTTCCCATACCTCCCGGGCCGCTGTCTCCTTGTAATCTTCGCCGTCTTCGACAGTCCCTTTCGGAAGGACCCATCCTTCGTACTTGTTTTTGTAATTCTTATAGAGCAGCAGAATTTTACCACGGAATATTACCACACCACCACAACTGGTTGCTTGTATCATAACAGCACCTCCTGAAGTGGCCTTGTTTGCAAAAACAAATAGCTATTCAGTAGTATACCCCTTTTTGTGGCAACATGCAAGGAAATCTTACGGGTTTGCAATCCCTGCAAAATAAGCATCAAACACTGCCTTTGCCACCGGCACCGCAAACGTCCCTCCTGTTCCGGCCCCTTCCACTACGACCGATACCACGATGTCTTCCCATCCTTTTTTCGAAGCAAAACCCACAAACCATGCATGGCTGTCTTTTGCGTCGGTAAATTCTGCGGATCCGGTTTTTCCGCCAGCCGTATAGCTTTGGCCGGCCAGGCTGGAACTGGTCCCCTGCGTTACGCCTGCCTGCAGATATTGCTTTAAAACGGCAGCCTTTTTCTTGGTTAGTAGTGTATCATATTCAGCCGGTTCATTTGCCAACACTTCATTTCCGTTGTAGTTAGTCACCTTATCTATGATATATGGCTTCATTAAAATCCCTTTATTGTCAATTGCAGACATAACTAATGCCAAATGGTACGGTGATACGAGCGTTTTTCCCTGCCCAATGGATGTCTGCATTATTTCGCTGCTTGCAGCGCCGGCTGATAAGGCATAACTGCTTTTGCTGTATGGAAAATCGCATGGCAGCGGTGAATTAAAAAGCAGGCTGTTGTTGCTTTTTGCAAATTTATCGAGGTTTAATGAAAGGCCAATATCTACAAATGACGTATTGCAGGAATCTGCCAAGGCTGATTTTAAATCTACTTGCCCGTGCACTTCATTGTGGAAGCAATGGATGGTGCTGTTTTCTTTTGTGATGCTGCCTTGGCAATTGTACGTGTATTTTTTATAATCTTTGTGTTCTTGTATATATTCAAACAGTGTAAAAATCTTAAAAGTAGAACCAGGCGGGTAAAGGCCCTGGGTCGCGCGGTTTAACAGTACAGAGGACTGGCTGCCCGCAGATGTCAGGCTTTCCCATTCTGAAGCGATCGTATTAGGGTCAAAATCCGGTTTGGAAACCATTGCAAGTATTTTCCCTGTTGATGGCTGCATTACAACTACTGCACCTTGGTAGCTTCCAAGCGCGTCGTAAGCTGCCTTTTGGACTGCCGTATCCAAAGTTGTAACGACGGTATCGCCAGTATTTTTTTTATCACGCAGCCCGTTTAAAATATTTTCCAAAAAAAATGCATGGGAACGCAAAAGCGGAAAGTTGCCAAACAGTTCGATGCCGGATTTTCCATTGGTGTGGAAGCCTATGGCATGTGCAAACATCCTGCCATATGGGTAGCTTCTAGATTCGGTGCCGTCGGCAGCAACGTTTGTTGTAGCCAGTACATCCCCCTGTGCGGATACAATGTCCCCGCGGATGGTGCGTTTAGCAAGCAAATCCTGCCGGGCATTGTAAGGGCTGTTAATAAACGCTTCGCTTTTTTCTGACTGAAAATATACGAAATATGCGATCATCCCTAAGAATACTGCTAGGAATAGATACGTAACGACCGCAAATTCGCGGTTTGGAACCATATATTTTTCTTGCCTGTTGTGGTTTTCCTGCCAATTTTTAGCCGCTGTTACGGCTGCTCCCCGGATACCCGCAGCACCTTTTGGCCGTCCTTGCGGTTCTTGTTTTTTCTTATTTTCCTGTTTTTCTTCCTTTAAAAATCTTGCTACGTCCTTTTTTCTTTCCCTCTCTTCGATTTCTTCCAGATTTTCTTTCATCCGATACCTCTTCGTCTTCCCGGACTATATATAGCCCCTGAATAATGGCAAATATAATAAACGTACTAAGCAGGGAACTGCCGCCATAGCTGACCAGCGGGAGTGTTACCCCGGTAGACGGGATAAATTTTATTACGCCGCCGACGGTTAGAAATACCTGAAATCCATATACGGTACCAAGCCCCAGTGCAACCAGCTTATAAAACGGGTCATGTATCTGCATCGCAATATTTAAAAACATCAAATAACAGCTTGCGCATACCATGATCAGGCAGATTGCAAAAATGCCGCCCAGTTCTTCCGAAACCGCAGCAAACACAAAATCTTCTTCTACAACGGGAATTTTTTTTGGCATGCCCTGATAAAGCCCCATACCAAACCACCCTCCTGTCCCAATGGCGAACAATGACTGGCTGACTTGGTACCCTTCATTATCAATCACAGAAAGCGGGTCTTTCCAAGCAAGGACACGTACCTGCACATGGTGGAACAGCTTGTAGGCAGCTACCGAAGCAACACTGCCGCAGGCAAGGCCGCCGACAAGGTAAAACGGGTTCCTGGCTGCTACATACAGCATAATTAAATAAGTAATAAAAAAAATCAGTGCGGCACCCAAATCTTTTGATACCACTAAAATCAGCACATACAGGGCTGCCACAACCGTTGCTTTTATTACCTGTGGATAGCTGGTAGCCTGGTATAGCATGGAAGCTACAAAAAAAACAAATATGATTTTAACAAATTCGGACGGCTGGACAGCAATGCCTGCAACCGTAAACGAAAGTTTTGCACCATTGCTGAACTTGCCAAGCACCGCAACCGCCAATAGCGGGAGGATCCCGGCTGCCGCGTAAATCCATGCCAGTTTATTTAGGAAATGCAGCTTGCGGATAATAAATGGGACAAGCAATGTAATAACGGACGCCGCTACTGTAATCTGGTATTGCCGGACTGCCTTATCAGGATCGAGGCGGTATAAAATAATAAACCCAACTGCCAGCAGCATACACATATTATTTACAATTAATCTAGATGCGCACCTGTAAATATATTTGTAAATGATCAGGATACAGCACAAAAGCGCTGCTTGCATCACATAGGCTTTTAAAACATCCAGTGACCTTTGCACGCCAAATATAACTACGAACGCATTTAAATGTATTAAAAATATAAGCTTCGTCTGCTTTTTCAACATCCTCTTCTGCCGTTTTTCTGACCGTTTGCGGTTCAATGCGGTAAAACATAAAAATGTGTAGCACGCAAATAAAAAAATCATCAGATACTTAGACAGCTCAATGATTAGGTTTGTCATAGTTCCCCTACTCTACCCCACGTTTATAGTGGCCATTTGTATAAGCGCCAACCAGCCTGGACATATCCGGTACCGTATGCTCCAGAAAAGACTGGCGGCTGCAATTTAAGATTAAGCGCACTTCCTGCGCGGATTCTATTGTAAAATGTAACCGGTAAGCTGAAAAATGCAGCTTGTCCAATTCATCTGGCAATTGGATAAGCGACAACGGCTGTGTATTGTAGATTGTATTATAACATTCACTGCAATGGTTCTTAACCGGAAACTTTTTCGCATACCGGTCTTTTAAGTAGCACAGGCCCCTCTTTTTTGTACATGCCCCCAAGGTCCGGTAAATACACTGGGTACTTGTCATAAGCGGTATATATCCATAGGCCATAAGCTCCTGTGTGGAGCCTTCCCGCAAAAACCGTTTCCGGCCTGCCCACGCCAAAAGTTCCTTTCTATTTAATTCCAGCGGAATTGTAATATGGCGCCATCCTTCGGACGCAAAATAGCCTGCGGTATCGTTGGAATATGCGTAAAGGCTGTGGTCCAATACACAACAGCCCTGGCTTGTTTGCTGTGCTTTTATAAAGCCAAGTTCATCATAGGTTTTTAACAGGTAGCCGTCAATGCCTGTCCGCCCTATCTCTTGCCAATGCTTTTCATAAAACTGTGCGGTTTTCCTGCGAAAAACCGCCGGCAATATGAGATACGCCTGTTTTCCAAAAGAATGGATAAGGCTTACATCTTTTTCTAATTGTGTGGCAAACTGGCTGTGTGTATACATGGAAGCATCCAGATAAATACGGGATAAAAAATCATGCTTCACTGCTTCTGCAAGCTGTGCCGCTTCTTCTACCGCTGCATAAAATACATTTGGGCTGCTGGATGTTTGCTGCTTGGCAGCCCTTCCAATGGTATTCGGTTTCCGGTTTCCTGTTCTGCGGTAGGGTTTCAAAATCTGTTCCGTTAGATTGGCAAGTGCATCCCTGCGAAGCTGGTTTAGCTGCTGTTTGGGCAAAAATACGGAATCATCCATATCACACTCCATTGATTCCATCATAAACGGCGTGTTTCCGGTTTTGGATAGCTGCACCTTAAGGCTTTCCCTGGTTAATGGCTGGTTGGCCGCAGCCTGCGTGATGCCCTGCTCTGCGCACGCTGTATACGTTTCATTGGATACCTGGAGCTTTGCAGGCTCTCCGGTTTTCAAATATGCCTTTGCATGGACCGGTATTTTTAATTCCTTTTCGGTATACTGTTTTTTTACCGTATCCAAAATTGTACTGCCGCCTGTTTCATGCGCAGGACGCCTAGCCGTCAGCATATCGGGCCCGTGGTACTGGCTGTAATAGCCGGTTGTAAATCCACTGCGGTTCCCCATATCCAAAAGCTGCTGGTAGTCCTTTTCCTGCACAGCTATTACGCCACAGTCCAGATATTGGTCTATATATTTGCGGTAAATTGCTGTAACTCCGGCCGTATAGGCGGCAGGCTTCATCCGCCCTTCAATTTTAAAGGAATCAATCCCTGCCTCGATCAATTGGCCGACTTTTCCAATCGTACACAGGTCTTTGGGGCTTAACAGACAACTTCCTTGTTTGGAAACCGGATGCCCTTGCCTGGATAATACCGTATATGGCAGGCGGCATGGCTGTGCGCACCGCCCACGGTTGCCGCTGCGGCCGCCTAGCATACTGCTAAATAGGCACTGCCCGGAATAACAATAGCAGAGTGCGCCATGTACAAAACATTCTATCTCTATCTCTACTTCGCTGCGGACTGCATAAATTTCTTCCAATGATAATTCCCTGGCTGGAATAATACGCGCTGCGCCGCATTGTTTTAAATAGGCTGCACCATACGTACCGGAAATTGACATTTGCGTGCTGATATGGATAGGAATCCCGCAAAAATAAGTGCGGATAAACTGCATAACGCCAAAATCCTGGACAATAATGGCATCCAGCCCTGCTTCATAATAGGGCAGCAGATAACCGTATAAGGCATCCATTTCTTCCTGTTTCAGCAGTGTATTCACGGCCAAGTAAACCTTGCGCCCGTGTAAATGCGCATAGTCCATGATACGCAGCAATTCTTCTTCGGAAAAATTGCCTGCATAAGCCCTTGCACCAAAACGGCTGCCGCCTAGGTATATGGCATCGGCCCCGGCATGGAAGGCCGCATAGCCTGCTTCAAGGGAACCAGCCGGCGCAAGCAGTTCCGGCCTGCCCTTTGTTTTCTTTTTTAACATTGTTTCCATATGCATCTCCATGCTTGGCTAGCTTCATATACTTAAATCGTAATTTGTTCGTATAAAATAGGGACAGAATCACTCTATCCCCCCATTTTATCTCTTATATACTAACGCTTATTCTTTTGCTTTTTTTTACTTTTTTTCTTTTTTTTTTCTGCTTGGCCAGCCTGCGCTTCTTGTTCCAGCCGTTCCAGTTCAGCAATTTCCCTTGCGATCGCCTGCAGCTCCGGGTCGTCATCTTCCGAAACTTCCTGCAGGACGGAAGAGGTAAGTACCGGTTCCTGGACAACCTCTATGTTAGCGTCCTCTGGCACTCCAGCATCTGGATCCACATCGGTACCAGCTTCTTTTATATCTATATCCATTCCGTCCGCAGCCTCTTTTGGCAATTCTACTTCTGGTTCTTTCAAAGGCTTTTGCGTATCATCCATATCTTTTAGCCCTTCCTGTGCTAACGGACCCTTATTTTGTGTGCCTTCAAGGTTTTTCGATGCTGGTTTTTCTTCTGGTTCCAGCAATTCTTTTAATTCTTCTTCATATAGCTGCGCCATTGACATGGAAGACGGCTTTTCTACCGGTGCGAGCAGTTCTTCCAACTCTTCTTTGGATAACTCGGCCATTGCCGGTGCTGCTGGTGCTGCCGGTTCTTTTGGCGGTGCCAGCAATACTTCCAGCTCTTCTTCGGACAGCCTAGGCATTTCCGTTACCGGTTCTTTTACGGGCTGCTTGATAGGCGCTAACAGCTCCGCTAGTTCTTCCTCTGTCAAGCCTGCCAGCATCTGTGTTAATTCTTTTTCAGACAGCCCCGCATTTTGTAGTACCTGCTTTGTTTCCTGGCCTTTTTCCCCCTCTTCTTTATCCGTATCTGGCTGGATTGGCTTTGGTGGCTGGCCTTTTTCGGCTTTTAATTCCCCTTCCGGGGAAGCCGCCCCTTTTTGTTCTATCGTATGTATTTGTGCTGCATCTGTAAGCCCTGGCTCCGTTTTAACACTGTCTTCGATTGCACTCCCGCCATCTGGCTCCAAATCTGCCTGCCTTTTATCTGCCGCTTTGATGCCTATCGCTGTATCTGCCTGCTTTTGGCCTGGCAAAATACTGCTTTCCCCTAGTTCCTGCATCCCATCAGGTATAGTTTCAGCGTGATCCCCTGGTTCCGGCGTCCCATCAGGTACAGTTTCAGCGTGATCCCCTGGTTCTGGCGTCCCATCAGGTACAGTTTCAGCGTGATCCCCTAATTCCTGCATCCCATCAGGTACAGTTTCATCGTGATTCCCTAGTTCCTGCATCCCATCAGATACAGTTTCAGCGTGATCCACTAATTCCTGCACCCCGTCGGACGGTGCGCCCAAGGCACTTCCATTCTCTTGTTTTTCATCTTCCGGGGTGTCCGGGGTATTTTTTTTGACTTTTTTTTCGTTTAATGGGACACTGTTAGGGCCGCCCTTTGCGGTAGTTTTTTTTGCTTCCGGCAAGGTGTTTAAGGCACTTTTACGTCCCTTGTCCGGTTCGGGTGCTGTGCTGCTTTTGCGGGATGCCGGTACACCTCCATCTTCTGCCTTTTGGCTAGTTAAGCCATCCGCAGCTTTTTTTTCTGCAGCTGCCAAAGGCTGCCCTTGCCCTGATGCATCTGCATCTTTGCTTTCGGCTGTGCCCGCTTCCTTTTGTTGTGCGGTATCCTGCCCGCCATCTGTCCCAAGCAGTGCGTCTGCAAGTGCTTCTTCCAGATTCTTTTTATTCAGGCGCAATTCTTTATTTGAGGCTTCCAGCTCCCTGCGTTCCTGTTCGCTTAAACGGAGGATTTCTTCAAACTGGCGGTTTTTCTCATCGGATACTTTTGCATTGTTGAGCAGCAGCTGGTATTTATCTTCCAGCTTTTTGTAATTTTCTTCCAGAACCTGCTCCCGCTCTGTCTTGCGGCTCCGTTCACGGCGCTCACGGTCCAGCTTTTCCAGCAGTTCTTCTACTTTCATCTGTGTATCTACAAGTTCATGTTTTAGCTCAAACAAGTCCTTTTCCGCTTTTTTATAATTTTCCTCCATATCTTCAAATTGTGCTTTTGCTTTGAAATAGTCATCTGCAATGTTTAATTGAATTAATATGGATTTCATATCGTTGGAAATCCTGCGGAATTCTTCACGTTCGGTAATTTCAGAAATCTTGGCATTGATATAGGATGCAACTCGCTGAAGGTAACCTTCTTCTTCATAACCGCTTAATGTATATACTTTTCCCGCAATCATTACATCCGTACTTTTTTTTGCAGCCATCGTCTTGTATTCTCCTTAATTTCTGTAGGACAAAAATTCCAACATTACTATTGCATAACAGTTCCTATTAATACATTATACTGATTCCTTTAAGGAAAAACAACCATTATTTTACAATACCAAAATGATCATAAGCAAAATCCGTGGCCATACGCCCTTTTGGCGTCCGGTTTAACAGGCCGTTTAATACTAAAAATGGTTCATAGACATCCTCAATCGTCCCTGGATCTTCCCCAATGGATGCTGCTAACGTATCCAGGCCAACCGGCCCTCCGGCAAATTTATTGATAATGGTAAGCAAAATGCTCCGGTCGTTCTGGTCTAGGCCCATTTTGTCTACTTCCAGCAAATCCAAAGAAAACGCCGCTACTTCCTGCGTAATCTTGCCGTCGTATTTTATTTGTGCAAAATCACGCACGCGCCTTAACAGCCGGTTTGCAAGGCGTGGCGTCCCCCTGGAACGGCGTGCCAGTTCGTATGCGCCTGCAGTGTCAATTTCCACTTGCAGTTTCACCGCAGAATGGATTATGATTGTCTGTAGTTCTTCTACCGTATAAAAATCCATATGGTGGATAACGCCAAACCGGTCACGCAGTGGCGCCGACAGCAGGCCAGCCCGTGTTGTTGCGCCTACGAGTGTAAACTGTGGCAGGTCCAGACGGATAGAACGTGCCGTTGCACCTTTTCCGATCATAATATCAATCGCATAATCTTCCATTGCCGGATAAAGGACTTCTTCTACCTGACGGTTCAGCCGGTGGATCTCATCGACGAACAGGACATCCCCTTCCTGAAGGCTGCTTAAGATTGCTGCCATTTCACCTGGTTTGCCGATCGCAGGGCCAGAAGTGATTTTTAAATGGGTACCCATTTCATTGGCAATAATGCCGGATAATGTCGTCTTCCCAAGCCCGGGCGGCCCAAAAAACAGCACATGGTCCAAGGCTTCTTTCCGCTGTTTTGCAGCTTCAATGTATATTTTTAAATTCTTTTTTGTTTTTTCCTGGCCGATGTATTCGCCCAATGTCTGCGGGCGCAGGCTTTTTTCTGCCACAATATCTTCTTCTTGAATCTGCGTGGAGATGACCCGTTTTTCCATTTGTGGAGCCTGTCCTTTCTAAAACCCATTTTAAAATCAAATCTGCGGCAGCAGGCAAAAGGCTGTTACAAAAGGCTTCCATTTATATGGTAGCCATATTTTTCAGCGCCTGTTTTAACAGTTCTTCTACCCCCATGCCTTCGGCAGCTGTAATCTTGCTTAATACTTTCCATGCTTCCGAAGAAGAGTATCCAAGCGCTGTCAAAGCCATAACCGCCTCTGCTTTTACACTGGAACTGCCTGCCTCTGGCTGTACGGGTTTTTCATCTGCAGCTGCCTGTCCCAATGTTTCTTCTATGCTGACCTTGTCTTTTAGTTCCAAAATCAGGCGTTTTGCAGTTTTTATACCAACGCCTGGTGTTTTGGCAATTGTTTTTGCATCATCCCCCAAGATGGCAAAACGCAAATCATCTGCTGCCATTACCGATAAAATAGCAAGCGCGCCTTTAGGCCCAATGCCGGATACGCCAAGCAGCAGCTTAAACAGCTTTAGGTCCTCTTTGGTTAAAAAGCCAAATAATGCCATTGCATCTTCCCGCACTTGAAGCCAGGTATAGATTTTTATTTTTTCTCCAATGGAAGGGAGACTGTCCAGCACCTGGCCGGATACGAAAACCTGCCAGCCGATACCGGATACGTCGACTACAATGCTGTCAGCCGATATATCTGATAATATGCCATTTATGTATGCAATCATATTTTTTCAACCGTCCCCTCCGTGGTACCAGAGCGTGTTTGAAAAATGCTTCTAGTACGTTACGATTCACAGCCACCTGAACACCCCGCTGTCCAGGTGGCTGCCAAGCTGATTCAGGAGTGAGCAGGCTCCAATTTGCAAGGCAAATTCTTTCCATGAGCCTGCGAATGTTACTATTTACAGCCTTATAACTTAGAATATTTGTCAAGAGCAAATTGGCTGTGAATAGTAACTCTAGTACTAATATATGAAAAAGGGCCTCCTTAACATTGTATACGGCAATCGAAACGCTTAGGGGGCTTCCCGATGTTAGGAACTGCCTCAAAATAATAGGCCCATATTATTTTGAGGCAGTTCCTTAATTTACATTTGGCAGGCGCAGCAGTATTTCTTGGGCTGCTGCCCCTATGCATACACCTGTGAAAATACCAGCCAGCATTAGCACCGGATAATAGTAAAACAGGTCTGCATTTTCCACAACCAGGGCTGCAGCTGCCACTTGCCCGAAATTGTGCATCATGCCGCCGGCTGCGCTGACGGTTATTACCCGGAACTTTTTTGTTTTCTTTAACAAGGCCATTGCGGCAAAGCTTGCTGCGCCGCCTGCCAGGCTGTAAAGGATACTAAACATATTTCCAAATAAAAATCCGGCTAGCAGTATGCGCAAAAAGGAAATGGTAAGCGCATCTTTTGCGCCCATATAATACAGTGCTAGTATAATTACGATATTAGTAAGCCCTAGCTTTACACCTGGAATTCCAAAATGGAAAGGGATTAATGATTCTGCGTAGCTGCATACAAGTGCAAGCGCCAAAAACAGGCCAAGGTATGCTGTCCGTTTCATTTTTGATACTCCTGTTTTTCTATGGGGCATAACCGTCCAAAACGGCTACTGCGATATGGAATCAAATGTCGCCGTTTTTTTGCCTTCTATTTCTACCACAATTTTATTTGGCAGGCATACAATTGTTTCCCCCTGCCTGGCAATTGCCTTTTGATGCATACATCGCTTATCTGGACAGTCTGCCTGTACCATTTTGGCGTTCCCATCGGCAATACGCAATACATTTGTAACTGCACCGTCTGCAGACTGGATAGCAATGGATTGGCTTTGTGCCAATTGATAGGTGCCGTATAAGCTGCCATCTACGGTAATCCGGACGGCTGCCCCTCCTTTGCCAGTCCATAAATATACGGCCGCCAGCCCTGCAATGCCAATCACAAGCAGCACCCCGAGCAATAATAGGTCTGGTTTTGTTATCCTCCTTTTATCCATTATACCGCTGTCCCATAATAATAGAATCCACGGCATTCTTCGAGCCGTACGGAAACCAGCTGGCCGGCCAATGCTTCTGTACCAGGCAGATGGACGGTTATATTATTATCCAGTTTTCCGGTAACAAGCGACGGGTCTTGGCCATTGGTACCTTCGACCAGTACTTCCTGTACCGTGCCGACAAGCATTTGGGCCTTTTTGGCAGAGAGGCCCTGTACCTCTTTTAAAAGGCGTTCCAACCGGTTTTGCGCTGTTTGCCCGTCTACCTGCCCGTCCATATTGGCAGCAGGCGTCCCTCTCCGTTTGGAATACAAAAAGGTAAAGGCCGAGTCAAACCCCACTGTCCTTACCACATCCAGCGTTTCTTCAAAATCCGCTTCCGTTTCCCCTGGAAAACCTACGATTATATCGGTGGTCAATGCAATGCCAGGTACTGCGGCACGTACTTTTTCGACAAGGTTTAGATACGTCTCCTTATCATAATGGCGGTTCATTGCCGAAAGGATACGGGAACTGCCTGATTGCAGCGGCAAATGCAGGTGGCGGCAGATTTTTTTCGACTGCGCCATAACGGCGATCAATTCATCCGATAAATCCTTTGGATGCGATGTCATAAAGCGGATCCGCTGGATGCCTGCGGTCTGCTCTACTTTCTGTAAGAGCCCGGCAAATGTAAGCGGCTGGCGCAGCGTTTTCCCATAAGAATTGACATTTTGCCCAAGCAGCATAATTTCCACTACGCCGTCATCGGCGAGCCGTCTAACCTCCTGCAAAATATCTTCCGGTTCCCGGCTTTTTTCCCTGCCACGTACATAGGGTACAATACAGTAGCTGCAAAAGTTATTGCATCCAAACATAATATTTACGCCCGATTTAAACGGATACTTCCGTGCGGTTGGAAGGTTTTCTACTATGTTTTTCCCTTCCTGCCAAACGTCTACCACCCGTTGGCCTGATTCCAATGCCTGCGCCAGTAGTTCCGCAAATTTGTAGATATTGTGCGTACCAAAGATCAAATCTACAAAACGGTAGCTTTGTTTTAGTTTTTCCACTACGGACGGTTCCTGCATCATACAGCCGCACAAAGCGATCCGCATATCCGGGTTTTTCTTTTTTAAATGGTGTAGGGCGCCCAGCCTCCCATATACTTTATTATTCGCATTTTCACGGACAGTACAGGTATTGTAAATAACAAAATCGGCCTGTTCGCTTTCCGTCGGCTGAAAGCCTGCCAGCTGTAGGATCCCACAAAGTTTCTCAGAATCCCTGGCATTCATCTGGCAGCCCATATTGACCACACAGGACTTTGGAAAACGTCCGTTTTTTCGTTCAAAATCTAGCGCCCACTCCCGGCACCTTGCTATAAAGTAGTACTGCCGGTCTGGTTCTTCTGTGGGAGGACCTGCATTTATATCTATTTTATCTAAACTAATTCTATTATACATTTCTTTTGGTTTTCTCCCTTATCAGTTATATGCTCAGGCTAAGAAATGCGTTATGGTACCACCTTCAGGCCCAAGCGGGTACTCGTTTCCTTTTTATTTATATAATGCATAGAAATACAGTCTATGATCCCTATGATCCTCTGCATGCCTTATCGTAAGCCATTAGCTTAAGAACACCCGTTCTTCTTCTATGTATTGTCATATTACACGAAACATTCTAAATTGTCAATAGTTTTTTATGTTAAAAACACCCTCTTCACTGATGATATAATCCATCCTGACATCCCACGCACCCATCGGGACCGTATCTGCAATCTGGCATCCATAAGCGCATGCCGCCAATATGCAATTGCCTTTTTTTGCAAAATAACGGTCATAATAACCTTTTCCATACCCCATACGGCCGCCGGAACGGTCAAATACGATACCTGGCACAAAACAAAGCATGGGCCCCCCGCTATCAACCGCCTTGCCTGCAACCGGCTCCATCACATGGAAATAACCTTCTTCCATTTCATCCAGGCTTGTAACCTCAAGAAACTGCATCGTACCCCCATCCACTTTTGGAAATGCCGTATGCTTCCCCTGCCCCAGAGCATCGTTTACCGCCCCAAGCAAAGAAACTTCTTTTCCAAGCGGGTAATAAAAACAAACTGTTTCCGCCTTTTGGTATAGCCCCCATTGCAGGATATGGCCTGAAATCTGGCTGGACAGCCTTTGGACAAGGCTATCTGGCAGGCCGTCCCGCCTGTTTTTATAAAATTGGCGCATCTGTTTACGGATTGCCTTGCTGTTTTCCATATTTTTCTCCAAGATTTACAATGCGTCCATCTTCCATTTCCATATCAATGGCATTTAACTGGCTTCTAATACTGCCGCGGACCGCTGCCAGATACTGCTGGCGCAGAAGCTGCTGCTCCTTTTTCTCTTCGTCTGTCAAACCTTCCGCTTTTGATTTGTGGTACAGTTCATTAATGCGGTTAATATTTAAATCTGGCATATCGCCCCTCCTATGTCCTATTTGGAAAAATTTGTTACTATTCACAGCCACCTGAACACCCCGCTGTCCAGGTGGCTGCCAAGCTGATTCAGGAGTGAGCAGGCTCCAATTTGCAAGGCAAATTCTTTCCATGAGCCTGCGAATGTTACTATTTACAGCCTCATAACTTGGAATATTTGTCAAGAGCAAATTGGCTGTGAATAGTAACAAAAATTTAGAAAAAATAGCTTTCAAAAACACCATGCCAGCATTGTACATTTTATTTTAGCTAAGGTCAATACCGTTGCAATAGTTTATGCGGTTTGACAACTTCCATTTTCTTTTCTATAATAACACCAGCAGCTTAAGGCGTATTGAACATTGGCCACAAAAAAAGAAAAACCGGAGGCAAAAATGAAAAAACCATACCCCCTAAAAACCATACTCTTCTGCTTTACTGCCATCCTATCCGCTTGCCTACTGCCCACAGGATGCGGCAAAACAGGCCCTATCCAGCAGACCGGCTTTTATTTTGACACTGTAATTTCCATAACCCTTTACGATGCCACCCGCACAGATGAGCTAAACCACTGCTTTGAACTGGCAAAACAATATGAAAATTACTTCAGCGCCAGCCTGCCGGGCAGCGATATAAGTAAAATCAATGCAGCTGCGGGAAAACCGGTCAAAGTGCATAAGGAAACCATAGAACTGATCAAAAAAGGGCTATCTTATGCAGTACAAAGCAATGGAAAATTTGACATTACCGTTGGAAACCTAACAAAGCTTTGGGATTTCCAGTCAGAAAACCCAAAAGTGCCAGATAAAAAAGCACTTGCAGACGCTGCGGCTGCTGTCGGCTACCGGAAAGTATCTATACACGGAAATGAGGTTACCCTTGCGGATACGGGTGCCGCGCTGGACCTAGGCGGCATTGCAAAAGGGTATATTGCCGATAAGATAAAAGAATACCTGCTGTCGCAGGGGGTTGGCAACGGGCTGGTTAACCTGGGAGGGAATGTGCTGGCCATTGGCGAAAAGCCGGACAAAAGCGCCTATACGATCGCTATCCAAAAACCATTTGATGCAGCTGGTACGGCTGTCGCAACGGTAAAGGTAAAAAACCAGTCGGTGGTAACTTCTGGAATATATGAACGGTATTTTAAACAGGACGGACGCCTATACCACCACATTTTGGATACGGAAAACGGCTGGCCATACGATAATGGGCTGGCCAGTGTTTCGATTATTTGTGAAAATTCAGTGGATGGCGACGGACTAAGCACCACTTGTTTTGCATTGGGCTTAGAAAAAGGGATGGCACTGGTGGAAGCGCTGGAAAATACGGAAGCGGTTTTCCTTACAGCCGATGGCGGGCTGCATACTTCTTCCGGAATGGGAAACGCAGTGCCATTCCAAAAAATCGATGATTGAAAGCCATATTATAGCATGTCTATTTTCTGAAATGCTTCCCAAAATTGCTCCATACAGGCAACCGCACCGACGGATACCCGTATCCATCCTTCCAAAATACCCCGGCTGTAGTCGCGTACCCAGATCTTTTGTTTTTTCAACTCAGCGACTACTTGACCGGATGCCTTCTTTGGATAAAAAAGCACATAGTTGCCTTCCATAGAAAGGTACCGGTACCCTGCCTGCTCCAGACGGCCGGCCAGCCATTCCCGCCCGGCTGCCGCCTCGGCTGCCAGCTGTGCAACCAGCCCTTTATCGCCGATAACCTCTAATGCAAATAAAATAGCAAGGCTATTGACATTAAAGGTGGATTCTGCCTTTTCTATGTAATCAATCAATGCCGCATCCGCAGCCACATACCCAATGCGGAGCCCTGCCATAGAAAATACCTTTGAAAATGTCCGCAGGACAAGCAGGTTATCATATTCTTTGATAAGCGGCAAAAAAGTAGGTGCATAAAAATAATGGTACGCCTCATCAATTACCACAACCGCGCCGTTTGCCTTTGCTTTTTCTATAATGGAACGCACCTGTGCTTCACTGTATACTGCCCCAATCGGACTGTTTGGGTTTAACAGGATCACAAGGCCTGTCTGCCCATCGACCGCATCCAAGATGCCTTCCGGGTCAAGTGAAAAATCTTCCCGGTAGCTGACTGTTTTATGGTGCATCCCAAACATTTGGGCATAGACACCATACATTTCAAATGTCGGCGTAACGGTTACAAGGTTTTTCCCGGCTTGCCCAAAACACTGGAAGATCAGCCGCATCGCCTCGTCCGAGCCAGCCGTCACGGATATATTCCCATAGGAAATGCCGCCGTCATGTGCAATCGCTTCCATAAGCCGGTCTTTCTCCGGATAGGTTGCGACCGTCTGCGGTGTGATTTTTTTCATCACCCGGTCAAATACTTCCTGTGGAAGCCCCTGCGGGTTCTCATTCATATCCAGGCGCAGTACGCTGCCCCTTTCTTCATGGTATTTGACACGGTATAAATCTTTTATATGTTCATTGATATAATACATCCAACTATCCTCCGGTTTCCTATTGTTTCACAGTTCCTAAGGAACGGTAAATAAATAACTTTTAATACTGCTTGTCTTTTTCTCCGAGGGCACTGTTCAAAAATCAGTTACATAGCCCGCTATGCGCCTGATTTTTGAACAGTGCCCTCAGAGAAAAATCCTGCGCATTATTTAAAAGTTATTTATTTACCGTTCCTTTGGGCTACTAACGAAAGTGTTTTTAGTATAAAGCAAAACAAATGGATTGTCAACACTGCACATACGCCAAAAAAGCCTACCGCTATAGGCTTTTTTGGCATATAAAGGCTATTGTGTAATTGTGTTATATAATAATGCAGACCATCCCTCCATTGGAGTCATTTACAATCTTTTGCATCGTATCTTGCAGTTTCATCTGGCTTTCATCGTCCATCATTGATATTTTATGGCTGATGCCGTCTTCCATCAGTTCACCGATGGTCTTTCCAAATATATTGGTATTCCAAACGCCCTCGGATGAATTCTGGCCTTCTTTTATGTATTCTTTTAACCCCTGCGCCTGTTCTTCACTTCCTACAATTGGCGCTACTTCCGTTTCAATATTGGCGCGGATCATATGGATGGATGGAGAAGAAGAACGGATTTTGACGCCATATTGGCTGCCATGTTTGATCACTTCCGGCTCATCCAGTGCAATATCCGATAGCTGCGGCAGCACAACGCCATAACCTTTCATACGGACTGACTGCATGGCATCTGCTACTTTGTCATATTCCTTTTTCTTTTCTGACATTTCCCGGATCAGCTGGATCAATTCATACTCGCCATGTACTTCCACGCCGGTCAGTTCGGAGATATTTTCGTAATAGTATTTTTGGGCTACTTCCATACGGATTTCCGCTGTGCCGTCGGATAGCCCCATCTGCTCTAGCTTGATTTTTTCTAAATATTCCCCATCTGGTTTAAATTCATAGTTCCATACATCTTTTACATAAGTAATATCTTGTAAGATCTTTCTGGCATTTTCAATCACATTCTTTTTTACCGGCCGGTCGCCGCTTAATAGGTCCACCCATTTCGGCAGATAAAAATTCATACGCACAACTGGGAATTCATATAAAATGCGCTCTAAAATATGGTTAATATCTTCCCTGCGCAGCTGTTCGCAGTTTACTGGTATTACACTGACGCCATATTGCGCCTCCATTTGCTGCGCGGCCTGGCGCGCTTCTTCGCCGTATGGTTTTGCCGAGTTTAAAAGGATCAAAAACGGTTTGCCGCTTTTTTTTAGTTCCGCTACTGTTTCCTGGGTTGGTTTTTGGTAATTCGCGGCCGGGATTTCAGTTACCGTCCCATCGGTAGTTACGACAATGCCAATCGTCGCATGGTCTTTAATGACTTTGCGTGTCCCTGTTTCGGCCGCCTGCGAAAATGGGATTTCCTGCTCTGACCAGGGGGTTTTGACCATACGCTCTACGCCGTTTTCCAGATGCCCGCTGGCCCCTTCCGTCATATAGCCAACGCAGTCAATCAAGCGTATTTTTACTTTGGCATCGTCAGCCAGTTTAATTTCGGCCGCATCTTTTGGTATAAATTTCGGCTCTGTCGTCATAATAGTCTTGCCCTGTGCAGACTGCGGCAATTCATCCCTTGCCCTTGCCCGGACATTTTCATCTTCGATATTCGGGATAACCATCTGCTCCATAAAACGTTTGATAAATGTGGATTTCCCAGTCCGCACGGCCCCTACGACCCCCAAGTAGATTTCTCCGTTTGTCCTTGCCTGTATATCTTTATATAAATTGTACTGCTCCATCCTCCCTGTCCTTCCTGCATAAATGTACTTTCTATACTTTATGTAGCTTTAGGGGAACTATTCCAATTTTTTATCATTTACAAGGCTGCAAAACAGATTGGCATTTACCCGTTCTCGACCGCTATCTGGCACATTTTCATTGTCTCCAATGCCGCCTGGTGGGTTTTTGGCGTAACCCCAGCGCAGCAGGCGGCGTCTACGGCAATTGGAAGCTGAGGATAATGCGCTTTGAACAGCAGCGCATTGGAAACAACGCAGATGTCGGTACATAGCCCTACCATCTCTATTGCAACTGGGGCTTGTACACAATCATCTTTGGCCGCTGCTTCTTCGCGCTTTAGTATCCGCCCGATTTCTTCCATCAGGGCAACGCTGCCAAACGTCCCCTTTTCAAAAGCCTGATACCCTTTTGCTTCCAACGCACGCTGCACCCGCCCTTCCAGCTGCCAGCCTTTTTGGCCGCGGATGCAGTGCGGGACTGGCAGGCTGCGCCCTTCGGCTGTCTGAAGGTAATCTGGGCCGTGCGTATCCAGCGTCGCTAGTATTTGGCCATCAAAAGACCTGATTTTAGATACTACATTTGCAACAATGGAAACAGCCTCTTTTGTCCCTAATGCACCATCGATAAAATCGTTTTGCATATCAACAACAACCAGCACTTTTTTCATTTCTTGCGTCCCCTTTCCCGGCGTTTCCCCATTATTGTTGCTGGCTACTCCCTTAGTTCCGTTTTATGCAGGTGTTTTTTTGCATGCTACATACCGGATCCCAATTGGGCTGTCCTCTGCCAGCTTTTTCCAAGCAACGACTTTCTTTTCATGGGTAATCAGCTTGACATCCCCATACTGGACAATAAAGTGGCCGTTGCGTGCCTGGTATTGGCCGCAGCGCCAGCAGTATTCCCCGCCTTTATTTTTCCATACATAAATGCAGATTGTCCCATCTGAAGGAAATCCGCTTTCTAAAACTTCATGAAAATCTGTAACCTGGACGGCATATCTTTGTGTGCTGCCGCGCCCCTGCCAGTTAAAATACCGTTTTAACAGTGCTTTGAAGCCAGCAAGCAGCCGGAACAGCATACTGCCTGTATCTTTTGGCATAGTTAAAGGCAGCATAGCCGGCAATTTTTTTTCATCGGCAGTATCTGCAGCTGCCGCGTCGCCAGTAGTTGTTTGGCCTTCCGGTCCCCAGCCTGCTTTCTGGACCACAGCATCCCCCTGCCCGGCCAGTTTGGCTGCCCGTGCCGCCTGATGGGCGTCAAAGGAGTAGGTTTCCATTACTTTAATGGCAAACTCTATGTTTGTCTGCTGCGTAGATTCACTTTGTATATGGAAGCCGGCATCAAACTTGCGGATACCGTCTTTTGTCACATGGTAATTATTGTGCAAAAGCTGTACGGTGCCTTTGGAATCCAGGGCCGTAACCTTCCAGGTATCTTCCCCTGACCATACTGTTAGTACATTGACGGATACCTTGGTTTTCATGCCGCATTGAATATAGATATGGCGCAGCAGGCGTTTTGACAGCTGCATCCGCTCAAAAAGCTTGCGGTATGCTTCGTAGTTTTCCATATCCTTGGCGCCGGCCCGTATGTAGGATTTTTCTGCACACTCCGGGCACTGGTACATTCCGGGCAGGTATTCCATGGAGTATAAAAGTTCACTGTCCGGTATCTGCCTGGCCAGGATACAGCTTTTGTCATGGATACAGTTACAGCTTTTGGCATACAGGAAACGTACCTGTTCGCTGCTGAGAATGCGCTGGCGAAACGGAGAGGGGGCTGCCGCCATTTCCAGTCCGCCAGGCATTTCTTGTTTTTCCCTGTTTTCTGTTTCCGGTTTTGCTGTTTCCAGCCCTGCCGCTTCTTCCGGCGGCGTTTGCTCAACCGCTTTTTTTTGCAGCTCTTCCAGCAGCCCGGAATAATCGACATGGCTGCGGTAGACCGCCCTTGTTGCTTTTTTTCCCATTTCGTCATCACCTTCTTTTTAATATGTACAACAAAATACCTAAAAACCTGCTGTTTCTAATATCCATGCCCTGCTATGCCAATTCTTCAATAATAGGCTGTATCTGTGCAAGCATATTGTCCATATCCTCAAACATGGCACTTTTGGTGGTACCAAGCTGGTTGGCCAGTTCAATATGTTTTACGACATCTTCATACCGTCTTTGTGTACTATGGAAAAAATCGGTTACTTCCTGCAAAGCTGCTTTGGAATCGTCCAGTGTATGCGCAATTTGCGCCTGTACGGCCTGTGCACCGTCTGCCGCCTGTGTGATATGGTCAAACAGCTCATACGTAGCATTTGCTTTTTGGATACTCTGCTCCAATGCCTGCTGGGAAACACGGATGCTCTCATGCAGCTCATGCGTCCCCTGTTCGACATCATCAATGCTTTGGTCAACCGCTTCGACCAGCTTTTTAATCCCGTCTGCAAGGCTTTTTACTTCCTGCGCCACAATGGAAAACCCCCGCCCCTGCTCCCCTGCGCGGGATGCCTCAATGGAAGCATTCAGCGCTAGGATATTTGTCTGGCTGGCGATCGTTACAATTTCATTATTGCATGCCTTAATATTTTTCAAGGAATTTAGAAAAGATGTAAATGTGCTTTCCATCTCGCTAAAGCATTTTTCCACCTGTACGGACTGGTCTTTTAAATCCTCTACTTCGCCGCGCACCACATCGACGGAACGCCCGATTTCTTCTTTTACGGTATCAAATTGGCCTGACACATCATGGATGCCGGAAAACGTCTGTTCAAAATTTTCTAGTTTTTTTCCAAAATTGCCGGCTTCGTCTAATACGCCGTTAAAAGAATCGTTTACCATACTCAGCTGCTGGAGCGCATCGACTTCCTTTTTTACGATTTCTTTTTGGCATCCCCGCACACTGTCTGCTACATGAAGTACCGGGTGCAGGCTTTGCCCCATCTGCTCTGCTTTTGCCAGCTTGCCTTTATTCTTCTTACTTTTTGACTGAAACAGCATATGGCCTCCTTACTCAAATACAACACAGGTCATGGACTGGTTTACAAACTGGTTGTTAAAATGTTCCCCATACCCCACAACGCCTGCATGGCTGCCCAAAGCACCCATATCGCGCAGATATTCCTGCATATAATGGTTTTCGCTAAACAATAAGTAGCGGAATAAACAATTGATAGAAAAAACTGCCGAAAGTTTCGGAAAATCTTTCCTTATCATTTGGATCGTATGCTGTACCGTCTGTTTATAGTCGCCAAGTTCCAGTAAAATAAGCACGTCCGAATCATTTACCTGCCGATAGCAGCTTAACCCGTTGCCTTCTACTTCTTTAATGGAAATAATGCAGGTATCGGTCCCGTTGATTTTTCCAAACGGGTTTTTAAACGTCTGGGACTGGATTTCGTTTTGCGTTATATGCAGCATATCCTGGTACACCAGCCTGGCTGGCTTTCCGTTCAGTTCCCCGATAAAATATCTGGCCCGGTCTGTCTTGGACGCAACAAAACGCTGTTTTCCAAATTGATGGTAAATATTTTCCTTATAAGCCTTGACCTTGCCGCCTTGGTTTTTTATCAGTGCATAGACTGCCGCATCTTCGTAGACCCGGCCGTTCATAGAAACTTTTCCGCCGTCCCCGGTCCCTCCGACTAATGGGATTTCCCTGTGTTTTAATACACTGTGTATGGTGTTCAGCACACAGGCGTCGTTGCCAGAACAAAAATCAATGCAAACGGTATCACGCTGCGCCGCGCGGACAGACTCTACATCCTGCTCCAGACGGCTGATATATTTCACCGGCATAGTAGAAGCATGTTCCAGCACATTTACCACTGCGCCTATGCCGCCGCAAAACCCAATGATACCGACCCCTTTTTCTACAACCGCAGAATCATAGCTCATCCCAATGCAGCCGATGCTTGGCACATCCGGGTACAGTTCCTGCAGCGCTTTTACATGTGTTTCAAACTGCCCGGTGTTGGACAGGAGCAAAAGCAGCTTTGGGTCATTTAACCCGCGCACAGCTTCCTGTATATCACCACGCGTGCTTTTTCCAAAAAATTGTTTCACTCTATCTCCCTTTCCGTCAATACGCATTTTCGGTAGTAAAAATTACCTGTTCCACTATTATACTTGATATGAATGCAGGAGGTCAATGGGTATTTGCAAGTATAAAAGCAAAAAGGCGGAATCCCAAAATGGATCCGCCATGCAGTTCATTTTTTTGCCTACCGGCTTTGTATTTCAATATCGCCAGCTTCACATTCGGCTTCTATCGTTTTTTCATGCCCTTTATCCAAGGATGTATATGGGTTGCCTATGGTTTGGCCGTCTATTTGGATGCTGCCGTATTCGGAAGTTAATTTATATCCATAATCAGATGCGTTTTGGGCCAAATGGACCTGTACATCGCCATATTGCGCTTTTAGGATACATTTTTGAAACGCAACGCCGGATAGGCTGCAGGATCCGCTTTCTAAATCCATCTGCACAGTTTTGATGGATGATTGCTGTAAGGTTATGCTGCCGTCACTATCCGTAAAGCTGGCATCTGCACAATCTGCATTTTGAAACCAGATGTCCCCGGTTTCAGCATTGATACGCAGGCCGCCTGTCAGCTTTAGGCCATCGGCTGTTATATCGCCGTATTGGTTTTGCAGGTTAAAGCTGGCGCCGGATGCCTGGCGGAGTTTTAAGTTCCCGTTTTCCATGGTTGCGGCCAGGTTTCCTATCGCCACTCCGTTTAGGTTTACATCTCCGTAATCGGCTTTTAGTTCCAGCTGTTCAGACTGTATATTTTTACAGGAAATTTCCCCGTCGCTGCTTTTTATATTGATAGCTGCAAGTTTTGCATGTTTGGGCACATAGACCGTAACCGCTTCCTCCCTGCTGCCCCCGCCTGTTGGCCCCTGCTCAACTCCAAAAGAAAAAAACGATAGGCCGTGAAACGGTGGTTTTCCATGCCCGGTACCTGCCAGCTCCTGTTTCATGCGCAATATGCGCCCATCCTCTACGGTTTCGTACTGGATGCTTGTGTTTGCATCCAGGCAGTAAGAAATCCGGTATTCATCTGTATCGGACGTTTCCAAGCGCAAGTCGGCGGTCTCTAAGGAAGCCTCTATGCATTCAAATGCCCCAAGCACTTCTTCCTTTTCCTGGAAATCCCCTTTGCCGCTGTTTTTTAAAAGCTGTGGTGCATTGATCGAAAACCCGTCTGTATTTAATGCTACGCCGTATACAACCCCGCCTGCGGCAATGCCGGCAGCAGACAGGATCCCCCCTACGCCTGCCAGTATGGCGCAGGCTGTGAAAAATTTATGTTTACGCATGCTTTCTGCCCCCTTTTTGAATAATTCCTGCAAATACCCTTAGCGACCATCCTAGAAAACGCCTGCATAAATGGTACATCCCATAGGTACAGGCTGCCCCCAGGCCAGTGGAAACAAGCCCCATGCCAATGCAGGTCAGGCATACTGGGATACTTTTTGTAAGCACCGTAAATCCGGCAACCACTACGATTGGCCCTGCAATTACAGCGCATCCTGTAGCAATAAGCAATGCCAGCAGCAAAGACCATGCGACGATAACGGCGCACACCACCAATATAACACCAGTAAGTACCAGCGGCAACGCTAGAGGGGCTACAAAGATTGCCAGCAGTGCGACCCACAAAGCATCCATGCCCCGGCGTACATCTTTGACCGGCTCTTTGGAAAGTTTTAGCGCCATATCCTGTATGATCTGGTCGGCGGCTTCTTTTGGGCTGCCTAGGTCTTCGATTGCCTTTGCTTCGTTTTCTGCGCCTGCCTCTGCAAAATATTCTTCAAAATATTCAACGGCATGCGCGAAATCTTCTTTTGGCAGGCGCCTTAGCCGTTGCTTTAACTGGTCCATATATTCTTGCTTATCCATATTTTTATACCTTCTCCCCTTCTGCTGCCGGCTGGCTGCTTTCCAAAATCTTGTTAATTGCGTCGATATGTTCTTTCCATGCCTGTTCCATCTGGTCACGCTGCCGCTTGCCTGCTTCCGTAATTTTATAATACTTGCGGTTCCTGCCCTGGTATTGCTGGTCATAAATCTCGACGTAATGGCTGTCCGCCAGCCTGCGCAGTACCGGATACAGGGTAGAATCCTTCATGCTGGAAACCTGGCGCATCTGCTGGCCAATTTGGTATCCATAGCTGTCTTCCCGGTTGATCATGGTTAGGATCAACAGCTCCATCAGTGCGGGATTCAACGGATATACCATACTTTTCCCCCTTTCTTGGAAGAGATTGCCCCTGGATATATCTTTATTTTTTATATAAAATTTTATTAGATATATCTTTTATTTTTATATTATATATTGTATAATATATTTTGTCAATACCTATTTTGGATTATGGTTGCTGTATTTAGGGCGCAAAAAAGCGTATGGAACAATCCATTGTAAACCATACGCTTTTTTATAACTATATTATTCACGATCAATTGATTTTGATATGTTATCGGCATACCTGTCAGCTTTTCCATACAACGATGTGCTATCACCCCCATGTTTTATACATCCATGTATGCGGGCACCCTTCCACCATATCCGGTGTACCGGTGTTACGGTACCCTTGTTTTTCATAAAAACCGCTTGCACGGCATTGGGCGTGCAGGTATAATGCCTTGCCTCCCGCCGCGTCCACTTGTGCCTGCGCTTCCCGCATCAGGCATTCGCCTATCTTTTTCCCACGGTATGGCGCCAAGACGGCAAGGCGGCCCAATACATAGGCTTTTTTCAAGCGGTCCCAGTAAAACCGGCAGGTTGCCGCCGGTTTGCCTGCTTCCAATGCTACCAAATGTACAGCTGATGCATCGATTCCGTCAAATTCCTCTTCAAACCCTTGTTCGTCTACAAAGACAGCCTTTCGGATGGCCTTTGCTTCTTCTGGCAGTTTTTTATAGCATTTTATTTCCACAAACGGTTATCCCCTCCTCTTTTATTTGCGGTACTGCTTCCTTACAGCAAGCTCTGCTTCGGAAAATACTTTTTCGCCAGTCCCCATGATCAGCTCCGTTTCCCGGATATTTTTTACCAGCTTCCACAGGTCCATTGGTTCAACCGCTGCTTTCTGGTTACGTCCATACATGGTCTTGTCCAATGTAATATGGCGTTCTACACAAGTTGCCCCCATTGCGACTGCACAGGTGCTGACTAAAGTTCCGATTTCATGGCCGCTGTAGCCTACTTTGCAGTGGTAACGGTCTTTTAACGCCCACATCAGCCTTAGGTTTGCATCAATGCTGACCATCGGGTAGGCGCTGTTACAGTGCATTAGCTCAAATGGGCAGTTATATTCCTGGAAAATGTCGACCGCATGGTCAATCTCTTCGTAAGTACTCATACCTGTAGATACAAATGTATGGCACCGCTCCTCAGCCACCAGCTTTAGCAGCTTGTCATTGGTAAGCATTGCGGATGCGATCTTATTATGTTTGCGGTGGTACTGCCGTAAAAAAAGCTGTGAATCAACATCCCATGCAGAAGCATACCAGTCAATCCCTTTTTTTTGGCAGTAAGCATCGATTTCATCGTATTCTTCCTTGCCCAGTTCCAGATGTTCTTCCAGTTCCCGCCTAGTGCTCCCCCACGGGGATTCAAACGGCTCGTCCAAATATTCTTTGCTATATACCTTTTCCACCGTGCGTTTCTGAAATTTGACTGCATTGCATCCGGCAGTTACTGCTGTATCAATTAATTTTTTTACGAGTTCCATATCCCCGTTATGGTTAATTCCCAATTCCGCTGTAATAAATGTTGTCATAAGCCACTCCTCCTTTTCCAGATGCTGCCTTTCGGCTATACATGGCAATATGCCGTAGGCATGATGTGCTGTCCAATTTCGTTCCTTTTATTTCATTATAGGCTATTTAAAACTGGTTTTCAAGCTAAAATAATACAGGGGGCCGCTGCCGTTTTGGCTTTGGCCCCCTGTTTTTTATGGTTTCCTGCGATGCTTATTCCGCAATATCTATTTTTATTAATTTTGCATTTAAGCTTTCTGCAAACCCTTCCGGCATCATAGACCCGGCAAGGTCGCACATTGCCTGTAAGTTCATGCCTTTCATCATATCCCACATGCCCTCGCCAGGCGCTACGTTCATATTTAAGGCTATTTTAAAAGCCTGTGTTACAATCTGCATCGCTTCTTTGGAAGCGGAAAGTTCCTCAATTGTATTTTTAATATTATATTTCCCCTCCGGGAACTCCATTGGCGCTTTTAAGTCCAGGCCGCCAGCCAGCTTAAACCAGTTTGCTACCCCTTCAGCCCGTTCATTGACTTCCGGCAGCACATAAACCTCTGGTTCCTTTTCCACTTTTTCAACCGTTATGCTGTCTTTTAAGTTTCCGGCAACTGCTGTAATAATATTGAATCCGTCCTGCAAGGCAGCTTCAAATACAAATACTTTGTCCGCGTCTTTTTCAGCGGCCAGCTCCCCGTTTACGAACAGCGCTACGTGCGGCTGGTTGGAATAAACCCGAAACTGTGTTGTATCGCCCGCGCGCTGCGCATAACGCCTGCCGCAAAGGTGCAGCATCGGTTCTTTGCTCCAATATGCCTGGTAGACATAGAAGCTGTCTTTTTTGGTTTTGCGGTCCATTGTGACCAGGCCCTTATTATTCCGGCCTGCTACGCCGCCTTCGTCACGTGCCGCGCAGCCAAAGTCAAACATATTCCAGACATGGCTCGACCAGATCCACGGACGCTGTGCCAGTACTTGTGCCATATGCTCATGGTACAGCGCCTGATACTCTTCACTGTAGTCTTTGCACGCCGGGTTTGGGCCATGATAGGTAAGTATCCCTTCACATCCATACTCCGAAAGGCCAAGGCAGATGTCCGGGTGTGCCTGGTGGAAGTTATCCAGCCACGGGCCGTTGTCTTCCATCCGGCCGCCATACCAGCCAAAATAATGGTTGTAGCTTTCAACATCCGTAATCCCATGCATCGGGCTTTCGACCGGCGTCATGGATACATGCGCGATCGTCGTTAAACGGGTTGGGTCCAGCTCTTTACAAAGCGCCTGCAGTTCTTTATGGTTTTCCACCAGTTTTTCGGAAATGCCGCCGATTAAAATCTCATTGGAAATGCCCCAGAAACAAATTGATGGATGGTTGTAATTTTGTATTATCAGCTCTTTCATTTGGCTGATGCAGTTTTCATGCGCTTGCGGGTCTTTGTTCATCACGCTGATAAACGGGATTTCAGCCCATACCACAAACCCCATTTCATCACAGGCATCATAAAAATCCTGTGCATGCTGGTAATGTGCCAGCCGGATGGTATTTGCGCCAAGCTCTTTAATAATCCTGGCATCTTCATAATGGTCTTCCCTGGTAAGCGCATTGCCCTTGTAAAGCCGGTCTTGATGGCGGCTGACGCCCCGCAGCGGGGTTTGTACGCCGTTAAGGAAAAACCCTTGGTCCGGGCTGCAGGAAAAACTGCGTACACCAGCTTGTACCGTTACTTCGTCATACGCTTCGTTGCGCCTTTGCAGGACCGCTTTTACGGTATACAGGTAGGGGTTGCCAATATCCCACTTTACAGCGTCGGGAACAAACACCGTAACCTTAGCCTGCCCTGCCGGACGGACTGCCGATGCTGCTTCTTTGCCGTCTGCATCCAAAATAGAATACATAACGGTAAAATTTTCATCCGCATTTTTTACCCAGGTTTCCAATTCAAAGGTAGCGCCGCCAGATTCCCCACATGGCTTCGACGTTACCATAAGCCCTGGGCCGCCGTAATAATCCAGGTCAAAATGGGCGTCCGGTACGCTGATCAAATTTACGCCACGGTACAGGCCGCCATAAAAGGTAAAATCGGCTGACTGCGGGTATACACTGTCCAAATGTCCATTGCTGCACGCAACTGCCAGGAGGTTTTTACCTTCCTCATGGCACAAGCCGGTAATATCCGCCCGGAAGATCGAATATCCGCCTTTATGGGAAACCGCTTCTTTTCCATTTACGTAAACCGTCGCCTGCTGCCCTGCCGCCAGTATTTCTACATATACCCTGCCGCCTGCGAGCGGCTGCTTTGGCGTTGTAAATTCTTTTGCATACCAAAATGTCCCGCGGCTGTATTTTCCGTTTCCGTCATGGCCGTCCACTGCATTCCAGGTGTGCGGCAGGTCTACTTGTTCCCAGTCCAGCGGCAATGTATCTGGCAGGCCTGCATCCTGTCTGCTAAAACGCCAGCCCTGGTTTAAATTAATCTTATTGCGCATAATAATTGAAGCCCTCCTTTGGCCCTTTTTGTCTGATTGCTCCGCTTGTTGCAAGTAGTATTATTATAAACCATTCCGCCTGTTTTTAAAGATACGATTTCTAGCCTTTCTGGTACTATTTTTAGCCTATCATTGTTTTTACCGCCAAAAGCAGCCGTAACATAAAACAAGTTATTTATTTGACAAATATTCGTGGATGCCCTGTGCAGCCGCTTTACCCGCACCCATCGCAAGGATTACGGTTGCTGCGCCGGTTACGGCATCTCCGCCTGCAAATACACCCGCTTTGGAGGTCTGGCCATTTTCTTCTTCTGCCACAATACATTTCCAGCGGTTTGTATCCAGGCCGTTTGTGGTGGAGGAAATCAGCGGGTTCGGCGATGTGCCAAGCGACATAATAACGGTATCGCATTCGATTTCGTATTCTGAACCTGGTACTTCCACCGGCCTGCGCCTGCCAGATTCATCCGGCTCGCCAAGCTCCATTTTAATAATACGGATCCCTTTTACCCATCCGTTTTCATCGACCAGGATTTCTGTCGGATTTTGAAGCAGGTCAAAAATAATGCCTTCTTCTTTTGCATGGTGTACTTCCTCCACCCTGGCCGGAAGCTCTGCTTCGCTCCTGCGGTAGACGATATGTACTTCTGCGCCCAGGCGGAGCGCTGTCCTTGCCGCATCCATCGCTACGTTGCCGCCGCCGACTACAACGACTTTCTTCCCTTCAGAAATCGGGGTATCATAATCTTTAAACGATTTCATCAGGTTATTGCGCGTTAAAAACTCATTTGCTGAAAATACGCCGTTTGCCTGTTCGCCTGGAATGCCCATAAATTTTGGCAGGCCGGCCCCGGAACCGATAAAGACCGCTTCAAAGCCTTCCTCTTCCATCAATTCGTCGATCGTAACCGCTTTGCCGATAACAACGTTTGTCTCTATTTTTACGCCAAGCGATTTTACATTTTCTACTTCCTGTGCTACGACACGTTCCTTTGGCAGACGGAATTCCGGAATGCCGTATACCAGTACGCCGCCTGCCTCGTGGAGCGCTTCAAAAATCGTTACTTCGTAGCCAAGCCTTGCAAGGTCCCCGGCACAGGTTAAACCTGCAGGGCCGGAGCCAATGACAGCCACTTTATGGCCGTTCTTTTCTGCTGCCGGAGCCGGCTTAATGCCGTTTTCACAAGCCCAGTCAGCCGTAAACCGCTCCAGTTTGCCGATCGATACCGGTTCGCCTTTGATACCGCGGATACATTTGCCCTCGCATTGGGACTCCTGTGGGCAGACACGCCCGCAGACAGCCGGAAGCGCCGATGATTCTGCGATTACCTGGTAAGATTTTTCAAAATCCCCCTCTTTTACCTTCTGGATAAAAGCTGGAATATCAATGCCGACCGGGCAGCCTTTGACGCACTGCGCATTTTTGCAGTTTAAGCACCGTGCGGCTTCTTCCATTGCTTCTTCTTTTCCATATCCTAAACATACTTCTTCAAAGTTCTTTGCACGAACCTGCGGCTCTTGTTCTTTTATTGGTACCCTTTTCATTACGTCCATTAGTTGTCACCTCCGCAATTTCCACATCCGCCGTGGTGGGTGTCGCCCTCCTGCAGCTTCAGCATTGCCCTGCCTTCCTGTGTTTTGTATTGCTGCTGGCGTTTCATAGCCAGGTCAAAATCAACCAGATGCCCGTTAAATTCCGGCCCATCCACGCATGCAAATTTTACTTCATCCCCGACCATCAGGCGGCACGCGCCGCACATCCCGGTCCCGTCAACCATAATCGGGTTCATGGATACCACTGTAGGGATCCCAAGCTTTTTGGTTAAAATACAGACAAATTTCATCATAATCATTGGGCCGATCGCTACGCAGTGGTCATAGGTTTTTCCTTCGTCCACCAATGCCTGGAGCTGGTCGGTACCCATGCCGTGGAAGCCATATGTGCCATCATCTGTGGTTACATAAAGGTTGGCAGCTACCTTTTTCATTTCTTCCACATAGAATAATAAATCCTTATTCCTGGCACCAATAATAACGTCACAGTCAATATCATGCTCTTTGAGCCATTTTACCTGCGGGTATACTGGGGCAGTGCCTACACCGCCCGCAATAAAAACAATCTTTTTCTTTTTGGTTTCTTCCAGGTTCTTTTCCTCGCACAATTCCGATGCGCATCCAAGCGGGCCGACAAAATCACGGAAGCTGTCGCCTTCGTTTAACCCCTTCATGCGCTCGGTCGAATACCCGACGGTCTGGAATACGATCGTAACAATCCCTTCGTCCCTGTCGTAATCACAGATCGTAAGCGGGATGCGCTCGCCCTCATCGTCCATTTTGACAATGACAAACTGTCCTGGCAGGCACGATTTGGCGACACGCGGCGCTTTTACATCCATCAGATAAATTTTATCTGCCAATAATTCTTTTTTCACTATTGGAAACATAGTTATCCTCCATATTATTTTTTCGGTATCCATCCGGATTAGGAAAAGTATACCAGCTCATCTTCCGGTTTTTCTGCCGGCTTTATGGAAACCGGGTATAATACCGGCCCCCTGCCGTGGTATTCGATTGCAAATTCATATTTTACCTCTGCGGTAATATCAATCCAGGAACGGTGCGGGATGTCTTCGGCGCGGTCGTACCTGCATTTAAATCCGACAAACTGAATATCCGCCTCGCAGCAGGTCATCGCAAAACGCCCCGGGACAAATACGCCTTTTTTCATCTTGCGCTGCGGGCGGTACACCAGCGCAAGAAAACGGATCTTTTTTCCGTCGTATTTTTTCGGGTCTTCCATTGCGTCCATATACCAGATGCCGTAATCGGCGTCGGTTATATCTATGACTTCTGCATTTATATCAAATGGGAGTTCTTCCATATCCCGTTCATCGATTGTGCCGTCCCGGCGTTCATAAACAATCTGCGCCCGGCGGTTTAGCGCTTTGACAACCCGGCGGAATTTCCCCTTCGGCGTATTATCGTCACATCGGTTGAAAATAACCACATCCGCTGCAAAAAGCTGCTCCATAATCATCGCCCGCATATTCGACAGGTACAGCTCAAACGTACCGGCGTCTACCGTTGCGAGGGACTGCACAACCTCCCAGCCCTTTGGAAGCTTCATTTCCAGGAACGGGCCAACCTCCCAGGTACCGTTATATTCCAAAAACACCTGCTGCGGACGGTACTTATCATTCAGCTGCTGCAACGCTTCTTCATTCAAATCTTCCTGTTTTTCGATCATTGCAAGGTTGCCGGTTATCGTATGCAGCTTTTCTTCTTCATATTCCACATCACCGTCTTCACAGCAGATAACCAGGTTGCGGGCATCTTCGCCAAAGCCATTTTCGTACAGGGTCTCATGGATTAAAGTTGTCTTCCCGCTGTCCATAAACCCGGTAAATAAATATACTGGGATCTCCTCCATGCACACATTCCTTTCTGCCAATTATGCGATTTCAAATAATTCCATCAAAAGGCTTTCTTTCAGGCCGCAGCCGATCACGCATAAACGCCCCGTATATTCCGGCTGCCCGTCCCGCAGTTCATATTCGCCCGGCACCATATCAAAATAGATCCAGGTGCCGTCTGTTGCTTCCACCATACCTTTGGCCCGCAGGACGGTACCATAGGTTTCCGTTTCAGAAAGCGCTTTTAAGGCCTCTTGAATCTTATGCTTCTCATACTTATGCGGCGTTTCTTTCCCCCAGCTTGTAAATACTTCGTCCGCATGGTGATGGCCATGTGCATGCCCTTCTTCGCCATCGTGGCCATGATGATGGTGGGTATGGTGGTGGCCGTGTTCCTCCCCGCCTTCATGCGCGTGGTGGCCATGCCCTTCTTCGCCTTCATGTGCGTGGTGGCCATGCCCTTCTTCGCCCTCATGTGCATGGTGGTGGTGTTCATGCTCTGCCGCTTCTTGTGCATGGCGTGCTTCCGCCAGCAGTTCCATCTCCATTGTATCGCCCTGTTCCATAACCTTTCGAAGCGCTTCGCCTGTAATAGCATCCCACGGGGTTGTGATCACCGCTGCTTTTCCATTTAACGCCTGTATCTGCTTTACACAAAGCTCCAGCTTTTCCTGCGTTACGTTCTGGCTCCTGCTTAATACAACCGTGGTAGCAAATTCAATCTGGTTATTGAAAAATTCGCCAAATGCTTTCATCTGCTTTGAAGCTTTTGCGGCATTTACAACCGTCACAAGGGCATTTAATTTCACATCCCTTTCTTTTTCCAAATCGATAACGGATTTCATTACATCTGACAGCTTGCCGACGCCAGACGGCTCGATCAAAATGCGGTCTGGGTTAAATTTGTCTAGGACTTCTTTTAAATTCTTATCAAAATCCCCGACAAGGGAGCAGCAGATACAGCCAGAATTCATCTCCGTAATCTCAATTCCGGCATCTTTCAAAAACCCGCCGTCAATACCAACCTCCCCAAATTCGTTTTCTATCAGGACTATTTTTGTACCTTGAAAGGCTTCTTCTATCATTTTTTTAATTAATGTCGTCTTTCCTGCACCCAAAAATCCTGAAATAATGTCAATTTTTGTCATATCTACATCTTCTTTCTTTTCCTGCATGGTACAGTGCAGCCGCCAAATAGGCTTTGGCCGCTGCACGCTGTTTTTTTGGTGCGCATAATTTAAGCACGCATATCATTATAGCATAGGTACTGGTGGTTATGCCAGTAAAATTTTAATTAACTCGATCCACTCCAATGGCTGCTAGGGAATCATAAGGAACCGGAATTTCACCGGCTGGTAGTCCCCTATCCCAACCGGCAGCGGGATGCCAGCCTTCATGAGCGCGGCCCCGGTATAAACTTTTTTCGTACTGCTATCCTGGTAATGCGCCTTTGGTTCCAGCCCTTCCAGATAGATCAAATGGATATGCGGGTTTGCCTCATTACGCAGCTGTACACCCTCGACAACCGTTTCTTTTTTATCTTTGGAAACAAACTGCCAGATCACATAGTCGTTGTTCTTAAATGGATCCGAAAGCCGGTAATAGTCCCCTGTCTGCACCAGATGCTCCTGTGCCTTATATTCCAAGATCTGCTTTTTGGCCATGTCTTTTTCTTCGTCTGTTAAATGCTCCAGATCCAGCTCATAGCCGAAGGTCCCTGCACTGGCAACGACCGCCCTTGTTTCAAACGGCGTGCTGCGCCCAGTCTGATGGTTTGGGCATACGCTGACATGGGAGCCCATTGTGCTGATCGGATAGCCAAACGAGGTCCCATACTGGATCTTCAGGCGGTCAACCGCATCGGTATTGTCGCTGCACCAAATTTGCGGCGAATAATACAGCATACCGGCATCAAAACGCCCGCCGCCCCCACAGCAGTTTTCAAACAACAGATCCGGATAGCGGGTAACCAGCTGCTCCATCATCTCATAAACGCCAAGCATGTAACGGTGGAAGACTTCGCCCTGGCGGCTGCTTGGAAGCGCAGAAGAATATACATTGGCGACACTGCGGTTCATATCCCATTTGATATAGTCTACGCCGCAGCTGTCCAATACGCTAAAAATCTGCTGCATGACATAATCACGCACTTCTTTCCTTGTAATATCCAGGTTTAGCTGATGGCGGCTGCGTGTCATATGCCGTTGCGGGATGCGCAGTACCCAGTCCGGATGGCTGCGGTACAAGTCGCTGTCTTCAGAAACCATCTCCGGCTCAATCCACAGCCCAAACTTCAGCCCAAGCGCTTTGATGCGTGAAACCAGCTTTGGCAGGCCGCCTTTGATCTTATTTTCATTGACTACCCAGTCGCCCAGGCCGGAATAGTCGTTATCACGCTTTCCAAACCAGCCATCGTCCAATACAAACATATCCAGCCCAATTTCTTTGGCCTGTTTTGCAATATTATATAATTTCTCTTCATCAAAATCAAAATACGTAGCTTCCCAGTTATTTACCAGGATCGGCCTTGGGGCTGTAACGTATTTGCTGCGGATCAGGTTGGAACGGTATGCATCGTGGTAAATACGCGACAGCCTTCCAAGCCCTTCATCCGAGTAGGCCATAATTACCTCCGGCGTTTCAAATACATCCCCGTTATTTAAATGGAAGGAAAAATGGTATGGATGGATGCCCATTACAAGCCTAGTCTGTTCCGTCTGGTCTACTTCAATCTCACACCGGTAATTGCCGCTGTAAGCAAGTGCAAATCCATAGCAGCTGCCGTGTTTTTCCGACGTCATCTTGTCGCACAAGATCACAAACGGGTTATGCTGGTGGCTGGACATGCCGCGCTTGCTTTCAATGGACTGTACGCCATGATGCAGCGGCAGACGCTCCATCATACGTTCCATCGTATGCCTGCCATAAAAGTGGATCAAATCCATATGTTTATTGGAATAATCCATTTCCATAGACATCGCACGCTGTATCGTAACCTTCTTGTCCCCTTTATTTTCAATCCTAACAGCCCTCGTAATTACATCAAGCCCATAAAATACCCCGTACAATAGGTGGACTTTCAAGTTCGTAATCCTGTCATACAATGTAATTTCCAGCGTTTCTGCTTCATCTGCGCTGCCAAACATGCATGGGAGCCCTTTTAAGGAATACTTCCCTTCTGACATATGGTAGCCTTCATAACGAAGGTGTACCGCATCACTGCCGTCTTCGTGCGTGACTTCTATGCCATTAATCCGGTAGTCGCCGTTTCCATAGCCAGAATACTCCTGCGGAAGCACGTCCAGCGAAAAGGTACGGTCTTCCCCCGCTTCATACGGATTGCCGGAAAAGCCGCGGTCCAGGCAGACAATACGGTGGGATGCTTCTGTATCCCCAATATCTGCACCGTAATATAGGTGCGTCAGCGTATCATAATCCCGCACCTGCATCTGGTACATGCTGTTTTGGGTCTGCAGGGTAAAAACTTTGGTTTCTTCGTTGTAAGTGATATACTTCATATTCTGCCCTCCTGTTTTTTGTTGCTTTTATTGTATCTCCCCAAAGTATAAAATGCAAGTTGAAAAACAGGAAGCATCCAGTATATAGGCATACAAAGGTTACTATTCACGGACAGGAATGCGCATAAACTGCGCATTCCGTGAGGACATGGTTCCAAAATCCAGAAGGGTACCCGCAGGCCCTTCTGGATTTTGCGCCAGTTTTTGGATCCATTTACTTTTCTTTCGTTGTTATTGGCGTAATTACAATATTTTCTGCCGTAACTTTCGTCTTACGTTTTACAATATCCTCGATCTGAGCCCGTTTGGCATCCGTAACATCCCCCATATTCAATACGACATCGGCGGAGTCCTCCGTAATGCTGACGACAACATCCGTAAACCCTTTTGCTTCCAGCAGCATTTCTGCATCCGACTCCCGCTGTGCGATGTCGGTCAGGTTTACCATTTTATCGACGGCGGCCTGTTTTTCCTTATCGGAAATCCCGCTGCTGTCGATCACTTCCATTAAGTCTTCCTTATTTTGGGAACGTACCTGTTCCCGGTTTAGTTTGGCTTCAACGGCAAAGTTGACATTGGACAGGCTGGTGCTGGCAAGCACCGTTTCCCCTGGGTTTTCTACCTTGTTTTTACCGGAATCCGCATCCTTGGCATCGCTGCCTGCTGCCGCTACCTTTTTCCCCGTATCGCTTTTCGTATCCTTTTTTGCGGTATCCTCGCCGCTGCTTTTGTCCTCTTGGCCTGTGTCAAGTTCTACTTCGTTGAAAATCTCTGCATCTGCCAAAGTTTCTTCTGATACAATATCGTAATCTTCCTCTGACAAGCCTGCACTGGCCTGTTTTAGCTCATCATCACCGACGCCGCTGTATGTATAGCTTAAATACCCTGCCGCAGCAATCATCAGTGCCAATGCAGTAATAATGACCTGGTTTTTTTTGAACAGCTTTTTCATAGAATCCTTTCTCCCTGCATGGTCTTTTTTAACTATTTTATTGTATTCTTCCAGTGCTTTGTTTATTCCCTGTTTTCGGGTTTTGCACCAATCCCCCGCTATTTGCCCTGCATTTTTACTATTTTCACCTTATGTGCCTCAATTGGAAACAACGCCAGCACGGCATCCAGGATTGTTTGTTTTACGTTGGAATCCCCTCCGCCTTGTGCGATCACAAGCACCCCTTCCACTGCCGGCATTTTCTGCATGCTGATATATGGCTGCCGGCCTTCTGATTCTGTCAGCACTGCAGATTCCTGGTATTGGGTGTTTGCTTCGTTTTGCGACTTTACAATATCTTTTTCTACAATATTTTCCCCGCTGTCCCGAAATGTCAGCATTACGCGTACATCCCCTACGCCATCCATACAGCGCAGCACTTGTTCTAAATTGCTGGTCAGCTTTTTTTCATAACTGTCTGCCTGTACCGTTTCTGCCTGCTGGCTGCTTAATGACTCCTGTAAGGCGGCATCTTCTTTTGTTTCTTTTATCTGGCCGGTTGGCAGGGCGACTACAAGCAGCAGGATACCGCTTAACCCTAAAACCAGCCATTTGGTTTTATCCATTTTTTTTAGAAAATCGGTGAACCATTTCATGGATACTGCCCCTTTCAACCATTTCCTATCCCACTGATGGATACTTTGGTTTCTTCCAGCCCATATACATCCTGGAAAAACTGCAGCAATTCCTGTTTTGCCTGGCCTACATCTGCCGCACCGTCCAGATAGGCTGTTACCTTGCCGATTTCATAGTTTCCAGTTAAACCTGCCGTTATATTTTTTACCGGCAGCCCACGGGATAAGGCTTCACGCATCATTTCTTTTGATACGGCATCTTCATATGCTTCCCTATAATGGCTGTTTTGCAGGACTTCCATCTGGGTTATTTGGGTTGTCTGGGCTGGCCCAGGCTGGCCCCCGCTGTAGCTGCCCGCCCCTACTTTGGCCAGCTGTGTTTCTAAAAGGCTGGCCAGCCTATCCCCATCCCCAAATAGGCGCAGCACCGGAGCGGCCAGCACCAGCAATAGGACTATGCCGGACAAAAAACGCAGGTATTTTTTGTATTGGTCTGCTGCCGTTAAGTGCATAAGGATTGTTAAAATTAAATAAACAATTAAAAATTCCTTTACCCAGCTTAGTACTGCATCCATGATAAGCCCCCTTCCATAAAACTGCCTGCACTGCCTTCACACAGATAACGTTGTGGCCGCACAGATAACCGCTGTTGTTAAAAAAAACAGCAATACCGCATAAAACAGCAGTTTTAAATAAAGTCCGGCAGAATCGCCAAGCGCAGCCGCAGCGGCACAGAAACGTTTATCGGAAACTGGTTCCATTAATGCCGCCAAACCGCGGTAAAGCAGCATAAAGACAGCCAGCTTTACCAATGGCAGAAAACTGATCATCACAAGGACCACAAGCGCTGCTACACCGACACTGTTCTTAATCAGCATTGCAGAACCGGCCAATATCTCTGTCATAGAATTCATGATCTGCCCAACGCCTGGTACGGCCCGTACCGCACTTGCCGCCGTGCTGCGTTTTAACCCGTCGATACCAGGCGCTAAAAGCCCCTGCACAATATTTAGCCCAATCACCGCTGTAGTAAGCAGTTTGACGCACCAGTGTATGCTGTCCGTCAATAAAGCTGCAATTCTGGAAAACCGTACTTCTTCCATCATATGGTTAACAAGCTGCAGCACAAACTGTACTTGTACAATAGGCAGCAGTATATTGGAAAATATGACGTCAACGAAGTAAATCAGCAGAAGCAGAAGCTGGTAATACGCACCTGCGCTGATACTTCCGGTTGAAAAAACCATGCTCATACAAAATACCGGCTGCAATACCTGCATAAATTCGACTAATTTTGTGAGGAAATTTTCTGCAACCCCGCCCATGATCAAAAATAGTTTCAAAAGCAGCAGCATAAGGATTAAGTAAATGCCCAAAAACCCAAGGTTGGAAATATAGTTTTTCTGGATAGACGACGTCATCTGCATCAGAACCGAAAATGCAATTACAAGTGTTAAAATTTGCACCAGTACGGCGCGGTTCTCCCGGTAATCCCGCGTAGCTGCCTGCCAAATTTTTTTTGCGGCAGAAGGAAAGTCAAATGTGAACCCATGTTCCATGAAATCCTGCAGCAGCCCTGAAAAAGTAAGCCCGCCAAAATCTTCCTGCTGCAAATAGTTATCCAGATCCGACAGCCCAAGCTCTGAAACCAGATGCCCGGTTTCCTCCGCTACATCCAGTGTGCCTATATCCCCTTCTTGCCCCTGTAGTATACCTGTCGGCCCTTCTTGCCCCTGTAGTATACCTGCCGGCCCTTCCTGCCCCTGTAGTATACCTGCTGGCCCTTCCTGCCCTTGCTGCGTGCCTGTATCCCCTTGTTGCTGCTGCCCCTTGCCGCTATCTTCCACTTCTTTTTTTATCTGCGAAACAGCCGCAACCATATCCGGGACGGACTCTTTTTCCGCTGCCCATACCTGCTGCACCGCATAACACGCAGCCTTTGGCGTTACGGCTGCAGCTGCAAGCGTCCCAAGCACCCCTGGCACAACGATCTGCAATAGGACGGTCCATCCCACCCCCTTTTTCACAACGCTTCCCCTATCATCTGCACCAGTGCTTCCAGTACCGGAAAACTTAAAAACAGTATGGAAATCCTTGCAAACAGTTCGATCTGGCTGGATACTGCGCTGTAGCCTGCATCCCGGCAGATGTCGGAGGCGAACTGTGTTACATAGGTAATGCCGAGCATTTTTAAAATCGTATCCAAATAAACGCCGTCGATACTTAACAGGGCTTCCATCTGGTCCAGGTATCCAAAGACGGCCTGCAGTTTTGACAGCATATAAAGGAAAATGCAGATACAGGCCGCCATGCTTATCATAGTACTGTATTCCGGTTTTACCTGCTTTAACAGCAGCGCAAGCAGCACCCCGCTGACTGCCAGCACAGCAATTTTTAAAATATCCATTGTCCTGCTACATGCCCCCTTTTCCACTCTTTATCCCAGCTATAATACAAACAAAGACTGCATCGTTTCAAACAGCTCATAGATATACGGCACAATCCAAAATAAAACGATCATCAGCCCAACTAGGCTAATTAAGAATGCATGTTCATCCCTCCCGCTATGCTTTAAAACTTGGCTTAAGACTGTGACGATAATCCCGACTGCCGCAATTTTAAATATTAAATTCACGCTCATATCCTCTCCTGTCTTCTTTCTTTCCAGCTAGTACACCATACCGCATCCATCCTTTGCCTTGCGCTTCCAAATTATCTGATACAGGAAATAAGTTTAATCAAAGTATAGGAATCTTGCCGCACCGGTTAAAGCAGGATGATAATAGATAATAGCCCAGCCATATAGCAAAGGCAGCAGTACAGCTTTTGCTTCCCGGCAAGCTGCACACGGCAGCTTTCGATAAAAAGGTCCAGTTTCTTTTGTCCAAGCCGCAATAGCTGCAAAGAAGATTCCAGTGAAGAATAAGCAAACACCTCGCCTGTACGCAGCAGTATCTGGTAAGCCTGCCCCGGCAAGGCTATTTTGGGCCGGAACTGCTCGCAGACGCTTTTCCAAAGCACTGGGATGTCCGCTTCTTTGTTTTCCTCCATCCGGCTGCTGCCCTGCTTTAATATATCCTGGAACGGCTGCGGCGTATTTGCGGCAAGCTGTAGCAGCAGCTCCGGCAGGGGCCTGCGGCTATAAGAAATCTCGCCTTCTACCGCAGCTAACAGATCCATCAGCTGTTCTGCTTGGCGCAGTTCCATGCGCAGCCCCAGCACACAGGAATATGCCATCCCGCTGGATGCAAGCAGGATACATATACAGCCGGCCGCTTTTAACATACCAGCTCCTGTTTTTTATTATACAGCCGGTAGCTACGCTGCCCATTTTCCTGTTTGTCGATCACCAGATACCGCTCAAAATATTCCTGCTCTACAAATTCCCGAAGGATTGGCTTCTTGCCTACTTCTTCCAAATCTGCCGCATGGACGGACCCTAAAATACTGCATCCGCAATGGACGGCATAGGCGACTGCCTGTACATCCTCTTTGGAGCCTAGTTCGTCCACGGCCACTACCTGCGGGGACATGGTCCGGATCAATAGCATCATGCCGCTGGATTTCGGGCAGCCGTCCAGTATATCCGTACGCATCCCCATATCATTTTGCGGGATGCCGTGGTAGCAGCCGGCCAGCTCCGACCGCTCATCTACGACACTGACCTTAAGCCCTGCGTGTTCCTTTGTCCCATCCGACAGCAGCCGGATAAGGTCACGCAGCAGCGTCGTCTTGCCTTTTCCGGGAGGGGAAATCAAAAGCGTATTATAGATCCCAGACATCCTGTCATGCGGATTACGGTACAGATGCCCGATCAAGCGCCTGGCGCACTCTTTTTTTTCATGGCTGACCCGGATATTCATATACGAAATATTCCGTATCGTCTGCATCCACCCTTCATGCAGCACGGCCTGTCCGCTTAACCCTACCCTATGGCCGCCTTCAATCGTAATAAAACCATTCCGCACTTCTTCTTCAAATGCAAACATCGAATAACGGCTGATAAATACAAGCATATCACTAATGTCCTGCATTGTGGTAAGGTACGCCTCCTTGCTGTCTTTGGTCAGCCCGCCTGGACGCATACTGAAAAAATACTCGCCCCCTTCTGCCAGAAATATCATCGGCTGGCAGACACGGATACGGATCTCCTCCAGGCTGTCCAACGCCGCAAACGCCTCCTGTAGCCCTGCCCGGATATGTAATGGAAAAATTTTTAAAATGTGCTCGATGATAAGCTCCCCCTTCCTTTACACAGGCGCAGCCCCTGCCGCCTGCAAAATATACTGCACGCCGGTTAAATTTACAGCATGCTCCGACTGCAGGCCGCAAGCCATATACTTTCCTGTCTGCGTCACTGTAAATTCTTGCGGCCTGCAGTATAAAATAGCCACGGGGCACTTCCATGAAGTTGTCCCATGACTATATATATGACTGGCTGTATGGTTTAGAACTATGAAAAGATAAACTGTATAAAAAAATGCTGGCTACTGCATACTTTTATGCAGCAGTGAAAGTACCTGTGATAAATCCTGTACCCCCATCTGCCCCGGTGCCGAAGCTTTCCCAACTGTGCCAAACGTCACAGCAGACCCAAACGCTTCCCCGCAGATACGGCTGACTACGCCCGTACTAGACATAGACATTGTAATAACTGGGCTATGTGCATACAACCGGCACATTTCTTCCGTTGCCGCAAGCAGGGCCAGCACATCCGCTTTCCCTTGGGGCATTACCGCAAGCTTCAAAATATCTGCGCCAAACTCCTGCAACCGGCGCAGCCTGTTAACCATTTCCTCCTTATCCGGCGTTTTGTGGAAATCATGATAGGACGCCACTGCCTTGACCCCGCACGCATGTGCGGCATCGATTACGCCGCGTGCAGCCCCACCAGCGGAAAATACTTCCACATCCACCAAATCCACATATCCTGACTGCACCGCAGCCTGGTTTAACGCCAAATACGCCGCCTCTCCAATCGGTTTTTCCCCGCCTTCTTTTGAAGAGCGGAACGTAAACAAAATAGGCATCTGCTTTACGGCTTCGCGGAGTTTGGAAAGTGCCTTTACCACCTTTTGCGTATCTAAGGCATCTTCAAACCAATCCACCCGCCATTCCACAAGGTCAGCTGGCATTGCTTCCAAAGATAACGCCTCCTTGATGACCGCCTCTGTGGTAGCACCTACAATTGGGACGCAGATTTTTGGCATCCCTTCCCCAATTTTAACATTTCTTACAATTACTGGATTCATCCTAATGCCTCTTCCCTATTTTTCCTCCCCAAACCCGGTTGATCCGTTTTTGGCATGGCCTTCCTGCTGTTTGCACTGTTTGTCCAGCTCCAATAGCTTGCGCATCAGCTCCTGGCAGATTTCTTCTGCCTTCTTTCCATCCGTTTCTACAGCCACATCTGCCGCCGCTTCGTATTTTTCCCTCCGCTGTTCCATCAGGCCGGCAATATATGGGATATTTTTATTGCCTTTCAAAAGCGGCCTATCATCGCTGTTTTTTACACGTGCATAAATCGTCTCCGGTTTTGCAGTCAGCAGGACAATCCGCCCATTCTTTTTCATTTGGGCGACATTTTGCCCACGCATTGGCGTCCCCCCGCCACAGGAAACAACTACCCCTTTTTGGGACTGCAGCGCAGCCAAAAGGTTCGTCTCACAATTCCTGAAATATTCTTCCCCATGGACAGCAAAAATATCTGGGATGCTCATTTGCTCCTGGTCAGCAATCACCCGGTCCATCTCAACTGTTTCCACAGCAAACAGCCTGCCTAGGCATTCCGAAACGGTTGTTTTGCCGCACCCCATAAACCCTATCAGGAATATATTGTAGTCAAACAGGCAGCCTGCCTGAATCTTCCTGCCATTATAGATAATATTATTAAAAATATTGATCAATTCCTCGGCATGGCGTTGTTTTTCCAGGCATTCCAAAAGTTCCTGCTCGATACGCCGCTCCCTGGCCGGCTGCTGGAAATAGGTATGGTTGGATTTTTGGTGTTCTGCAATTTTTTCTACAATTGCATTCCTTTTTAATAGGCATTCTACGATTTGCTTATCACAAACAGACAAATCCATATACATTTTTTCTAATTGATTCATTGTTTAGGCTCCTTCTTCTTATGACACATATGAAATAGTCTATTTATTATAACAATTCAATTAGAAGATTGCAAGATGGGTTAAACCAGATAGGGATAAAATTAAAAATAAAAAATTTTCAAAAGTGGTTGCTATTTTTTCGCAATACCTGTTCTACCACTGAATCCGCGAAATTCACACAACTATTGCTCAAACGGTCCAGCGTATTTAAAATCTGGTCAAACGGTTTTGCTAATTTTGCACTGCATTTGCCTTTTGATACACGCATCCGGTGTTCTTTGCGCATCCGCAGGCTGAGGTTCAAAACTTTTTCCTTCCTTTTCCTGAGTTTTTTCTCCTGCGCCCTCCGATCTGGCACAATGCCTGCGTCCCCTGGGACGCTTTGGTTTCCTTGTGTTACTGGTATGCCTTCGCACAGCATCTGCAGGGACTGCGCATACATTGCCTCCAAAAAACCCAATGCCTTCTCAAGGTCCTTCATGGCATCTTTGGAATATTTATATTTTTTTTCGATGCGTTCTTGCAGCATTCCGGTAAGCTCACGGCATAAAAGCACGATCCGGTCAAAGTCGCCCAAAAGGTATAGCATCCCTGCCGCTTCGTCTGCCTGTTCTTCGCCCATAACCCCTGCCGTAAACAAATCGGCCAGGTATTCGGTGATATGTTCGTTTAGTTCATGTACTTGGCTGCATGTTTCTAAAACAGGCACATACAAATCGGCATTATCCAGGCTGACGGAACCGGCTACTGTTTCCAGCAGCCCGTCGGCCAGCTTGCCGCAGCGGGCCATTTCTTTGGAAACAAGCTGGAGCGCTGCCGCAGGCTGTGCCATCAATTTGCCGTCCAAGTAGCGCGGGGACGACAATGGCTGTGGAGCCGGGGCGCCATCGCGGATAATGCCGGTTACAAGTTTTACCATATAAGGCAATAACGGTGTCCAGATACAGGTCATAATAATATTAAAAGCCGTATGCGCATTTGCGATCTGCCTGGAGATCACTTCTACTTCTGGCCCTGCCGGTGACAGCCACCGTATAACAGCGGCAGACGGATCAATCAGCCAGATAAAAAGCAGGCACCCGGAAATGTTAAAAATACAGTGTGCAAGCGCCGTGCGTTTTGCATCTTTTGCCTGCCCGACACTGGCCAGCAGTGCGGTAACCGTGGTACCGACATTATCCCCTAAAAGGATCGGGATAGCCCCGGCCAGCCCAAGGATACTGGTTGCCCCATCCGGCCCTGCCTGCTGTGCAAAGTTCTGTAGGACTGCAATTGTAGCAGAACTGCTCTGCACAACAAGCGTCATAAACGTGCCAGCCAGCACGCCAAGCACAGGAATATCTTTTACCTGGCTAATCATATTTAAGAAAAAAGGGCTGGAAGCCAATGGTTTCATCACATCCCCCATGGTCTCAATCCCAAGGAATAAAAGCCCAAACGCAAAGACCGTCTGGCCAATATTTTTTGCTTTTTCCGATCTGGCAATATAAGATGCGGCAAACCCTGCAAAAATGAACAAGTAAATATAATCGCTGATCTTAAACGCAATGATCTGAGCCGTTATGGTTGTGCCAATATTTGCCCCCAAAATAATGGAAATAGACTGCGGCAGCGTCATTAAGCCCGCGCTTACGAACCCAATCGCCATAACGGTCGTCGCGCTGCTGCTTTGCAGCACGGCAGTCGTCAGCGCACCTGCAAACACCCCCATCACTGGGTTTTTGGTCAAAAGCGCCAGGATGCTTTTCATCTTTTCGCCGGCTGCTTTTTGCAGGCATCCGCTCATCATATTCATCCCGAATATAAATACTGCCAGGCCGCCAAGCAGGCCAAATAGAATCTGTAAAGTACCTTCCATACCTATACTCCTTTGGTATTTTTTATCATTACATCTTCTGACAGTATAGTATACCCAGGTAAAATCTAAGTTATCCGGATGTAAAATCCATGTAAAAAAATGGCTTTGCCAATTTTATGCGCCCCAGTATTTATCCTTAAATACAATGCTGCGGTATTTTTCAAACTGCATCCATTTATTGTAAAAATCTGCGGCTGCATCTTCCGGTATCGAGGCAAATTCACGGATCAGCGCCTTAATATCTTCCTGGCTATTGGCACGGATGCCGCACCCCCTGCCATTTACTACCGGAAACCCTTCATAGGTGTATTCATCCGTCGGTACAATGCTTGCAACCTTAGCCTCCCGGATACTGACGGCTGTATGCTCATGCAGGATGATAATGTCAAAATCAAGCGGGTAATGGTAGCTCTCCCCTTCCACCGGGACCGTATCCCCAATGGTAAATTCACAGTTATAGGGGCTTTCCTTTGTAACCGTATCTAAAAACAGGTTCAGGTAGTATTCCCGGAAAATACCTGCCCCCGCCCGCCTGCCCTGGCCGCAGAATATCGTCATGGCATCTTTTTCACCGCGCCCCCTGGTGCTTTCTATCACTCCGCAAGCGGAAGTCATATGGCTGATACGGTCAATTAAGATAAATTCGCCCATTGTCTTGTGCTTGTTAAATTCACTGACGGCAATATTTTCCGAAAGTACAATATCGCAGACCGCAATCTCATTTTTCCAAAGGGCAGCTGCGGGCTGGCGGCTGCCGGTATTGACATCTACCTTGTAATGGATGCTGCTGATAATGGCAGGGATCTGTTTGGTACCAATTTTAATCAAATAATCGCGGTCCGTATGCAGGCAGTCGTCGTCCATCCAAAGGACCGATGCCGTAACTTTTTTAGACAAAGCAACCTGCGCGCCTTTGGCCAGGACACAGCCCCTTGACACATCGATCTCACGGTCCAGCTGCACCGTCACCGGCTGCCCCTTTTCGGCACGGTTTAATTCCTTATCCCCTACCAAAATCGATTTTATATGTGCCCGCTGCCTGCCAGGCAATACCTCCAGCTCATCGCCTACCTGGAAGCTGCCTGCTTCTATCTGGCCCTGGAAGCCGCGAAACTCATGGTTTGGACGGCAGACCCTTTGTATGGGCAGGTAGCTGCCGGTTTGGGCTGTTTGTTCACTAATGTCTACCTGTTCCAGATAGGAAAGCAGGTCTTCCCCCTGGTACCAAGGCATATGCGGGCTTTTCTTTGTCACATTATCCCCTTCTGTCGCCGATACAGGGATTATTGTAACACTAGCTGTTGCAGGCAGGGACAATTCCTGCGTAAGCGCCTGCACCTGTGTACAGATTTCCTGGAACCGTGCTTCCTGGTAGCCTATCAAGTCCATTTTATTAACCGCAAAAATAAAATAGCGGATCCCCATCAGCGCACAAATCCTGGCATGGCGCCTGGTCTGCACTAAAACGCCTGCCTGCGCATCTACCAAAATCACTGCCAGGTCCGCAAAAGACGCACCGACCGCCATATTCCTGGTATATTGCTCATGCCCCGGCGTATCCGCAACAATAAAACTTCGGCTATCCGTTGTAAAATACCGGTAAGCCACATCGATGGTAATCCCCTGTTCCCGTTCTGCCATTAAGCCGTCCAGCAGCAGGGAATAGTCGATCGCCCCGTCCCTGCTCCCAACCTTGCTGTCCAATTCCAGGGCACGTTCCTGGTCTGCATAGATCAACTTGGCATCGTATAAAATATGCCCGATCAACGTAGATTTCCCGTCATCGACACTTCCACACGTAATAAATTTTAATAAACTCCTCACTAGAAATAACCCTCCCGCTTCCTTCTTTCCATGCTGCCTGCCGCTTCATTATCAATTACCCGCGTTGTCCTCTCCGACTCTACAGCGCTTAATGTTTCTTCAATAATCGCATCCAGCGTATCCGCTTGCGATTCACAGCCGCCAGTCAGCGGATAGCAGCCAAGCGTACGGAACCGCACTTTTTTATATTCCACCTGCTCCCCTTCCCGCAGCTTCATACGTTCATCGTCTAGCATAATAATATTCCCGTCCCGGTATACGACTGGCCGCTCTTTTGCAAAATAAAGCGGCACAATGGGGATATTTTCCTGGCGGATATACAGCCAGATGTCTTTTTCTGTCCAATTGGAAAGCGGGAAAACGCGGATGCTTTCCCCTTTATGGATCATCGTATTAAACAATTTCCACATTTCCGGCCGCTGGTTTTTCGGATCCCATACATGGTTTTCATCCCGGAAAGAAAAAATCCGTTCTTTTGCCCTGGACTTTTCCTCATCCCGGCGCCCTCCTCCGAAAGCCGCTGTAAACCCATATTTATCCAGCGCCTGCTTTAATGCCTGTGTCTTCATAATATCTGTATAGGCTGCACCGTGGTCAAACGGGTTGATGCCCCTTGCCACGCCGTCTTTATTGATGTATTCTAACATTTCAATGCCAAGTTCCCTGGCCGTGCGGTCGCGGAACGTAATCATTTCTTTAAATTTCCATGTCGTATTTACATGCAAAAAAGGAAACGGGGGCTTTTCCGGGTAAAATGCCTTTAGGGCCAGATGGAGCATAACCGAGCTGTCTTTTCCAATGGAATACAGCATGACTGGTTTCTCACATTCAGCCGCTACTTCGCGGATAATGTAAATTGCCTCTGCTTCCAGTTCATCTAGGTGCGATAATCCACTCATTTTGTTCCTCCTGTCAGGAATATCCTTATCTCTTATAACGATATGCCGCTGCCCCCGTATTTCATTCTGCCAAAACAGGGCCAATCTGCGCTACACCGCCAACAATACCATTTATCCAGCTAAAAGCTGTTTTTTCCATAGATTTCTATTATGCACTGCCTCCATTAAAATTATCTTAAATTATACTGGCGGGCAATAAAATTTGCCAGTAACACAAAGCTATATGGCAAATATAATATTCTTTATTTTGCACTTAAAAAGAGCTGTTGCATCTACAACAGCTCTTTTCTGTAATAGTAAATAATACTATAAATCAGTACATACAATTAGTTATATTTACGTTTTCTGGCAGCTTCGGATTTCTTCTTGCGACGAACACTAGGCTTTTCGTAATGTTCTCTTTTTCGAATCTCCTGCTGGATCCCAGCTTTTGCGCAATTTCGCTTGAACCTGCGTAAAGCGGAATCTAAAGTCTCATTCTCTTTTACGATCACATTTGACATAGTCTCTCACCTAACCTCCCTCCAGCTGCGTATTGTGCATACAACTGTTAGGTTATATTTCAGCACTAGAAAACATTATAGCATAATTTTTCCATCCGTCAAGAGTTTGTTCCGTATGTTTGCTAAAAAATTTACAATTACCTAATGAATTGTGCCTAACTGTCTACCTTTGTGGCTTCTTACGTAACAAATCACCCAATCCTGCCCTTTACACCGACGCGTTCCCCTAGCTGCACCCTTGTTTCTATGCCTTTAGAAGAATTGCGCAGGATGTCCCCGGCAGGCCAGACTTTGTGCTTTTGCGTCAGTAAAATAATGGTAGAGCCGCCGAACGCAAAATTGCCCTTTTCTTCTCCCCTGCATACCGTTTTGCACTGCGGGCGGTTTTCTATTTTTCCAACCATAAGCGCCCCTACTTCCATGGTAAGCACAGTTCCAAACTGCTGTGTTTTCAGCAGGCAGTATTCCCTGGTATTTTCCTTATAAACTGGGATATGTGCCACTGCAGCCGGTTTCACCGTATGGAACACGCCTCTAACCTTTACGCTTTTGGATACCTGCCCGCCGTCAATATAAATATAACGGTGGTAGTCTTCCACCCCTAGGCGGAATATCCACGCATACCCTCCAGCATACCGCTTTGCCAGCTTTTTGCTATGCAGCAGGCTTTCCAGCGTATATGGGGTTTGCTTTATATAAAAACAGCTTTGGCTATCGACCTTGAACACTTGCAGCTTGCTGTCGCATGGGCTGATAAAGGCTTCCCCTTGCCCGACGGTACGCCTGCCTGGTTTTATGGCCCGTTTAAAAAAATCATTATAGGATACATACTTTTTCTGTTCAAAATCCGCCATATCGATGGCATGCAGGCGGATAAACGGCCGTATAAGGATAGCCGACAACCTGGTGTCCAACAGCATCCCGCCAAGCTTTGAAACTGCCGGGGATACAAACGGCCTTACCGCCATACGGCCTAGCATATGCCGGCATAAAACGGTAAGCAGGCTATCCAGCAAAGAAGCCTCCTTTTGCGTGTTCCCTTTCCGGTCTGATACAACATACATAGACATCCCCTCCTTCGGTTATACTGCAGGCCGCCAGAATTTACAGTAATGTAACTAAGAAAGTGATTGGCTTGCGGCCCGCAGTCGGGTTATACTGTAAATTTAACTGGTGTGCGGTACATATCCTCACCTGCCATATAAAGCATGCAAAACAAACGGCACCACAGGCTTATACATGCAAAGGCCGCCCATGATTTTGCGGAAACGGTGCATCTTAATTTCATGCCCGACAAAAACGATCACCAGTACTGCCAGCGCAACTGCGGCTACTAAAAGGATTACCTCTTTTGTCGTAGGCTTACGCAACTTAAAATCGGTAATAAACAAAGTGCCGACAGCCAGCACCAGGATATGCATAGCCGCTAAGAACAGCTTATGGTTTGAAAGGATAGAAGCTGCTACAAAAAGGGCCGGAAGCGCGATTGCCATTGATGTAATGGGCAGCCCCTGGTAGTACTTCCTGGCTTCTTCGGTCTGTGCCTGGCGTTTTTCTTCCATTACATTAAAATATGCAAGACGGACCAGGCCGGCCAACCCGTAAAATACCAGTATCGGCAGGCTGTAAAACCGGTTCATCCCACTCTTATAGCAGATGATAATTGGCAGAATGCCAAAACAGACAATGTCGCAGAGGGAATCAATCTGTATGCCAAAACTTTTTTCCTCCTCTGTCCGGCCTTTTTTTGTCCTCGCTATTTTGCCGTCAAACATATCACACAGCCCGCAGATGGCAAGGAAAAAAATTGCCCAGTGCAGCCGCATCGATACTGCGCAGAAAATGCCCGTACAAGCCGATGCAAAACTGATATATGTAAGAACCACCGTATAATCCCAAAAACCAAGCATTGACAGCCTCCTTTAAATTCTATTTTAACTTTCTGGCTCCGGCCTTTTTTCTTTTGCCTTGCCCCGCACCTAGTTATAACATAACCAGTTTTGCACGATTTTATGTAATATCTGCCGGACCAGCTGGCAAACCTGCTTCCTTATGCCTGCTCTATATTTTGTTTGGCAGATGACTGTACCATATAGTAAACTTGTGCTACAACGGTAAATACTGCACTGATGATCAGCTGGCTGTAATAGCCAAGCCCCCTGGACAGCACCATAGCAGGCAATGTTACGGACAGGAACACCGGCTGGAATATTTTTAAAAACAAGGTTTCGCTAATCCCCATCCCGCCAGGAAGCGGGAGCATATCCACCGACACGGATATAACTGCCTGTAACATTACTACATCCCACATCGGGGTCCCTTCCATGCCAAATGCCAGGTAAACCATCCAGGTAACGGCAAACAGGGCCAAACGCTGGATAAAGGTAACAGCAATCACATGGAAGAGCACCATTTTATGTTCCTTTAGGTAATCTGCCGTTTCCCGGTAAACCTGCATCGATTCTTGAAATTTTACATGCCTGGATTCTTTGTGCTTTAGCAGGTGCATCCGTTCCAGCCCGGACATGCCTGTTAAAATAATCCGCTCTGCAAGGACTGGGTGGAATACCAGCACGGTCATAAACCCGACGCAAAATACATTTAACAAAATGCCCAGGTAATAGACTGGCAGGATGCCTTCCAGATAGTGGTGCAAAAATCCAGGCGCAAAAAATAGAATCCCTAACCCTACCACCACCAAAACCAGCTTATACGTAATCGTTACAATCATTAAAATAACCGTTGCAACCGGGACCGGTATGCGTTCTTTCCTCATATAATAAATCTGCATAGGCTGTCCTCCGGTCGCCGAAGGCGTGATACAGCTAAAGAAAAAACCAACGGAAGAAAATAAAAAGCAGATTCTTTTTTTTAGATAAATATGGAAGGACCGCATCATATACCAGATAATGATCGATTCACCCCAGATAAAAAAGAGTACCAGCGCAATGCCAGGCACCAGCCACCGTATATCTGCGCTTTTGATCGCATCTGCCATTGCCCCCAGGTCTTCCCCATGAAATACACCATACACCGTAAGCCCAAATACTACAAATAAAAGTACGGCATTCCAAATGGCTTTCTTTTTTGTCTGCATTGCTTCCTTCCCTCCTGAAGTTGCGTTTACTGTTTTCCTTTCCTCTTTTGAAACATCTTTTGTATCGTTCCATTTGCTTTATCCAGCAATTTTTCATACACACCCCATACTGCCGGCTGCTTGCCAATCCAAAAACAGGCTTCCGCCAACAGGATACCGCCAACAGCATCCACGGCGACATGCTGTTTGGTCGTCAGCGTGGAAATACAGACCATCACTGCCATTACAAAAGAAGCGCCCCGGTACCAAACCGGAACCTCCTTTCTGCCGCGCAGCCCGATATAGCAAAACCAGCTGACCAGGCAATGGATCGACGGAAATAAATTATCCGCCGCATCCACAGCATATACCAGGCGCATGGCCTGGTTCCAAAATCCGGTAGGGTCCACATCCGGTCTTGTATTCGTAGTTGGAAATATGAGAAATATTACTAGGCAGACTGCCCTAGAAAGGAAATCGCCGGCAAAAAACTGGCAGACTTCCTTTTTCCCCTGTCTGGCAATCAATATATAATTTGCAATCCAAAATAAATAACAGCCAAGGTAAACCGCTACCGACGGTGGCCAGAAAGGGATTGCCTGATCCAGAGGGCTTTCAATATTGTAATGGTGCCAGCCCCCGGCAACCACCCTTGTACCAGCGTAAACAGCCATATTAAACGAAACCGACACGATAAGCGGCAAAAAACTGTAATCCGGAACCAACGCAATGGATTTTTTCATTCCATTCCTCCTACCCTTCAATATTTGGGGGCGGGACACCCCTTTTATACACCTATCAAAGTATAACAATTCCCACGCAAATTCTCAATAGAGGCAGGCACATCTTAATAAAATATTAAGAAGATACGTAAATAGAAACCATCCACGTTTGGAATTCTTATATGTTATAGCTATATATTTTCTAGCTACGCATCATTATACGCCAACGAAATAAATATTACAATAACAAAAAGCAAAAAGATTCGAGGGGTGTTTGAAATGCAGGAACTGGATTTTTCATTCATTGGACAGCGGATAAAAGAAGTCAGAACCAGCAGGAAACTGACACAAGAAAACCTCGCAGGCATTACTGGGGTAAACGTATCCCATATCAGCAATATCGAAACAAACAAGGTAAAAGTCTCCCTTACCCTGCTTGTCCAAATCTGCAATGCTTTGGATATTACGCTGGATTACCTGCTGGAAAATGAATACCATAATCCGACATCCATTATAGAAAAAGAGCTGCTCAATGTCATCAAAACAATGAAAAAAGAAAAGCAGGAAACCCTGCTACGGATTGCAAAGGTACTATAAACCCGCAAATGGCCTTGCCAACATGCAAGCAGCCCTGGAACATCTGTCCCAGGGCTGCCTGTAAAAATTAAAGAATATCGATATGTTCCCCTGCCAGCGCTTTATTCATGCTGCGTACGGCACAAAATTTTCCACACATCGAACACGTATCGTCATGTTCCGGCTTGCGCCCGTCACGGATTTTTTTTGCAGTTTCCGGGTCAATGGCACACTTCCACTGCGCCTCCCAGTCCAGCGCTTTCCTGGCATCCGCCATCTGGTCGTCTATTTCCCTGGCCCCACGGACCCCTTTTGCAATATCTGCCGCATGCGCTGCGATTTTCGAAGCAATGATCCCTTGCTTTACATCCGCGACATCCGGCAGTGCCAGGTGTTCGGCTGGCGTGACATAGCATAAAAATGCCGCACCCGTTGCCGCGGCGACCGCCCCGCCAATAGCTGAAGTAATATGGTCATAGCCCGGCGCTATATCTGTTACCAATGGCCCTAATACATAAAACGGGGCGCCGCAGCAGACCGTCTGCTGTATCTTCATATTGGCTGCGATCTGGTCCATCGGCATATGGCCTGGCCCTTCCACCATTACCTGCACATCTTTGGCCCATGCGCGCTTAGTCAGTTCCCCTAAGCGTACCAGCTCCTCTATCTGGCAAACGTCGGATGCATCCGCAAGGCAGCCTGGGCGGCAGGCATCGCCTAAAGAAATCGTTACATCATACTCCCTGCATATCTCTAAGATTTCGTCGTAATATTCATAAAACGGGTTCTCATTCCCCGTCATGCACATCCAGGCAAATACCAGGGAACCGCCGCGCGAAACAATATTCATTTTGCGCTTATGGCCCTTAATCTGTTCAATCGTCTTACGGGTAATACCGCAGTGCAGCGTAACAAAATCCACGCCGTCTTCGGCATGCAGGCGCACAACGTCGATAAAATCCTGCGCCGTTAACGTATCCAGGTCCCGCTGGTAATGGATAACGGAATCATAGACCGGGACGGTGCCAATCATCGCCGGGCATTCCGAAGTCAGCTTCCTGCGGAACGGTACCGTATCGCCATGCGAAGATAAATCCATAATCGCATGCGCGCCCAAATGGACGGCTTCCATAACCTTTTGCATTTCTACATCGTAATCCTTGCAGTCCCTGGAAACCCCCAGGTTGACATTCACTTTCGTACGCAGCATGGAACCAATGCCCTCAGGGTCGATGCATTTATGGTTTTTATTGGCACAAATAACCACCTTCCCTTCTGCTACCAGCGGCAGCAGTTCTTCCGGCTCCATACGTTCTTTTTGGGCCACCTTTTTTAGCTCTTCGGTCTGGATACCTTTCCTAGCGGCATCCATCTGGGTTGCATATGTCCTTGTCATTGTACCTGTCCCCCTGTTCTTTCTTAAATTTAAGGTTTATTCGCTAAATGTAACAAAATAATCGGCAGCTTTACGGATCGCTGGTTCATCCTCCCTGCTCGCGGCATCCGCTACGCCAATTGCTTTATAGCCTGCCGCTTTTGCTGTCTGTATCGCATATAGCCCGTCTTCCACGATCCAGGTACTGGATGGCGTACTGTGCAGCATAGATGCTGCGGCATGAAAAATTTCCGGGCTGTCTTTGCCGCTGCCAAATTCCGTACTGGTTAGGATACCCACGAAATACCCGTCCAGCCCTAGCCTTTGGAATGCCGTATGCACGAGCTGGCGGTCAGCAGAAGTTGCAACTGCCATCGGGACTTTTGCAGCCTGCAGCAGCCCAAGGGATGGTAAAACGCCTGGTTTTAACGGGATTTCCCGCTCGTAAGCCTTTGCCACGCTTTGGATAATGCCAGCCATAATTTCATCCGGCGCCTGCCGCAGGCCATAGGCCTGCTTCATATATTCCGCCCCTTGGCGCATCGTTAGGGAAAACAGCACCCTGCCCAACGACGGCGGTGCATAAATGCCAAGAGACGCCAGATAGCGTTCCCCGCAATGGCTCCATACTGGCATAGAATCCAGCAGCGTCCCATCCATATCAAAAATCATACCCGATACCTGTTCGTGTTTTAGAAACTCCCTGATAAAACGGTCCATCCCCTAATATCCCCTTCTACGAATGAAATGCTGCTGGATGCTGCTTGCCAAAATAAGACTGTGCCAGCCCTTTTAACTGCGCAGCGGCCTTTTGTATATCCGGCTGTGCAAAAATGGCGCTGACCACGGCTATCCCGCAAACGCCGCTGCCTGCCAGCTCTTTTAGGTTATCTTTTGTAATCCCACCGATTGCTACTGCCGGGATAGAAACGCTGGCGCACGTACTTTTCAGCTGCTGGTAGCTAATTGTGGATGCATCCTGTTTGGTCCCGGTTTGAAATACTGCCCCAACCCCCAGGTAGTCGGCACCCTGTGCCTGCGCAAGCTGCGCCTGATGCGGCGTCTTTGCCGACACCCCGATAATCTTATCTGGCCCAAGTATCTGGCGCACGGAACGTACGTCCATATCGCCCTGGCCGACATGGACGCCGTCTGCATCCACTTCTTTTGCAAGCTCCACATCGTCGTTAATAATAAACGGCACCTGGAAACGGGTACACAGCCTTTGCAGTGCAACCGCTTCCTCCCGGATTTCCTGGCGCGGCCGGTTTTTTTCACGCAGCTGCAAAAATGTTACCCCGCCAAGCAGCGCTTCCTCCACCTGGCCATATAACATGCGGCCAGCCAGCCAGCTGCGGTCAGTGACCGCATACAGCAGCAAGCTTTCCCTCGAACAGTTCCCCATTCCCAACCTCCTATGGTTTTGTATGAAAAATAAAAAACAATGCCAGGCCAGCGCCGGGCATTGTCTATCCTCGCAAAATAAGGTTCTGATATTTCCCTACGTTGGCATGATCCAAATCAGGTTCCGGGTCTAAGCGCTGACAGCTTACTCTCAGCCCATTTGCATGGACTCCCCACATGTGTGCAATTTAAATTACCTGCCCTATTATAACAATGTACGGCAGGATATGCAAGATAAATGCAAGAATTATTTTACAGCCTCGTATCCTGGAATCCTGTTAAGGGTAAATCAGCTGTGATTAGTACCTACCCCTGCATTTTTGAGGTAAACCCCTATGGAACCCCAAAAGCTTATAAAGAAAACCACAAAAATAATCCCTATGCTAACCAGGCGCACCCCAGTTAAATCCTCGTACATCATGTTTTCCATTGCCTTTACAGAAAAATAAGAGGCCACCACCATAACGAAAAACGGCAATGTATAGGATGCAAGCAGTTCACAGGCGGCTGCACGTTTTAGTGCTTTGTAAGGGCAGCCCAGCTTTTGCAGGATTCCATAACGCTCCCGTTCTTCAAATGCATCGTTATATAGCTTCATAAACAATATGCTTCCGCTTGCGGAAATAAATACCAGGACTAGGAATACACACAAAGAATAAAAGACTTTCACCCATTCAGAATCGTTGCTGGCGTCTGGCCCTGTGACAATACGCGCCGTATAGCGTTGGCTGCTTTGGTCTACCAATGTGCCAAGCGCTTCGACGGAAGCCTTGTAATTGCTGGCATTGCTTATCCTGTAATTGTAGGCATACAGCTGTTGTGCACCTGGTTTTAGCGATTCATATATTTCATCATTGACCAGGTAAAACGACATCATTTCCTGTAAATACCCTAGATACGGTTCATTGGTTGCGGCGGCCTGCCAAAAATCCTTTCCGGCTACTTTGACTGCAAATCCTTCCCGTTTGGTATAAAAGGACATCAGGTACATATGTTCAAGCTCTACCACTTGCCCATTTTCCGGTTTTTTTAAGTCAAATGCAAGCCCGGCGTCCTGTGCAAGCTGTTTAAGCTGTGACCATCCTACAAACACAGCCTGCTTTCCGGTAGGCTGGCTTGTACCGGCGTTATTTGTGTCTTCCGCCTGGGTTTGTGTATCTGGGGCTTGCGTTACCGCCAGCAATGCTATTTTGGACTTGCATTCGATTTCATTTTCCTGTTCAATAAGCGGTACCGCCTGCTTATCCAAATCCGGCAGGGCACTTAAAAGCTGGTACGTATAGGTATTGCGGAAATGGACCATGCCATTATAACGCTCTCTTAACGCAAAACTGGCAGCCAAGGCTGTAACGGAACAGATCATCAACACACAAGCTACTGCATAGGTACGGTAATTTTTCTTCATCCGAAAGACCATCTGGTTTACCCAAAGGCAGCGTTCCTTGTGGTATAAAAAAGCCTTACTCCCGGCAAGCCCTTGAAATAATAGGGGGATAAGCCCGGCAAACAGGAAATAGACGCCGGCCACCACCAGGATAACCGCAAGCAAAACATAATTGATAACCTCCTGTCCGCCTTCTTTGACCGCAATAAAAAAACCTGCTGACAAAACTGCTATCCCCAAGGCCGCTTTCAACAGCAAAACACCTTTTGGCTGCCTGACATATTCATTCTGCCTGCTTGCCGAAACCAGGCTTAATACACTGCTTTTTACAATATCCAGGTACCCGCGGAAAACAAAAAAAAGATAAACTGCAATATAACATGCAGATGTAATAACAACCGGCTGCCAGGCTGCATGGAATCCTATTTCTACTGTAATATCAGATATGGCAAGCAGTACCATCTGAAACAGCTGCGCCGTTAAAACTCCAAACCCAATGCCGACAGCTAATGTCAGACATCCAACGAACGCCATTTCCAGCATATACAGCCTACCAATTTTCTGGTTGGTCAGGCCCATAAAAATATATATCCCAATTTCTTTTTTCCGCCTAGTTAAAAATACATTGGTAGCATAACCTGCAAAAAAGGCCATAAAAAATCCAAGCACTACCGACATAATCTGCACGATCATATCGCTGTAATCCTTATTGTGCCCTCCAATTGCTTCAAAAAGGTCGGAATATACAATATTTTGGAAATTAAAAAAAATAATTATTGTAAATGACAAGGATATGATCAAAGAAAGGTAATTTTTTAAACTGCTTTTTACATTTTGCCAAGCCAGCTGGTACATCTTCATACAGCATCACCTGCCTTCCTTTCCAGGCTGCCACAGCCGCCCATCGAAGCCTGCATATCAATAATGCGGTCGTAAAACTCTTTTTGGCTGGCCCCCCTGCTGATACGGCATTTCATCCGGCCATCGCTTAAAATATACACATCTTTTGCATAGGAAGCGCTAAAAGCATCATGGGTAACCATTAAAATCGCCGACATCCCTTTTTCATTCACATCCCTTAAACACTCCAAAAGATCCCTGCTGGATTTGGAATCCAACGCGCCTGTCGGCTCATCTGCAAAAATAATTTCCGGGCTAGTGGCCAGCGCACGGCATGCCGCACCGCGCTGCTTCTGCCCACCAGACAGCTGGTAAGGGTATTTGTCCAAATGGCCTGCAAGCCCGAACATGCTGCCCAGCTGCATCGATTTTTCTATGCAGGTACGGCTGCCCACACCGTTTAATGAAAGCGGAAGTGCAATATTATCCTGCAGGGTCATCGTATCCAGCAGGTTGTAATCCTGAAAAATAAATCCTATTTTATCCTGCCGGATCTTGGACAGCTCCCGGTTTGGCAAGCGGGTAATATCTTTTCCATCAATAAAAACGCTGCCTTGTGTCGGTTTATCAATTGATGATATAATATTTAACAATGTCGTTTTCCCAGAACCGCTTGGCCCCATAATAGCTATAAAATCATGCTCCAGGATTTCTAGGTCAATTCCTTTTAATACAGTAGTCCGAAAATTCCGGACACCATATTCCTTTGTTAAATTTTTAATGGATGCTACTGTTTTCATAATAGATCTTTCCTTTCTGTTTCTTTGCTTTCCACATTTGTATTATAGGAAATATCCTTTGAAAAGTCCTGACAGGAACCTTACATTCCAAAGGATAACCTTACAAAAGCTGTAACATGCCAAATATGGATAGCTATTTGAAACGCCCTGTTATAAAGAAATCCCTATTACAAACTGCGTATATGCCCCATATTCACTTTGTACGCTAATCGTATGCCCAAGCCGCTCCAAAATCTGTGACGCTAAATACAGGCCCATCCCAGTAGATTTGTATTTTCCATTGTGATGGTTGCTGCCTGTATAGCCCCGTTCAAAAATACGCCTGATGTCGCGTTCTAAAATCCCTTGGCCATTGTCCCATACGGCCAGGTCCACCCGCCCTCCCCTATGTTCTATTTCTACCCGGAATTTTATGATAGGCTTTTGGGACGCGTACTTAATTGCATTTTGAACCAGCTGGTCAAGCACATAAACCAGCCATGACTGGTCGGTATAGACGTGTACCGGTTCCAGCCCCTGGGTTTTGATACTTGATTTGCCTTCCTGTTTCCTTTCTGTCTCCATAAAAATTTCAAACTGGTTTTGGATCAAGAAATACTGGTTATTATGGATAGCCATCTTTACACATTCTGCCAGGTCAACGCCACGTACATACAAGTCAAACAAACTCCCTTGCACTTTACAGCCAAGCAACGCCCCGTTTAATTTTTGCCGGATCGATTCCAGCTGCTGCTTTTGTGCAGTACGCAGCGGGGCATCGGAAATCTTTTCATTGATCAGCAGGCTTGCCGAAAGCGGAAGCTTTAGCTCATGGCACCATTTTGCGATATAGTCTTGTAAATCGCAATTTAGCGCAAACTGCTCCTGAAGCTGCGCTTCCAACACACTTACATCGTGCTCTGCCACCTCCATGCCTTCCTCCCCTTCCAGCTTCCTGCAGACCACAGAATCATACTGCAGCATTTGTGCTATCTGCGCCTTCTTTTTATAATACTGGTAAACATCTATGCCAATCATAATAGCAAATGGCACTGCAAGCAGCAGATCTAGATAAAGCATCTGCCAGGCATCCGTGTGCAGCAAAAAAATAAAATAAAAGTGGTAGGAAACCGCCAAAGCCAAAAGCAGCCCTGCCCATAGCTTGTTTTTATTGAAATAGCGCATAAAGACACACCCCTTAAGGAATGAAATACCCCTGCCCTTTCCTAGTCATAACCAGTTCGCTGCCGCAAGCAGACTTAAGTTTGCTGCGCAGGCGGCTGATCACTGTTGTAAGCGTCCCATCGGATATAAATTCGTCTGTACTCCAAAGTTCCATCATCAGCTCTTCCCTTGTCACTATTTGCGATTTTTTATCCATTAATTTGGCTACAATCCGTTTTTCCGACTTTGTAAGTTCCAATACCCTATCTTTATAAACCAGTGCCGACAAGCCGTAGTCAAAAAATAAATCTTCGCTTAAAAATATTCGATAATGCATCTGATATTTGTAGGTGCGACGCAGCATTGCTTCGATTTTCGCGCGCAGCAGTTCTAAATGGAACGGCTTTTCCACGTAGTCGTCGCCCCCTTGCGCAATCGCCATAATTTTATCTTTATCGTCATTCCGGCTGCTTATATAAACCACTGGCACCTGGGAATGCATCCGTATCTTGCTGCACCAATAAAACCCATCATAAAACGGCAGGTTTATATCCATCAAGATTAAATGCGGGTTTCCTGCCAAGCACTCTTGCGCGATCTGGTCAAACTGCACGGCTACGGCCGCCTGATAACCCCAGCGTTCCAAAAACTGCCTGACCTCCTCTGCCAAAACCGCATCATCCTCTACAATCATAATTTTCATCCTTGTATCCATGCCATGCCGCCCTTCGTCCAAAACTTCCCATAGGTGTCACCAACCCCCTATTTTCCTATATACTGCTATTAAAGGAGGTTGCAATGAATAATATTGTATGTATGGCCCTTGCCGCAACCATTGGAACCTGGTCGGTTACTGCATTAGGGGCCGCAACGGTTATCTTTTTCAAATCCCCCCGCACAAGGCTTTTAAATTTTATGCTTGGCTTTGCGGCAGGGGTTATGATCGCTGCAAGCTTCTGGTCGCTGCTCCAGCCTGCCATTGAGCGTGCCGAAGCGGCATCCGGCGCACCTGCCGGCCTGGTAGCTGCAGCTGGTTTCCTAAGTGGCGCCGCATTTATGTGGCTCTCTGATAAAATCGTGTTTTATGCTAGGGGCGGGACAGACAGCGCCCAAGGGTTATCCGACGAAAAAATAAACCGCATTATTATGCTTATCCTTTCCATTACACTGCATAATATACCAGAAGGGTTAGCTGTCGGCGTTGCTTTTGGCGCACTGCAAGGTTCCTATACGCCAGAAGGGCTGATAGGGGCCATTACCATCGCTGTCGGCATTGGCCTGCAGAATTTCCCAGAGGGGGCTGCCGTTTCTATCCCGCTCCGCCGGGAAGGGTTTTCCAGAAAAAAGAGTTTCCTGCTTGGGCAGGCTTCCGGCCTCGTGGAACCAGTGGCCGGTGTGGCTGGAGCTATGCTGGTTGTCTATGTCGAGGCCATACTGCCATATGCACTTTCCTTTGCAGCTGGGGCTATGATCTTGGTAGCTGTCCACGAACTTATCCCCGAGTGCCAGCTTAACCAGAAGGCACAGCCTTATTCTGCGACAATGGGGATTGTGCTTGGGTTTGCTGTGATGATGCTGCTGGATGTTATGCTTGGATGAACATTACGTGTACTGTACTATCATGCTTTCTTTCTACACAATAGCGCTGCGTAGAAACCAGAACATAGCCCGCTATGTGCCGGATTTCCACGCAGCAGTTTTGAAGAAAAATCCGTTTAACTCATCAGCAAATCCATCCGGCTCAATTTTTCAAATAAAATATCATCTTCCGTTGGGACACCTGTTACCGTCTCGATTTGCTGGCGGATATTCAGCATCCTTTCATCGGTAGCTGCAATGACATCCGCACATGATTTCAGCTGCTCGACAATTTCCTGCTGATTTGGAATATTGTGCTTATATTTCAGCTGATGTTCCAAGCTTGCCCAATAATCCATTGCAATTGTGCGTATCTGCACTTCTACTTTCATATCTTTGCGGTAGTTTGCAAAATATACTGGGACTTTTATAATCAGATGCAGGCTGCGGTAGCCGTTTGGTTTTGGGTGGATAATATAATCCTTTCTGTTCACAAGTGTAATATCATCCTGTGCCAGCAGCGAATCCGCGATTTCATAAATGTCGTCAATATAGGAACAAATTACGCGGATACCACCTGCATCGTTTATGTATTTTTCAATATTTTCCAGTGAGAAGCCATATCCATACCGGTCCAGCTTTGTAATAATACTGTTTGTATGTTTTAGGCGTGTCGTAATGGAACTAATCGGATTACGCTGGAAGCGGACGCTGAATTCGGTATCCAGCACTTCGAATTTTGTACGTACTTCCTTAATGGCACAGGTATACATCATCATCAGCTCACGGTAGCCGACCAGCATATCCATAAACTTTTTCGTCTTATCTACCTTATCCGGCGAATCCAGCAGTGTTACCAGTTCTGCTGTAAGTTCCCCGCCTAAAATATCTGCATCTTCGCGATTTTCATACTGCTCCATTTTGATTTCCTCCAACTGCATCAAGCGACTGCAACAGCCCAAAGCAAACCGGGCCCTGCTTTTTCTTTTATTATAGCATAAGCAGCCTTATGTATCTCTTAAATTTTGTACAGATTCTCATAAAATTTTATAAAATTTTTCAAAAATTTTTTTAGAAATGAAAAGTGGAATATCCTGTAATATACACCGGATATTCCACTTATCTTGAATCATATCGTAAACTTTGTCGCTTGTGGGTATATATCGCCATCCGCCGCATTGCTGTCAATCCGCAATATAGGCGATATATATTATGTACTACAAGCTCTGCCTATTCATGCAATACAAACCGCCCAAGCAATTCGTCCAACGTAGCTGCCTGTGCGGAAAGCTGTTGGCTGGTAGCAGAAGATTGCTCTGCAGTAGCGGAGTTATTCTGGACTACCTCTGAAATCTGGCTGACCCCTTTTTCTGCCTGCCGCATCGTCTTGGACTGGTCGCCTACCATAACACTTAAATTCTTAGAAGAATCTGCAATCTGCTTAATCCCATCTACGACAATCTCAATCGAACCAGAAGCACGTTCTACCGCACGGTTCCCTTCCGAAATTTCCTGCATGGAGCTTTCGATCAATTCCCTTGTATCGACGACTGCTTTTGCACTCTGCTCTGCAAGCTGGCGGATCTGCTCTGCTACAATTGCAAAACCGCGCCCGGCTTCTCCTGCCCTTGCTGCTTCGATCGAAGCATTTAATGACAACAGGTTCGTCTGCGATGCAATGGATTCAATTTCAGAAATAATATTTCCAATTTTAGCGGAAGATTCGCTGATCTTAGCCATAGCAGAAACCATCGTATTCATTTCAGTACGGCTGTTATCGGCTTCATCTGCATATTTTTGCGCCTGCTTATAAGACTCTTCTGCGCTTTCGGCGCTCTTTTCGATTGTTTCTGTAATATCAATGATCGTAGCCTGCAGCTCCTGCACTGCGCTTGCCTGTTCGGTCGCGCCTTCCGCCAGGCCCTGCGCTGCCTCCGCTAAGTTTATGGAACCGGCCGAAACCTGCCCGGAAGCTTCCCCGATCGAACTTAACGTCTTGATCATCTGGTCACGCAGCCCGCGCATAGACAGGATCAACCTCTGGAAGTCATTTGTATACCGCTCGTTTTCTGTAGAAGTGACTGCGTAATTCCCATGTTCCATTTCGCCAAGCACTTCACCTATATCGTTAATAATTACATTTAAAACATCCGCCATATAAGACGCATCTTTAATCATTTCTGCAACTTCATCTTCAGAATTCAAAGCCGGGAATGGTGAGGACAAATCACCTTCTGCAAATCGCTTAAACCGGTCGCCCAGCTGCTTCATCGGGTCTGCAATCCCCTTTGCGATCTTCTTTCCGATACGCAGGGCGGAAACCATTGCCACTATAATACCGGCTACAATCACTACGCCAAATATAACGCCAAGCCCTCCAAGCTGCCCGGACAGCTTTTGCCCTTCGGTAACTTTTACTTCCAGCAAGCTTTCCAGCTTTGAATAAATACTGGTATACACCCCTGAAAGCTCACTTAATGCGAGTTCCTGTGCCTGCCGGGATTTTATCGTATCTGTAGTGGCGCCAAGCGCTATAATCTCTTCATCCAAAGCCCAATACTCTTTGAGTTCTTCATTAATTTCATCGTATGTCTGCCGGTTGGATTCCGATACAATCGTCTTTTCCACTTCCGCTAAATAACCTTCAAAAATTTCCCTGGACTCTTCATGCTGTTTTACAACGGATGCTATCGCTTCGGTATTATCATATCCGATCGCTGCGCGTAGGGACGAGCGCACATCTGCGAATTCAAACATTGCCTTGCCAATATCCCCCTGTGCAAATCCGAAATTTGTCAACGCATGGGAATATCTGACAGCCATGATAATCATTGCGGCCAGGCCTAAAAGCGCTGACACTGTCGTAATTGACGATACCAGAATAAAGGCTTTTGACAGCCTTTTTTCTATCTTTTCATTTTTAAACACTGCTACTCTCCTCCTCGTTTGTCCTTTTTCCTGGCTCGGATAATCTTAGAGCAGGGCCAGAATGCCGTTTTCAGTCCAGGCAAATGAAAACCCTATTTAAAAGATAATATTATATCTTGTTATAATCTTTATAGCAACTTACTATTTCCTGCGCCTGCCAGTCGCCTTGCGCAAAAACCGATAAGTATAATTGCATTTCTTGAACCTGGCATCATAAAATTATCAGTACCTCTTTTATTATAGCTCATTTTACAGACTTTGCAATAGAAACTTTTCCGTTACTATTCACAGCCACCTGAACAGTTACTATTCACGGCCCGGGGCCGCCCATAGTAACCATTCGGGGCGATATTGGAAGTTTGCTTCGCAAAATCGCCCCTCACTCCTGAATCATGTTCTCACGGAATGCGCAGTTTATGCGCATTCCTGGCCCGTGAATAGTAACCCTGAACATTCCGCTGTCCAGGTGGCTGCCAAGCTGATTCAGGAGTGAGCAGGCTCCAATTTGCAAGGCAAATTCTTTCAATGAGCCCGCTTTTCCATATGAAAAAAACCTCCTGAATAAAAACTTCGTTCTATCCAAGAGGATTTCTCCCTATCGGCCCTTTCTATAATTTATGTTTTGCCTCCTTTTCATCCACATCCACCAAAATAAAATCCGGGCCTATATTTTTAATATCGCACCACGGGATAAACAGCTCGTATTCACGGCAGAAAATACCAAAAAAATGGCCCGGCCCAGGCAAGATCAGGGCGCGTATAACACCCTCCTTTTCATCAAAGTCCAAGTCGACGACACTTCCAAGGCATTTACAGTCCTTTACGTTAATCACCGTTTTTTCCTGTAAATCTCTTAAACGCATAGCTTCTGCATCCATCGTTTTTATTAGTATATGCTAAACATTAAACCGGAACACTATAAACCGAAATTTCATCATGTCTATACAATTCCGTTCTTTCACATTATGTTGAATTTCTTCTACTTTACCA
>CAMUML010000006.1 GCA_947089855.1 uncultured Eubacterium sp.
GATTTATTAAAATTTATAATATATTGCAATAATTTTAATGAATTTGATAACATAGCATAGGGTAATTTACATATAGGGAATTTAAATATTATGATAATAACACAGATTATACCGCTCACCGCCAAAAAAGTGCAACTATGTTTTGATTGTGCAGAACCGCTTGTGCTATATAAAAATGAATGCCAAAGCCTTGCACTGGAAGAACAGGCAGAAATCGACAACGGATTATACCAAACGATCTTTTATAATATTGTCGGAAAACGTGCTGTTAAGCGTGCCATGCACCTTCTGGAAAAAATGGACCGGACCGAGTGGCAGCTGCGCAAAAAGCTGGAGGAGGGCCAGTATCCCCCACAGCTGATAGACAAAGCGGTAGAATATGTAAAATCCTACCATTATATCGACGACGAACGCTATGCCCGCACCTTTGTCCGTATCCAACAAGCATACAGGAGCACCGGCCGGATGCGGATGGACCTTTTGTCGAAAGGCATTGCACGGGAAATCGTAGACCGTGCCTTGGAAGAAGAAAATGAAACACCCCAAGGCGAGCTGATCCAAAAGCTCCTTGCTAAAAAAGCATACAACAAAGAAGAGGCCACACCCCAGGAATCAAAGAAGATATACCAGTACCTGCTGCGAAAAGGGTTTCCAGGCGATGAGATCCTAAGGCATATGCGTTAACAAATGACATTGGGCCGTGAATAGTAACGATCGATGTACTGGCCGCCGGAATCATTTTGGAATACACTTGACATAATCCAATGGAAAGTATAAAATCTAATTGTTGTTATTTATGACAGTGAACGGTAGCCTGCGGCATTTTACTGCCAGGGATAGCCGCAGGCGGGCGTTGTTATATGTACAATGAAAATTAAATAAGGAGGTGCTCCTGTGTCACCAATACCAATCATCATTGCTGTGTTAATTGCACTTGTGATTTCGGTACCAGTCACTTACGTTGCCACTTCTGCCTACCAGAAGAAGGTTGTGGAGGCGAAAATTGGTTCAGCAGATGACAAGGCTAGGTCTATTATTGATGAAGCAGTGAAGACGGCTGAGACGAAGAAACGGGAATCTTTGCTGGAAGTGAAGGAAGAATCCATCCGCACAAAGAATGAGCTTGACCGCGAGATCAAAGAGCGGAGGGCAGAGATTCAGCGCAATGAACGCCGCATTGAGCAAAAAGAGTCCAATCTGGACAAAAAGCTCGAAGCGATTGAAAAACGCGAAGCCGGATTTGCAGAAAAAGAAGAAGAAATCAATAGACAGAAAGAAGAAGTTGCAAAGCTCAATGAGGAACGGTTACAGGAACTGGAAAGAATCTCTGGGCTTACCTCCGAACAGGCAAAAGAATATCTTTTAAAAACTGTAGAAGATGATGTAAAGCTTGACACTGCAAAAATGTTAAAAGAAATGGAAACTAGGGCAAAAGAAGAAGCAGGCAAAAAAGCACGGGAATATGTCGTTACTGCAATTCAAAAATGTGCGGCTGACCATGTGGCTGAAACTTCAATTTCAGTTGTCCAGCTTCCGAATGATGAAATGAAAGGGCGTATTATCGGGCGTGAGGGGCGCAATATCCGCACGTTGGAAACGCTGACCGGCATAGATTTGATTATTGACGATACGCCGGAAGCGGTAATCCTTTCAGGATTTGATCCGATCCGAAGAGAAGTAGCACGTATTGCATTGGAAAAATTGATTGTTGATGGCCGTATCCATCCAGCCCGTATTGAGGAAATGGTGGAAAAGGCACAAAAAGAAGTAGAGAACATGATCCGGGATGAAGGGGAAGCCGCTACGTTGGAAGCTGGCATACATGGGCTTCATCCGGAAATGGTACGCCTTCTTGGGCGTATGAAGTTCCGAACAAGCTATGGACAGAATGCATTGAAGCATTCGATTGAGGTAGCGCAGCTTGCTGGCCTTTTGGCAGCAGAAATAGGGCTGGATGCCAGGACAGCAAAACGTGCAGGGTTATTACATGATATTGGAAAATCAGTCGACCATGAAATGGAAGGCTCACATATTCAGATTGGTGTCGATATTTGTAAGAAATACAAAGAATCACCGCTTATTATTAATGCAGTAGAAGCACATCACGGGGATGTGGAACCGCAATCTTTGATCGCATGTTTAGTACAGGCTGCCGATACCATCAGTGCGGCACGGCCGGGTGCGCGCAGGGAGACGTTAGAAGCGTATTCAAACCGCCTGCAGCAGTTAGAGGATATTACAAACAATTTTAAAGGGGTTGAGAAATCTTTTGCCATTCAAGCGGGCAGGGAGATTCGTATTATGGTTGTGCCGGAGCAGGTAAGTGACGCGGATATGGTTATCCTTGCAAGGGACGTATCCAAGCAGATTGAAGAACACTTGCAGTATCCGGGGCAAATTAAGGTGAATGTAATTCGTGAATCAAGAGTCATAGATTACGCGAAATAATGGAAGCAATTGCGCCAAAACCATTGGACATGTATGGTTTTGGCGCTTTTTTAAATCGGAATTGACTGCCTGAAACAGCAGTGGTAATATTATGGTAGCGATGTATTTTTCAGAAAGGGACGACAACATGAAAAATGAAATTAAGCGGATTGACCGGAAGCTGGAATTTCAAGGCACCATTCTGGATTTTTATACCGATTATATGCAGATGCCGGATGGAAGGGTAGTAAAATGGGATTTTATTGCACACCGCAAAGGGGCTGCAGCGGTTGTACCAGTCTTGGACGATGGGAAGATATTGATGGTACACCAATACCGGAATGCCCTCGACCGTATGACGATCGAAATTCCGGCGGGCGCCAGGGATGATGTGTCAGAGCATACGGAAATTTGTGCGGCAAGGGAATTGGAAGAAGAAACTGGGTACCGGTGCGGGAAGCTGGAATTTTTGATTTCCCTAAAGTCAGCGGTTGCTTATAATAACGAATTTATTGATGTATATGTGGCGACGGGTTTACAGCCTGGCAGGCAGCATTTGGACAGGGATGAATTTATCGAACTGGAGGCAGTGCCTTTGGACAATCTTTGCAGCAGGATTTATGCAGGGGAAATACAGGATGCGAAAACGGTTGCGGCCATTTTGGCATATAAAAATAAATATGCCCCGTAGATGTCATAAAAACAGGGGGCCTGCATAGATTAGATTAACTGGACAATGAAAAAGAGACATGTAGTGAGACATAAGGCGAAGACGATAAAACTAACAGGCTGTTCCATGCCGGGGCTGCCTTGGCGTGGATTTCTGGCAGGATGTTTTTTGCTGTTTTTCCTGGCAGGGATATTGGCGGCTAATTGGGTAGGGCAGGAAAAGCTGCTGCAGTATGGGATGTTAAATGAGTATTATGTCGGGCAGCTGGCCTATGCGCAGCTGGATGCCGGAAATTATTTTGGCTATTTATTAAAGCAGAGGATGCGTGTATTTGGCCTATCGGCCCTGTTGGCTTATACGCGGTTTGGCGTGCCAATGTTAACGGGTGTTATCGGCTGGTATGCATTTTCGCTGGGCTATTTGTTTGTAAACGCGCTGGTCAGTATGAAGTTTCAGGGGATGGTGCTTGTCCTGCTCTCTGTATTTCCGCAAATCTTCTGTTATGCAGCGGCCTATTATGGGCTTGGGAACATTGTATTTGTAAAAAGCGCCCAGCTTGCAGTGCCTGCGGGCGTGCCGAAAGCATGGAGGAACCCGCGCCTGTTTATGCTGCTTTCTGCCCTGATGTGTATGGTTGCCGGGATATGGCTGGAAAGCTATGTAAACCCGGTGCTGCTGACAAAATACATACGCAGCATGTAGAGGGCTGGTGCAGGCCCGGGGGTAAAAATGGAAATGGATACAGGAAAAAAATTACCAGGACAATTGTTGGAAGAAAGCATTTCACAGTACATAGCAGCCATTTGCAGGGAACGGGTTTCCCGTAATACGGTCGTTTCTTATGAGCGTGACCTGCGCAGGATGGCAAATTATTTTAAGGGGCAGGGGATATTGGAATGCAGCCAGGTTACGGAGACGCATTTGTGTGGGTATCTAAATGGGCTGGAATATGAAAATAAGCGCCCGGCTACGGTTGCAAGGGCGATTGCTTCTATCAAGGCTTTTTTCCGCTATCTGCAAGGGCAGGGTGCTGTTTTGGAAAATCCCGCTACACATTTAAAAGCGCCCAAAATAGAAAAAGGCAGGCCGTATATTTTGACACCTCAGGAAACTGTCCTACTGCTAAAACAGCCACAGGGGCCATCGCCGAAAGCTGTGCGTGACCGCGCCATGCTGGAGCTGATGTATGCAACCGGTATCCGGGTTAGCGAATTGGTAGCGCTTCAGGTGACGGATGTGAACATGGGGATGGAGTATTTGATTTGCCGCCAGGGAGGGCGGGAGCGTGTCGTTCCATTTGGCACGGCTGCTGCCAAAGCACTGCAGGCGTATATGGGACAGGCAAGGCCGCAGATCGCCTGCGATGAGGCATGCGGCTGCCTGTTTACCAACATGGGCGGAAAGCAGATGAGCCGGCAGGGCGTTTATAAAATGATCAAACAATATGCGGCGGCGGCAGGTATTGCGGGGGAAATTACCCCGCATACGCTGCGGCATTCCTTTGCGGCGCATTTGGTAAATAACGGTGCAGATTTATGTGCCGTGCAGGAGATGATGGGATATGCGGATTTATCGGCTGCCCAGGTTTACGCACAGATGCGCGGCGCATCGATCCGGGAAGTGTATAAAAAAGCACATCCACGCGGAAAGTAAAAACGGCGTTAATGGTTCATCTCAGCGATCATATAAATTAGCTTTTCTGAATCTTCCCATCCTAGGCACGGATCCGTAATAGACTTGCCGTATATATGGTCGCCGATATGCTGGGCGCCTTCTTCCAGGTAGCTTTCTACCATAACGCCTTTCACAAGTGTTTTGATTTCAGGGGAAACGATCCGGTTATGCATGACCTCTTGGACAATACGTACCTGTTCTTTATAAAGTTTGCTGGAATTGGAATGGTTGGCGTCAATAACGGCTGCCGGGTTTTGCAGTTCCATGCCCTTATAGCGTTCCATTAGGCGCATAATATCTTCGTAATGGTAATTTTGTACCGTATTGCCGTGTTTGCTGACCGCGCCGCGCAATATAACGTGCGTCAGCGGATTCCCGCTTGTATCCACTTCATAATTGCGGTATATAAAGTGGTGCGGATGCTGCGCCGCATATACGGAATTTAACATCACAGAAAAATCGCCGCTGGTTGGGTTTTTCATACCGGAAGCCACATCAAAACCGCTGGCGGTTAACCGGTGCTGCTGGTCTTCTACGGAACGGGCGCCAATTGCTACATAAGATAGCAGGTCATCTACGAAACTCCAGTTTTCGCAGTAAAGCATTTCATCGGCTGGGGTCAGCCCGCTTTCTTTGATTGCGCGGATATGCATCCGACGCATAGCGCCCAGCCCGGCAGCCATATCAGGGGCTTTTTCCGGGTTTGGCTGGGAAGCAATGCCCTTATAGCCTTCCCCGGTTGTGCGGGGCTTATTGGTATAAACCCTTGGGATAATAATGACCCGGTCTTTTACTTTTTCCTGCACAGTAGTCAGCCGACTGACATAATCGCACACAGCATCTTCCCGGTCGGCAGAACATGGGCCTATGATTACAAGAAACCGGTCGTCCTTGCCCAAAATGACATCGGAAATCATCTTGTCCCGTTCTTTTTTCAATTTGGCAAGCGCATCTGGAAACGGGTACATTTCTTTCACCATTTTTGGAGTTGGAAGCGCTTTGACAAATTTAAAACTCATAATGATCCTCTCCTATTCTATCGAAAATACTTCTTGGTATTTCTTTCGTTCAAGTATTTATAATAGGGTAAAATATGGAATCTGTCAAACCTCAATTCCGTTTCACAGTCCAGCTTGGCATTCAATGCATATTCCGTTACTATTCACGGATCAGGAATGCGCATAAACTGCGCATTCCGTGAGAACATGATTCAGGAGTGAGGGGCGATTTTGCGAAGCAAACTTCCAATATCGCCCCGAATGGTTACTGTGAGCGGCCCCCAGGCCGTGAATAGTAACCATGTTCCGTATTATTTTTAAATTTATTTGTCGAAATAGCTTGTAGAATGCAAAAGAATCAGTTATAATAGTCCTGCGTTAAAGATGCAGGAAGCCACTGCATAAGAATGACCGCTAATCTTAAAAAGAGGGGGCCAGGGCCATGTATTATGGGGCAATCAAAAAAACGGACATTGCAAATGGTGCCGGTGTACGGGTGAGCCTGTTTGTGTCCGGCTGTACACACCATTGCAAAGGCTGTTTCCAGCCGGAGACGTGGGACTTCCAGTATGGCAGCCCTTATACAAAGATGGCGGAGCAGGAAATTTTGGATGCGTTGGGGCATGATTATATCAAAGGGCTGACGCTTTTGGGCGGGGAGCCCTTTGAACCAGAAAACCAAAGGGTGCTTGTAAAGCTGCTGTACCAGGTTAGGGGGCAGTTCCCGCATAAAGACATCTGGTGCTACACAGGATATACATATGAGGCTGACCTGTTAAAAGACAGCCGTGCCAGGTGTGAAGTGACGGACGAAATGCTGTCTATGATCGATGTCTTGGTGGATGGGGAATACCGGGAGGCGCAAAAAAATATCAGCCTACATTTTCGGGGGTCAGAAAATCAACGTTTGATCGATTTGCCCAAAACTAGGCAGCAGAAAAAAATAATATTGTTAGAAATTTAGGCTTTTCTTTTTCGGGAAATGGTGTTATAATAAATACCAGCTTTTGCAACCGTAGTCTAACGGATAGAACGCAGGACTCCGACTCCTGTAATGTGGGTTCGATTCCCGCCGGTTGCATTTTTCTTTCTATTTTTTTTTGACTATCAGACATTCCCCGAAACCGATTATTTTGATATTTATTTTTTAAAAGATATATTTTGAAAGATAACAATACAACCTTAAAACAGATAAGGAGGCATTCGATGGCAGCCAATAATAATAACGAAGAAAACAGCACCGGCGAAAATAAAACCGGTTTTAGTATGGGCGAGTTAAAAAAAATATGTGTGAAATATAAAAAGTATATTGCAACGGGTGCGATGCTTATATTGCTTGCAATCGTAATTTCAACCCAGAATATAAACAATGATTCCCCGAAATCTCAAAATGACCCGTTGTTTTCCAGCAGTACAGATGGGGAAGGGCAGGGCCAGGCGGATTCAGAAGCATTTAAGGTAGATGAATATCCGGAGATTAACGGGCTGTTTGAAGAGTACTACAAATGCTTCGCAGCTGGGGATGTAGCAGGCGTTGAAAAAGTCGCTTACCCGGTTTCCGATACAGAAAAAAGCTATATTGAGCTAATGGGCAGCTACTTGGACAAGTATGAAAATATTAAATGCTATACCAAACAGGGCGTAAAAGATGGGGAATATACGGTAGCGGTTGTTTCAGATATGAAATTTCAGGATATTGATTCTGGCGCGCCAGGCGTAGACTATTTTTATGTCCGCAAAGATGAAAACGGCGCTTTTTATATTGATAATACATACAATAGCCAGTCCAAGCTGTCCGATAAAGAAAGCGCAGCAGATGAGAAAGTGAAGGAATGCATTGCCGCATTTGAACAGCAGCAGGACGTGATCAACCTGCAAAGGGAAGTACAGAGCAATTATGACGCAGCGCTTGCAAAAGACGAACAGCTCAAAGAGATGGTTACGAAGAATGTGCAGGATGCCGTCAGTGCATGGGTGGACAGCTTTACGCAGACAGATACAGATGATGGAAATACCCAAAACAAGGCGGACGGTACGTCGTCCAGCGCCGATAATTTAAAGCGCACCGCTTATGCGAAGACGGATGTAAATATGCGCACAAAACGCAATGCAGACAGTGACCTGATACGTACTTTAAAGGCCGGTACCAAAGTTACGATTTATGGCGTGAGCAAAGACGGCTGGTTTAAGGTAAAAGCAAAAGGCGATACCGGGTTTGTAAGCAAGGATTATATTGTATCTGACCCGTCAAAGGTAGAGGGTGCAGAGGGCAGTTCCCAAAGCAATGAAAATCAAACAAAACGTACTGCCTACACGAAGGAAGAAGTAAATCTGCGCAAAGGGCGTAGTACAGACAGCGATATTGTCAAAACACTCAAAGGTGGCCTTAAAGTTACTGTTTATGGAGAAAGCCAGTCGGGCTGGTATAAGGTAAAAGCGGGGAGCGATACCGGCTATATCCGCAAAGATTATATTGTATTTGACAAATCTAAAGTTAAGAAAACGGAGACAGGCAATACTGGCAACACATCCAGCAGCGCAAAAACACGTACCGCTTATGCAAAGACAACTGTAAACATGCGCGAAAAGCGCAGCACAAGCAGCGACGTATTGCGGGAATTAAAGCCAGGTACAAAAGTTACGATCTATGGCACAAGCCAAAATGGATGGTTTAAGATTAAGAGCAGGGGCAAGACAGGGTTTGTTAAAAAAGAATATATCGTATCTGACAAATCTAAAGTCAAAAAAGAGGACAATTCCACTCCTGATACGACTTCTTCGCCATCTTACTATACAGAAGGGGAGCGTATTACGTTATCGGATGGAGTAAATGTGCGCCAGGCCATGAGTGAAAGTTCAGATCTAGTCGGCACTGCGTTCCAGGGGGATACAGTTACGGTCGTTATGAGCTATGCGGAAGGATGGACAAAAGTAAACTGGAATGGCAAGACGGGATATATTAAAACAGATGTATTAAGATAAGTTGAATAACAGTGCCAGGGTGTATTGGATGGGGATCCGTCTGATACACCCTGTAAAAAAAGCGGTTGCTGTATGGAGAAAGCCGGAAGTTGGCAGTACAGTTTCCGTTTTTTCGCGTTTTTGTTATTATTTACATCCAATGTCATTTACTTATGAGGCTGCCGTTATGAAATATAGCTGATAAACCGCATATTTTAATATATTCTGGCTGTAAGATATATATACTGCAAACCGCCAGAATGTACAGTAATGTTAACCAAGAAAGTGCCTGGCTGGCGGTCTGCAGTCAGGATATACAGTAAATTTAACGTTACTTTTCACACCCAGACCAAGCACCCGCTGCTTGGTCTGGGTCAAAGAATGCGGCTTGCCAATTTAACTCGTGTGCAGTATAAGCAAATGACATTGGTTTACATCAGTCAGGGAGCATAAGATGGAAGAAATAGGGATTCGGGTGAATAAATATTTAAGTGCGGCAGGCGTCTGTTCCAGAAGGGAAGCTGACCGCCAGGTTGCAGCAGGGAATGTGTGGATTGAAAACCAGCCGGCCCAGATAGGCAGCCGGGTGCTGCCGGGGCAGCAGGTGTATTACCAGGGCAGGCCAGTTGAACCGGAAGAAGAGCGTATCCTCCTAGCAGTCAATAAGCCGAAGGGGATCGTCTGTACGGCTGAAAAACGGGAAGAACATAATATTATAGATTACTTGCATTATCCGAAACGGATTTATCCGATTGGAAGGCTGGACAAGCAGTCCGAAGGGCTTCTTTTAATGACAAATGAAGGCGGTTTTGTAAATAAAATCATGCGTTCTGGAAACTGCCACGAAAAAGAATACCTTGTTACGGTAAATAAAACGGTAACAGACCGCTTTTTGCATGGGCTGGCAGGTGGCGTGCCGATTTTGGGTACGGTAACGAGGAAGTGCCTGGTGGAACGTACCGGCCAAAAAGCATTCCGGATGGTGCTTACGCAGGGGATGAACCGCCAAATACGTAGAATGTGTGAATATTTTGGTTACCGTGTGGTTAGCCTAAAAAGAGTAAGGATTATGAATATCCATCTTGGCAGCTTGGCGCCAGGGCAGTACCGGATGGTGGAACCACAGGAATTAGAGTGCCTGGAGCAGCTGCTGCAAGGGTCTTCGGACGAGACGGTGCGGCTGGAAAACGGAGGGGGAAAAGGCTATGGATCCATTGAAAGCATATGAAGAATTGAAAAAAACGGTCAATTACCATATGGAACGTTATTATAATGAAGATAATCCGGAAATTACTGACCACGAATATGATAAATTGATGCAAGAGCTGAAAGTTATGGAAGAAGCACATCCGGAATTCGTTACGCCTGATTCTCCGACACAGCGGGTTGGCGGTAGTGCAAAACGGGAAGCAGGCGTACTGGTGCGACATAATGTACCGATGCTCAGTCTGCAGGACGTATTCTCCAAAGACGAAGTAACCTCATTTGTAGAAGATATGCAGGGCCAGTTTGAAAACCCAGAATTTGTCGTAGAGTATAAAATTGACGGTTTATCGTTGGTGCTGCGCTATGAAGATGGGATACTTAAATTAGCGGAGACAAGGGGCGACGGCATTAATTTTGGTGAGGATGTAACTGCGAATGCAAAGGTGATTAAAGATGTTAAAAGGAAGCTGAAACAGCCGCTCCCATATTTGGAAATACGCGGCGAAGTATACATGACAAACGAAGATTTTGAAAAAGTAAATGAACGCCAGGAATTGGCTGGAAAACGGGTTTTTGCGAATCCGAGGAACTGTGCGGCTGGTACGCTGCGCCAGCTTGATACGGCGGTCACAAAGGAGCGTGGCCTGTCTATGTTTGTATTTAATATCCAGCAGGAGCGGGGCGGAGGGTTTCAGACACATACACAAGGCTATGAGTACTTGAAAAAACAGGGTATCCGGGTAATCGAAGACTACCGTGTCTGCCATACCGCTGAGGAAGTATGGGAAGCAGTCTGTGCAATCGGGGAAAACCGTGGCAACCTGCCTTATGATATAGATGGGGCTGTAGTAAAATTAAACAGCCTTTCGGACAGGGAACTGCTTGGCGCAACGTCCAAAGTGCCTAGGTGGGCAGTTGCCTATAAATATCCGCCGGAAGAAAAAGAGGCCAGGATATTGGATATTGAGGTATCGGTGGGAAGGACTGGCAGGATTACGCCGACGGCCGTATTTGAGCCAGTGCGCCTATGCGGCACCAGCGTATCCCGGGCGACGCTGCACAACCAGGACTTTATCGACCAGTTGGACGTTGGGATTGGGGATTATGTAAAAGTCTACAAATCCGGAGAAATTATACCAAAAATACGGGAAGTGGTCAAAGAAAAGCGGGAAGCGGGGATTGTCCGCTACCATTTGCCGGAGGTCTGCCCAGTATGCGGTACGAAAACAGTGCGGGAAAAAGATACTGCCGACCTAAAATGCCCATCTCCAAACTGCCCGGCCCAAATCGAACGCAGGATCATTAATTTTGTCAGCAGGGATGCAATGGACATCAAAGGCTTTGGGACGGTGTATATAGAAGAACTGGTGCGGCGCGGTTTTATCAAAGATATTGCTGATATATTTACGTTAAAAGACTATCGGGAACAGATGATTGCCGAAGGCATTATTGGAAAAGAAAAAAATACAGACAAACTGCTGGATGCAATAGAGGGTGCCAAGCAGCGTGACGCCTACCAGCTGCTGACAGGTTTTGGCATCCCAAACGTCGGAAAGGCCGCGGCAAAAGCAGTTATGAAGCAATTTGGCACCATACAAAACGTAGCGCACGCACAGGCTGAACAATTAGTAGAAGTACCAGATATTGGGGAGGTCAGCGCTGGATGTATCCAAAGCTTTTTTGCAGACGAAGCAAACCAAAAGATGCTGGCACGCCTGCAGGAAGCCGGCGTAAATCTGGAACGTATCGTACAAGATGGCGAAAGCGACCGCTTTTCGGGGAAGACTTTTGTAATTACTGGGACGCTGCCCAATCTGGAACGCAAACAGGCGGCAGAATTAATTGAACGCAATGGCGGCAAAGTATCCGGTTCGGTTTCCAAAAAAACAGCCTACCTCCTGGCAGGCGAAAATGCAGGCAGCAAACTCGCAAAAGCCCAGGGGCTAGGCATTCCAGTCATCGACGAAGGGCAGTTCCTTGCAATGGTCAATGAATAAGCGCTGTATGCTCCTGCCAGTAGCTGGCGCGCTGTTCATATTGTTCATTTAACCAGGATGCGATTGCAGGAAGGCTTTCTTCGGCAAAAGCAAATGTTTTAGATTCTTTTTGGCTGTCTTGCGTTTTTGCAAAGCAAAATGGCCCTGGGAAGATCCAGGCACGTAAAACGGGGGTTTCATTTTCAGCAGTTTTTTCAATATAGTAGCGCATACCGCAGATGCTGCCGGTGTAAGTTGCTTTATTGTAGTATGGCAGGTGGAATAGGTCGGCGCTTGTTACCATAGGGGTACCTCCTTTGAAAAGATTTTTTGCTATTGGGGTTTCTTATTAGTATACTATAAACGGGTTGAAGAATAAACAGAAAAAAGGGGTGGGGACGCCACCCCATCACCCGGCGTCCGCATATCTCCCTACCGCATATCTCCCTACCGCATTTTCGTTTTTTGCATAATATTTTCAATCAGACGGTTGTGATTTCATGCTAATTCTGATAGAATAATAATAATCGAACGCGTTGAAACAGTTGAATCTTTTAGGAGGAAGTTACATGGCAGAAGATAGAAAGGTATACAGCATCAAAGAAGACAACCTCGGTGAAGTCAATATTGCGGACGAGGTAGTCACGATTATTGCGGGCCTGGCTGCCACTGAGGTAGAAGGTGTCAGTTCTATGGCTGGCAATATTACGAATGAACTTGTCAGCAGGCTTGGCAGAAAAAATCTGGCAAAAGGCGTAAAGGTAGATGTAGTTAATAATCACGTTACAGTCGAAGTAGCGATTAACATTGCATATGGATACGCGATTCCAGATATATCGGCAAAGGTGCAGGAGAAGATAAAAACAGCGATTGAAACGATGACGGGCCTTGAGGTCAATGCCGTAAATGTACGAATTGTCAGTGTTGATATGGGAAACAGCAGATAAGGCGTTTGGGTAGCCGTTGAAACGGCTGGGTGGGAGTGTCATTGCGGCACTCCTTTTTGTCTTATGCCTGTATTTAAAAGCGCCTGCCGCCTTTTGGAGAGGAAGTTATGACTAGGAGAGAAATCAGGGAACAGATATTTAAAACGCTCTTTCAGATAGATTTTTATGACGAAGAGGGGATGGAAGAACAGCTGCAGCTGTTTATGGACGAGCTGGAGGAACCCAATGAAAAAAAACGGGCTTATATCGAGCAAAAGCTGCGTGAAATTTACCGGCTCCGTGTAGAGCTGGATGCGGCGATTGACGAAAAGGCAACCGGCTGGAAGACCAGGCGTATGGCAAAGGTGGATTTGGTTTTAATCCGGCTTGCGCTTTATGAAATGAAGTACGAAGCGGACATACCATCTGGCGTAGCGATCAATGAGGCGGTTGAGCTTGCAAAAATTTACAGCAGTGATGGGGCTCCGTCTTTTGTAAATGGGGTATTGGCGAAATTTGTATGAATAAGCGTGTGTTAAGTGTAGGGCAGGTAAATACGTATATTAAAAATATGTTTGCGCAGGATTTTATGCTTACAAAAATCAGCGTAAAAGGGGAAGTATCCAACTGCAAATACCACAATTCTGGGCATATTTATTTTTCTTTAAAAGACAGGTCAGGGACCATTGCCGTTGTGATGTTTGCAGGAAGCCGGAAAAATGGGCTGAAATTCCGTATGCAGGATGGTGATAACGTAGTTGTATCCGGTTCCATAGAAGTATACGAACGGGATGGGCGTTACCAGCTTTATGCAAGGGAAATTGCATTGGATGGTGCAGGGGCGCTGTTTCTAAAGTTTGAAGCGCTGAAAAAAGAACTTGCTGAAATGGGTATGTTTGCGCCGCAGTATAAGCAGCCGGTTCCAAGGTTTATCCAAACGCTTGGCATTGTGACTGCGCCGACTGGGGCAGCAATCCAGGACATCCAAAATATCAGCCGCCGTAGGAATCCATATGTGCAGCTTATCTTATATCCAGCCCAAGTGCAGGGGGATGGTGCGGCACAGAGTATTGTTAACGGGATCCACGCATTGGAACAGCTGGGTGTAGACACCATAATCGTAGGGCGCGGAGGCGGTTCGATTGAGGATTTATGGGCGTTTAATGAGGAAATTGTGGCGCGGGCTATTTTTGAATGCCGCATACCAGTGATCTCTGCAGTTGGCCATGAGACAGATACAACAATTGCTGATTATGTAGCTGATCTACGTGCGCCGACTCCATCCGCTGCGGCAGAGCTGGCTGTTTTTGACTATGCGCAGTGGAAAGAAGGCTTACGGATGGTACAAGTTACCTTAAATATGCGGATGCGGGAACATATCCAGCGGGCGTACCAGCGCCTGGATCAATTGCAGATGCAGCTTGGCTATGTTAGCCCAAAAACAGCCCTAAACAACCGCAAGCAATATACGGCAGATCTGGAAGAGAAACTGCGCCAGCGCATGAAAAGCCGCCTGCAGGATGAATGGCATAAGATACAGCTTTTATCAGGGCGCCTGGAGGCAGGGTCGCCGGTAAAAAAATTAAGCCAGGGCTATACTTTTGTGATAAACAGCATGGGGCAGCCGGTTACTAAGGTTTCACAAGTGGTACCGCAGGAGAAGGTAACCATACGGGCATTGGATGGGGCTATTTATGCCAAGGTGGTAAGTACAAGCAAGTTTCCGGTGTTCCCATACGGCAGCGGCAAGCAGACGCAGGAGGCGCCTGGAATTAGGAAATAGAGGTGGAATAATGGGGCAATCAAAGACAGGAAGCCAGCCAGGCGCACAGTGTGGCGGGCAGCAGACGGATTATAGTATCGGGCAATCTGCAAAAGGGGATTTGCCAGTTCATGGTATGGCGCGGCCAGGACAGGAAAACCAGCTGGAACTACAGGGCGAGGAACTACAGGCGGGTGATGGCATAGTACAGTCCGGGCAAGAAAACCAGCCGAAACTGCAGGGCAGTTGGCAGACGTTTGGCAGTGGAGGGGAAGAAATGGACGGGATGCGTCTGGAAGAGGTACTGGCGCAGGTAGAAGGCTGTATTGCGCAATTGGAAAACCCGCAGGTTTCATTGGAAGATTCATTCCGCTATTATGAAGAAGGGGTAAGGAAACTGAAAATCTGCAGCGAGAAAGTAGCGCAGATTGAGCGGAAAATGCTGGTGGTCAACAGCCAGGGGGAGCTGGAAGCGTTCCAGTAAAAAATACGCATATGCAAATGAAGGGTAGGCTGGGGTAAAAGCAGATGGAATCAAATAAGAATAATAAAATTGAAGATAGAATAAAGAAACGTGCAGCGGAAGTTGAAACAATTATACAGGCTTACCTCCCGCCGGAAGAGGGCCTTCAAAAACTGATTATGGAATCGATGCGCTACAGCTTGTTATCTGGAGGGAAACGGCTGCGGCCAATGCTGATGTTGGAAACATACCGGATGTTTGGCGGGGATGGCAGGGTGGTGGAACCATTTTTGGCAGCTATGGAAATGATCCACACCTATTCCCTTGTCCACGATGACCTTCCTGCAATGGATGACGATGACTACCGCCGCGGGCGTAAGACGACCCATGTTGTGTATGGGGAGGCGATGGGCATTTTAGCTGGGGATGCATTACTTACGTATGCATTTGAAACAGCCGCGAAGGCATTTTTTATGGAAGGGGCGCCGCAGGGGGCAGCACGGGCCCTGCAAATCCTTGCGCAAAAAGCCGGGATCTATGGTATGCTGGGCGGACAGGTAGTAGATGTATTAAGCGAAGATACAAAAGATTTTAAAGGGGATACAGCAAAAGAAAAACTGGATTTTATTTATCGGCTAAAAACGGGGGCATTAATAGAAGCGTCGTTGATGATTGGTGCGGTACTGGCTGGTGCGCAGGAAAAGGACGTATTGCTGCTGGAACAGGCAGGCGGCTGTATTGGCGTTGCCTTCCAGATACAGGATGATATTTTAGATGTAACAAGTACATTAGAGGAGCTGGGCAAGCCAGTTGGTTCCGATGCAAAAAACCATAAATTAACATACCTTTCATTGTATGGTATGGAGGCAGCACAAAAACAGGTGGAAGGCTTGACCAGCCAGGCAACCGGTTGCCTGAATTCGCTGCCAGTTGCAAACCAGTTTTTGGCAGACCTGCTGCTATTCCTGGTCCATAGAAAAAAGTAAATGTAGGTTAAAGCATGGGCCAGTAGCGTGGAGAGGGTTTATATGGTATTGGATAAGATCAATCAGACAAATGATATAAAAAAACTGGAGAAAGAAGACATAGAAAAGCTGCCAGGGGAAATACGCCAATTTCTGATAAACAGCCTTTCAGAGACGGGGGGCCATTTGGCATCCAACCTCGGAGTGGTGGAGCTGACGATAGCGCTGCATTTGGCATTCCATCTGCCGCAGGATAAGATTATCTGGGATGTCGGGCATCAGTCTTATACGCATAAAATATTGACTGGGCGGAAAGAGGCATTTGCTACGCTGCGCCAGTTTGGGGGCTTAAGCGGGTTTCCAAAGTCAATGGAAAGCGACTGCGACTGCTTTAATACGGGGCATAGCTCCACTTCTATTTCAGCAGGGCTTGGCTATGCGGCCGCAAGGGATCTGGCAGGGGGCCAGTATAAAGTAGTTTCCGTGATCGGGGACGGTGCGCTGACTGGAGGGATGGCATTTGAAGCGCTAAATAATGCTTCTAAGCTGGAGACGAATTTTATTATCGTGCTAAATGATAACGATATGTCGATTTCACGCAATGTCGGCGGCATGTCACAGTATCTGAGCGGCATCCGTACCGCAGATGTATATCAGGATTTAAAAAACGGCGTAATGGAGTCCCTGAATAAGATCCCTGTTTATGGGGAACGGATCGTAAGCAGGATCCGTAGGACAAAAAGCGGCATCAAACAGCTTTTAATACCAGGTATGCTGTTCGAAGATATGGGGATATTGTACTTAGGCCCAGTGGACGGACATGATGTCGATAAGATGGTTGCATTGTTTACAAAGGCATCGCGTGTGAACGGCCCAGCGCTTGTGCATGTCCTGACGCAAAAAGGCAGGGGCTATGAGCCGGCAGTACGTAATCCGGCACGTTTTCATGGGACAGAACCATTTGATATTGCGACAGGCATTGTAAAGAAAAAGAAAAAAAAGGCTGGCTATACGGATATTTTTTCGACTGTCATGCGTAAAATGGGCGACCGTGATAAAAAGGTAGTGGCTATAACTGCTGCAATGGAAACCGGGACAGGGTTAAAGCGGTTCCATAATATGTTCCCCGAGCGCTTCTTTGACGTCGGCATTGCGGAAGGGCATGCAGTGACGTTTGCTGCTGGACTTGCAGCAGGTGGGTTAAAGCCGGTATTTGCCGTATATTCCTCTTTTTTGCAGCGGGCGTATGACCAGGTGCTGCATGATGTCTGCCTGCAGAACCTTCCGGTTGTTTTTGCCATTGACCGTGCAGGTATTGTAGGCAGCGATGGGGAAACACACCAAGGCATTTTTGATATTTCGTATTTAATGGCTATTCCAAATATAACATTGATGGCGCCTAAGAATAAATGGGAATTTTCGGATATGATTAAATTTGCAATAGATTTTCCGCATCCGATAGCCATCCGCTACCCGCGTGGGGAAGCGTTTGACGGGCTGCAGGAATTCCGGGCGCCGGTTGTATTCGGGAAGGGCGAGATGCTTTATGAAGAAGGCCAGGTGATGCTGCTTGCCTATGGGAGTATGGTAAAAACAGCATTGGAAGTACGTAACCTGCTGGCGCCGGAAGGGATTGGCTGTGCCATTTTTAATATGCGTTTTGCAAAGCCCCTTGATACGCAGATGCTGGGGCGCATTGCAAGTAAATATAGGCTGCTTGTTACGTTAGAGGAAAATGTTTTGTGCGGCGGGCTTGGTCAGGCCGTATCCGGATACTTGGATAGGGCCGGCGTAGGGGTACCGGTCCTGCATATAGCAGCCAGGGACGAGTTTATCCCTCATGGGAACGTAGAGTTGCTAAAACGCCAAGCCGGGCTGGATGCGGAAACGGTAGCAGGCAAGGTCCGGGGTTATTGCTGGGCAAACCAGTAGGGATGAAAAAATAAAAAGGCCCTGTATAGCGGGCTATATTGGCTAAAATGGTGAGAAAATGAAAGAACGGTTAGATATTTTGCTTGTGAAACGCGGCTTGGCCCCTTCCAGGGAAAAAGCAAAGGCGTTGATCATGGAAGGGAACGTCTATGTCAAACAGCAAAAAGAGGATAAAGCAGGGGCTATGTTTGATGTGCAGGCACCAGTAGAAGTACGCGGCAAGTCCCTAAGGTATGTCAGCCGCGGCGGTTTGAAACTGGAAAAGGCGCTTAAGCAGTTTTCTTTGCAGCTCACAGGCAAGGTCTGTATGGATATTGGGGCGTCCACAGGCGGTTTTACAGACTGTATGCTGCAAAATGGCGCAAAAAAAGTGTATGCGGTGGATGTTGGCTATGGGCAGCTTGCCTGGACGCTCCGCCAGGATGCACGCGTTGTCTGCATGGAAAAGACAAATATCCGTTATGTAACGCCGCAGGATATACCAGAACGCCTGGATTTTGCGTCGGCCGACGTCTCTTTTATCTCTTTATCGAAAGTGCTCGGGCCAGCTCAAGCTCTGCTGGAACAGGATGCAGAAATGGTCTGCCTGGTAAAGCCGCAGTTTGAGGCAGGGCGCGGGCATGTCGGCAAAAAAGGGGTGGTGCGGGACAAAGGGGTCCACCTTTCGGTCTTAAACCAAGTAGCGGACGCGGCTAAAGGGCTGGGTTTTCATGTCTTAAACCTGGATTTTTCCCCAGTGAAAGGGCCAGAAGGCAACATCGAGTATTTGATGCACATCCGTAAAGATGGGACTGGTTTACAGGAGGAAGCGGCCGATAGTGCGGCAGTTGTAGAAGCTGCCCATGCTGCATTGGATATATGAAAAATTTTCTTATCATTACAAATGCTTTAAAAGACCAGGGCTTGAAGGAAACAAAAAGGCTGTGCAGCTATATTGAACAAAAAGGCGGAAACGGCAAGTACCTGGTAAGCGTGGACGCAACGGAAGGTATCCAAAAAGTGCAGGCAGAAAATATCCCACAGGGAACGGAATGCATTTTGGTACTGGGCGGGGATGGCACGCTGATTCGGGCGGCAAGGGATACGGTTGCCAGCAGCATCCCGCTGATCGGTATTAATATGGGCACACTGGGGTATTTGTGCGAGCTGGAGGTCAGCAGTGCATGCGGTGCAGTAAATGCCATTATGCAGGGCGATTATATGATCGAGGAACGTATGATGCTGTCCGGCGAAATATGTGGGCAGGAAGGCGGGGCAGCAATAACAGCACGCTATGCATTAAATGACATTGTCATCCATCGGACAGGGGCATTGTCGCTGGTTAGCCTGATTGTCTATATTAATGGGCAGTACCTGAACACGTTCCAATGCGACGGCATTATCTTATCTACGCCGACAGGGTCAACTGGATACAACCTTTCTGCAGGTGGGCCGATCGTAGATCCAAAAGCACGGATGATGCTGCTGACGCCGATCAATTCCCATACGCTGATGCCCAGGAGCATTGTAATCGATGCCCAGGATGAAATTGTGGTGGAAGTGGGCAGCCGCCGCGTGCAGCGTGACGAGATCGTCGAAGTCAGTTTTGATGGCGACCACGGATGTTTCCTTACGATTGGCGGAGGCATAAAAATAAGCAGGGCCAAAGAAAGCGCTAAAATATTAAAAATCAGCAAGGTAAGTTTTTTAGAAATCCTGCGGAAAAAGATGCAGACGTTCCATTAGCGCTTCTTGGAACTGTATCCGCCTATCGATGACAAATGGAGCAATCGAGCGATGAAATATACAAGGCATGCAAAAATATTGGAATTAATAAAAAAATATGATGTGGAAACACAGGAAGAGTTATCCGCATATCTTGAACAGGCAGGCTTTCCAGTGACCCAGGCGACCATCTCAAGGGATATACGCGAACTCAAGCTGACCAAAGTGCCATTAAGAAACGGGCGGCAAAAATATACAGCTGTCGACGGGGGGCCAAAAGACCTGTCAAAATATATCCGTATTTTTCAGGACGGGTTCCAGTCTATGGATATGGCGCAAAATATCCTTGTTATAAAAACGGTTTCCGGCATGGCTATGGCAGTTGCAGCCGCCCTGGATGCAATGGACTGCCATGAGATCGTAGGCAGCATTGCCGGGGATGATACAATTATGTGTGCAATCAGGACCGTGGAAGATACAAAAGCCCTGATGGAGCGCCTGCGCAGGATTATTGGCCGTTAGGAACTGTCGTGAAATAACTTGTGTTATTTTGCGACAGTTCCTTAGAAACTGTGGAAGAAGGAAATGGCTGGTAGGAAGCAACATTTGAGAAGGGGCAAAAAAAGAAAAGCTATAAGGGGAAGAGGGATTCATGTTACATAATCTTCATGTAAAAAACCTGGCGTTAATTGATGAAGCGGAAGTAGATTTTTCCAGCGGGCTAAATATTTTATCCGGGGAAACCGGCGCTGGGAAGTCCATTATTATCGGATCGATCGGGATTGCAGTCGGCGGCAAAGTTTCCAAGGATATTGTCCGCAAGGATGCGGATTACGCATTGGTGGAACTGGTATTTTCTGTGGATGATATGGTAAAAGGGAAGCTGGAAGCGATGGACATACCAATGGAAGATAGCCAGGTAATCCTGTCAAGAAGGATTTCCGGTGGCCGGCCGGTCGCGAAGGTCAATTCAGAAAGCGTATCTGCTGCAAAACTCAAAGAAGTATCGGCACTGTTGATCGATATTCATGGCCAGCATGAGCACCAGTCGCTGTTAAGCCAGAAAAACCATCTGCATATTCTGGATGCCTACGCAAAAAAAGAACTCAAAAATTTAAAAGCCAGCTTATCCGAAGCATACCGCAGCTATCAGGAGCTTAAAAACGAGTTAAAAGAGGCTTCCCTGGACACGGAACAGCGTGCAAGGGAACTGGCATTTTTACAGTACGAAGCAGAGGAAATAGAAAATGCAAATTTAACAATTGGAGAAGACGAAGAATTAGAGTCGAAATACCGGCGTTTTTCCAATGCAAAAAAAATCATGGGCAGTATCGGGCAGGTCTATCAGCTGACAGCAGAAGGTGCTTCCGACCAGACAGGGCGCGCACTGCAGGAGCTGGCAGGCATCAGCGCATACGACGAACAGGCTGCACAACTGGAATCCCAGTTAATGGAAGTTGACAATTTACTGAATGATTTTAACCGTGAACTGGCAAGCTATATGCAGGATACCGAATTTGATGAAGGGCAGTTTTATGAAATTGAAAAACGCCTTGATTTTATCAATGGGCTGAAGGCCAAATATGGAGGGCCAATCGAATATATTTTATCTGAATATGAAAAAAAGACAGCGCGCATAGAAAAGCTGGGCGATTATGACGCATACTTGGAAGGGCTGCAGCAAAGGCTGTCCCAAAGCGAAGCCAAATTGGAGTCGCTATGCACTAAAGCTTCCAAAATTAGAAAAAGGCAGGCAGCCGAATTGGCAAAAAAAATTAAATCAGCATTAATTGATTTGAATTTCCTGGATGTGCAGTTTGAAATGCAGCTTACAAGGAAACAAGAATATACAGCGTCCGGATGGGATGAAGCAGAATTTCTAATTTCCACAAATCCAGGGGAACCGATCAAATCTTTGGCAAAAATTGCATCCGGTGGAGAGCTTTCGCGTATTATGCTCGCGATTAAGGCTGTGCTTGCAGACTGCGATGAAATTGGGACATTGATTTTTGATGAAATTGATACCGGCATCAGCGGCCGCACCGCCCAGATGGTATCCGAGAAGATGAATGTTATTTCGAAAGACCATCAGATCATCTGTATTACGCACCTGCCGCAGATTGCTGCAATGGCAGACGCGCATTTCTTAATTGAAAAACAGGCAAAACAAAATCATACCGTAACGAATATCCGCAAGCTGGATGCTGCTGAAAGCGTCGCAGAGCTTGGCCGGATGCTGGGCGGTGCCAAAATTACCGACACGGTACTAAGGAGTGCAGAAGAAATGAAGGATTTGGCAGCCGCCACAAAAAATTCCCTGACTTAAAATAACATAGCTAGGCATACTAGTAATGTGCTGTGGAAATAACAATGGATATAGCACAAGTGTGGAATGGGGCAATCGAAAAAGATAAAGCAAAGTTTCAATACACAGGAAAAGAGATGTCTAGTATGTTGCAAAAATTATGGTTTCAATTTCAAAGAAGAAGGAAAGCGGTAGGCTACACAGCGTTTGCCGTATGGTTTGTTTTTGCGTATCTGCTTATGATGGATGCTATCCCGGATAAAATGTATGTAGAATATGGGGAAAAGCCGCAGGTTTCCTTCGGCGTCCCAGTAACCGGCACCATTGTAGACAGTGCGCAGGTGTTTGCAAATAAGCAGCCGGACCGTAGCGGTCCGATCCATATGACGCCGAAAGCCGCAGGTCCGCAGCTTTCAAATAAGTACCAGGTCGTCTGCAGGCTGTTTGGCACTATCCCTGTTAAGCAGATTTCTGTACAGGAAGTAGACCGGCGCAGCCTAATCCCTGCCGGCACCAATATTGGCATCTATGTACACAGCAGCCAAGTCCTTATCATTGGGACAGGCGAAGTAACAGACAGTTTTGGAAACACACAGGAACCAGCCCGAAATGCCGTAAACAGTGGGGACTGTATATTAGAAGTCGATGGAGAAAAAATTGCGTCCAAAGAGCAGCTTGTAAAAAAGGTTTCGTTTTGTGAAGGCAAAAAACTAAAGTTAAAGCTGCTGCGGGACGGGAAAAAGATCGATGTATCCATAAAACCAGTACGTTCGCAGGACGGCATTTATCAAATTGGGCTATGGGTACGCGACGATATTGCAGGCGTAGGCACGCTCACCTATGTAGCAGGGGACAAGTCATATGGTGCCTTGGGCCACGGCGTAACGGATGCAGATGTCGGCAGCCTGATCGATATAAAAGACGGCTCCATATATAAAACCACAATTTTAGAAGTGCGCAAAGGCAGGCGCGGCCAGCCAGGGGAAATGTCCGGTATGATCAATTATGACGAAACCTACCGCCTTGGAGATGTAAAGGAAAACACAAATGTAGGGATTTACGGCACACTTACCCATATACCGGAGGAAATCAGCAGCGTAGCAGCCCTTCCGGTTACGTATAAAGAAGGTATAAAAAAAGGCAAAGCCCAGATTATCAGTTCTGTGGAAGGGCAAAGGCAGTCATACGATATAGAAATAGAACAGACCAATTACCACAGCGAAGGAAATAATAAAGGGATACAGTTCCAGGTAACCGATAAAAAGCTGCTGGAAGATACTGGGGGGATCGTGCAGGGGATGTCTGGGTCGCCGATTGTTCAAGATGGGCATATCATTGGTGCGGTGACGCATGTGTTTATATCGGATTCTAAGATGGGGTATGGGATTTTTATTGAAAATATGCTGGAGCATTGAAGGATGTGACTGATAAAACAGGAGCAGTGCTGGAATCTCAGATAATAAGGGATTGCAGTGTCTGTTCCTATTTTGTAGTCTGAAAGCAATGCGATTGCCTATGCAGGATAAAATCTCATTTATTTGAAAAAAATTGAAAAAATACTTGACTGTAAACCTTATTGATACTTTATATTTCAAGGTAAATGAAATAGATTCCCGGAATAAGGAGGGGAATATGTCTATGGAACAGCCCCGTTTGGCTATAAAAAAGGGGAAAGAAAAAATATGCGCCCGAATTGTAAAAGATGGGGAAGTAGAAATATATTGGAATTTTATGGATGAAGTGAATGGTTGAGCATGTCCTGGTTTTCAAGATGCATCAATAATGGCAGTATGGAAATCAGGACATATAATGAGGGGATTTTAAAAATGGACAGTGAAAATTTGGGACAGGCAAAAAAACGGAATGCAAAGGTATGGATTACAGAGGTTGCGATTGAAAAAGTTCCGTTTATAGAGTTTAAGGGGCTGACAAAAAAGCAGAATGAGAATATTCAAAAGCTTGCACAGGAAGTACTGCGTCTGTCAAGAGAACAGAACGAAAGTAATGAAGTTGCAATTACATGTGATCTGGCAGATGAAAACATGATGGATAATTATGGAGTTGCATTTGGAGATGAAATCAGCGTCAGTGTGAATGCAGACACTCTTTCTTTCCACATACTCATGACGGCAAGGGAGGCAACGGTAATTGTACTACATAACCATCCGTCAACCAAGACTTTTTCTGTAAATGATTTGAGATATTTATTTGTGTATGCTAAAATAAAAATGTTAGTAGTGGTATCAAATCAGGGAACCGTTCATTATATTATGAAAGAGAAAAATATGATCGAGAAGATGCTTTAAAACTGTTGAAGGAATGTGCTGCAGAAAATAACAAGAGTAATAATGCAGTTACAAATGCCTATAAAGCATCTGTATCTTTTCTGTCAAGGTGTAGTGAAGCAGGGTTATTTTATCGTTAGAAGGAGGGGCCGCAATGAAAAAGATGGAAAAATTTCAGGTATATCCTATGGATGACAATGCTGTGATTACAGATGACTTTTTTTCAATGCCTTTGATTGATGGAAGTGAGGATTATGAATATGACGAAGATGAAATGGCTAAAAGTGTGGAGAAAGCCAGGCTTGCAAGGGAGTACTGCAGGAAAATAGAAAGAGAAAAATTACTAAAGGCTTAATATATTAAATGATTTTAAATTAATTAAATGTAAGCATAATAAATTTCAAATAATGATCAAACAAAATAAAAAGTATTTTTGGAATATATTTGGTATGTGCTGAGTATATGAGTGGGTAAAGGCTTTATATAAAACGCATGAAGATTATATATTTCCGAACAAATTTCGACAGCACGCAAAGGTTTGTCGAAAAAAATACGAAAAAAATATTGTCCCTAGATTGACACATACTTGTCGGGGAGTCCTATAACCCCAAATGGGCATATCATTGGGGCGGTAACGCATGTGTTTATATCGGATTCGAAGATGGGGTATGGGATCTTTATTGAAAATATGTTGGAGAATTAATTGAATAAAAAATAGATGGTGAAAAGCGTTTCTGTCCGGAATGGGCGGTAACGCTTTAGTAATAATTCCTAATTTTATTATAGACAATTTGAAATACTTTCTTTTATGTGCTAAAATGAATGTATTGAAAATGTCGGACATAGTTTAAAATAAAGAAAAAGGAATCATATAGATAGCAGGGAGGCTGTTTTATGGACAAAATTTATGCATTAAATGAAATACAGGCGATTGTAAATCCGATTTTACAGCAGTATGGCGTGAGCCGTGCTTATCTTTTTGGTTCATATGCCCGTGGCGAGGCAACAGGGCAGAGTGATATTGACCTGAGGATTGATGGCGGAAAAATCAAAAGCATGTTTGGCCTGGGGGCTTTATATGATGAATTGACAAATGCTTTGGAAAAACCGGTAGATCTGGTAACAACAGAGAGCCTGAACCACAATGCCAACAGAAAGAGGACGGAACGTTTTTGGAGCAGTATGAAAGAGGATGAAAGGTTAATTTATGACGAAAAAAAATATTAGTATTTTGGAACATATGAAAACATATTGTGAGGATATCATGAGGTCTGTTGAGCGGTTTGGAAATGAAAAAGCCGTATTTGATGCCGACAGGGATTATCGCAATTCCGTATGCATGAGCCTCCTTCAAATTGGAGAACTGACAGGACATCTGACGGAAGATTTTCGGGAAGAAACAAAAAATAAGATTTACTGGCCTGCAATTAAGGGAATGAGAAATCTATTTGCTCATAATTATGGAGCAGTAGATGTGGAACGTGTATGGGAAACAGTTCGTTCTGATATTCCTCAGCTTTTAGATTTTTGTGAGCATAATGTTCAAAGGTACTGCTTTTTAGAGCAGGAGGAAAGAGAAAATGTAGAATCTGAACGTAATACGGATGGCTGAAAGTGCACAGATAGAAAAAATGGGAGTTATACGAGGTGTTCCTTTGTCGTATGATAGTTAGTTTATACAGAGGTAAAAATTATGGTAAATGTTTATTTGCTTGACACTTTCGTGTCTGGGTCGCCGATTGTTCAAGAATCGCTTAATTGATACAAAGGGAAAAAGCAGAATAGCCGCAAAACCGCTGAAATAAAGGCATTTAACGATATTGGATACCGTCAGATGCCTTTTCTTTTTGTGTCTGGTTTTGGAATAGTAGGAAAGGCAAAATCAAAAAGTATTTAGGTACAGAAAAAAACTTGTAATTGATGCATTTATGTATTTGTCATTGTTTCTTTGTAAAATATGCCCCACGCTTCCATGGATTTGATGATAGGACGCATAGATTCTCCCAGTTCACTTAAGGCATATTCTACCCGTGGTGGTACTTCTGGATATACAGTACGGGTTATAATTCCATCCGCTTCCATTGATCGTAGATTGTCAGTAAGGACTTTTTGACTAATTCCGTCTAAGTTTTTGTGCAATTCATTAAAACGCCATGGGCGGGCTAATAAATTTCGCAAGATGAGCAATTTCCATTTACTTCCTATCAGCGAAACCGTTGTTGCAACAGGGCAATCTGGCCCTTCTTTCTTCGATAGCATACGAAAACCTCCGTTACATTAAATATAAATGTTACACCTTTATTATACTGTAACATTCAATAAAACGCAAGAGATTCAAGCGTGGCCATAAAAAATTTACAATTAATTTTTTAACGGGAGATACCGAAATATTCCAAAACTTACCAAAAAGTAACCTGGGTTACAAAAAAGTGCGTACTTGTGGAGCGAAAAAAAATCCGTAAAATAATAAATACAGAGAGCAAAAATGCTCGCTGAATAAAAATCAAATGGAGGTAACAACAATGGCACTTTCTAATTTATCTGGATGGAACAAGAAAATGGAGGCTGTTCCTGCATCTGCCTGTGGTTCAGCCTGTGGTGCTGGGAGTAAGCCGGAAGAAAAACCCGCTGCATGCGGAGCTGGTGACAAGCCTGCTGAAGCTCCTGCAGCCTGCGGTGCGGCTGATAAGCCGGAAGAGAAGCCTGCTGCCTGTGGTTCAGCTTGCGGCGCTGGCGACAAGTAATGGAAGAAAAGCAGAATGTGCTGGTGCAGGAGCTGCTGGCCGGTGAATGTCTGGGCAGCAACAGATTGTTTGCCCGCGTTACGATTTTGCCGGGTGGGGAGCTTGGCTTCCATGAACATCACGGCGAAACCGAAACATATTACATTAATTCCGGTGAGGGCGAATATGACGACAATGGCACAAAGCAGATTGTCCATGCCGGTCATACTGTTTTCCGCGATGACGGCAGCGGTCATGGTATCCGCAAATTTATTGCCCTGATCATTAAAGCCTGAAAGCGATACACCCCAAGAAAGTAACCTTGGGGCGTATTTCCGAAAGCATGGCAGCCGTTATGCTTTTGGAAATGCGCTCCATCACAATAAGGAGGACAAAATGAAACAATATTTCGCTTTTCAATGGCACATCACGGATGAATGCGACCAGCGGTGCAAACACTGTTATATTTTTTCGGGAGACACCTGTAAAAAAATAGATTCTATGAACTGGCAGCAAATGCAGGACACTTTTTATAATTGTCTTGACTTTTGTGAGGTTTATAACCGTCTGCCATATTTCTATATCACAGGCGGCGACCCGATCCTGCACCCTGATTTTTGGAGACTTCTGGAATTGCTTCACGAACACGGCGTACCGTTTACCATTCTCGGAAACCCTTTTCATCTAAACGATCAGGTCTGCCGTGAGCTGAAATGGTACGGCTGTGAAAAGTATCAGTTGTCAATCGACGGCCTGCGTGAAACACACGACTGGTTCCGCAAACCAGGCTCTTATGACTGTACGCTTGAAAAAATCGGTTGCATTAACTGTGCCGGGATTCGCAGCGTTGTGATGACAACGGTTTCCAAGACAAATCGTATGGAAATTCCCGGCATTATCGACGCAGTTGTGAAAGCAGGTGTGAATGTATTTGCTTTTTCCCGTTATGTCCCCAGCGGCGGCGATCTGGACACGAGTATGACGCCGCAGGAATATCGTGGCCTGCTTGCCGTGTGCGATAAGAAATTCAAGGAATACGAAGCGGAGGGCTGTGATACTTATTTTAACAAAAAGGATCACCTCTGGACGCTGTATGAATATGAAACGGGGGAGTTCAAAATTCCGGAGGCGGCGGAGGACGGCATGATATATGGCGGCTGCAACTGCGGAAACTGCCATATTACTATTCTTCCCACAGGAGAAGTTTACGCCTGCCGCCGGGTAGCAGACAGCCGTGTGGGTAATGTCTTTACCGATCGGCTTGCCGATCTGTGGATAACGAATATGGAGTGTTACCGGGAATACAACAAATTTAGCAAATGCGCAAAATGCAAGCTGCTTGCATTCTGTCGGGGCTGCCCCGCAGTTGCAAAAGGGACAAATGGAGATTTTTATGCCGCCGACCCGCAGTGCTGGGCGGATGAGGACAGCGGCCTGTTCAGAAAGTGAGGATGTCTATGATTAAGAAAATGAAAGCAGTTTTGCTTGATAAACCGACAGATGCAAAGGATGTAGCGCTTTGCGAGATTCCAATTCCTGAAAGTAAGCCCGGCTGGGTACTCGTAAAAATAAAAGCCTTCGGAATGAATCACTCCGAACAGGTTTTGCGGCTGAATGAAATCAGAGCCGGTTATATTAGGAAACCGGTTATCCCTGGCATTGAATGTGTCGGAGAGATAGCCGATCCCTCGGACAGCAATTTTACAGCCAGGCAAAAGGTAGCCGCTCTTATGGGCGGTATGGGACGCAGCTTTCACGGAAGCTATGCGGAGTATGCACTTTTACCGGCTCACCACGTATTTGCCGTGGAATCCGCACTTTCGTGGGCAGAAATGGCGGCAGTTCCCGAAACCTATTTCACGGCATGGGGTTCACTCTTCGAATGCCTTGCTCTGAAAGCAAACGATACATTATTGATTCGCGGCGCTACTTGTCCGCTTGGCTATGCCGCAATCCAGATTGCAAAAGCAGTTGGATGTACCATTGTTGCAACAACGCATAAGGAATGCAAGCTGCCGTTGCTTACAGGGGCGGATAAAGCGATTCTTGATAGAGGAAAGCTGTCTGATACGCTAAACGGCATAACAAAAGCGTTGGAACTGGTCGGTCCCAAAACCCTGCCTGATACGCTCTGCTGCGTGGAAAAAGGCGGGATTGTCTGCAGCACAGGTGTTTTAGGGGGCGCATATACACTGAACGGCTTTGATCCGATCAGGGATATTCCGAACGGCGTATATCTTACCGGTTTCTATTCCAACTATCCGACAGAAGAAACAATGCGGGATATTTTTGAATTTTTAGATAAGCACAACTTAAAGCCTGCCATCGGAGCAATCTTTGCGTTTGAACAGATTAAGGACGCTTGCATGGCTCTTGACAGCGGAAGCGTAAACGGAAAAATCGTTGTCACTCTTTAACAGCAGGCAGGAGAAAGAAAAATGGGTATGGAACAGCTAAAACATAAAGGATATAAAACGCAATTCCATAACAGATTTCGGAAACGACTGGATGGCTCTTGTCGACGGAAATAAGGAAAGCGGCTGCCGCTAATATAATTCAGAGAGGATGGTGTATATGGACGCAAAAACCTGTATGGAAAAATTGAAACTCGTCGGTGTATTGTCCTTTGCAACGGTTGACAGCGAAGGAAATCCGCAGATCCGCTGTATCAGCGCAATTCATTTTGACAGCGACAGCTTTTATTTCTTCACGGCAAGAGGAAAAGACTTTTGCAAAGAGCTTCTTGAAAACGGAAAGGTGCAGATACTCGCCTATACCCGCTTTAAAGAAATGATACGGCTGTCGGCAAAGGCGCTGCCCGTCCCCGGATCGGAACAGGAAGAAAAAATCAACACGATTTTTGCAGAGCAGCCCTATCTCTCAAATGTTTATCCGGGGGATACCCGCAAAATCGGGATTATTTTCGAGATAAAAGACGCCAAGATCGAATACTTCAACCTTGGCGTAAAGCCTATTTTCCGGGAAAGCTATACGCTCGGAGCCGGAACACTTTCCGAAAAGGGATATGTCATTAACGATAACTGTATTGGGTGCGGGAAATGTCAGCGTGGCTGTCCGCAGCAGTGTATTACGCAGGGAAAGCCTTATTTGATCCAGCAGGAACATTGCCTGCACTGCGGAAACTGTTATGAAAACTGCCCTGTCAAAGCAGTTCAGAAACGAGGCGGAAAATGAATCAAACAGAAAGAAGGATTTTTTTAATCAAAGAATTGCTCTCAGAGCAGCCGAAATATGCGGATATGCAGATTCCAGCGAACGCTGATGAGCAAAAGAGGCTCCTGCGTTCGCTTTTTAATATCCGTATGCCGGAGCCTGTATCAGAGGAATTTCTGCAAGTACAGGACGAATATTTGCAGGAGGAAACCGCACGAAAAGGGATTACGCTGCTGGAAGATCTATCGCCTGAACGGGATAACCTTTATCTTTGGCAGGGGGACATTACAACGCTGGGGTGTGACGCTATTGTCAATGCCGCAAACGCACAGCTTCTCGGCTGCTTTTGTCCCTGTCATGGGTGCATTGACAATGCTATCCATACCTTTGCGGGCGTGGGGCTTCGTCTTGCCTGTGTTGATATTATGCAGAAACAGCGGCACGAAGAAGAAACAGGACAGGCAAAGATTACACCGGCATTTAACCTGCCATGTAAATTTGTCCTGCATACGGTTGGTCCGATTGTCCGGGGGAAACCTACAGAAAGTGACAAGGAACTGCTCGCCTCGTGTTACCGTTCCTGTCTTACGCTTGCGGAGCAGAATGAAATAAAAAGTATTGCGTTCTGCTGCATATCCACAGGCGAGTTTCATTTCCCTAACGACCGTGCGGCCGAAATTGCCATACAGGCTGTAATGGAATTTGTATCACAAAAACAAAGCGAAATGAAGGTGATATTTAATGTTTTCAAAGATTTGGACTACGAAATCTACAAAAAGCTGCTCCGAACAAATTAGCCGCCTGAAGGAAGCAATCCAATCTGCCGACGCCGTTGTAATCGGCGCAGGCGCAGGTCTTTCCACTTCCGCGGGTTTTGTTTATACGGGAGAGAGATTTGAGAAGTATTTTTCGGACTTTGAGGAAAAATACGGTTTTCACGATATGTATTCCGGCGGCTTTTATCCATACAAAACGCCGGAGGAGTATTGGGCATATTGGAGCCGGTATATCTATGTCAACCGCTATATGGATGCTCCGAAGCCGGTATATCGGGAGCTTTTGGAGCTTGTAAAGGACAGGGATTACTTTATCATTACAACCAATGTGGATCACTGTTTTCCGAAGGCGGGTTTTGACAAAAAGAGGCTGTTTTATACACAGGGTGATTATGGACTGTTCCAGTGCAGCGAACCCTGTTGCGAGGAAACATTTGGAAATGAAGCTGTTATCCGTCAGATGATGGAGCAGCAGACGGATATGCGGATTGCGGCAGAATTATTGCCGGTGTGCCCGCACTGTGGCAAACCCCTCACCATGAATCTGCGTTCGGACAATAAGTTTGTGGAGGACGAAGGATGGCATCTGGCGGCGGAGCGGTATGAGAATTTCCTGCGGACAAGGAAAAATCAGAAAATCCTGTTTTTGGAGCTTGGCGTAGGTTATAACACCCCCGGCATAGTGAAATTTTCTTTCTGGAGGATGACAGAGGGGAATCCAAAAGCAACCTATGCCTGTGTCAATTTAGGGGAAGCCAGCGCACCAACGAAAATCAGAGAACGCTCCATCTGTATTGATGCAGATATTGGGGAGGTACTCGAACAATTATAAGACAACAGAGTCAGTTAATTTGTTCATTTGTGGGTTTAATAAAAACATTGTTACTATTCGCGGCCTGGGGGCCGCTCATAGTAACCTTTCGGGGCGATATTGAAAGTTTGCTCCGCAAAACCGCCCCTCACTCCTGAATTATGTTCTCACGGAATGCGCAGTTTATGCGCATTCCTGGCCCGTGAATAGTAACAGAACATCAGTTACTATTCACGGCCTGGGGGCCGCTCATAGTAACCTTTCGGGGCGATATTGAAAGTTTGCTTCGCAAAACCGCCCCTCACTCCTGAATCATGTCCTCACGGAATGCGCATTCCTGGCCCGTGAATAGTAATAATTGTCACGAATGGTCTGCTGCAATGCTTGTTTTTGGATTGCAATTTTATAATAGATGTGCTATGCTAACACTATATTAAAGGCTGTAAACAGTTAGCCATATATCAGATGTCAGGATATGGAAGTCCATATTTTTATTCAAAGGAGTGGTGACAATGAATGCAAACCAAAGTTTTTTCGGTGGAACTGGAAATAACAATTTTTTCTCAGACTATGCCAGCATTAGGAATGGCAGTTATCGTAGGCTTTTAAAAGCTTATTACGGTAGAAATAATAATTCAGGTACGGCATCATCTGGTACGCGGGCCAACACCAGCAATGTCCTTGAACAGATTCTTGCAGAGAGAAGGAATCCGAAAGTTTCCAAGCAGACCAGCGAGGCAAATTCCAAGCTGACATCAGGAATATCGACCTTGACGAGTGCTGTTAAAACATTGCAGAATGACAAAACATATACCGCTTCGGAAGATGGCAAGACGAGCGCACAGGACAAAGTGGTTTCGGCGCTGAAAAAATACGTGACAGAATATAACGATGTTGTAAGTGCGGCGAAGCAGTCCACATTGTCAAAGACATCACATGTTGCAAGCATGATGAAAAGCACAAATGCGAATGCCGATAAACTCAAAGAAATCGGGATTACGATCAATGCAAACGGTACGCTTCAATTTATTGAGAACCAGGCAAAGAACGCAGACATCTCGAAAGTGCAGAATTTGTTTTCAAGTAAAAACAGCATGAGCTATGGTTCTACCGTCCTGTCCCGGCTTCAGTTTGCAGGCGGTACCTCTGGCACTACAGGCAGTACGGAAAAAGAAGATACCGTAACTTCTATTTCTAGTGCGGCTGCCTTTAAAGCGGACAGCAAAAAGCTTGCATCGGATGAGTTATATGAAAAGGTAAAGGATCAGAACGGCAAGGAAACATATGACATTGACAAAATTTTTTCCGCAGCGAAGAGTTTTGTAAAAAATTATAACGGTATGTTTGATGCCGCAAAGTCCAGCACGGATTCCGGCGTAGCAACAAACTTGTCGTACATTAAAGATAAAACAGAGAAAAATAAGGAAGCATTAGCGCAGTTTGGGATTAGTGTAGATGCGAATAACAAAATGACGATTGATGAAGACACATTTAAAAAATCAGATATGTCCAATGTGCAGAAGTTTTTCAAAGACTATGGACTTTCGGTTGCCACGAATGCTTCACTCGTTGATCATTATTTAACTCCTATGTCAAAGAACGCTAATGGCTATACGCCTGCTGGGACATATAATGTGCAGGGGGCTTCCCAGTTTAACGATTTTATTTGATTTGTGCGCTGAAAGCAGAAAAAGGGGCGTACAGTAATTTGATCGAAAGCCAATCTATTTTTATCGTAATTTGATGGAAATAGATTGGCTTTTTGCTTTACAAGCAAAGGTAAAAAAGTTAGAATATGAAGGAAGAAGATCGTTATTTTTCCATAGGGGCTTCGAGGAATGAAAAGGAATCCCTGGATAAAAAATATGCGGGTACGGATTTTCACGGAACCGTTCACAAATCCATGAAGAATGGCTGCAAAACTATACATAAATATACTGCAAACCGCCAGAATGTATAATAATACAACTAAGAAAGTGCCTGGCTGGCGGTCTGCAGTCAGGTTATACTGTAAATTTAACTGGTGTGCAGTATAAATAAGCGTTCTTAATTTTTATATGACGGAGGGTACAAAATGAGAGTTGAACCAAATGATTGGAGGCCATATGGTAAAATTATTTATCAGAAGCAAAATTTTATAGTCAAACAGGTAGCAATGCTGCCTGAGAAAGCAGCGGAGTATGACAATGCCCCTGATTATGCTTGCTGCCCGATTCAAGCTTGGCAGTATACAGATTTACATAAACTTTTTGACGATTGGCGCAAACAGTTTGCAAAGGAATCAGGGAACGGCATTTGCAAACGGATACCATGTATCTGTTATCCGGATGATATGTCCTTTCGGGCAGCTTACTTGGCCGGCTTAAAACATAGCACATTTATGAAATCCATGAATGACAACATCGACAGCGGATGGGAAAAGGCAAGGATCATTGCGCACGATGTAGTGGCGAAAGCGGCAAAATCGAAAAATCTGAAGGAGATTTGCCGGGCAATCGGTTATCCGCCGTTTATCATAGCTGCCCTTGGTAAAGCACTCCTCAAGTTTGAAGATGGAGATGCCATGCCGCTTATAGCAAAGTTTTATGAGGAACTGGCCACTGGTATCCTCTATGTGCCTGTAGAAAAGCCTGACGAACTGGCATTTAAGATTTCTGATAAGACATGGGAAGTAATTGATTCAACTGAGTTTAATTACTGATAAACCAAGCAGCGGCTATTGGGGAGCGAAGCAGCCTTAATTTGGCCGCAGCTGCAGGCCAATGCGGATACAGTGGACCAGCGGCAAAAAATTATACTACAAATTCAATGACAGGAGTTGAATTTTCAATTAGAATGATATAAATATCAATTAGAAAAAAATAGCAAGGCAGTGTAGAAATCAGGCATATCAATTTGCCCTGGGAGGATGCGGGGCTGTTGCTGTCAGCTGGTATCGGAGTGGCTATGCAAGGAATGCTAAAATAGGTTCCAAGGGATATAGCCTGATGATATTACATAGGTAGAAATGGCAGGTGTATCATAAGATGTTCCCTACAATTGATAAAAGGTTAACAGGAATCCACTTACGAAAAATTATGGATCAGCATGGTATAACGGTAAAAAATGTGCAGGAGTACCTTGGACTTGGCAGTGTACAGAGTGTTTACCATTGGTTAAATGGAGTTAGCATTCCGTCAGTTGATAACCTGTATGCTTTGAGTGAATTGTTCCAGTTGCCTATAGATGATCTGGTATGTGGAAACAGGCCGGCAGTTTCAATGGATTTTCCACAGAAAATGGATCAAAATTATTGTCAACGCATGAAAATATATTATTTAGTATATGTGAAAAATGTATTATAGAAATTGCCGTTTCACTGGATGGGGCTCCGGTTTTACTTATTGAGGTGGCTGTTATGGAAGGGAACTGTTTGTCAGAAATGACATTGGAACAACTATGGGAATTATTTCCGATTTTTCTGACTGGGCATAAAAATGCATGGAAAGATGATTATGATAGAATGGAAGCGGTACTGCAAACGGCGCTATCCACATATCCGGTACATCGCATCAGCCATATCGGCAGTACAGCGATAGATGGGATATGGGCAAAACCGATTATTGATATTCTTGTGGAAATAGATCCGGATGCCAATATGTCAACGGCTGCAAAAGCAATAGAGGGCCTAGGGTTTCTTCGCATGTCATCTGATACAAATAGAATATCTTTTAATTATGGATATACGGCCGATGGATTTGCGGAAAAGGTTTATCATCTTCACCTTCGGTATACTGGGGACAACTGTGAACTGTATTTTCGTGATTATATGAATAGCCATCCGGATATTGCGGAAGAATACGAGAAGTTGAAGCTCCAGCTGTGGAAAAAGTATGTAAATAACAGGGATGCCTATACGGATGCTAAGGCCGGTTTTGTAGAAAAATACACAGCTTTGGCAAAAAAAGAGTATGGAAAGCGGTATATAAATAATTAAGAAAAATGTAGGTTATTAACAAAATTTTACTTGTAAATTCGTTAAAAATTCCAGTATTTAAAGGCAGCATTCTGCGTTATAATGGGTGCATCATACTAATTTAAGGAGGTAATTTTATTATGAAGCGTCTTACACGCAGTATGCTGGCTATTTTGCTTGCTGGCGTAGTTTCTTTTGCACCTGTAGCTTCCGTGTCAGACCAATCCCCAATAGCTACTGTTTCGGCCCATTCGGGGCGGACGGATAGCAACGGCGGACATCGCGATAATCGGAATGTAAGCGGCCTTGGCAGCTACCATTACCATTGCGGCGGGTATCCGCCACATTTACATGAAAATGGCGTATGCCCATATGCATCTGGGGCAAGCAGTTCCAGTAGCACAGATGCTGTTGATGGAACTGCAGGCAGTTCGTCACAATCGAGTGCAGTAAGTAAGAATAAGATTAAAAAAGTGCAGAAACGGTTAAATAAACTGGGTTATCATTGCGGGACGCCGGATGGGGTTATGGGATCTAAGACAAAAAAGGCACTGAAAAGATTTCAAAAGGACAGTGGTTTAACGGTGGACGGCATTATCGGTAAAAATACGTTGAGGGCTTTGAAGCTGTCCTAAATGGAAAAATGGTTTTGCACCACTGATTTAAATGTGAAAATAGTCTGATTGAACGTTTGGCCCTGCCGGAAGGCGGGGCTTTGTTACTATTCACGGCCTGGGGGCCGCTCATAGTAAGAATGATTTTTCAAATGGTTTGAGATATTTTTTTATTTATGCTAGAATATAAAAAAGAATATGTTTGGCCATTCTACATAGTTGTCCAATTTGTATTTATTTTTTCTAAGCAGGCTAAAGGGGGTTAAAATGAAAATAGAAATGCACGTCCACACCAGCGAAGGAAGCCCCTGCGCACAGGTAGATGCAGAAAGTATGGTACAGGCATACCAAAAAGCTGGTTATGACGCAATCGTAGTCACAAACCATTATGACCATGAGTTGTTAAAAGGTTTTGGGGAAACAGACAGCGAACAAATAGAACGATATTTGTTAGGTTACAGGAAAGCAAAAGCAGTGGAAGAAAAATATGGCATACAAGTGATGCTGGGGATTGAGATCGGTTTGGTGCCAAATGCCGAAGAATATTTAATTTATGGGATTGACGAAGCATTCCTGTTTCAGTATCCGGGGCTATGTTTTCGGAAGCAGGAAGAAATCTATAAGCTATGCCATTCGTATGGCGCCGCATTTTTCCAGGCCCATCCATTCCGGGAACCGTGCCGGCCGCAAAATCCTGCATTTATGGACGGCGTAGAATATAATCAACGGCCAAACAGCGGCAACCATAACGAAAAGTTAACAATCTGGCTACAAGGCCATCCGGATTTGAAACAGATCTCCGGCAGCGATAGCCATACATTGGGCCAGGTAGGGTTTGGCGGGATTGAAATTAGCCAGCCGGTGCATGATGTAAAAGAACTGGCGGCAATCATAACGTGTACACAGGTGAAACTGATCCAGAACGGTCCCTAAAAAATTTGTGGAAGAAAGCCTTAGCTTTTTTCAATGCTTCTTTCGGCCAGCCTGATCGCAGAAATAACCGGTACGATCAGTAGCCCGCAGAAGAAATTGCTGACGCCATGTACAAAGTCCCAGGGCAGCCCGGCAATGATCCAGGCAACCATCCCTTGGAAACTGAGCCCAAATAAGATGGCCTGTGCTGGGGCATAGAGTGTCCCATATAGGAAACCGTGTATGGCGCAGACAGCCATATATATAATGGGTGCGAGTTTTTTTGGCATTTTTTTTGGCAAAAGCATCACTGCCCCCCATAGGACGGCCCATACATATAAATAAGGGATCCACCAGAATGCGAAGCCGCTGAACGCTCCGGTTAGCAATACAAACGTATAAATGGGGTATAATGCTTTTTTTCGGTAGACTACGGTAAATGCAATCGTAAATACGCCGAGCAGGTGGATATTTGGTACAAACTCCATAATAACCTTAGAGGCATACATGACGACCCCAAGCATGGAAAAGACGGTGAGTTCTTTGGTTGTCAGTTTCAAGCTTTTTCAACCTTAAAGGAATAGTGGGAGCCTTCGGTAATTTCAGTGGAATCTACCCCGGTCTGTGCATATTCATCGTCGATATAAAACGCCCAATAGACACCGTCTTTATCGTAGTCTGCTGTAATGCCATTGACTGTTTTTACCAGGAGGCCGTACTCGCTTTCTTCCCCTTCGATCAGATCAAGTTCCTGTAACGCTTCCCCTACGGTTTCTTTGTCGGTGTGGATTTCGAATTCGGTTTCGCTTCCATCCTGGGCTACTACCGTAAAGGTAAATTGGGTACTGCCTTCCCCAAGTACGCCGCTTTCTTTTCCGGAGGCAGCCTCTTGGCCGCTGCCGGAACTGTTTTTGCCATTACAGCCTGTTGTAAGAAACGCCATAGCCACAATAAGCGTGATACAAAGTATGAATGACGGTATTTTTTTTCTGCAATACGTGTTCATATTTTATGCTCCTTTGTTTTTGATTTCCTGTGCCTGTTTTTTCACGCTGGCACTCGCAGCTTCTATAGGGATGCTTATGCATACCTAAGGAACTGTCTCAAAATAACTTACCGTATCCCTTGTCTTTTTCTCCGATAGCACCACTGAAAAATCAGTTACATAACCCGCTATGCGCCTGATTTTTCAGTGGCACTCTCGAAGAAAAATCCTGCGGACTATCGGTAAGTTATACTGCACACCAGTTAAATTTACAGTATAACCTGACTGCAGACCGCCAGCCAGGCACTTTCTTAGTTATATTACTGTACAATCTGGCGGTTTGCAGTATATTTCGGGACAGTTCCTAATTAGCAACACAGGATTATGGCGGCCTGGGTTTTCCGGCTTGGCATCTGCCGCCCGGCCTTCTCAGGGCAGGTATTGCCCCAATGGCGTTTTCCGGATTGTGGCTTCCGGTTAGGGTAGCAGTTCCGTACTGAATGAAAAAAATAATGATGGATACAGTACGGTTATATTTGTTTCCATGCCTTACGGCGACGGGCTCGCACAGGTGTTGCACCTGTTTCCCTGGGCAGCCAGACAGTTTATTTTAATATGTTATGGGCATACAGTCAATAGGGGTTTTTGATGCACGATGCAGTTTAATCATGAAGGAGTACCCAATTTATGGAAAGGTTATTCACATTACAGGTTACTATTTTTTTGCTTGTTGCAGCCGGATTTGGGCTGAAAAGGGCGCGTATGGTTGGGCCGCAGGGCCAAAAGAATCTTACTGATATAGTTATTTATGTTGTTTTGCCCTGCAATATTGTAAAAGCGTTTCAGTCGGGTGCTTCCAATGAGGGCGTTTCTGCTTATCTGGGGATTTTTTTGCTGTCCCTTTTTATACAGGCAATGTGTGTTTTATATGGCAAGGTGGTTTTTCGCAAGGAGCCGGAAGGGAGGAGGAAATGCCTGGAATACGGGACGATCTGTTCCAATGCCGGTTTTTTGGGGAACCCGGTTGCCGAAGGGGTGTATGGGGCGCAGGGGCTAGTCCTGGCCAGCATTTATTTAATCCCGCAGCGGATTATGATGTGGTCGTTTGGCATTGCCATTTTTACGGATACGAAGGATTTTAAAAAGACCTTAGCCAAGGTGGCGACCCACCCTTGCATCCTTGCTTGTATTTTGGGGATTTTTCTGATGTTTACGGGGGTGCCGCTCCCGGCTGCTTTGGAGGGGACGGTTACGGCGTTAGGAAATTGCAACACGGCAATGTCTATGATGGTCATTGGAATGATATTAGAGGAAATTGAACGCAAAGATTTTTGGAACTGGGCAATTGCCAAATATACGCTGCACCGGCTGGTCATTATTCCTGGGATTGTTTATCTGGTATGCTTGTTTTTGCCGGTCAGTGAAATGGTTTTTGGATCCAGCGTGCTTTTGGCAGCGATGCCTGCGGGGGCAACGACCAGTATACTTGCAGAGAAATATGGGATGGAGCCGGAATTTGCTACAAAAATGGTTATATTTTCTACGCTGCTGTCATTGCCTACGGTTTGTTTATGGGGAATGGCAATTTCCTGGCGTTTCCATTGAGGTTTGGGGCAGGCCACAATGTAAGACCCTATCTGAACGGTTACGCTTAAGTAAATGACATTGTGATCTGAACGGTTACAATGTTTTGAAAAATTTCCATATAATATAAAAAATGTCATTGATTACTGTGGCGGGTAATGGTATAATTGCCACATTGCACAGATATTAATAATAAAACTTATCGTTAAGGGGAACCATTATGAAGAAAATATTTACTAGAAGCCTTTGCCTGTGTATGGCTATTGCATTGATTATCAATATTGCAGTAGTGGTATGTATCCAGATATTTGTTTCACAGCGGAATAAGAATGCAGACAGTTATGAAAGCCTGGCATCTGTAAAAGAACGGATTGCACAAAATGCAGAAAATATCGCAGAATTAACGGAGACGGTGGGGGAGAATAACCTGGCGAAAACGAGGGCTTTTGCGGATATGCTGGCGTCAGACAGCAGTATTTTGGAGGATAATGAAAAGTTAAAAGAGATTGAAGAGCGGCTTATGGTCAATGAGCTGCATGTGATAGATGAAAAAGGGATCATTATACAGAGCAATATTAGCGATTACATAGGGTTTGATATGAACAGCGGGGAGCAATCGGCTGCTTTTATGCCGATCGTCGACGATCCGTCTTTGGAAATTGTACAGGAGCCGCAGGTAAATGCATCCAAAGGCATTGTAATGCAGTATATCGGGGTTGCCAGAAAAGATGCGCCAGGGCTTGTGCAGGTCGGCATCCGTCCGGAAGTACTGGAAAATATGCTTGCAGGGACGCAGATCGATGTTGTATTAAAAGGGATAGAATTTGGGGAAGACGGATATATTTATGCAGTAGATACTGCAACTGGCGAGGTTTTGGCGCACCCGGACGAAAAAATGGTTGGGGTTTCGGCACAGGAAGCCGGCATACCGCTGAAAACCGGGAAAGGTGCTGCAAACATAAACGGTGTCAGCGGGCGGTATGTTGCCGAGGAATGTGAGGGCATGTATATCGGCACCTTCCTGCCATCGTCAGAATATTACCTGTCCCAAGCTGGGCAGACGGTTATAATGGTTTTAAGTATCTGCCTGGTCTTTCTTGTGCTTTTATATGTGATTAATAGAATGCTTGACCAGAAAATTGTCCGTGGTATACAAAATATTATGGAGTCGGTAAAGAAAATATCCGAAGGCGATTTTGGGATTACAGTAGACGAGCAGGGGACGCCGGAATTTTCTATGTTGAGCAGCAGCGTCAATAAAATGGTAGAATCCATATGCCAAAATATTAAGGAAAATGAAGCGTTGATCGTCAGGCAGAAAGAAGATATGGCGAATAACCTGAACCTGATAAAAAATATCAAGACGGTCTGCTCCAATCTTGACGGTGTGTCGCAGGAAACATTGACGACGGCCGACGCCATTCAAAACGGTACCAACGAGCAGGAGCAGGCGGTTAAAAATCTGGGCCAGGTTATGGATAACCTTGTGCACGAGCTGAATATGAGCGCTGGTGTATCCCAAAATGCAGCAGCGGCAGCATTGGCAGCGGCACAAAAAATTGAAGCGACCGGGATGCAGATGGAAACACTGGAGGCAGCGATTGAGAGGATCAGCGATATGTCAGCTGAAATCGAAGAGATTATCGGGGAAATCAATTCCATTGCCCAGCAGACCAATATGCTTTCTTTAAACGCTTCCATCGAAGCCGCCAGGGTAGGCGAATCCGGCAAGGGGTTTGCCGTGGTAGCTACGCAGGTAGGCGACCTTGCAGCGCGCAGCGCCCAGGCTGCTAGGCAGACAAGCGAGCTGATTATGAATTCTATCCATGCAGTAGAGGAAGGCCGCCTGATAACGAAAAAAACGGCGGAGGAATTTGCGTCTGTAGTTGCAGAAATGGAAGAAACAAGCAGCAGTGTAAAACAAATTACAAGTATGGTAAAACAAAATGTAGATACCGTAACCAAGGCTGTTGAAGGGTTGGATGCTATTACTAATGTTGTGGAAAAGAACGTCCAGATTTCTCAAAACAGCAAAGCGGTTTCAGAACATATGGCGGATGAGGCAGGCAAGCTCCTGGAATTAGTGGAAAATTGATATTGGAGGTTGTGTGGGAAAAACGGATTCAGAAAACAGGGTAGATTGTTTCTGGATCCGTTTTTCTGGAATGGGAAGCCCGAAGCATTCTGGTATAGGAGTAAGCAGCCGTCATGTTACTATTCACGGGCCAGGAATGCGCATAAACTACGCATTCCGTGAGGACATGATTCAGGAGTGAGGGGCGGTTTTGCGAAGCAAACTTCCAATATCGCCCCGAATGGTTACTATGAACGGCCCCCAGGCCGTGAATAGTAACGCCGCCATTACCCGGCGGCCGCACTGCCGCAAAAAAATATTGACAAAACATTAAAGTTTGATGAAAATAGTTATTGGGTTCAATTTCCAATAGTAGAAAATTCAGAAGGGTAGAGGAGGAAATCATGGCAAAAATAAAGAATTTGATGAGCGTTATATGTTTTATGGCAGCACTGGTATTTTGGGGAACGCTGCATGTCCAGGCAGCTGTCATAGAGCCTACCGGGGATAAAGAGGGCAAACAGGATTTGCGCAATATTTGGAGCGCGTTGGAAGAGGATGGGGAGGTGCGTTTAAAAAGCGGGGAGACGTATTATATCGTAAAGCCGATTGTGCTTCATAGCAATCAAACCATTATCGCAAACGGCGCAACGATTGTCTGCCTGCAAGGCGCTTTCCGCAGCGATGCCCCTACAAAGGTTAATTATGGTTCCATAAAAAATGTTACAGTAGATGGCGGGACGTGGAAACATGCCAGTAAAGAAGGGCTGCGTGGTTCTATGGTGATGTTTTGCCACGGGCAGAAGATCACCATAAAAAATCTGGATGTTTCCTGCCATTATACCGGACATGCCATTGAATTAATTGCGGTCAAAGATGTGGTGGTTGACAACTGCAAAGTGAAGGCGTTAGGGGGCGGCACTACCGATTGGGATTGCCATGAGGAACAGATCCAGATTGATATTGCAGCGCCGGAAACAGCGCCTAAGGTAGCAGCAGCTGGGCAGCAGTTTGTAAAGGGCCAGACTTGTGAAAATATTACGGTAAAAAATTGTACAGTTACGGGATCGCGGGGGATCTGCGCCAATTTTACAAAAACAAATAATGGAAAATTTTTAAATAAGTTCCATAAAAATATTGTAATTAAAAATAACCGGATCGAAGGGTATACAGCTGAGGCACTTTCGCTGTTTAATGTGATTGGGGCGGTTGTCGAAGGCAACCAGATCGTTACCCGCCGCAGCGCGATGGATGCTTATTCAGTCGGACTGCATATTGCAATGTTTGGCAAGGCGCCGGCTGCAATGAAAAAGGCTGTTGTACAGGTTAAAAATAACGTGGTAAAAGGCGGAAGGCAGGGGCTGCTTGTCTACTCCCATGCTTCGACGAAGTTTGGAAAGGTAGTCGCACAGAAAAATAAATTTTATGCGAAAAACGGTAAGGAGGAAGCGTGCCATGCAGATACGGGTTCTGCCAGCGAGGTTATTCTTTCTGGGAATTCCAAGCATACATGGTAATGGGGTTAAAAATGCTTCGGGGCAGGAGGTTACATGAAACCAGAAAAAGAAATTCTAGTGTTTAGCAGGATGCATATTACAAATTATGGGGATCCAATCATTGGGGACTGCTGCAAATATTTGATCGAGAAAACGGCGAAAGAAGCCGGTAAAGAGGTTAGGGTAACACTGGCGGACGTTTATGAAGAAGATACGGAAGTTTTAAAAAGATGCCTGCAGGGGAAAGATGCAGTTGTATTCCCCGGCGGAGGGCTGAATTCGATTAAATTTAACCGCAGGCTGTTGGAGATATTTGAACTGATAGAACAGCAGGATGGCTTGGAAGTGTTTTTTAATGCAGTTGGGATTGACCGCATGAATCCGAAACCCAAAAATGCTACGTTGCTTACTAGGATGTTCAAAAAAAAGCAGGTACTCCAGGTTACAACCAGAGGGGATTACCAGCAGCTGCTTAAGTATATCAAAAAGCCAAAACGGTATGAGCCAAAGCTGGTCTTTGACCCTGCTATCTGGGCAGATGAAGCCTACCATATCAGAAAAAAGCCAGGTGCGAAAAAGATTGGCATCGGCGTTATCCGTCCGGAAATTTATGAGGCGAACGGAAATGAAGTTTCCATCGAGGATGTGTTTGCGATGTATATCCATATTATCCAGGAACTGGAACGCCGGGGGTTTACGTGGGAGCTTTTTACAAACGGCATGGCAAAGGATGCTTCTTTTGGGAAGGAGATCTTAGCCCGCCTTGGGTTGCCAAAGTGGCGCTATATGAAACGTAATGTAAAAAGCGGCCGCGGCCTGGTAAAACGCATTGCAGGTTACCAGGGGGTCATCGCATCCAGGCTCCATGCAAATATTCTGGCGACTTCATTGCGTATCCCGTCCGTTGGGCTGGTATGGAATGATAAAATGAACTTGTTTGCGCAGGCGATTGGACAGCAGGAGCGTTATATCAACGGGGAAAAATTGCAGGATGCACCTTACATTGTACATCAGCTGGAACAGGCCCTTCAGGATGGGTATGAAGAGCAGGCCATTTTGAAACTGAAAGAAGTGACTGTAGGTACAATTAAAAATATTTTTTTATAAAAATCATATAAATTATGGAATTAGTACTGGAATAAATAATAAATGAATGGTATAATCAGGACATCAGATGACGGAAAGTCAGTAGGTGGGGTGATTATATGATGATAAAAAAACAACGGATCAAACAACAGGGGCACTGGAGGGCAGCCGCAGCAAACCATACGGTGGCTCCCGCCGCAAGGCCAAAACTCAGTGAAGAAGAAATACGCAGGAAAAAGCTTATAGGTGCTATTGAGGACTTGCACAGCCGCAGGGTATCCGAAATCATACAGAAGATAAATAAAATTATGTGGGCTGTGATGTGGAGCGTCATAAGCGCCCGGTGTATTTTATCCGGTACGTTTCAGTTCTGGCTGCCATTTGCGATTATGGCTGCGCTTGGGTTTTATGTGCTGCTGTTCCTTTCGGCAGGTTCGATTGGGGACATCCAGGCTGAACTAAAGGCATTGCGCAAAGAACTGGAAGAAGAAGAAAAAGAAAATAAGGCCCATGATACGGTTAAAAATGCCTAGGATGCATCTGGAAACGCAGGCTTGCAGACGTACCGGTAGGTGGGCAGGAAGGCGGCAGGAAGCAGTGCCGTATGGCAAGAAAGGAAGGGCATATGGGGTGTTTGCTTGGGATTGATTTAGGTACATCCAGTATCAAAGCGATGCTTTTGGATCCAGAAAACGGCGTGCTGGGTACACAGGCGCAGGCGTACCGCGTGGAAGTCTTAAAGGAAGGGTATGCACAGCAGCATCCACAGCAGTGGTGGGACGGCGCATGCAAGGTACTGGCGGCACTTAGGCGCCAGTTCCCAGCGGCGTTTGCAGATATTCAGGCTGTCGGGCTGTCGGGGCAGATGCATGGCCTGGTGATGCTGGATGCCAACGGCGCAGTGCTGCACCCGGCAATTATCTGGCTGGATTCGCGTTCCAAAGAGGAATGCCGGATGATCCAGGAAAAAGTTGCGCAAAATGGCTGGGAAGGTGTGCTGCAAAACCAGGTATTCCCAGGGTTTGCCTTTCCTTCCCTGCTTTGGATAAAAGAGCATAAGCCCGCTGTTTACCAAAACATCGGGTACATTATGCAGCCGAAAGATTATCTTAGGTACTGCCTAGTTGGGGCAGTAGGGGCGGAAGTAACCGATGCGTCGGCGACATTGCTGTTTGATATAAAAAATAGGCAGTGGGCATTTCCGGTTATGGAAGCGTTTGGGGTTGACAGCCGTATTGTCCCAGATTGCCATGAATCGATGGAAGTGGCTGGGGTGGTTACCAGGCAGGCAGCCGCGCAGACTGGTTTAAAATGCGGGATCCCGGTGGTCTATGGGGCAGGCGACCAGCAGTGCCAAAGCGTCGGCAACGGCGTAGTGGCGCCAGGGCAGGCGGTCTGTAATATTGGGACAGGCGGGCAGGTTTCTGTATGTTCCAGTCAGAACCGGTTTGATGCGCAGCTGCGTACACATACGTTTTGCCATTGTTTTGGACAGGCTTATACGGTTTTTGGGGCAGTGCTTTGTGCGGGCATGGCGTTTGACTGGCTGAAAAATAATATCCTACAGGCGGACAGTTTTGCAGATTTAAGTAAAAAAGCAGGGGGTATCCCGCCAGGCAGCGGCGGTGTATTGTTTTTGCCCTATCTGGCAGGGGAGCGCACACCGCATATGGATGCGGATGCATCGGGCTTATTTTATGGGCTGAAGCTTGCGCATGGCAGGGACCATATGGCACGGGCAGTTATGGAAGGTGTGGTTTTTGCATTGAAGGATTCTTTGAATTTAGTAGAGTCCATTACAAACGATGGGGATGGCGGCGGGATGGCAAACCTGGTGATAGCATCTGGCGGCGCATGTGCCAGCCCAGTATGGATGCAGATGCAGGCAGATATTTTTAACCGGGAGGTACGCCCCTGCAATAGTAAAGAACAGGCATGTATGGGGGCATGTATACTGGCAGGCGTGGGGACCGGGATGTTTGGCAGTATCGGGCAGGCATGCCGCCAGCTGGTTACATATGGGGAAACTGTTTATACGCCGGACCGCCGGGTAGCGGCTTCCTATGAGGGGCAGTACCAGAAATTCCGTGCGTTGTATACCTGTGTGAAAGGGCTGTATGGGCCGGAATAGCCTACTGGCAAATTTTATTGCCCGCAAGTATATATTTGGGAAGAAAGGCGGTATCTATGGAGCAATTGCAGATCAGGAGCAGGCTGCGGGTATTCGCATTGGCTGTTTTGGCAGGTGTAGCAATTGGCATAGGCGGAGTTTTATATTTATCGGTGGAAGATAAGGTAGTGGGGGCGCTGCTGTTTACCGTCGGGCTGTATACCGTCTGTGTACATGGGCTAAATTTATATACTGGAAAAGTCGGTTACCTAGTAAATAAACATGCCTCGGAATGGGCCGATTATTTGATAGAGCTGCTGGTCATCTGGACAGGCAACCTGGCCGGTACATACCTTGTGGCGTATGCCGTGCTGGAGACAAGGATCTGCGGCATTTCGCATACGGCGGAAGTTTTATGCGAAGCAAAAACAGAGGACAGTATTGCCAGTTTGTTCCTGCTTGCCATATTCTGTGGCCTTTTGATGTATGCTGCGGTGGAGGGCTACCAGGCGGCCAAACATCCTGCCATCTTGTTTATGGGTGTTGCGGCCTTTATCTTATGCGGGTTTGAACATTGTATTGCAGATATGTTTTATTTTTCCCTTGCGGGCGCATGGTCTATGCATACGTTGCTATGTATTTTGGCCATTACAGCAGGGAATTCTTTGGGAGGCATGTTGATACCGCTGTGTAAAAAGATATAAATCTATTAGAAAAACGGGAGAGGTGGATGGCAATGTATAAAAAGTTAATGGATTGCCTGGAGGGCATTCAAAAAAAGGTTTGTTTCCAGCCGCAGATCGGCTTGGTACTTGGATCTGGCCTTGGCGGCTTTGCGGAAAAGATACAGGTTGAGCAGGCCATTGCTTTTGAGCAGATAGCAGGTTTTCCGGTTTCAACCGTAGAAGGGCATAAAGGCCGGTTTGTATTTGGATATGCTGCTGGGGTTCCTGTGGTCGTGATGCAGGGGCGGGTACATTATTATGAAGGGTATCAAATGTCGGATGTTGTTTTGCCGGTGCGGCTGATGGGGCTGCTTGGGGCAAAAACGCTGATTTTAACAAATGCGGCGGGCGGTATCAATGAAACGTTCCAGCCAGGTGATTTTATGATGTTGACAGACCATATTGCTACTGGGGTACCAAGCCCGCTGATAGGGCCGAATATCGCAAAGCTGGGGGAACGGTTTCCAGATATGGGCGAGGTATACAGCAGGCGGCTGCAGGAGATAGTCCGTACAAGTGCACGCAGCTGCGGCATTGATCTAAAAGAAGGGGTATATGCACAATTTACAGGCCCTAATTATGAAACGCCTGCAGAAATCAGGATGGCGCGTGTTTGGGGTGCGGATGCAGTTGGGATGAGTACGGCATGCGAGGCAGTGGCTGCACGCCATATGGGGCTGGAAGTGTGTGCCATCTCCTGCATTACAAACTTGGCAGCTGGGCTGTCCAAGCAGCAGCTTGACCATAAGGAAGTACAGGAAACAGCTGACCGTGTGGCAGCATCTTTTGAACGGCTGGTTACCGAAATTATTAAGAATGCGGGAAAGGCGTAGGGGCAGGCCCGTTGGCATGGTTCCAAAAATCAACGGGTTCATAGTCTTGCAGCGGAGCGAGCATCCCCTTTTTTTGCAGGGCTTCCTGTACGGCATCCAGTGTCTGGCCGTCATCAGCCAGGACGGTATGGTAATGGTAGCCCCCGGTTACATTTTTCAGAAGGCTGGAACGGCCGGATTGGATGTCTGATATAAATCTGCGTATGTCGATGCGCGAACGGATATTCATATCTGCACGGACAACGCCGTATACTTTATGGTAAATAAACACATCTTCTACCCGGCCGCCCAGGTCTACAATTGAAGTCAATTCCTCTTCGGCCTCTTCATCGGAATGAAATACTTTAAAAATCCGTTTGCAGCCAGCCTGGGGCAGCAGATACCCTCGGCTAGCCGAAAAGATTTCCGTCCCATTGGCACGCAGCAGCGCAATATCCTGCACGATCACCTGGCGGCTGACTTGAAGCTCTTTTGCCAGGGTAGTGCCGGATATGGGATGTTTGCTTTGTGTTAGTATTTGAAGCAGCCGGTTTCTGCGTTCCTCTCCTTGCATTTGCTGTCTGTCCTTTCCATTGCGGCCTCTTTTGGCTGCCTGCCCATTGCGGTTCTATTGCTTTTTACCTTGCCTTTTCTTCTTCGGCCTTTTTTATTGCCAGCCGGGTATGGCCTATTCTTTGATGGCATGCAGGTTTTTTAACGACAGGTCCAGGATCGGGGCGGAGTGGGTCAAAGCGCCGCTGGAAATATAATCTACGCCCAGGCCGGCCAGGCCTGCAATATTTTCTTTGGTCACATTGCCGGATATTTCCACTTCAGCCCTGCCTGCGATATAGCCGATTGCTTCTTTCAGCTGGTCCTGGCCCATATTGTCAAGCATAATAATATCAGCCCCTGCTGCAACGGCTTCTTTTACCATATCCAGGGTTTCTACTTCTACTTCAATACGGCGCACGAAAGGTGCATATTCTTTTGCCATCTGGACAGCTTTTGCAACACTGCCGGCAGCCCCAATATGGTTATCTTTTAACAGGACGCCGTCGGAGAGGTTGTAGCGGTGGTTATTTCCGCCTCCAGTACGTACCGCGTATTTTTCAAAAATGCGGTTATTTGGAGTAGTCTTGCGGGTATCCAGCAGCTTGATCTTTGTGCCGGTTAACAGCTGTGCAACACTATGCGTATAGGTTGCAATACCGCTCATGCGCTGTAAATAGTTTAAAGCAGTCCGTTCCCCGTTTAACAGGATGCGGATGTCGCCTTTTAGTTTGGCTACGTACTGGCCAGGATGAACAGCATCGCCATCCGATACCAGGCATTCTATGGTAGTGGTATCGTCTAAAAGTTGAAAAACACGTGCAAAAATCTGCAGGCCGCAGATAATGCCGTCCTGCTTGCAGATTAGATCGGCTTCGCCCAGGCATGGGTGCGGCATAACACTGTTTGTAGATACGTCTTCACTGGAAATATCTTCTTTTAATGCGCTTAAGATCAATGGATCGGCATTTAATTTTAAAGTTGTTGGGTCAAACATCATTCATTATTTCCTTTCACACATATGTAAATTATTTTTCGGTATTTTATCATCTGCCCTGGCTGGCTTCTGCAATTTTGTTCAAGGTCAATGTGCGGTATTCCTGGACAAGTGCATCGTTGTCCTGGTAGGCGGAAAAATCTACCGGTACCGGAAGTTCTGCGGCAGGTATCGGGAACCGGCCCGCCATATCCTTGGCGGCCCGCTTTGCAAAAACAAGGCTTTCCAAAAGGGAGTTGCTGGCAAGGCGGTTTTTTCCGTGGACACCGTTGCAGGCAGTTTCCCCTATGGCATACAGCCGTTCCATAGAAGTAAGGCTGTTATAGCCTACTTGGATGCCACCCATAAAATAGTGCTGTGCAGGGACGACCGGGATACATTCTTTTGTTACGTCATAGCCCATTTTTGCGCAGTGCGCAACGATATTTGGAAAATGGTGCTTGAGTTCTTGTGCAGGGATTGGCCGCAGGTCTTCCCATACAAAGGCAGTCTGGTCTTTTTCCATCTGAGCTAAGATTGCCTCGGTTAGCTGGTCGCGCGGAAGCAGCTCATTGACAAAACGCCGCATATGTTTGTCATAGAGCTTTGCACCTTCCCCACGCACAGATTCGGAAATCAAAAACCGGCGGTCTTCTTTGTGCGGGGAATAAAAGGTAGTAGGATGGATTTGGATGTAATCCATATTTTTTAGCGCAACCCCATGCCTGCATGCAATCGCAATCGCATCGCCGGTCAAGTGGCGGAAATTAGTGGAATGCTTGTATAATCCGCCAATGCCCCCAGTCGCCAGGACCGTAACTGCTGCTGCAACTGCCTGGAGGCTTCCGTCTTGGCCACGGATGACTGCACCAAAGCAAGTATTGCCTTGGCTGACCAGGTCAAGCAGGGCTGTATGCTCTAACAGCGTGACATTTTCCCGTGCCTGTACCTGTGACAGCAGGCGGCTTGTGATCTCGCGGCCGGTAATATCCTTATGGAACAAGATCCGGTTCCTGGAATGTGCCCCTTCCCTGGTAAATGCCAGGGATCCGTCCGGTTCGCGCTGGAAATCTACCCCATAGCCTAACAAGTCCTGGATAATCTCTGCGGATGAACGGATCATAATGTCCACAGACGTCCGGTCGTTTTCATAATGCCCAGCCTGCATGGTATCTTCAAAATAGCTGGCATAGTCGGATTCATCTTTTAACATACAGATGCCGCCCTGTGCAAGAAAAGAGTCGCTGCTTTCAAGGTCGGACTTTGTAATGACCGTTATCTGCAATTCGCGCGGCAGCTGCAGTGCGCAATATAGGCCGCTGCATCCACTTCCGACGATTAAAATATCTGTTTTCATAAGTTTTCGTCTTTCATTTATTTGGTTCCAGGCTGCTTTTGGAAGCTGTGGTGGATTTGGCGTGGAACCATGAAGCATATTATAGCATATGTATGTGCAGGTGACAAGACATATGTGGGGGCTGTTTGCAGGGGAGGCTGACGGAATGCGCAGTTTATGCGCATTCCTGGCCCGTGAATAGTAACGTCCGAAAGTTACTATTCTGCTTTTGGAACAAAATATAGTATTGAGACACAAATAGACTGCAACATAAAAGTATACTATGTTTTCCTCAATCATTTTTAACGTTACTTTTGACGTCCCTCCAATATTCTGTTATAATAAAAAAATCTATGGACAGGCAGCAATCAAACAAGTGAAACAGCCTAATAATAAGGGAGAAAACATGTTTACAACAAAAGCACTACAGGAAGAGATAATCAGATTAAAAAAAGAAAACGACATCTGTATCCTAGCCCATGCATACCAAAGCCAGGATATATGGGAAGTAGCCGATTATGTGGGGGATTCCTATGGCTTAAGCCTGGAAGCTGCGAAGGCAGGGCAAACGTCTGTATTGATGTGCGGAGTGCGTTTTATGGCGGAAACGGTCAAGATCCTTTCGCCGGATAAAAAAGTCCTGCTTTCCCATCCGCAGGCGGGCTGCCCGATGGCGGAGCAGATGGACGTGGAAACGGTCAACCAGCTAAAGGAGTCGTATCCAGGCTATACAGTGGCGGCTTATATCAATACAACAGCAGAATTAAAAACGGCCTGTGATGTCTGTGTGACTTCTTCGTCTGCTGTGAAAATAATCCGTGGCCTGGAAAATAAGGATATTTTATTTATACCGGACTGCAACCTGGGCGCATGGACGGCTAGCCAGGTACCGGAAAAAAATATTAAGCTGGTGGAAGGCGGGTGCCCGGTCCATGCGGGTATCCAGCCGGAAACGGTGGAATCTATGCGTAGGCTGTATCCAGAGGCGGAATTGCTAGTCCATCCGGAATGTCTGCCGCAGGTGGCAAGTCAGGCAGACTACGTCGGAAGTACGACAGGCATAATGGATTATGCAAAAAACAGCGGCGCGCGTGCCTTTCTTATAGGTACGGAAAACAGTATTGTGCAGCATTTGCAGTTTGCCTGTCCGGACAAGCAGTTTTATGCCCTGTCGAAAGACTGCACTTGCAATAATATGCGGCTGACTACTTTAATGGACGTTTACCATTGCGTGAAAGGGGACGGCGGGGAAGAGGTCAGGCTGCCAGCGGATGTGATGGAAAAGGCAAGGCGCTGTATCGATGCGATGTTGCAGATGGAACGCGGTTAAAAGTATTTTAAGGGAGGAAATCAAATGGGCGAAGGGACGAAGGCCAAAAAATATGCATATGGCTATAGCGAGTATACGGAACAGGGCAAAGGCCCGGAAACAATGGTAGCGGATATGTTGGTAGACCCGGAATTTGGGTCGCTTGCAGAGGTTTCCGTCGGGGACTGGGGTGCTTGGGAGAATAGCTGCCAGCCGATTATCGATGGGATTGTAAAAGAAGCGGAAAAGTTTGCGCATATCCGCCATTTATTTATTGGGGATATGGGGTTTGAGGAATGCGAAGTGTCATGGATTATACAGGGGGATTACAGTAAACTGTGGGCTGCACTGCCAAATTTAAAAGAATTGACGATTAAAGGGAGTACCGATCTGGAGCTGGGCAAAGTCTGCCATGAAAATTTGGAATCGTTGACCATTATCTGCGGCGGCCTGCCGGAAGATGTGGCCGCATCCATCCGGGATGCGAAGCTTCCGAACCTCAAAAAGCTGCTGCTTTATATTGGGGTGGAAGATTATGGATTTGATGGGGATGCGGATACGGTAAAAGAGCTGCTGGAAAAAGCGGATTTCCCGAAACTGGAATATTTAGGTATTGTGGATAGCGAAATCCAAGATGAGCTGGCCGAAGTGGTGCTGGCAAGCAAATTTATGGGGCAGATCCATACGCTGGACCTGTCTATGGGTACATTGACGGATAAGGGTGGTGCACTTGTTTTGGAGCAGGTTGTAAAGTGGCCGAACATTAAGAGGCTGGACCTTAGCTACCATTATATGTCAGAAGAAATGGCAAGCAAATTTGAGGAACTGCCGATTGAAGTGGATGTATCGGATGCAAATGAGCCGGACCTGTATGACGGCGAAGTCTATATGAATGCCATGTTGACGGAATAGGGATGGAAGGGACAAGCAATGGAAGCGTTCAGCGGCGCTAGGCGGGTAATGCTTTTGGGAAATCCAGGTACAAAAAGGACCGTTTATTTTATGCAGGCAGCAAAGGAGGTAGGGCTGCCTGTCTGTTTTGCTGCCTGGAATGAGTTTGGCCAATGGAAACGCCGTATGTCGACGGACACGGGCTGGGTTGTGAAAATAGACCCACCGCTATGGGAAAGCTGCCGGCTGGATGAGCTGGGTGCCCTTGCGGATGGCTATCAAAAACAGCTTGCAGAATTGTCTGGCATAGCGCAGGGCGGCCGTATCGGGTTTTTAAACCAGCCGGCAGCAATTGCCAAGTTATTGGATAAATATGTGTGTAAGGAGGAATTGCTTAAGGCGGGGCTTCCGGTGACAGAACCGCTGTATTTATTGGAGGGTGGCCGGCAGGCCTGCAATGCAGATGTGCTTTTCGAATGGATGCGCCAGCGTAGGGTGTTCCAGATATTTCTTAAGCCGGTTTATGGTTCTGGGGCTGCCGGGGTATCGGCATTCCGCTGGCAGCCGCTATCGGGGCGGATGGTTCTGTATACTTGCGCGGTGGAACATCCGCATAGCGGTTTGGTGAATACGAAACGGCTGCGGCGGTTTGCAGAGCCGAAAACAGTAGCCCGTATGCTGGACCGCATTTTGGGGCTGGGCTGTATTTTGGAGCGGTGGCATGCGAAGGCAGAATATCAGGGGATGCCGTATGACTTACGGGCAGTGGTGCAGGACGGGTACGTGGATTTTATGCTGGCACGGCTGTCCAAGGGGCCGATCACAAACCTGCATTTAAATAACCATCCATTAGACATAAAAGAGCTAAATCTCCCGGCGGACGTATTAGAAAATATTACAAATATCTGTATCAAAGCGGCGGGGTGTTTTTCAGGGCTTCAAAGCGTAGGGATCGACCTTTTGCTGGAAAAGGGGAGCCAAAAGCCTTTGGTGGTTGAGATGAATGCCCAGGGCGACCTGATCTATCAGGATATATTTCAGGAAAACCGTATTTACCGGCATCAGGCGGCGATGATGAAAAGCTGCGTTGGCCAGGTTTGAAAGGAAGAGGGGCATATGGAAGCAGATCAAGATAACAAGCCGGCCACGTTGCAAAAAGTGGATATGGGCAAGGTGGTAGGCAGCATGGATATTTTGTTCCTCTGCCTGGATGCCCTGCGGTATGATGCGGCAGCAGGCGAGGAAGCGTCTGGGGCTACGCCAGTGCTTAACCGCTATGGTGCATGGCAAAAATGCCAGGCACCAGGCAATTTTACCTATCCTTCCCATCATGCCATGTTTGCAGGGTTTTTGCCGTGCCGCTATGGGATCAAGAAACTGGCGGACCGGGAGCTGTTATTTTACCCGTCGGCGATTGGGCTGCGCAGGAAAGTGCCGGATGGATCCTATGCGTTTAACGGCAGTACGATTATGGAAGGGCTGGCGCGGGACGGGTATCTGACCTGGTGCGTAGGCGGTGTTTCTTTTTTTGATAACCGGTCTGATATGGGCAAGGTGTTTCCTGGGTATTTCCAAAGAAGCGACTGGAACCCTTCGTTTGGGTGCAGGGTAAAAGACAGTACCAAAAACCAGGTAGATTTTATCCTGGACCAGATGGGCGGCATACCGCCTGAAAAAAAGGTGTTCCTTTATTTAAATGTGGATGCAGTGCATTATCCCAATTATTTTTATTTGGAAGGCGCTGCACACGACAGCCTGTCCAGCCATGCGGCGGCCCTGCGGTATGTGGACGGCCAGCTTGGGCGGCTTTTGGATGGCTGGAAGGGGCGGCGTAAACGTGCATTTGTGATCTGCTGCTCGGATCACGGAACTTGCTATGGGGAAGATGGCTGCTATCTGCATGGGATCAACCATCCAATGGTGGATACCGTGCCGTATAAGCATTTCTTCCTTTAATGCAGGAATGTGGTGGCTTTGGAGCGTTAATCAAAATTTTAGGAAAAGGAAGCGAAACAGCAATGAACCCATACACACAATATATGTATAGCTATCCCCATAAAACAGCCTACCGCCCCCTGCCTGCTATTCCGTTGGCAACGTATGCCCCGTTTTTGGCAGGCACTGGGCACAGCCTGTATCTGCACCTTCCATTTTGCCAGGCAAAATGCGGTTACTGCAATTTATTTTCTGTTACCGCCCAGGGCAAAACGGCGATAGGCCGTTATCTGGATGCTTTGGAACGCCAATGCCGGCAATATGCTAAAGTTTTGGAACCGGTGCAAACCGTATTCAGTGAATTTGCGGTAGGAGGGGGTACGCCGCTCTACCTGCCGGTGGACCAGCTGGTACGGGCGTTTTCCATAGTGCAAACGTATTTTGCATTTGCACCGGGTCTGGAATTTGCCGTGGAGACGGCGCCAAACCAGACCAGTGCAGAAAAGCTGGAGGTGTTAAAACAGGCAGGCGTTACCAGGGTAAGCATGGGCATCCAGAGTTTTTCGGACCAGGAGCTGAATGTGCTTGGGCGGGTACACCGTGCGGACGAGGCACGGGAAGCGCTTGGGCTTTTAAAAGCGTATGGGTTTGCCTGCATCAATGTGGATTTTATTTATGGAATTGCAGGCCAGACAGCAGAAAGCCTATTGGATTCCCTAAAAGAAGCGTTGGAGTATGGGCCGGACGAGATTTTTTTATATCCATTGTATGTAAGCCATGGTTCAGGTATGCAGCTGCAGGGGGCAGCGGTGGATGCGCAGGCAGCAGCCAGCCAGTACCAAAGCGCCAGCCGCTTTTTACGGGGGCAGGGCTATCGGCAGGATTCCATGCGCCGGTTTGTACGGGGGCAGGGGGTACGGGCATTTTCTGAATGCGGATTTGGCAGTTCCCTTGGCCTGGGCTGCGGTGCGCGCAGTTATCTTGGCAACCTGCATTTTTGCAGCCCATATGCCGTAGAACAGGAAGAATGCCTGGAACAGATCGCATCCTATGGGCGGACCAGGGATTTCACGAAGATTATGCATGGGTTCCTGTTATCCGAAGAGGAAGAAAAGCGCCGTTACTTGATCCGGCATCTATTCATTTCCCCAGGTATCAGCCTGCAGCGATACAAAGCACAGTTCCAAAGCAGCGTAATGGAAGATTTCCCAGTCCTGCGCCAGTGGATGGAAGCTGGCTATGTTTGCCGGGAGCGCAGGATGGCAGCAGCACCGGGCGAAGCAGCGGCAGAGCAGCCGGTGCCGGCAGTGGAACGGGGGAAACAGGCGGGATGCCCGGAGGAGTGGCTTGTGATGTCCGCGGAAGGGTTGGCGCTTTCGGACTATTTAGGCCCGCAGCTGATTTCCGGGCAAGTGCAAAAAGCGATGGAAGAATGGGAGGTGCAGCATGGGCAGGCACACGATGGTTTACCGGGGCAGCCTGAAAAGCTGTAACTACGCCTGTTCTTATTGCCCTTTTTCCAAACGCCGCATGTCGGCGCAGGAACTGGATGCGGATAGGGGGCATTGGATGCAGTTTATCCGGTCGTTTGTCAAGCAAAAACGGCAGTATGCCAAAAACTGGGGGATCCGCGCGCTGCTTGTCGCGCCTTATGGGGAAGCGCTGGTCCATCCGTGGTACTGGGAGGGGCTGGCACTGGCTAGTTCCCTGGACGGGATGGATGCGGTAGGTGCGCAGACAAACCTGGGGTTTGCGGTAAAGCAAATGGCTGGCAGGTTTGCGGATGCAGGCGGGGTGTTTGAAAAGCTAAAACTCGTCGCGGCGTTTCATCCGCAAATGGCTACGGTCCAGGAATTTTCACAACGAGTCCGCCAGCTTCAGGAACTGGGGGTTACCGTAAGTGCAGGGGCAGTCGGGGCCCCTGAAAATATAGGGCTGGTCCGCCAGCTTCAAAAAGCGCTTCCTGAAGGGGTACATCTTTGGATCAATAAAATGGACGGGCTGCGGCGTGCCTATACTGAGGATGAAAAAAAAGCCTTTGCGGAAATTGACCCGTATGTGTTCCGGGAATGGATGCCGCCAGCCGCGGATGTTTCAAAGTGCCAGGGGCGGATTTTTGTAGAAGCAGACGGGCGGCTGCGTACCTGCCCGCTAGGCCCCGTGCTGGGGCAGGGCTGGCAGGATATTTGCAGGGAATCGCAAAACCGCAGGCCGCCAGGCGTTCCGCAGCCGGTATGCCGCCGCAGCGTTTGCACGTGCCATCTGGCATATAGTGGGCGGGATGATTTTATGAACCAGGTGCTGTTTGGACCTTACCCGCTCTTCCGCATCCCCAGGAAACCGCGGGCTGCTTTTTTTGATATTGCAGGGACGCTTGTTCCAAAGCCAGGTTCTGGAAAAGCTGGAAAGGTACCGGTTCCAGTGCTGGAAGGGCTAAACGTACTGTCCTTAGAAAAAACGGCCTTGTTTTTTGCAACGACAATGCCATATCCGACGGCTATGGCTTGCTGTGCCAGTGTCCGTAAGATGTTCCGTGGCGGGGTTTTTGCAGCAGGGGCGCATCTTGTTTTCAATTACCCGGATGGAAGCAGGAAAGAACACTATTATTACTTAGATGAAAGCTGCCGGCAGTATCTGGAAGGGGTAAAGGGCGTTTACCGGTTCCGCATCCTTGACTACCAACACGGTGGGCGCAGTTATAAGCTGACGTTGCTGCGTACTAGCAAAAGGCCGTGGAGCCTGCAGGAAGCCCATACCGTATTTCAGTCTTTGCCAGTATCTTGCCAGGGGCATCTGCGTTATTTTGTGGAAGGGAACTGTATGCAGATCGTAGCCGCACAGGCAGATAAAGCGGCTGGGGTAAAAATGCTGTGCAGCTGGCTTGGGGTACCGCTTGCCGAGGCTGTTGCCGCTGGGGATTCGGCAGAAGATGCGGGGATGCTGGCGTTATGCGGCGTTTCATAGTATAAGGAATGGCTGGATACGTAACCGTCCTTCATTTCATGTTACTATTCACGGCCTGGGGGCCGTTCTTAGTAACCATTCGGGGCGATATTGGAAGTTTGCTTCGCAAAACCGCCCCTCACTCCTGCATCATGTTCTCACGGAATGCGCAGTTTATGCGCATTCCTGGCCCGTGAATAGTAACCATTTCATGCAGATTTTTGGCATCTTATGCAGGAAGTGTTGACAAACAATAGGATATTTTTGCATAATAAAAGCAAAATATTGCATTGGCGGTAATGCATGATATGCGGTGATAAGGGACGGACTGGCATTCATATTGAGCGGATCCCGTAAAAAACTCAGGAGGTTGAAGGTTTATGAATATTACAAAAACAAAAACAGGCAGCAGCCTAACGATAGCATTGGAAGGAAGGCTGGATACGACGACTGCGCCGGAGTTGGAAAAACTTCTGTCCGGGGAGATTGGCGGTGTAGAAGAGCTGGTAATCGATATGTCTGCACTGGACTATTTATCATCGGCAGGGCTGCGTGTACTGCTTGGTGCGCAAAAAACCATGAATAAACAAGGCAGTATGAAAGTTGTCCATGTCAATGAGACTATTATGGAGATATTTGAAGTAACCGGTTTTTCAGAAATACTAACGATTGAGGCAGAATAAGTTGAAAAGCTGTGGAAACCAAGCGGTTATGCTTGATGGTTTACGGGTGGCGGGAATTTGTAAGGGGTTTGGACGGCATTTAGGGACTGTCTCGAAATAACTTACTTTGCGGTAGTTCCTTAGCTGTGGGTAGAAACTCATGGCTAAGGGCGGCTATTGCTGTCGCCATATTCGGGCAACCACGTATGGGCGGTTGTCTTTTCTTTGTATCTATGATATAGCGTGTCTTGAATTTGTTAGCAAAAGTCTTTTTTCTGTCAGCTAGTCTTTGTATTATGAAATTTTATAGTAAGATAAACATATACTGATTTATATGATAAAATATCTTTCATACATCCAGTGTAAAATCAACAATGAAAAATGAGCTGCAAACGGAATAGAGTTATTTTCATTGATGAGATTGATAGAAGTTTTCATACGAAATTAACAAAAAGGTATTTGAAATTATTTTATGAATTAACACAAAATAATACATGCCAAATAATTGCAACTACCCATGATTCTAATTTACTGGATTTGGATTTGGTACGGCAAGACGAAATTTGGTTTGTAGAACGACAGGATAATCAAAGTTCATGTATTTTTTCTTTGAATAAGCTCAAAGAAAGATATGATAAACGTATTGATAAAGAATATTTATCAGGACGATATGGTGCAATTCCAGTATTTGATAATGAACTTTTGGAGGATATATAATGGTTAACCGGTATAGATTGGCATCAACTATATATGATCGGGAAAAAGAAGAAGACAAGGTTGCACTAGAAAAAGTTATTTTTTTGTCCGTAGAAGGAAATATTTCAGAAAAAGAGTATTGTGTAAAAATCATTTTTCATCTTTCTTTACTGCATACGTTTCAAAGAAATATTCCAAGAATCTGTTTTTGTCAATCCTCACCAGCCGTCCATATTTATATACGGCTCCGGCTTCCTCGGCAATCTGCCGCACCTTTCCTTTCATTGTCCGCCAGCAGTATGCCCCAAGTATTATTTTTGTAAAGCCTTATTAACGGCTCTTTCTCCGGCACGTCCGTCGGACAAACAACTTTTGACATTTTCTTTACAGGCTTGCCGTCCAAAACATTCCTCATACGCTCGAAACGGTCTGCAAATTCCTCAATAAAGTTTTAACGCCCTGTCCTTTTTATTATAATTTTACACTTATTTTTATAATACGTATTAACATTATACGTATTATATGCTATTATAATAATGCAAGGAGGAAAACAAAATGCCAATGAAACCAAGGGAGATGGAAAAGCTAATCCTTGCAGACGGGTGGATGTTTAAAAACCAAGAAGGTTCTCATAAAAATTACATACATCCGACTAAACCGGGAAAAGTCACAATACCGTTTCACACAAAAGACCTTCCCAAAGGTACAGAAAATTCCATCAAAAAACAGGCGGGGCTTAAATAGCCCCACTGCCTGCCCCTTTAATAATAATAGGAGGTGTGTTAAATGTTATCAATGTATCCAGCCTGTTTCTTTCATGAGGAAAACGGCTATTCTGTAGTGTTCCCTGATCTTAACTGGTTATCTACATGCGGAGATACCTTTGAAGAATCCATGGAAATGGCTGTTGAATGTTTAGCGGGCTATCTTCATACTTGCCAAATGGATGGAGATAATATACCAAAACCGTCAAAATTAACAGATATTGACCCGCAAGCTGTCGCAAAAGAACTTGACCCAGATGCGCCTATGTGCGAATGTCTTGTCAACATGGTTTCTGTAGATGTGGCTTCATATGCAAAGGAACATTTTGAGAAATCAGTCAAAAAAACACTTACAATCCCGGCATGGCTTAATAACGCCGCTTTGGAAAAAGGTATCAACTTTTCACAAGTTTTACAGGACGCATTAAAAGCACAGTTGCACTTAGGATAGGCTTTCCCTGTTGAAGCAATGGAAGTGATTCAAATAGTCATGCTCTGATAACCGCTGTGGTTCATTTGGTCTACAGCGGTTTTTCTTTCCAAAAAGTGCCGCCCTAGCCGCCTATTTTCCGCCTGTACCGCTTTCCATGATATTTTCCCCGTCTTTTGGTCTGTGTCCGTTTCTGTACTCCATCTTCCGGTTCATCATAATAGAAGCAAAAAGCATCCCGTCCCGCCATTCAAACCGGGCATCCCCGTGATACCGCTTTGCGGCTGCACGCACGGATTCTATGCCCAATCCAGATTTATGTTGGTTCTTAAAATCATCCGGTCCATGTTCAAACGGCGGCTTTGCGCAAGTATAGTCTACCGTTAACATTAATGTACTGTCGCCAAGCTGTTTCGCGTTTACCTGGACCAACCGGCGGTTTTCCAATGATAAGCAGGCATCCAGGGCGGTTTCCAGCAAGTTCCCAAGGATTGCACACAAATCCGGTTCCGGGATGATACAGGGTTCCTTAATCGGAAACGTAATATCCATTTTAATCTGCTGGCGGCTTGCTTTTTGGGCATAATAGGCTAAGATTGCGTTTACCGCAGGGTTGCTGCAAAACTGGCAGTATGGGGATTGCGGCATAGATTCCGTATATTTTTGGATATAGGCGCTCAATGCGTCATAATCGCCGTTTTGGGAATAGCTTTGCAGGGCTTTCCAATGGTAACGCATATCGTGGCGGGCACGCCTGGTTTCTTCGACCTGTGCCTGGATAAATGCATATTGTTCTGATTGTGCCTGCAGCAGAAATTCCATGCTGCGGCTGCGTTCTTCGGCAATGGCCTGGTTTTGCATCTGCCGGATGGAACGGATCAGGAAATGGTATATAAGCAGTATGCATATCATGAGCAGGGTACGTGCCAGAAGCGAAAGGAAACTGCCGTTTTCCAGCGGAAAAGTAAAAAGGAAAACGGTCAGGGTGTTGAAAAAGGGCAGAAGCCACAGAGTTTTCCAAAAGCCTGGGGCATCTGTTTGAAATACAAGCTGGGCAGTACTGTTGATATAATGTACCATAATAGGCATAGTAGCAAAAAAAAGGAGCAGGACACCGGTACCGGCCTCCCAGCCACATGGGGGCAGGTGCAGGAGAGAAACCGCCACGAAGGAAACGGCGCCTCTTACAAACATAACATAAGCGGCCGTAAAAATATAAAGGAATGCAATTTTGCCTGGTTCCATCTTTACAAGGCAAAAAAATAGGGTGCCGAACAGGGGCACGAAGATAAGCTGTGCATATCTGGCAGAAGCGCTTGCATAGTAGAGCAGAAAATAGATGTATGTAAAAACCAGTTGTTCTGCCAATAGGGTGAAAAGTGTTGCTTTTTTAGAAAAACGCAGATAATCCCAAAAAGGGATATAGGCGAATAGGTGGAATGGGAGTGTACTGGCTACCATATAAAAAACAAATGCTGTTTGGCTGGATGGTACTTGCATGGCTGTTCCGTTACGCTTAAAAAGCTGCCTTTCCTTATTTATTGGTACTTGTGTGTACGGGACGCTTGTTAATCTGCATAGGCGGCCTGCCCACGGATATTCTGGTAGGAATAGTCGAGGAATTTTTCCCTTACGTCCCGGTATTTTAACCGGCTGATTGGCAGCAGGCTGCCGTCTTTGAGTTTCAAACAATTTTCTTGAATTTTTTCTACAAATTCCAGGTTGACGAGGATGCCTTTCATACAATCGCAAAAATACGGGTATGAAAGCAGCATGCCGGCAAATTCATTTTGGCGCATACGGACGTACTGTTCTTCGCCATTTTTTAAATGGACGCAGATCTGCCGGTTTATGTATTCGGTCCATGTGACCTGGTGCAGCAGCAGCTTTTGATCCCCATATTTTCCGGGAACCGTAAAAAACTGGCCTTGTTCTATAAATTCCGCACCGCAGCGGGCAAGGGCCTGTGATAATTTTTGATAGTTATATGGTTTGAGCAGATACCAGGAGGAATCTACATCGTAACTGTCGATCGCATATTCCTTGGTAGACGTAATAAAGACCAGGCGGCATTCACTGTCTGCTTTCCGGATGCGGCGGGCCGTTTCCATGCCGTCGATCCCGTCCATAAAGATGTCCAAGAAAATAATGTCATAGCTTCCTTTTGAAAAATGGCTTAAAAGCCCTTCGCCGCTTTCGTATATGTCAGGCAGTGGGACTAGCGGGATATTGTGCTCGTCTGCCCATCTGGATATGTCAGTGGCCAGGCAGCGGCTGTCAGCGGCCTGGTCTTCTGCAATAGCTATCCGCATAGTGATGCATCTCCTAATGCCAGGGCCTGCCAGGATCCAGGATACCGTTCAGTTGTCCTGCCAGGGCCTGTGTGTATTCTTTATTATAGTTTACTAGAGGCCAGAATATGAATAAAAGGGAGGTTCCCCTTTCAACTATTGAGTATTATAGCATATTTTCGGATGATTGGTACATCTTATTTCATTTTTTTGCATCTTGTGCAAATGCGGCTATCCTGGAATCTGGATGTGCTATACTAAAATATCAGCTATATATCTGGCATTATACTCACGAGCGGTAAAATTTTCCATATATATTTCGGTTTTGACGCTCGTGAGTCGGTGTTGTTGGTAAATTTTACGGCTCGCCAGTATAACTAATTGTCAGATATATAGTCCCTCCGGGGGATGTGCACCCGCACGAAAATGTAGATGCCGCAAAGCGGCCGTGCCCGGCGCAGATGGCGATAATTAATCACCATCTATATAGTTGAATTCCGAAGATAAAAGCATCAGCAAAGCTGAAAATAAAAGGCCAAAGGAGGTATCTTAATGGAGAAGCGGCAGGCAGTAGAATATTTTAGGGGATGGATACAAAATACGGAGGCGGAAAGTATGCCGTATCCGGACTGGGATAGCGGATCTATGCAGGAGGCAGCGCAGCCTTATAAAACCATACATAAGCGTATCGGGCAAAAACAACCGGCGGATGCGGTATCCAGCGGGGCAACCGGCGGTAGGCAGGAGCTGCTGCTTTGGCTGGCGTCATTGCTGCTGTTAGCAAAATATGCAGGCGCATCCGAAACGCTGGCAGCAGTAGTTGCCGATGGCAGGAAGTTCCCGCTGTATTTGAGTTTTCAAAATGGGGAGGATGTGCCGGCCTGCCTGGAAGCGCTGAAAAAGCAGCTGGACGGTGCAAAGGATGCCGGGGCGTTTTCCTATGAGGAAATCTGCGCAGAACTGGAACTGCCGCAATTAGCAGTGGTTACGCAGGAGCCGGAGGTTTTGGAGGCTTTGGCGGCGGAAGGGGGAAAGCTTTGCATCTGCCCGGTATCCGGCGCGGAAGGTATTACAGTATCGGTCCGGTACCACTGTGCAAGCTACCGGGAAGCAACGATGCGGCAAATGCTGGATTCTTTTGCCGTGCTGCTTGGCCAGGTGCAACAAAACCAGGCGACGGGGGCAAGTGTCCGCGGCTTTTCGATGATGAATGAAGCAATGGAAAAGGTGCTGGACGCCTGGAACCAGACGTCGGTGCCTTATGATTGTACGGTTTCGGTTGTGGACCTGTTTGACCAGGCAGTTTCCCAATATGGAGGGAAGACAGCCGTTGTTTATCAGGATAAAAAGCTTACCTATGGGCAGTTAGGGGAAATAGCTGGCCGGATCGCAGCTTACATCCATGCGCTTGGGATTGGGCGCGGGGATGTAGTATCGATTTTGATCCCAAGGTGCGAGTATATGCCGCTTACGGCAATCGGCGTTTTAAAGGCCGGCGCGGCTTACCAGCCTTTGGATGCAGGCTATCCGCCGCAAAGGCTCCAGTTTATGATCGAAGATGCGGATGCTAAGTTATTGATTGCGGATGGATCCTTGCTGGAATTGGTGCCGGAGTATCAAGGGAAGGTTTTGCTTTTGCAGGATATTTTGGATCTGCCGGCAGTACAGGATCCTGGCCAGGCAGCCTCCTATGCACCAAAAAGCGGAGACTTGATGATCCTTTTGTATACATCGGGTTCTACCGGGGTTCCAAAGGGCGTGATGCTGGAGCACGGGAATGTGGCAGCGTTTATCCAATGGTACCGGCGGTTTTATAAAATGGATGAAACGAGCAGGGCTGCAGCCTATGCTTCGTTTGGGTTTGATGCGAATATGATGGATATGTACCCAGTGCTGGCATGCGGTGGGCAGCTGCATATTATTGCGGAAGAGATGCGGCTGGACCTATTGGCAGTACGGGAGTATTTTGTGCATAACCAGATTACACACAGTTTTATGACAACGCAGGTGGGGCGCCAGTATGCACAGATGTTTCCAGACTGTACGAACCCGCACTATTTGTCGGTAGGAGGGGAGACGCTTGTCCCGGTCGACCCGCCGGGCGGATATGCGTTTTATAATGTCTATGGCCCGACGGAATGTACGATACTGACGACGGTGTTCCGGGTAGAGGGGCAGTATGCAAATATCCCGATTGGAAAGCCGCTTGACAACCTTAAGCTTTATATTATAGACCAAGACCAAAACCGCCTTCCAGCCGGGGTACCTGGTGAGCTTTGCATTGCAGGGCCACAGGTAGCCAGGGGCTATTTAAACCGTAAGGAGCAGACCAGCCAGGCGTTTATCCGCAATCCGTTTTCCAACGAACCGGGGTACGGGCGGATGTACCGGACGGGGGATATGGTACGGTTTTTGCCGGATGGGTCGGTTGCATTTGTGGGCAGGCAGGATTCCCAGGTAAAGGTCAGGGGTTTCCGGATCGAACTTTCGGAAGTAGAAGAGGTAGTGCGCCAGTATGAAGGGGTGCTGGATGCCGCCGTAACTGCGTATGAGCAGGAAGGGGGCGGAAAATATATTGCGGCTTATGTGGTTTCCAATCAAACGGTGGATGTGGAAAAACTGAATGATTTTATCCGCCAGAAAAAGCCGCCGTATATGGTCCCTGCGGTAACGATGCAGATTGATAAAATCCCGTTAAACCAAAACCAGAAGGTAGATAAGCGTGCGCTGCCAAAACCGGAGCGCAGGGGGGCGGAACTGGTAAAACCAAAAACACCCATGCAGCAGCAGCTTTATGAATGCTTAAAAGGGATACTTGGGTATGGGGACTTTGGGGTAACGACAAGCTTTGAAGAAGCCGGGCTGACGTCCATTTCATCGATCCGGTTTTTGGTGGAGCTTACCGGGAAGTTCCAGGCGCCTGTTTCCATCAGCGACCTGAAAGAACATGCGTCAGTCGAAAAGCTGGAGCAGTACCTGCTTACAGCCCCAAAAGAAGAAGTGCGGGAACAAAGGGGCCGTTATCCGCTGACGCAGACCCAGCTTGGCATTTATGTGGAATGCAAAAAGAATTCGCAGGCGGTTTATTATAACCTGCCATGTGCCTTTATGCTGCAGCCGGATACCAGCCAGGAAGCATTGGCAAAAGCAGTGCAGACAGCCATACAGGCCCATCCTTCGATGCAGTGTACGGTCCAGGCGGATGGGGACGGGGATGTTTTTATGGTCCCTTGGGGGCAATCCGGCAATGGGGATGCAGGGCAGGCAGAAGGCAGGCATACGGAAGGGATGGAAAGTATCAATAGAACCGTAGGATACGAAGGCATAACGTGCATCCAAGGAAGCGAAGCACAGTGGCCGTCCTATTTTGCAAAGTTTGCAAAACCGTTTGACCTGGCAAAAGGCCCGCTGTACCGTGTGGCATTTTACCAGACGCAGGAACACCTTTACTTAGTGATCGATTTTCACCATATTATTAGCGACGGAAGCTCGATCGCGGCTTTTATCCAGGAACTTGACCGTATTTTAAAGGGAAAAGAGCCAATCGGCGAAGATTTTACCCAATTTGACCTGGCCGTAAAGGAAGAAAAAGAGCGGGCCAGCGAAAAATACCGGGAAGCGGAAGCGTATTACCGTTCGCTGCTCGGGCAGGCGGCGGTAGGGCAGCTGCCGGAAAAAGATGCCGTGATGGAACCTGGGCAGGCAGCCCAGGAATCCTGCGGATTTTATGAGGCGGCAAGCAGCATTCCAAAAGGGCAGGTAGAAGCATTTTGCCATAAACATAAGGTTACGGAAAATATTTTCTTCCTTTCGGTCATGGGGTATGTGCTTGGGCAGTACCTGCATAGCGACGAAGCGGTGTTTACGACGGTTTATAATGGAAGGAACGACAGCCGGTGTTTCCATACGTTTGGGATGCTGGTAAAGACGCTGCCGGTATATGCGCAGGTAAGCCCTAAGACGCAAGTTTGCGCATATGTAGGCGGGATACAAAAACAGCTGATGGAATCGGTGCGCCACGATATTTATTCGTTTGCCGAGATTAGCCATACCTACCAGGTGAAGCCGGATATTATGTTTGTCTACCAGGGGGATGATTTTACGGAATTTGAACTCGGCGGGCAAAAGACGGTGTTAAAAGAAGCCGTCAGCGACCGTGCGAAAGCGGCGTTGTCCATTAATATATTTGTGGAAAACGGCAGGTACCGGTTTACGTTTGAGTACCGCAGCGACTGGTATACAGAGCGTTGGGTGAAACGGTTTTACGGGATTTTTGCGCAGGCATCGGTAAGTTTCCTTTCTGCTGCAGCTTTGGGCGATGTTACGGTTTTGACGCAGGAAGAGCGCAAGCGGCTGGAACAATTTAACGATACGGATCATCCGGTTCCGGTTATGAGCGTAAACCGCCTGTTTGAAGCATGGGCGGCAAAAGACCCGCAGCGCAAGGCCGTGGTTGCAGGCGGGAAAACGCTGACTTACGGCCAGCTCAACCGCCTGGCAAACCGCTTGGCGCACGGGCTGCTGCAAAGGGGTGTGAAACCGGATACGCTGGTTGGCTGCCTCTTAGACAGGGACCAGACGGTGTATATCACTAGGCAGGGCATTCTAAAGGCCGGGGCAGGGTTCCTGCCGCTGGTGCCGGCTTATCCGGATGAGCGGATTGACTATTGCCTGCAGGATGCGGCCTGTGCATTTTTGATTACAACCGAACAGATCAAAAGCCAGCGCAAGGCGCTGTGGCAGGGCAAAACCTATCAGGTGCTGACCGTGGAAGAGCTGCTTAAGACACCGCAGGAAACCAACCCGGACCTTTCGATCGCGCCGGAACATTTGGCTTATTGCCTGTATACGTCCGGTTCTACCGGAAAACCAAAAGGTGTGCTTGTCGAACACCGCAATTTATGCAATTTTGTAAATGCCAACCCGAAAAATATCGAAATCACAAACTATACCGATCATGGAACGGTATCCTTGGCGCTTGCAGCGATTACGTTTGACGTCTCAGTAATGGAAGAATTTATACCGCTTTGCAATGGTATGGCAATCTGCATGGCCAATGAGGAGGAAATCCATAACCCGCTGGCGCTTGCGCGGCTGATCTTGGAGCAGGAAGTGGATATTATGAAATGTACGCCTTCTTATATGATGCAGCTGGTTGAACTCCCGCAGATGAAGCGCGCCCTGCAGCGGATCCGTGCGTTTGACATTGGCGCCGAAGCTTTCCCTGGTTCCTTATATGATAAAATGCGCAAAGTAAACCCAGATGCCGCGATTGTCAACAGCTATGGGCCGACGGAATGTACGGTAAGCTGTACAACCAAACGGATGGAAAGCGGCAAAGATGTGACCATTGGAGGGCCATTGGCCAATATGAAACTCTATGTAGCCAGCCCGCGCGGGCATATCCTGCCGGTGGGTATCAGCGGGGAACTGATTATCTGCGGGGCCGGGGTCGGGCGCGGCTACCAGAACTTGCCGGATAAAACGAAGGAGGTGTTCTTTACCTTTGAAGGGATGAAGGCTTACCATAGCGGGGATTTGGTAAAATGGAACGACAACGGGGAAATCGTGTTCTTAGGGCGGCTGGATAACCAGGTAAAACTAAGGGGGCTTCGGATTGAACTGGATGAGGTAGAAAATGCAATCAATTCCTTCCCGGATATAAAAATGAGCAAAGCAGTGGTAAAAGGCAATGGCAGCGGGGAATTTTTGGCTGCGTACTTTACGGCATCTTCGGCCATTGATACCGAAAAGCTGGCAGCATATTTAAGGACGGTACTGGCGCATTATATGGTGCCGGGGGCATGGATGCAGCTGGAGGAAATGCCGCTTACCAGCCATGGGAAGATCGATAAAAAACGCCTGCCGCCACTGGAGTACCACGCGCAGGAACGGGCCTATGTAAAGCCTGCGAATGCAAGGGAAGATGAGTTTTGCCAGCTATTTAAAGAAATCCTGCAGCTGGGGCAGGTTGGGAGTACCGATAATTTTTTTGAAGCAGGGGGGACTTCGTTAAGCGCGGCAAAGATCGCGGTGTACTGCGAGACAAAAGGGTACCAGATTGCCTACAAAGATATTTTTGACCATCCGACCCCGGCGCAGCTTGCGGGCCTTGTGGATGGGGAGCAGGAAAGCAGGCAGCCGTTGGAAAGCATCGTGGGGTATGATTATAGCAGGCTGCAAAGCGTACTTGCGAAAAATACACAGGATTCCGTATCCAGCCTGGGAAGGCAGCAAAGGCAGCCGCTTGGAAATATTTTGCTGACCGGGGCGACCGGTTTTTTGGGCATCCATATCCTGTTTGCCTTTTTAAAGCAGGAAACGGGGCAGGTCTATTGCCTGATGCGCAAAGGGCGGCATTCATCGTGTGAAAAACGGTTGAAAAACCTGCTGATGTATTATTTTGATTCTACCTTTGACGAAGCGTTTGGCAGCCGTATCCATTGCGTTGAGGGGGATATTACCGACAGCGGCCTGCGTGGGCAGCTGGAAGGGCTGGATGTTGCGGCGGTAATCCATAGCGCAGCCTGTGTAAAGCATTTTGTGCAGGATGGGCTGTTAGACCGGATTAATGTGGAAGGCACCAAAAATATACTGGATATATGCGTAAAAGCCGACTGGCGGATGGTACATATTTCTACCACGTCCGTCGCTGGGGAAGGGAATGCGGATACGGTTAGCAGCACAAAGCATATGCAGGAAAACGAACTGTATTTCGGGCAGATCATAGAAAATGACTATATCCGTACAAAATTTTTGGCAGAGCGGGAAGTGCTGTCGGCAGCGGCGGCCGGGGCCAATGTTAAAGTGGTCCGGGTCGGCAACCTGATGAGCCGCAAATCCGATGGGGAATTTCAGATTAATTTTTTGACCAATGGGTTTATGCGGACACTCAAAGCGTATAAAAAGATAGGGAAATTCCCGATTGGGCAGATGCATACGGCGGTGGAGTTTTCACCGATCGACAGCACAGCAGAAGCAATCCTTGCGCTGGCATCCTGCACACAGCCTTTTACGGTGTTCCATGCGTTTAATGGCCATAAAGTGTATATGGCGGATGTGGTTTATGCCATGCGCGCTTATGGGTTTTCGATGGAAGTGGTATCCGATGGGGAATTTGAAGCGGCGTTAAAAGCGCTGGAACAGGATGCTTCGCACAGTGAGACGGTGCTTGGGCTGATTGCATATGCATCGGGCGGCGGTGCCCCGCGCTATGAGCTTTTGGCTGACAATGATTTTACAGTGGAACTGCTGTATCGGCTGGACTATAAATGGCCGATTATAGACGATGCCTATCTGGAACATGTGATCAAAGCACTGGATACGTTGGGGTTCTTTGATTAATGGTTTTGGCATGGAAATGGAAAAGGGCTGGATATGAAGCAAAAAAAAGAAAATGGCTTGGCAAATACAAGGAATGAGAAGCTGATCCGGGCAAAATTTTTCCAATACCTGCTGCCAGGCATTATGATGACGGCGGCACTGCAGATTGGGAATATCGTCGATACGATGATGGTCGGCAACCTGCTGGGGCCAAATGCCATGTCGGCGGTAAAGATCGGCATGGCGGTGGACAATATTATGGAAATACCAGGATATGTGCTTGGCGTGGGCGGCAGCGTAGCGGCAGGCATCTGCCTGGGGAAAAGGGACAGGGATAAGGCAAACCGCATTTTTTCCGGTACGCTTGCCATTAGTATTTTGTGCGGGGCGGTATTTTCTTTGTTATCGGTATTTTCGCCGGTATTGGCGGGCCTTTTAACGGGCGGAGGCGCGTTGGAAGGGGATGTCAGGGGGTTTGTATTTGTGACGCTGTTATGCGCCCCGGTCATTAGCGTGGCGCTGCAGTTTATGAGCTATCTGGCAGTCGATAACCATCCGTCTTTAGCATCTACTTATGTAATAGTGTCAAATGTATTAAACCTTGGCATGGATTATGTGCTGCTGCGCTTTACGCCGCTTGGCACGGCTGGGGCGGCATTGTCTACCGCGTTTGGCTATGGTGCGGCTATGGTGCTGTTTGCCGCTTATTTCAAATCACCAAAACGGATGCTGGCGTTTGTGTTTCCGTTTGCAAACATAAAAGATACTATGAAGACAGCCGTTGGCGCGGGGCTGCCGACACTTTTTTATATGGTGTTTTTAACCGTGAAAGACCTTGGCCTTAATTCCCTGATCCTGCGGGTGGTCGGGAGCGATGCTATGGCGGTGTATACGGTCTGCGCCAATGTGGTGCTTACGGTAGAGCTGTTTGCAGGCGGGATTGTCGGGACCGTTTCTACGATCGGAAGCGTGCTTTATGGGCAGAAAGATTATTTTGCACTCAAAAGCCTGGTCAAACAAGTCCTGCTGCTTAGTTTTGCCGTAGTGTTTGTACTGATGGGATGCCTGTGGCTGCAGCCTGCCGCTGTGGTCGGCCTATTTGGCGTGCACGAACAGGGGCTGGTCGCTATGGCTGTGGAAGCGTTGCGTATTTTTGTATTTTCCCTGCCGTTTTACCAATGGAACAAATTCTGTACGGTGTATTACCAAAGTACGGAAAAAACAGGGCTGTCCGGTTTTATTACATCACTGCAGAATGGAGCGGCAGTGCTGCCGCTGGCCTATGCATTTGTATTTTATGCAAAGGCCACAGATCGAAACGGTATTTTGGCATTAATGCTGTCTTTTGTGGCCAGTGAAGCAGCGACGGTGTTGTTTGCGGCCTGCTACCGCAAGGTCTTGTATCGGAAGCGGAATTTCCTCCTGCTGGAAGGACAGGAGCTGCCAGGCAGGGAATTTTCGGTGGAATGCGATATTTCCAAGGTTGCGGCTATTACAAAAGAAATTATCCGCTTTGGGCAGGAGCAGTCGGTGCCAAAGGCAAAAGCGAACCTGATCGCCGTGGCGGCCGAAGAGATGCTGGTCAATAGTATCAAGTACGGCGGGAAACGGGTAGATACGATTGATGTGGCAGTACGTGCAGATGGCGGGCATTTTATTTTGCTGCTGATGGACAACGGGATACCATTTGACCCGACCGACTATGATTCGGACTGCAGCGGCTACGAGATCCATGGTATCGAAATGGTAAAGCGTATTTCGCAGAAAGTGCAGTATATGCGGGTACTGGACTTAAATTATACCGTGGTCGAAGTCCAATATCCATAGTACTAGGAGGAAACGACATTGGAAACAAGCGGGCCTTTGGAGCAGAATGGGCAATTTTTAAAAAAAGCATATGGAAGGGCGCTGATCCCATGTATCCTGTCTATTTTAAGCGGAAATATCAATATCCTTGTGGATGGGATTTTAGTTGGGCAAAAACTGGGGACCAATGCGCTGGCGGCGATCAATTTTAGCCTTCCGGTATATCTGGCGCTATGCATTGTAGGGTCCTTTATCGTATCAGGGACAGCCATTTGCGCATCGGAAGCGATTGGGGACAACCGGCGCGGGGAAGCGCAGTCGTTATACCATATGTCTGTTTTTTGGTGCACGGCGGTGTCGGCAGCAATTATGGCGGCCGGGTATTTTTTGGCCGGGCCGCTGTCTAGTTCCCTGTGTACGGACCAGACAGTTGCCGCTTTGGCCCAGGAATATATCGCTGTTACGGTGGCAGGGGCGCTGCCGAAGATCCTAATCTATATCCCATTCTGGTTTTTGCGCCTGGACGGGAGGAATGGGCAGGTTACCGTAATGATGGTTGTTATGGGCGCTGGCAATGTCTTGCTGGATATACTGTTTTTATTTGTGTTCGATATGGGGGTATTTGGGGCCGGGCTTGCCAGTGTCGTGGCGACGGCGGCAGCCTGTGCACTTGGTTTTTGGCGCCTGTGCGATCAAAAAAGCAGTTTCCGTTTTGGGTTTGCTGTTTTTTGTAAAAATATCCCGGTGGTGCAGATTGCAAAGGCAGGGTCGCCTTCGGCGGTAAACAACCTGTTTCAAACGCTGCGGGTCATGGCGGTCAATGCGCTGTTGATGCAGTATGGCGGCAGCGGGATGGTAGCGGCATTTACTGCGGTAAACTGTATCTGTGCATTTGAAGAAAGCGTGATCTGCGGGGTGCCGCAGGCGGCTTCTGCCATGCTGGGCATCTATAGCGGGGAACATGACAATGGCAGTGCCAGGCTGCTTTTGATGCAGGAAATAAAAAGCGGGGTGCCCTATTGCGTGCTGTTTTGTGCTGTGGTATTGGCTGGCAGCGGCTGGATTGCCAGGGCGTATGGCCTGCCAGAGCCTTTGCTGCCTGCGTTTGCCTGTATGGCAGCTGGTATGGTCCCGGCGCTTTTTAATTGTATCCTGTCGGGATATTACAACGTATCGGGGCATATTTTATGGGCAAATGTGATTATTTTCCTGCGTGTGTACTTGATGAGCGCGTTGTCTTTGCGCCTGCTGTTTTATTTTGGGGGAAATCCGTGGCTGTTTTTGGCATTCGGCGAGATATTAACCGTAGCGGTATGGTTTGTGGCGACCGGGGTTTCCCACTGGATTTACCCGCAGCAGTCCCGGTATTTTTTGATGGACGATACGCTTGAAAGGACAGGCAGGGTCATTAATTTTTCAGTAAAAGGGGACGCAGTCGATATTTGCAGTGCCAGCAGCAAGATCACAGGGTTTTGCGAGGAAAATGGCATGGTGCCAAAACAGGTTATGCGCATCAGCCTTGCAATGGAAGAGATTATGACGCTGATCACAATGCACAATGAAGGCGGGAACGTAGCTTTTGACCTGCGTGTGTATGCCCTGCAGGATGTGATCGGCATCCGGATCCGTTACAGCGGAAAAGATTTTAACCCGCTTTGCTATACGGATGAAGAAGGCCAGGACTTGTATATGGGCATCCGCATGATCGAAGATATGGTAGAAGAAACGATGTACCAGCGGACATTTGGAATGAACACGCTTCAGATTTTATTATAGGGGTAGGCAATGAAGATAGATTGTAAAACACTGGGGCGGGAGGCGCTAACGCGGCTGCGCCGGACAGCAGGCCAGCCCAAAGAAGTGCAGGAGGCGCTGTTAAAAAAACTGCTGCAAAAAAACCAGGATACCGCCTACGGAAAAAAATATGGGTTTGCGTCGGTCGATTCGCGAAAAACCTATCAAAAAGCGGTCCCGGTTTCCTGCTATGAGGATTATGAGCCATATATCCTGCGTATGACGCAAGGCAAGGAGCAGGAACTGACAATGGACCCCGCGGCCTATTTTTGCATCAGTTCCGGTACCACCGGGGAGCCGAAATACCTGCCTTTGACAGAAGCCGATTTAAACTTATATTATATTTATGCCTGCGGCACCGTGTTTGGCGTGGCAGGGGAATATTACAAAGATACGCAAAATATTTATGGAAAGGTATTCCAGCTTGGGGAATTTGCAAAAACCTGCATGCAAGACGGCAGGCTGCAGGGCATCCGTTCCGCTTCCCTTTACCAGTGGCTTGACCGGGACGGGCAGTTTGATACCTCTGGCTACTGTGTGCCAAAAGAAGTGCTGTTTCCGTCCAAGCTGGAGGACTTGTTATATGTGAAAGTGCGTTTTGCGCTGGCGCAACAGGATTTGTGCGCGATCCATGGCGTGTTTATCAACCGGGTCGTCGCCGTTATGGATTATATTTACCAGAATTGGGAAATGCTGCTTTCAGACATGGCATCGGGGACGGTATCGAAAGGCGCAGGGCTGGGCCGGCACTGGGCCTCTTATATAGAAGAAAAGCTGCCGCCGGACACGGAGCGGGCAAAGGCCCTGCAAAGTTTTTCATACGGGGATTTGCGCCAGGGTATGATGCGGAAATTGTGGCCGCAGCTTAAGTATGTGCAGGCGATTGGCGGGGAAGCATTTTCCTATTATATGAAACGGTACGAAGAATATGCGGCAGGCACCCCGCTGCACCATTTTGTATATGGCGCTTCCGAAGGGATATTTGGCGTAGCAGGGCAGATGGATGCCCCGGATGCCTATATCCTGTTCCCGGAAGCAGGATTTTTTGAATTCCTGCCGCTGGATGGCGCTGCAACGCCGCGGCCGCTCTTTTTATGGGAGCTGGAACAGGGGCGGCGCTATGAGCTGCTGTTTACCAACCATTCGGGCCTGTACCGGTACCGGATGGGGGATGTGGTAGAAACGACCGGCTGGTATGGAAAACTTCCGCTTGTGCGGTTTTGCTACCGGAAAAACCTGGTCGTCAATATCGCAGGGGAAAAGAGCAATTTAGAGCAGCTCGAAGGGGCCGTCCGCCGGTTTGCCAAACAGGCCGGTGTGCTGGTGAACGGGTATTGCGTACAGGAAGATGTAGGCGGTGCATTGCCAAGGTATCTGTTTTATATGGAAGTTTCCGGACATATGCCAAGCCGCGCGCAGGAAATTTTGGAGGAATGCCTTTGTGCGGTCAACTTTGAATACCAAGGGTGCCGGAATATGAATGAGATCGGGCCTTTGTGCATCAAAATGCTGCGCACAGGGAGTTTTGCACGGTATGAAAAACACCTGGAGGCACAAGGCGTTCCATTGGGGCAAAATAAGCTGCTGCGGATTTTAGATACCGATGAAAAAAAGAGGTTTTTTGGCGGAAACTGGGCGGATGGATAACTGGAAGTTCGGGATTGGCCGACAATAGGAAAGGCAGGATTCGTATATGAAAGAAAAAATGGCCGGGATTACGGGCAGGCTGCTGGCCGGGATTGTCCTGTTTGGGTTATTGCTTGGGATTGCAGCCAGTACGGTTGGGTATCGGGAGTTTACCTCTGTACTTGAAAAGCAGTATAATGATACTGCCTATGAAATTGCAGATACGGCATGCGGCTATCTGAATCCGGACAAATTTGAAGATTATGTTGCGGGCGGGCAGCCAGATGAGGAATACAACCGTATCTTAGGGCAGCTGGACGCGCTGGTGGACGCATCGGATGTGACGTTTATTTATGTAGCACAAGTAGATACCACCGATTTTATGTCACTTACGTATATCTATGATTCCCTAAACCCTGACAGCGGCTTTAGCCGTTATCCGCTTGGCTATACGGCCAGGGATGTGGCAGAGGAATTTGTGGAGGATGTCAGAAATATTGTGACGAAAGGGGAACGGGCGAAAAAATACTTGTATGCGTATTCCAAAGAGTCCGGCGCCCATACGACGGCAGCAGTCCCTGTATACGATTCCAAAGGGGAGATCGTAGCCATCCTCTGCGTGGAAAAGACAATGACGCGCCTGGAAAATGCCAGGAACACCTATGTGGTACATGTATTGGCAGGTACCCTGCTGGCAATTGTTTTATTTTTCTTATTATATAGTACCTATTTGAAAAAAGAAGTGATCGCACCGATTTTGGCGGTTACCAATGAGGCAAAGCGGTTTGCGGATACGAATACCCCTTCGGATGCGCTGCTTTCGCTGAAACGGAAGGACGAGATCGGTATTTTGGCCAAGGCAGTCAGCAAGATGGAAGCCGACATTCAAGAATATATTGAAAACCTGACAGCCGTTACCGCAGAAAAAGAGCGTATTGGCGCAGAACTTTCGATTGCCACACAGATACAGGCCCATATGCTGCCAAGTATTTTCCCGGCATTTCCAGACCGGGAGGAGTTTGAGATCTATGCCACTATGAACCCGGCAAAAGAAGTGGGCGGGGACTTTTACGATTTCTTTATGGTGGATAAAACACATTTGGCCATCGTAATGGCGGACGTGTCCGGCAAAGGGGTTCCTGCCGCGTTATTTATGGTAATTGGGAAAACGCTGATCAAGGACCATACGCTGCCGGAAGCAGACCTTGGAACGGTATTTACGCAGGTTAATAACCTGTTGTGCGAATCAAACAGCGAAGGGCTGTTTATCACAGCATTTGAAGGGGTTTTGGATTTAGAGTCAGGGGAGTTCCAATTTGTCAATGCAGGGCATGAAATGCCGTTTATCTGCAAAAAAGGGCAGGCGTTTGAGCCGTATAAAGTACGCCCCGGCTTTGTGCTGGCCGGTATGGAGGAAATGCGCTACCGCAGCGGGAGCCTTGCCTTAGAACCAGGGGATAAGATTTTCCTATATACGGACGGCGTTACGGAGGCGACCCGTGCGGACAATACACTCTTTGGTATGGAGCGGCTAACCGATGTCCTGGGACGCAGCAGTACGATGTGCCCGGAAGAGATTTTGCCAGCGGTAAAACAGGAGATCGATGCGTTTGTAAAAGATGCACCACAGTTTGACGATATTACAATGTTGTGTATGGAATATAGAGGAGGAAGCATATGAAAGAACTGACTATCAACGCCGCTGTGGAAAATATCCGGGAAGTTACTGCATTTGTGGATGGGCAATTGGAAGAACTTGGCTGCCCAATGAAAGCACAGATGCAGATTGACATAGCGATTGACGAATTGTTTGGGAATATCGCACATTACGCCTATCATCCAGGGGACGGCCCTGCGACCGTGCGCGTGGAAGTGTGCCAGGATCCGCTGTCGGTATGTATCACTTTTATTGACCAGGGTATGCCGTATGACCCGCTTGCCAAGGCTGACCCGGATGTAACGCTGGCAGCGCAGGAACGGGAAATCGGCGGGCTGGGGATTTATATGGTAAAAAAGAGTATGGATGAGATTACTTATGAATATAAGGATGGCAGGAATATATTAAAAATTAAAAAAGAGATAGGTACAAGGTGAACCACTACAATAAAGGAGCGTTGGCGGCATTATGCTATGGCAGGTTGCTAATAACGGAATAACATATTCATTGTGGAGAAGAAAGCGTATGGTACGAAGCCAATGTGGTTTGGGCAAAGGATGTAAGCTGTAAATATGGTAAAACAGAATGGCAGGATTCTTTATGAAACACAAAACGTCAGGAAACCTGACATTCTGTGTTTGCTTTTGTAATTATAAATGCTTATCGGTATCTCTTGCACTATACAGCAAACGCCGTACGTCCATATTTTATCAAAATATGATCGTATCTGCAATGCTTATTTATGATTCTTAATTTCCGGCCTCAATTTCTAAAAGCACAGTATTTAGCCCGTCCGGCCCAAGACAGCCAAGGTATGACATTGTTTTTGCGGCATGCCTGACCAATGCCAGCGCAGGCTGGTTGCTGCTGCCGGCAGGGTCAAAAGCATTGCCGTTATACTGCACCTGCATCTGTGCCAGGGCGGTATCTTCCGAATATTCAATTTTAATATACATCCGCATTTCTTCCGGCAGAATTGGCAAAAGGATCTGCACACACAGTTCTTCAAACGCTGCCTGTAGGCAGTAAATGGCTTTCTGCGGGATCAGGTGTTTTCGGCCAAATTCCTCAAGCTGGCTGTTGATGCCGATAAAGTCAAATTCCCTGGTGTCAATCGTTGCGGAAAATACTTTCAGGCGGCGGATAAACTGCCGGGTGCGTTCCCTCCTGGGGTGTTCAAAGATTTGTTCCGGTGTCCCGTCTTCATAAATCTCGCCTTGGTCCATATAAAAAATACGGGTGGAAACATCCCTGGCAAATTTCATTTCATGGGTGACAATCAGCATTGTGAGCCCTTTTCCCGCAAGCGTGCGGATAACAGACAAAACTTCCCCGACCATCGTAGGGTCTAAAGCACTGGTCGGCTCATCAAACAGGATAATTTCAGGGTCCATAGACAAAGTCCTTGCGATTGCCACACGCTGCTTTTGCCCGCCGGAAAGTTCATCAGGGTAAGCGTTTGCTTTATCCGCCAGGCCAACCATACGCAGCAGCCCGATGCCTTTTTCATAAGCCTCCTGGCGCGGGCGGTGCAGCAGGTCGACTGGCCCGGCCATAATATTTTCTATAATTGTCTTATGCGAAAATAAATAAAAGCTTTGGAATACCATCCCCATTTTCCGCCTGACCAGATGAATCTTGCAGTTTTTATCCGTAATGGTTTCGCCGTCAATGGTGATCTTCCCGCTGGTCGGCACTTCCAGCAGGTTGATGCAGCGCAATAGCGTGGATTTCCCAGTACCGGAAGGGCCGATAATCGATATGACTTCCCCGTTTTTGATTTCCGTATCAATATCTTTTAAAGGCGTTACCGATGCATATTCTTTCCGTAAATGTTCAATGCGGATCAATGTGTTTCCACCCCCTTTACTTTCCGTGCCCTACGTTTCGGGTCTATCTGGCGTTCGATCATTGTCAGTGCAGTTGTCATCAGGTTTGCTACGGTAAAGTAGATGACAGCAGTAGCAATTAAAGGGAAAAATGCGTCCATTGTATGGGAACGGATAATATCGGACGCTTTTGTCAAGTCCTGTACCGCGATGTATCCCACAACCGAAGTCATTTTTACCATAGAGATAAATTCCCCTTTTAAAACAGGCAGAAAACGCACCGCTGCCTGTGGGAAGACAATTTTCCAAAACGTCTGGTATTTGGTATACCCCATTGCAAACGCAGCTTCCGACTGCCCTTTATCGACCGATTCGATCCCGTTGCGCATCATTTCGGAAGTATAGGCGGCAAAATTGACTGAAAATCCGATCACCGATACGGCAATGCCGGATATATCGGAGGATGCAAAGATAATATAAAACAAGATCATCAAAAATACGACGATCGGCATCCCCTGGACTACCCGGATAAATACCGAAGCGCCCCAACGGGCAGGTTTATTTTTCATGCGTCTTAGCATACAAAGGCCAAACCCCAAAACCAGCCCAAAAATACCTGATAAAACAGAAATTAAAATAGTAACGCCAAGCCCGTCTAAAATCATCTTCCAGCGGTTTTCTTCTAAAAAGGTGCTGGCAAAGCTTTCCTTTAAGCCTTCCCAAAAGCTGGCCTGCACGCTTGCCGCACCCGTATCCCGCACAAGCAGGACGACGGCGCTTTTATAATAAGGTTCAGAAAAATCGACATTCTTTTTCTTTTCCTCCGTAATATCCATGCATCCGCTGGCAATATCCGCCTTGCCGCTTTGAATGGCAGGGACCAGCGCGTCAAAATCACAGATCGTCATTTCCACTTTCAGGTCCAGCTCCCTTGCGGCCATAAGCACCAGATCCAGGTCATAGCCAGCGCTTTCCCCGCCTTTGCCGATATAGCACATCGGGTTGTAGGTGGCATCGTGGTAATACCGTACGGTGCCGTTTGCACCCTCCCAATCCTGCTGGATCAGCACTTTGCCTTCCTCTTCCCCATCCAGCCACTTATCCTCCAATGCTTTTAACGTGCCGTCTTCCCAAAACTGGCGGATAACCTGGTTAAAAGGTTCTAGCAGCGGGCTGTTTTTTGGAAATACAATGCCATATTCCGCCTGTGCGACCGTTTGCGGCATTATGCAGATACCGCTGTTTGCATGGATGGCCAGGCGCGCCACCGGTTCGTCAAGGCAGACCGCATCCACCCGTCCTGCTTTTAGCGCGACAATGGTATCGGTTGCCGTAGGGTAATAGACAAACTCATTTTCATGCGTTAGGGCGTCTTTTAAAACCGTATCAAACCCTGTGACCATCCCAATTTTTTTCCCAGACATCTCATCCAGGCTGCTATATTCTGCCTGCGGCGGGTTGGCGCTGTCGGTTTCCGGCTGTTGGGCAGCGGCGTTGCCAGTTTCCGGCTGTTGGGCAGCGGCGTTGCCAGTTTCCAGCTGTTGGGCAGTGGCGATGCCGGTTTTGTCCGGCTGGCTGCCGCAGCCTGACGCAAATAGGGCGGATAGTGCCAGTATGAACGCCAGCATGGGCAGTATGTATAAGAAACGTGTTTGCCGGTTGCCGTTTTGCACAACCTGTTTGCTTCGCATATCTTCCCTATGCATGTATTTCCACCTCCTCCGGGTATTTTTGAATCTTGGGTTTTGCTGCTTTTGTTATACTGCAAGCCGCCAGAATTTACAGTAATGTAACTAAAAAAGTGATTGGCTGGCGGCCTGCAGTCGGGCTATACTGTAAATTTAACTGGTGTGCAGTATAAATATCCAGACCAAACATAAATTCAGTATAGTAAATTCTTCCCATTTTACAATTTCGTTTACATCAGATGCAAAAAATCAACATAAGATGCAATTTTTATGGTCCGTCCATATGATAAAATTAGAATCTGATAGCAAGTGCCTCCGAATGTGAAAACGATTGTTCCACAATATCTGCCAAGGAGTATCGATGCGCTGCTGCCGGTTGGCCCTATTGTAAAGAAAAGGGAATGGAAGGAAGCGGCTGGAAAAAGGACAAACAAAATAGCAAGGGCCATCAAAAACAGGCCGCCAAAATGGGAGGGGTTATATGCAGGAAAACAAGAAAAAAGGCAAAAACAAAAAACACCGTACGATTGCGGGCGCCTTTGCGCTGCTGCTTGGCGTAGCGGCAATTGGCAGTGCCAGCATCCGCGGCATAGGCGTAAAAGCGGATACAAAAGATGCCGCCGCAGAAAGCATTGGGGCGCAAACGGCTTCCCCTGCGCTGAATGCAGACAGCAAAGACGCGTCCTGGTTTACCGCGCAGGCAAACGCCAGTGTTTACCAGCTGCTGGATTTTACAGATGAGCAGGAAAAAAAGTTTGCTGAAAAAGGGCTGCTGGATAAGCCAAAGAGCCTATCCATTGCCCGGGATGGCGGGGGTGTCGCATGGAACCTGGACGCATACCGCTTTTTGGAGCAGGAAAAAGCGCCGGACAGCGCCAATCCAAGCCTTTGGCGCAATGCACAGCTAAATTCTTTGTATGGGCTTTTTGAAGTGGTGGACGGTATTTATCAGGTGCGGGGCTATGATGTAGCAAATATTACGTTTGTACGCAGTGACCATGGCTGGATTATATTTGACTGTACCACAAGCATAGAGACGGCCAGGGCGGCATTGGAGCTTTTTGAAAAGAACTTTGGCAAGGCACATATTGCAGCGGTGGTGGTCAGCCATGCGCACATTGACCATTATGGCGGTATTGGCGGGCTGATAGCGGAAAAAGATTTGGCGGATGCTTCGTTGTCCTTAAAAAAGCAGATCGCATCCGGGAAAACGCTTGTAATTGTACCGGAAGGGTATGAAAAAGCGGTTATGGAAGAAAATGTGTTTGCTGGAAACGCGATGAAGCGCAGGTCCAATTACCAATATGGCTCTTTTTTGCAAAAAGGGGAAAAGGGGAGCCTTTCGGTTGGCATCGGGCTTACGCCGTCCAGCGGTACAACTTCTTACATAACGCCGACCTATGAAGTAAAAAAAGACGTGTTAGAGATGACGGTAGACGGCGTAGAGATGGTATTCCAGCTAACGCCGGATACCGAGTCCCCAGCTGAGATGAATACCTACCTGCCGCAATACAAAGCGCTTTGGATGGCGGAAAACTGTACGGGTACGATGCATAACCTGTATACGCTGCGCGGCGCACAGATCCGTGATGCCAATACTTGGGCGCGGTATATTATGGAGGCACAGGCGTTGTTTGGGGATAAAACAAATGTGGTCTTCCAGTCGCATAATTGGCCGCATTGGGGCAAGCAGACGGTGAAAGAATACTTGACGAATACCGCATCTGTCTATAAGTATATATTTTCACAGACGTTGCAGTATTTGAATGAAGGGTATACGGAAACGGAGATCGCATCGATGGTTTCCTTGCCGGCCGGGCTGGAGAAAGTCTGGTATACACGCCAATATTATGGGACGTTAAAGCACAATGTAAAAGCTGTGTATCAAAAATATATGGGCTGGTACGACGGCAATCCGGTACATCTGGATGAACTGGAACCTTCTGATTATGCGAAAAAGCTGGTGGAATATTTGAAGGATACGGAACAAGTATTAAAAATGGCCAGGGAGGATTTTGAAAAAGGGGAGTACCAGTGGGTAGCCCAGATTACCAATACGCTTGTCTATGCACAGCCGGATAACCAGGAAGCACGGTATCTTTGTGCGGATGCGCTGGAACAGCTTGGATACCAGGCGGAATCCGGTGCATGGCGCAACGCCTACCTTACGGCTGCCAGTGAATTGCGCCACGGAAAGGAAGGGTACCCGCAGGCAGCGTCCCACGCCACAGGCGGGACAGCGCTTGGAATGGATACAGAGACTATGCTGGATTATCTGGGTATCTGCATGGATGCAAAAAAGATGGAAAACCAAAATCTGACCATCCATTTAAAGGTCACCGATGAAAAAGAAAAATATACGCTGGCCATCAACCACGGTGTTTTGCTGTATACCAAAGGCGAATGGAGCGGCAAGGCGGATGCGGTTATCAAAACTGCGCGCGCAGGGATACTTGGGATCGCAACCAACAACCAGCAGTTGATGGACAAAGCGGTCCAGTCAATCAGCGGGAAAGAAGATATTTTGGCTGTTTTGACAGGAAGCCTGGCAGAATTCCCGCCATATTTTTCGATTATCGAACCGTAGGGGATACCGGGGCCATTCTTAGGCGCTTATAAAAAGCAATCTTGCGCAAAACGGAATGGCCAAAAGGAAAAATCATATGATGGAGGAAAGAAAAGGGGCAAAAAATGGCAAAAAAAAGAATACAACGGTTCAAAGCGCTATTAACGGGTGCGGCAGTATTCCTTTCGGCTGTAATTTTACCGGCTGCCAGTACCCATGCGGCGGACAGTGCAGAGAAGGTTTATGAGATTAGCATCGTATCGACCAATGATATGCATGCCAGGGCGGCAGCCTCCGAATCTTCGTATGGATTTGGGAAAATCAAGGCAATCGCAGATAAAGAACGCAGTACTTCGGATCTGGCATTACTGTTGGATGCAGGCGACTTTTACCACGGGCAGGCGTTCGCAACGCTGACGGAAGGGGAGAGCATTGCAAAATTAGCGGCTGCGGCCGGCTACGATGCGGTTTGCGTTGGAAACCATGACTGGAGTTATGGAAAAGAACGCCTGAATACGCTGGCGGAATTGACAGCGAAAGACAATCAAAGCGGCGGGTTTGCGCTGCTTGGCGGCAATGTAAAAGACAGCGGCGGGAACCGGTTTTTTGCGCAGGAATTTTTGATCAAAGAAATTCCGGCAACCCAGGGTGCGCCGGTGAAAGTAGGCGTTTTTGGCGTAATAGACCCGTTGCTTTATACAAAAACAACACCGGCAAATGTAGAGGGGCTTGTGTTTGAAGATATGGCAGGATATGCCAGGCAGGCAGTCTCGGCATTAGAGGCACAGGGCTGTGGGGTCATTATTGGTATGGCACACTGCAATGGGCCGGTAAAACTGGCGCAGTCGGTTTCTGGGGTAGACTTGTGGATCGCAGGGCATGAACATATCAGCCTCGAAGAGCAGGTTACCGATGCGGCTGGCCAGCCGGTTTATGTGCTGGAAGCCGGTTATTATGGCGGGCAGGTCAACGTTACGAAGCTGCGGCTTACGTTGGAAAAGGGGCTTGCCGTTACGACGGCTTCTTATAAAAAAGAAGATCTGGAAAAAGTTGCTCCGGATGCTTCCGTCGATGCATTATACCAGTCCCTTTCGGATGCGCAGGCGGGGATCCTCCAAGAAAAAATAGGGGAGGTACCCGTAAAACTGGAAGCATCCTGGGAGGCAGTCCGGATTGGGGAAACGGCAATGGGGCGGCTGGTTACGAGCGCTTATTTAAAGGAAAGCGGTGCAGATGCCGCATTGGAAAATGCCGGGGGCATACGTACCGGCAGGGATATTGAAGCGGGGGATGTGACGAAAAGGGATGCGGTGGATACGTTCCCTTTCGGCAATTACCTGGTAGCCAAAGAGCTGACGGGCGCCCAGTTAAAAGAACTGTTTGAAACCAGCATAGAGATCGGCCTGCAAAACCAGGCGGCCAATCAAGCGGGCGATTATGACGGATGGCCACAGAATTCCGGCAGCTATCTGCAGGCCGGAGGCGTACAGGTGCGTTATGACCCGGATAAGAAAATGGGCAGCCGCATTGTGGGGCTAGAAATCGGGCAGAAACCGGTAGAAAATAACAAGTCCTATACGGTTGTAACCAATAACTACCTGGCAGAAAGCGAAGATTATCCAATGCTTGCTTCTGCAAAGGAAAAGTACCAGTATACCGCATGTGACGAGATCTTTATCCGGTATCTGCAGCAGGAAGCGCAGGAAACAATAAAATCGCAGCTGCAGACGGCACGTATGGTTGTAGAAAAAGCAGACGTCCAACAACAGCCGGCATCCCGTCCGGCAGGAACCGTTTTGACTAAGCTGGCAGCCAAAAGCAAAGGGTTCCAGGCGGTATGGAAAAAAACGGCTTCCGTTACAGGGTACCAGATCCAATATGCTGCCGACAAGAACTTTAGTACCAGTACAAAAAAAATTACAGTCAAAAATAAAGCAACGGTAAAAAAGGCCGTAAAAGGGCTGAAAGGGAATAAAAATTATTATGTCAGGATCCGTACTTATAAAAAATCGGGCGGCAGCAACAGCTATTCGAAATGGTCTGCGGTAAAGAAGGTTAAAACACTGAAATAATAAATGTGTTTTATACGGGGAGCAGGCAAGCTAAAATCCTTAGCAAGAAAGGAAGAGGAAAATATGGAACAATCAAACGAATTACAGGCTAGGCAGTTAAAAGGCGCAATGGACCACGCAAAGAAAGGGGTTCTAAAAAGAGGGGAACTATTGGATGAAGAACTGGATCCGGTAGCTGGCGGCGCGGTATTAAACAGTGTGTTTTATATTGCAAAATGTACGCTTTGCGGCTGGCAGTCCCCGCCATATGACGGGCAGGGGGAATGCGATGCAGGCGGCGTGATCTTTAAACATATCCAGGAACACCCGGACTGCAGTGGGAATTTTGAAGTATACCAGTTTGACAGCAGGAATGTTATTTTAAGCTAATTGCCCATCTTGCGAAAATGGCAACGTAAATATAACAGTGCAATGGCTTGTTTGCAATGTTACAGGGAAGCAGAAAATGGCGGGGTATCGGGCAAAGCTGCCATACCCCGCAGAAAGTGACGGTGGTTATTATGGAAAATCAGCTTTTCCGTGATAAGAGCATCCAACGGGTGTCTTCGCCGGAGCAGCTAAACGATTATATCCGTGTATCGAACCCAGGCGTTTGGATCTGTATGGCGGCAGTTTTGGTGCTTTTGGCTGGTGTTTGTGTATGGGGGGTTTTCGGGCAGCTGGATACAACGGTAAGTACCGCAGTGGTTGTAAAAGACGGCACAATGTCGTGTTTGGTGAAAGAAGCGGATATAGCCCGTATCCGCAGTGGAATGACGGTAACGGCAGGCGGGCAGGAGTGTACCATTGCTGCTGTTTCCGAGGGGCCGGCGGCGGTTCCGGAAGATGCGGATACCTACCTTTTGCATGTCGGCGGGCTGCTGCCAGGGGAGTGGGTGTATGAGGCAACGGCCCAGTCTACGCTGGAAGACGGTATTTATGCTGGCAGTATTTTAGTGGAACGGGTATCCCCGCTTTCTTTTATAGTAAATTAAAAGCCAAAAACAATGCCGGAGACGAGGTGTACAATGGGAAAACAGCAATGCAGGCAGCCATTGACCAAAGGCTGTGCAAAAGTTCCGGTAGTCATGCAGATGGAAGCCCTGGAGTGCGGCGCGGCATCGCTTACCATGATACTGGCTTATTATGGGAAATGGATTCCTTTGGAGCAGGTGCGTGCGGACTGCGGCGTATCCAGGGATGGTTCCAAGGCCAAAAATGTGCTGCGCGCAGCCAGAAGCTATGGGCTGATGGCCAAAGGCTACCGTTATGAAGTGGAAGATTTAAAACAGCATGGGAAATACCCATGTATTATCCACTGGAATTTTAACCATTTTGTGGTTTTAGATGGGTTTAAAAACGGAAAAGCGGTATTAAATGACCCGGCAAAAGGGAATTATGCCGTTTCAATGGAAACGTTCGACCAGTCTTTTACCGGAATCTGCCTGATGTTTGAGCCGACCGGGCAATTTGAGCCTGGCGGGAAGCCAAAGAGCGTTTTGGCGTTTGCAAAAAAAAGGCTGGAAGGGGCAGGGGGCGCAATTGCGTTCGTGGTACTGGCAACTCTGATCACTTCCTTGTTTGGCATTATTACGCCGGCATTTTCCAGGGTCTTTTTAGACCGGCTTTTGACTAGGCAAAATCCGGAATGGTTTTATCCGTTTTTGCTGATGCTGGCCGGGATGACGGTGGTCCAGATCCTGGTGGCTTGGCTGCAGGCGGTCTATTCGCTGCGTATGAATGGAAAGATGGCAGCCGTAGGCAATGCTTCTTATATGTGGAAAGTGCTGCGGATGCCTATGGAATTTTTCTCCCAGCGGATGGCAGGGGATATTCAGCAGCGCCAGACGGCCAATGCTTTGATCGCAAACAGCCTGGTGAATACCTTTGCACCGCTGGCGCTGCATACGGTTATGATGGTGTTCTATCTGTCAGTCATGCTGCGTTACAGCCCTGTGCTGACTGCAGTCGGGCTCGGTTCCATTATTATCAATTATCTGATTTCCAATATTATATCCCAAAAACGTATCAACCTGACAAGGATCCAGATGCGGGATGCCGGAAACTTGACTGGGACGACGGTTGCAGGCATTGAAATGATTGAAACCATTAAAGCAAGCGGAGCAGAAAACGGATTTTTTGAAAAATGGGCAGGCTACCAGGCCAGCGTCAATACGCAGGAAGTGCGGTTTAGCAAATTAAACCAGTATTTGGGGATGCTGCCGCAGGTGGTATCTTCCTTAACCAGTACGGTTATTTTAGCGATGAGTGTGTGGCTGACGATGGAGGGGCAGTTTACGGTAGGTATGGTTATGGCCTTCCAAGGGTTTTTAAATTCCTTTGCGGCGCCGGCAATGATGCTGATTTCCGCCGGGCAGACGCTGCAGGAAATGCGCACGCAGATGGAGCGCGTGGAAGATGTTATGGAATATCCTACGGACGTAAATTGTGAAGGGCAGGCATTTGATGAAAACAAAGAGTATGGCAAACTGTCTGGATCCCTGACGATGAAGGACGTCTCATTTGGCTATTCCCGCCTGGAAGAACCTTTGATCGAGCATTTTAACCTGGAATTAAAGCCAGGCAGCCGGGTAGCGTTTTGCGGGGCGTCCGGCTGTGGGAAGTCTACCTTGTCAAAGCTGATCAGCGGGCTTTACCAGCCGTGGGGCGGAGAGATCTTATTTGACGGCAAGCCGCGGGCGGAAATTGACCGCAGTGTGTTTACCGGTTCGCTGGCTGTCGTAGACCAGGATATTATTTTATTTGAAGATACGATTGCCAATAATATTAAAATGTGGGATACCTCGATCGAAGATTTTGAAATGATCATGGCGGCCCGGGATGCACAGCTGCATGAAGATATTATGCAGCGCGACGGCGGCTACCAGTATAAGATCACAGAAGGAGGAAAAGATTTTTCCGGCGGGCAGCGCCAGCGTATGGAAATCGCCCGCGTACTGGCACAAGACCCAACCATTATCATTCTGGATGAGGCGACTTCGGCCTTGGATGCAAAAACGGAATATGAAGTGGTAAAGTCGATCAAAGACCGGGGGATTACCTGTATTATTGTGGCGCACCGCCTGTCTACGATCCGGGACTGTGATGAGATTATTGTAATGGACCACGGAAAAGTGGTTGAGCGCGGTACACACGAAGAATTGTATGCAATGGGCGGTGCCTATACACAGCTAGTCTCGAATGAATAGCAGGCATGCAGGAAGGAGCCAAAAATGGGTTGGTTTGACGAACAGATCCGCCAGCGCAAGCAGCGGGATGAAGACGTGTTTTCCGATGCCTTTTTAGGTATTGCAGATGCAGTGCTTGGCACAAAGACTGCAGGAAAAGACAGCCGCCTGGTTGCCAAAAATGAGATAGACGAGATTTTAAAATATTACCACGCGGCCTCCAGGGAACTGCCGGAGACGGTTAGAAGCCAGGAAGACCAGCTGGAGTACCTGCTGCGCCCCTATGGCATTATGCACCGGAATGTCCATCTGGAGAAAGGCTGGCGCAAAGATGCGATCGGCGCTATGCTGGCCACACGTAAGGAAGACGGGGCAGTGGCCGCATTAATCCCAGGCAAGCTGTCCGGATACAGCTACCGTGACGCTGCGGCGGGAAAATGGGTGCGGGTAGGCAAGGACACCGAAACGCTGTTTGAAACGGAAGCAGTCGCTTTTTACCGGCCGTTCCCATTGCGCAGCCTTTCCGCAGCGGACTTGTTCCGGTATATGGCGGGGGCCCTTTGCGCGGCCGATTTTATTTTATTTGGGCTGGCAGCATTGGCGGTTACCCTGGTCGGGATGCTTACACCGGCGGTGAATAAGCGTATTTTTTCCGATGTAGTGGAAAATGGGAATATACGGCTGCTCTTGGCGTCAGTGGTATTTTTGATCTGCATCAATATAAGTTCCATTTTGTTTTTATCGGTGAAACAATTGCTGTTAGCAAGGATCCGGACAAAACTCGCGCTGTCAGTGCAGGCAGCGTCTATGATGCGGATCCTTTCGCTGCCCGCCGCTTTTTTTAAAAATTACAGCTCCGGCGAGCTGTCAGCCCGGGTGCAGCATATCCAAACCCTTTGCGACATGCTGGTATCCGGGGTCTTATCGACGGGCTTGACGGCATTATTTTCGATTGTGTATATTACACAGATTTTTGCCTATACCCCTGCGCTGGTAGCCCCTGCGCTGGCAGTGGTCGCCGTTACCCTGGCCGTTGCTATATTGTCGGCATTTTTGCAGGTGAAAGTGGGAAAAAGGCGGATGGAACTGGAAGCCAAGGAAAGCGGGTTAAGTTATGCATTGATTACAGGGGTGCAAAAAATCCGGCTTTCCGGTGCGGAAATGCGGGCGTTTGCCCGCTGGGGCAGTTTGTATGCAAAGGGCGCCCAGCTTCTTTATAACCCGCCGTTGTTTTTAAAACTGAATACAGTTATCAATACAGCGGTTTCCCTGGTCGGTACGGTTGTAATTTATTATATGGCAGTGCAAAGCCAGGTGGCGGTATCGGATTACTATGCATTTAACACGGCTTACGGCATGGTGTCGGGGGCATTTTTATCGCTTGCCACCCTTGCGTCGACGTTTGCACAGATAAAGCCGGTTTTGGAAATGGCCCAGCCGCTTTTGGCCGCCGAACCGGAAATATCCGAAGGGAAATCTGTAGTTTCGCGCCTTTCCGGAGGCATAGAACTGAACAATGTTTCATTCCGCTATCATGAAAATATGCCGCTGGTAGTGGATAACTTGTCATTAAAGATCCGGCCTGGCCAGTATGTTGCGGTGGTAGGGGCTACCGGCTGCGGAAAATCTACATTGATGCGGCTTATGCTAGGCTTTGAGTCCCCACAGAAAGGGGCAGTCTATTACGACGGCAAAGACCTTGCCAAAATTGACCTCAAATCCCTGCGGCAAAAAATCGGGGTAGTCATGCAAAATGGAAAGCTGTTTTCCGGGGATTTGTTTTCCAATATTGTAATATCCGCCCCGTGGCTTACGATGGACGAAGCATGGCAGGCTGCCGAAATGGCAGGCATTGCAGATGATATACGCAGAATGCCGATGGGGATGCATACGGTGGTTTCCGAAGGGTCAGGCGGTGTGTCCGGCGGGCAGAAGCAGCGGCTTATGATCGCACGCGCAATTGCGCCAAAGCCGCAGATCTTAATGTTTGACGAAGCAACGTCGGCGCTTGACAATTTGACGCAAAAAATTGTCTGTGAATCTTTGGACCGGTTAAAATGCACCCGTATCGTGATCGCCCACCGGCTGTCTACGATCCGCCAGTGCGACCGCATTATTGTGCTGGACGGCGGCAGGATTGTAGAGGACGGCACTTATGATTCGCTAATCGCGCAAAACGGGAGGTTTGCAGAGCTGGTGGCGAGGCAGCGGCTGGACGTATAAAGGCGGCTGCAAAAAATAAGGCGGTTTTTCCCAAATTATGAGCCCTTTGGTAAATAGGGCCGTATAAATAAGTAAAAAGGAAGGAGGGAGTTATCGTATGGGTTATTATCGCATGAAAGGCAGCTTTGTGCTGCGCGGCTGGGAAAAACTTCCATGGGCGCTCGTGCAGCGGCCGCAAAACCAGGTTTCCTTTTTATCAAAAGAAGCATTTGACGCGTTAAGCCTATGTAATGGCAAATGCGACTGCTCGATGAAGTTCATCCCGCAGCAAATACGCAGCTTGATTGCGCAGGCGCAAAAAGAAGGGATCGTTGAGCCGTGTGCCTATGGTGAAGGGCTTGACCCGGACCAGGAATACCACCAATATCCAAACCGTTTTATTAAAGTAGCGCACTGGTCAGTGACCGGGAAGTGCAATTATAAGTGCAGGCATTGCTATATGTCTGCGCCAGATGCAAAACTGGGCGAGCTGCCGCATGAAACGGTGATGGATATTGTGGAACAGATCGCAGCGTGCGGTATCCAGCGGGTCAGCATTACTGGCGGGGAGCCGCTGATCCGGGCAGACTGGTGGGAGCTTATAGACGCACTGGTGCGGCACAAAATATGGGTGACAACGATTTATACCAATGGGGCGCTGGTCAATGAGGCGCTGCTGGACGGTTTGAAAGAACGCGGCCTTCGCCCGGAATTTAATATGAGCTATGACGGGGACGAAGGCTGGCATGACTGGCTCCGGGGGATTCCAGGGGCAAAAGAGGCTGTGTTAAATGCGTTTGACCTCTGCTATGAAAAAGGGTTTCCGACCGGTGCGGAAATGTGCCTGCACAAAGGCAACCTCCATCTTCTGCGCCAGAGCATCCAGACACTTGCGGCACACCACTGCACTAGCCTTAAGACAAACCCGGTATCCGATACCGAGCTTTGGACGGAGCATGGCGAAGGCTATGCGCTGGATATGGAAGACCTGTTTGCGGCGTACCTTCATTATGTACCACAGTACTTTGAAGACGGCGCGCCGCTTGGCCTGATGCTTGGGGGGTTTTTCCATTGCAGGAAAGGGACGAAAGACTGGTCTATCCCGCTGGAAAAATACGACGGCAGTGACCGCTGCCTGCGCCAGACCGTCTGCGGCCATGCAAGGCAGGTATTGTATATCTCACCGGAAAGCCGGATGCTGCCGTGCCTGTCGCTGTCTGCGTTTGACATACAAAAGGGCTATCCGAAGATTACGGACATTGGGCTTCGCCAGGGCCTGACCGATTCCGTTTATCTGAGCCTGATCGATACCCGTATTGAAGATTACTTAAGCCATACCAAAGAATGCGCAGGCTGTGCCTATGCAAAAATTTGTGCCGGAGGCTGCCGTGCCAGCGCATTGATGGATACGCCGGACGACATCCTAGCCCCTGACCGGGCCGCATGCCTGCTGTTCCGCGGCGGCTGGGCGGATAAACTGAAAGCATGTATGGCGCAGATTGGGCAGGCGCCAGGGCAGGGGCCATCTATACTGCACAACAGTTAAATTATATTGCACAACAGTTAAATTTACAGTATATCCTGACTGCAGACCGCCAGCCAGGCACTATGCATTCTGGCTGCTTGCAGTATCATAAAGGCAAGGAGGACATTTTAATAATGAAGGAATTTTTAGAATTAGTTGAAAAGGATGAGAAGTTAAAACAAAAGGTAGCAGAAATGGACGCAAATGTTGACACAAAGGTGTCGGATTATATCGCCTTAGCAGCGGAATATGGCATTGCAATAACAGAAGCCGATTTCAAGCAGGCGCAGCCAAACGAGCTGTCAGAGGATGAGCTGGACGCAGTTGCGGGAGGCAAGTTTTGCGGCTGTGTATATGGCGGCGGCGGAACCGGGGAAGACAGCACGCAGACCAAAACCTGTGCCTGCATCCTGGGCGGCGGTGGACAGATGCAAGATAATTCCACCCGCTGCTGGTGCGCGCTTTACGGGGAAGGGTACGATGAATGATTAAGGAAGGTAAGTTTTAAAATGAAAAAATTTTTAGAATTACTGGAACAAAATGAAATTTTGAAAAAACAGGTAGCCAGGCTGGACGCAAAAAAAGACAGCCAGCCGTCGGATTATATCGCGTTGGCAGCGGAATATGGCGTGGAGCTGGCCGAGCAGGATTTTGGGCCGCCGCAGGAGAACGGATTATCGGAAGATGAGCTGGATGCGGTAGCCGGAGGGAAAACCTGTGTATGCGTGGCTGGCGGCGGCGGAACCGGGGAAGATGTGACAAGCACAAAGACCTGTGCATGTGTAATGGTTGGAAATGGATCCATGCAGTCTGGCGAGCGGCGCTGTGTATGTGTCGTAGGCGGCGGCGGGGATGACAATGCCTCCGGTTCTGACCATAATGGATTTTAAAAGGGGTGCTATATAATATGAAGGAATTTTTAGAATTACTGGAAAAAGATGAAGCGCTAAAACAAAAGGTAGCAAAGCTGGACGCAAATGTTGATTCACAAATATCGGATTATATTGCTTTAGCAGCGGAATATGGCGTGAAGCTGACGGAACAGGATTTTGTAGGGCCGTCCCAGGATCAGGAGTTATCGGAAGCCGAACTGGACGCGGTAGCTGGCGGTAAAAACTGTTTATGTGTGGTCGGTGGAGGCGGAACCGGCGAAGAAAGCACAAAAACGAAGACTTGCGCATGCGTAATCAGTGGAGTTGGATATACCAACGATAACGGCCAACGTTGCTTTTGTTTGGCAGGGGGCAGTGGCTCCGACGTAGAAATTTAAGGGCGAAGTGCAGCAAGGCTGCATGTTAGGCTACAAAAAAATTAAAACATATTAGGAGGAAAAGACGATGAAAGAATTTTTGGAATTGATGGAACACAATGAGGAGCTGAAAAACAAGGTTGCACAGATGGATGCGGATAGCCATACACAGGCGTCGGATTATATCGCATTGGCAGCGGAATATGGCGTAAAACTTACCGAGGCGGATTTCCAGCCGAAAAATGCAGGCGAGCTGTCAGAGGATGAGCTGGACGCGGTAGCCGGCGGGAAAGCCTGCGTATGTGTGGCTGGCGGCGGCGGAACCGGCCAAGACACAACGTACACAAAGACCTGCGCCTGTGTTATGGGCGGCGGCGGACAAATGCAGGATGGATCATGCCGCTGCCATTGTGTCATCGTAGGGGAAGGTGCAGATGAGAAGGAACAGTGGTAGATTTAAAAACAGTATTTGACTACCAGCGTTTTTGCGGGAACCGCCGGCTGGAACGTTTAATACAAGAAACCGGGGCACGTTATGGGGAAGAGCTGCCCCCGGGCAGCCCCAAAGAACTGACGGAAGAACAGCTGGATTGGGTGAATGCGGCAGGAAAACCCGATGGATGGCGGGAGGATCCGCATCATACAAAAGAGGGGGACAGCTATGGCTGAGGCAGAAGAGATCTACAAACAGTATTACGATAAAGTGTACCGCTATGTCCGCAGCAAAGTATCCGACCCCCAGGAAACGGAAGATTTGGCGGCCAGCGTGTTCGTCAAAGTCTGCCAGAACCTATCCCGTTTTGATGGGCAGAAAGCCTCAGTTTCTACCTGGGTTTATACCATTACACGCAACACCGTAATTGACTATTTCCGCAAAACAAAGTTCCAGGCACAGTGGCAGGATGGCATTGCGCAGGAACCAGATCCCGCCGGCCAATTGCCAGGCGGTGAACTGCTAGAGGAGCTGGCCGCTGCTTTGGAACAGTTAGGGCAGCGGGAGCGGGATCTGGTGATCTTACATTATTATTATAACCGGACTTTGAAAGAGATTGCGGCGCAAATGCAGATTTCGTACAGCAGTACGAAGCGGCTGCATGAAAAAGCGCTCGCTATGCTGCGTAAGTCCCTGCAGGGCTAGAACCTGCGGGGGCTTGCGCATTTTTTGTTTCTATCATTTAAAAATAATTGCGGATACCAAAAAAAAGAGCTATAATTTTCTCGAAAAAGAGAATAAAGGAGAAAGTTATGGAATCATATCTAGTGTTTAAAGACCTGGCCGTCATTTTAATCGCTGCGAAACTGTGCGGGATTGCCGCCAGAAAATGCAAGGCGCCGCAGGTAGTTGGGGAAATTGTTGCAGGGCTTTTGATTGGCCCAAGTATTTTAGGATGGGTCAGCCAGTCGGATTTTTTGCTGCAAATGGCAGAAATCGGCGTCATATTGCTGATGTTTTCTGCTGGCCTGGAAACGGATTTAAAAGATTTGATGAAAACAGGCCCAGTCGCCGCGCTAATTGCCTGTGCCGGCGTATTTATCCCGCTGGTCTGCGGTGCGCTCCTTTATATGGCATTTTACGGCGCCGCCCCGTGGGGTTCAGAGGAATTTTATAAAGCAGTTTTTGTAGGTACGATCTTAACGGCGACGTCGGTAAGCATTACCGTAGAGTCGCTAAAGGAAATGGGGAAATTAAAAGGGAAAGTCGGGACGACGATTTTAAGCGCAGCCATTATTGACGATGTGATCGGCATTATCGTATTGACATTCGTAATTGGATTTAAAAGCCCGGATTCCAACCCGATGTCTGTAATAGTCAATACCGTCCAGTTTTTTGCATTTGCAATTATCATAGGGTTTTTGAGCTACCAAGTATTCAAATTGGTGGATTCCCGGTATCCACATACGAGGCGGATACCGATCGCTGGCCTGGCGTTTTGCCTTGCAATGGCATACATAGCGGAAAAATATTTTGGCATTGCGGATATTACAGGCGCCTATGTGGCCGGGATCATCCTATGCTCCATCCGGGATTCGCAGTACATAGCGGAAAAAATGGATATAAACTCCTATATGCTTTTTGGCCCGGTTTTCTTTGCAAGCATTGGCTTAAAGACAAGCGTAGACAGCGTAAGCACAGGCATCCTTATCTTTTCTGTGGCATTTGTGGCAGTAGGGCTGGTATCCAAAATTATCGGATGCGGGCTGATGGCGCGGCTTTGCAAGTTTAACCGTTTGGATTCGCTTAAAATTGGCGTCGGGATGATGACAAGGGGCGAGGTAGCCCTGATCGTTTCGCAAAAAGGGCTTTCGGCAGGCTTGCTGACGCCGGTATATTTTACGTCGGTCATCCTGCTGATTATCATATCTTCTATCGCAACGCCGATTATTTTGAAAGTGCTGTATGCAAAGGACGGCAGGGATGCAGGATAAGCGTATGGCTGTTGTATGTTTGGTACGGCGGGCAGGATAAAGGTTTGCCATCAAAAGTATTTTCAAAACCAGGCGTTTCAGAAAGGGGGGGGGTATTTGCAGAAAGTAAGGCTCGTAGACATTGCACAAAAACTGGGCGTCAGTGCAGTGACCGTACACAATGCACTCAGCGGCAGAAAAGGGGTCAGCGACCAAATGCGCAGCAGGATCCTGCAGGCTGCAAAAGAAATGGGGTATGAAGCAGCCCCTGCTTCCAAAAAGGGAAAAGGGGCAGGCAAAACGTGGAAGATCGGGGTAGTCATTGCAGAAAACTACTTGGCGAAAAATGCGACTTATTATTGGAAAATGTACCAAGAGCTTGCGCTTGCGGCAGCCGAAAAACATTGTTATACAATGGTTGAGACGCTGTCCAAAGACGCAGAGCTGCATACCCGCAAGCTCCCGGAGGCGTTACGCCAAAACAGTGTGGACAGTATGGTTGTGATCGGGGAAGTTGACCCTGGGTATTTAAGGGGCCTGCAGGAACATGCGCGGGTACCGGTCGTATTTTTAGATTTTTATGACGGCCAGATTGCAAAGGACTGTGTAGTAGCCGACAATTTTTACGGCATGTACCAGATGACGGAGCTTTTGTTTGCACAGGGTATAGAAAAACTGGCGTTTGTCGGTTCCATTGATGCAACCAGCAGCATTATGGACCGTTATTGCGGATTTATGCGCGCTATGGTATCGCACCATAAAAAACTGCCGGACGAATGGCTGATCGAAGACCGGGATGAACTGGGGCACATCGCATTTGAACTGCCGCATGTGATGCCGGAAGCATTTGTGTGCAACTGTGACCTGGCTGCAGAAAAACTGATCGGAAAACTGGAAGAAGCCGGATACCGGGTACCGGGGGATATTTCGGTAACCGGATTTGACAATTTTGCATCTCCGGGTTATACTGGTACTAAGATTACCACATATGAAGTAAATATGAAGGCAATGACAAAGGCAGCCTTAGATAAGGCGATAAGGATGATGCGCACGCCTGGATGCAGCAGGTCGCTGACAGTGGTTTCCGGGCAGATACGCTGGAAAAACAGCGTACGGTATGGGCCATCCACGGATTCTGGCAGTTATGTTTTGGACCATTAACATTTAAAAAATGCAGTGATGGAGGCAAAGAAAAACAGGGAATGGAGGCATGAGTACATAGGAATGCCAAATGAAGAAATTTCCGGCAGGCTGCAAAAACAGTTTGGGCTGTCACAAGAAGAGGCGGAGGGATACTTGAAGGCGGAAGTATAGCCTTGCCTGCCTTTATTGATTTATGGCGGAAATAGCTGTAGAAGAGGTTAACATCCGAAACACGAAGAATATGTATGGAAAGGAAACAAAAAATATGAAGGTTGCAGTAACATATGAAGATGGAAACGTATTTCAGCATTTTGGGCATACGGCCCAGTTTAAGGTCTATGATATATCCGAAGGCAAAGTTACGGATACCAAAGTAGCAGATACCCAAGGCAGCGGGCATGGTGCGCTCGCGGGGCTGCTTACGCAATGGGGCGTAGATACGCTTATCTGCGGCGGGATCGGCGCAGGCGCGCAGGCGGCGCTGGCGGAAGCAGGGATAAAGCTTTATGGCGGCGTTTCCGGCAATGCGGATGCAGCGGTTGACGCCCTGCTGGCAGGGAATTTGCAGTTTAACCCGGATGTGCGCTGCAGCCATCATGGGGAAGGGCACCATCAGGAAGGCGGCCACTGCGGGGAAGCAAAACATGGATGTGCAGGAAATGGGGGCACGTGTTCATAGGCAGTTAAAAAACAATGGGGGCGGAAAACCGCCCCCATTTATCATCCCGCATTTGGAGTAGCGGGGCACTCTTTTGGAACTGTCGCGTTTAGGGCTGAGATATGACCCTTCATAGCTGTCTCTGTCAAAGGTCGAGAGATACCTTTTGTTAAGCCTAAGGCATTAACTGTTATATAGTATAACCAAATATTGGAAAAATAGCAACTACTTTTGCGCTATTTTGTAAAAAAATTTTATAAAATGTCATATTAGGTATTTTTTTACGCGTTTTTGTTGCTTCCTGGCGTACAGAAACGCCATTTGGCCATAAATGCAGCGTATTTTCAAAAAATTAGAAAAATTTTGTAATAAAGTATTGACATTTTGGTAAATATCTATTATTCTGTAGTTGTGTCACAGGAAGTGAGATGATAATATGGTGTCACGACCAGGAAGACCAAAAGCTGAAAATCCAAAAACAATGGAGGTGAAAGCAAGGATTGATAAGAAGACGAATGAGAAACTTATTAATTATTGCGAAAAGCATAATGTAAGCCGGACGGATATTGTTAGAAAAGGAATAAGCTTGGTTTTAGGTGAAACGGAAGTAGAGTAGCCGCCCCAGCGGGCGTAGAACAGCTGCCTACGTCGGAAGGAGCCCTCTGCATGCATTCAGGAAATGCGCAGAAGGGCTTCTTCCATTTTAAAAGCCGTATGTTTCGGCATTTACAAAAAAAATAAAAAAATTTTTGGACACCCCACTTTTTTCTCCCACCCCCCCGTAACTATATAGTGAATCTGAGAGATACAGTACTCCGGCACCGGAAGGCTCACCTCATTATTTTAGGTGACGGCAGCAGGATAAGGCATCAGCTTCTTGTCAGCCGAAAATTTGGGTTGGAGTGGGTGTGAGGCAAAAGTGACGAGTATTGTCCGCTAAACCAGCAGGGTTTTGGTTGAATTTTCAATATGGACAATCAGAATCGGGTATTGTATACTTAGAGCACAACAATGGTCATGGCAATCAAGCACATGGTCAATCTTAAGGAGGAAAAGAAATGAAAAAGAGTTTCATGACAAGGGTGCTGGCAGTTTCTTTATCTACTGCAATGGCATTCTCAATGTCCCCGGTTAAGAATCCGGTGACAGCGTCAGCCGCTTCAACCGTTCAGTTGAAGACAACTTTCAAAACACTGAAAGTAAAACAGACCTATCAATTGAAGTTGAAGAACAACAAGCTCGATTGGAAGATTTCTAAAGTAAAGACCACTGACAAGACAATTTGTACGGTCTATGATAAGAAGGCTTCTAGTGTAATGCTGAAAGGCAAAAAAGAGGGCCGGGCGACGATTTCAGTTACTGTTACATCAGCAAAACGTAAAAAAGCAAAAAAGACATATACAAAGACTATGAAATGCAGGGCCAATGTAAAAGGCAATGCAGATGATAACCAGAATCCATCAACAGCATTTGGCATTTCTTCCGTAACTGCTACATCCAGCACAACGGTAGATGTAACATTTACACAGGCAATTGATGCTGCGGACAAGAGCAACTTCGCTGTTACAGGCGCTGCTTCTACAATCACAGTAGAAAACGCACAGCTTTCAGCAGATAAGAAGACCGTTACATTGACACTGTCCGGTACAGCTTATTCTACAATGTACTCAATTGCTACATCCGGCTTAAAAGTAAATGGCGCTGACGTTGCAAACCAGACAGCTACGTTTACAACACCGGCTCAGACATCTGAGTATACATTAGAAATGACAAATGACTTAAAGTCCGCTTATCTGAAATCTGATGGTGCTTCCAGCACGGTTGTTACCTGCCAGATCAAAGATAAAGATGGCAAGCTGATGGAAAACAGCGATATTGTATTAGAGTTTACTGCTACCCGTGGTAACCTGGGTTCTACCCGTGTTACAGCACAGAAAGGTGTAGCTACAAATACATTCCGGTCAGAGTTCTTGTCCAGCGAACAGACAGCAACAATTACGGCTACAGTAGTTGAATCCCGTACAAATACAAAATTGTATGGCTTGACTCAGTCAATGAACATTATTATGACGCCAGATCCAGACAGCTATTCTGCTGGTGCAACAATTATCTCCGCAGAGTCTAACGTGGCTGACCGTGTAATTGCTTACTTTGACAAAGATGTCGATGTAGCTAGTTTCAAGAAAGCTAATGGAGAAATTGATTGGGATAAAGTAGAGATTGAAGTTAAGAGCGGTTTGTCCAACGGGCATAAAGATACTGCTGGTACAAGGACTTCAACAAATAAAACTGGAATTGCTGATTTGTTGCCGGTTGAAAACAATTCAAAAGCGATAGCTATTGTAGTCAAGGATCAGCCATTAATAGATAACTCAAACGTATCTGTTAAATTTAAAAATAAAGCAGGAAGTGTATCAACAGAGAATACTGCATTTTTCAAACTTACAGATGCACGTCAGCCAGAAGTGGTTAAAGTAGATAATAAAGGATATAGGACAATTACAGTTGAGTTCTCTGAATCTGTTCTTCCGAAGAAATTCGTTGAGGATTTAGATGCTAATGGCAATGGATTAGGGACATATTGGTCTCGTTATGGGGCTGATTTCCTTAATAACTATACCATTGATGGTGTACCTTTAGATAATACAAAATATGGTACTGCTAGTGGTGATGGTGAGCAGGCTAAAGTATCTATCGGCACATGTGAAAAAGGCACAGATGAACGTTATCTTGTAACCATTACATTAGGAAAAGATTCCAATGGTAAACGTGTTTATTTACCAGTTGGTAAACATTCCATTCAGGTGTCTAACGTTGGTGACTGGGCAGCACAGACAGATTATGCAAGGAATATTGTCGAGACGCAGACACTCGATTTTGAAGTAGAAGAGGATACAACAGTACCTACGATTGAGTCTGTTGAGGTACAGTCTCCAGAACAGTATCTGGTAACATTCAATTGCCCGGTTGCTTATGATGATACAGAAAATCCAATCCAGGATTTGAACAATGACGGCAGAAATACAGTTATCCAGCTGCGGAGACAGGAAAATCGTACAGGTTCCTGGAAAGAAGTAGGCAGGGATGATGTCGGCTCCTTTAACAATCCGATTCGTGTTACTTATATTAATGACCAGCAGTGTTTAGTAGAAGTAACGAAAGACTGGACACAGGTTTACAATACGAGAAGATTTAACAAGAACTATTTCAACGATGCTTATCAGATCCGTGTAGCAAGTGGCGTTCTTGAAAATACGGATAATGGAAAGACAAACAGCTCTGAAGTTGCAATTGCATTAGAAGGCGCTATGCTGACTGATGACAATACGAGCGTTCAGATTCTGGATGTAGAAAAGAAAGATTATTCTGGTGATCAAGGTTATGACTGGGGAACTTATTATAGTGCAACAATGAGTGAGCCGGTTAAGATCAGGAATGAGGAAACAACAGCTAGGGGCAATGCAGAAGGACTTACTCCGTCACAGCAGCAGAGTGATGATAATGGTGTGCCGATTCCAAGTGCATATTTTGTAAATAAGAGTACAAATAGAACGGTACAGGCAACTATTTTAGGGTTTGATGTAACAAAAGATGGCGATTGCCATAAACAGATTGCCATCCGCCCAAGGACTGCTTTAGGTGGCGGCGATTGGACACTTGTTGTTCGTTCAATTTCTGATGATGTTGGTAATACTGCAGCAACATTAACGAAAGATTTTGATGTTACAGCTAGTGAAAAACAGTTTAAGGTTGCATGGGCTGTTGTTGCTGAAGATGATAAGAATGGTAATAACAAGGTTGACATTACTGAGGCTACAAAAACAGCACAAGGAAGAACAATCTTCATTAAGTTTACAGATGCCATAGCAGTTTCTGGTGACATTGCCAATGTTACAAAGGAATCTAACTATACGATTAATGGTAGAGCGTTACCACAGGGTACAACAATCCGTGTAGGTATTGAAGGATATGATTCAAAGGCAATTCAGCATGGTGTGAATGCAAGTTCTATTACAATTACACTGCCTGCTAATTATTATGTAAATGGGGATAATACAGTTGTAAATATTTCTCCGTCCGTTCAGTCTAGGGCAGGTGCAACACTGCAGGGCGATAATGAAATTAGGTTGCCGTATCAGTATTTTGACGATGGCAGAAATCAAGATGATGATGCTGTATGGGGTAATCATCCAACTGAACAGAGAAATGCATTTGACAGTGACCGTGCATATCATGATGCAGTTCAAAGCGCACTTGATAATGAGCAGTACCGTGAGGTAAAACTTGATGCTTCAGTAAATGGCGATTTAAGAATTAGCCGTGCATTAAGAGAATTTGATTTAGGTGGTAATGATATTAATGGTAACGTAGACATTGTTTTTGACGAAGGTGCTACTTATACTATTAAGGGTACTGGCCACATTAAAGGTGATGTATCCATTAATACACCGATGGCTGACTGCAATTGGGAATTGAATGGTGGTAAAGTCATTCTTTGGAATGTATTATCTGAGACATTTACAGTTGCAGCGAATGCTAAAGTTGATGATTTAGTTGTTTATGATACTGATGGTATAGCTATTGATAACAAAGGAACAATTAGCAAAGTTAATTTAGATACTACTGGCAAAGTAACAATGATGGGTGCAGGAGATTATCCTGTAGTAATTGCTTCAGCAGCAACAGACTTGACGGTAGCTAACGAAACAAGCTTCGGTGCTTTTACAGTATCCACAAATGTTCGTTCTATAACTGTTAACATTACTGACAAAGATAGGCTTGGTAATGTAAGTGGCGATGGTAAAGTAATCGCTAAGAACGGTAGGACAGAAACAACAGTGCAAGATGGAATTGCAAATATTGACAAGAATGCAAGGGATGCAGCTAAGGCTGAAGTAGATAAGTTGATTGATGCTACGATTACAGTACCATCTAATGTTACAAGCGGAAGCAGCATAGCTCTTGAAGCTTGTGGGGTAACTGGTTCAGCATTAAAACTGGAAGCAGTATACGTAGAAGGTGCAAATGGATCTGGCGCAGATTATCTGAAGACCGACAAAGATTCTTTAAATAATAAGAGTGTTTCATTTACTAAGCCGAAAGAGGGTAGTGTAACAGAATATATCGTTGTTGTAGTTAAGTACGATAATGGATATACTATCGAGAAGAGGATTGAAGTAAAGATTAACGCTTAATGCATAAGATTCTTTTGTTAGTAGTTTAGTATGTATAGTAAGCAAGCATAAGTTTAACAGGGTGCTGGCCCTTGGGCCAGCACCCTGTTTTTAAATGTAAGGAAGTTCTATATAAGCTAAATAGAGATTGTAAGCGGTAAATAGGTAAACGGTAAAGGGATGCTTTAGCTTTCTACAGCTTTTGCATCCTAATTTTATTTATAGGCAATATTTTGTTCGTAAACGGTAAATAGTGAACACCGTGCAAAATAAGGCAATCTTGATTATAATGGCTTTGGGAATAAATTATGATTGTGAACTACCAATTGTCTAAAGCCAATGGGCTTCCTGCTTCATCGGTCTACGCTTCGCTTCGGTCGGTACTGAACATGTGCCACTGGCACATAGTACCCTCGCGCTCTACTATCTCCACAGGCGTAAATTCGGGCTGCACCGTCCCTATTTGTATTTTATTATCCTATGCTGTTTGCCGTAATCCTTCTGTTAATATATTTCTTGCAGCATTGGTATCCCTGTCATGGTGCGTGCCACATACAGGGCATACCCATCCCCTTACTGCTAAATCTTTTGTACCGGCATTTTGATACCCACATTCAGAGCATATCTGGCTGCTGGCATAAAAAGTATCTGTTTTGATATATTTCCTCCCATTCCACGCCGCCTTATATTCTAACAGTCTTGTTATTTCATGCCACGGCACATCTGATATTGATTTTGCTAAATGATGGTTCTTTACCATATTTTTTATCTGTAAGTTTTCCGGAACTACTACTTGGTTTTCGCTGATAATCTTATGGGAAACTTTATGCACATAATCTTTTCTGTTATTTGTAATTTTCTCGTGGCACCGTGCGGTTTCCTTTTTCTGTTTATAATAATTCCTGCTTCTTTTTTCTTTATGTGCAAGCTGCCTTTGCAGTTTAGCCAGCTTTGTTTCATGCTTCTTTATTATTTTTGGATTTTCGTATTTTTCTCCATCTGATGTAATGCATAAATCTTTGATCCCCAAATCCAGGCTGAAACAGCCTCCGCACTGCTCCGGTCGGTGCTTAACGTGTGCCACTGGCACACAGCAGTCTCCGCACTGCTCCGGTCGGTGCTTAACGTGTGCCACTGGCACACAGCAGTCTCC
>CAMUML010000007.1 GCA_947089855.1 uncultured Eubacterium sp.
GGTCAAGGGCCAGATGGCTTATGCTGCAAACCGCTCCTCACTCCTGCATCATGTTCTCACGGAATGTGCAGTTTATGCGCATTCCTGGCCCGTGAATAGTAACGTACAGGGTTGCTTTTATGATAGGACATATAATATTGTACGTGACATATACATTTGTTTGTGTTAAAATATGGAAAAAGGGGCCTGCCTGCAGCAGCAGGCGAGCTGTTTATATTATGAATGGAGGAAACAATATGCCGATTAATTTATCAAAAGGACAAAAAGTAGATCTAACCAAAGGCAATCCAAGCTTAAAAAAGATTATGGTTGGACTGGGCTGGGATGTAAATGCATTTGATTCTGGCGCAGATTTTGATTTGGATGCAGCAGCGTTTATGGTTGGTGCAAATGGCAGGTGCCCAACAGAGAAAGAGTTTGTTTTTTATGGCAACCTGACGCATGCGAGCGGCGCGGTAAAGCATATGGGCGATAACCTGACCGGCTCCGGGGACGGCGATGATGAGCAGATATTGGTGGATCTGGATAAGATCCCGGCAAATGTGGAAAAAGTGGCATTTACAGTAACCATCTATGATGCAGAATCCAGGAGGCAGAATTTTGGCCAGGTTTCCAATGCGTTTATACGGATTGTGGATGAGGTTTCCGGGGCGGAATTGATCCGTTATGACCTCGGGGAAGATTTTTCAATTGAAACAGCGGTGGTGGTCGGTGAATTGTACCGGCATAACAACGAGTGGAAATTTAATGCTATTGGCAGCGGCTTCCAGGGAGGGCTTGCGGCATTATGCGGCCATTACGGTATCGAAGTGGCGTAGGCGGTTATCGTAGAAAAGTATGAAAAACATAGAAATCATAATTGCATAAGGCATGGGATAGCAGATGTGGCATAAATATTCCAGGCAGCAAAGGCATAGATGTAGGAGGGTGAAAGATGCCAGTTAGTTTACAAAAAGGACAGAAAGTCAGCCTTACAAAAGGCAACCCGGGGCTTACGAAAGTAGTGGTCGGGCTTGGATGGGATGTGAACCAGTTTGATACCGGCGGAGATTTTGATCTGGATGCCGCGGCATTTTTGGTGACGGATTCCGGAAAGGTATCCCGGCAGGAAGATTTTGTATTTTTCGGCAACCTGACGCATCCGTCGGGCAGCGTGCAGCATTTAGGGGATAATTTGACAGGCGCTGGGGATGGGGATGACGAGCAGATAAAAGTCGATCTGTCCAAAGTGCCGGATAATATCACAAAGATTGCATTTACCGTAACTATTTATGAGCCAGAAGCAAGGCACCAGAATTTTGGCCAGATTAATAATGCATTTATCCGTATCTATAAAGAAGATACAGGGGAAGAAATGCTACGTTATGACCTCGGGGAAGATTTTTCGATCGAGACGGCTGCGATTTTTGGCGAATTGTACAAGCATGGCAGCGAGTGGAAATTTAATGCCATTGGGAGCGGGTTCCAGGGCGGCCTTGCGGCGCTCTGTGCAAATTTCGGAGTGGATGCGGAGTAGGAAGCCGGATATAGTAAAAGGAGGAAATCAATGTCAATCAGTTTGCAGAAAGGCCAAAAAGTTAGTTTATCAAAAGAAAATGCAGGATTGTCCCAAGTGCTGATCGGGCTTGGGTGGGATGAGGCACAGCCACGCGGAGGCTTTTTTTCTCCAAAGCCAAAGCCAATTGACTGCGATGCATCCGCGCTTCTTTTGCGGAATGGAAAGCTGCGTGATAAGTCCGACCTGATTTATTTTGGCAACTTAAGCCATATGTCAGGGACGGTACAGCATATGGGGGATAACCTGACAGGCGCCGGTGATGGGGATGACGAGCAGATCCTTGTAGATTTGGCCAATATGCCGGCAGAGTATGACCGCATTGTGATTGTTGTAAATATTTATCAAGCGGTGCAGCGCAAACAGCATTTTGGTATGATCCAGAATGCTTTTATCCGCCTTGTCGATGCAAAAAAGAATACGGAAATGTGCAAATATAACCTGACAGAAAATTATTCTGGTATGACCGCCATGATTTTTGGCGAGGTTTACAGGCGTAATGGTGAATGGAAATTTAGCGCTATCGGCCAGGGGACAAACGACCCAGGGTTAGGGGAGCTTGCAAACCGTTATGTATGATTCTCGGATGTATAATATGGGGCTTTATTGGCAACAATAAGTGTGGAGGAAAGAAGGGGTCAAAGAAAGGGAAGGTCATAGGGGAAGCAAATGAAACAAAGAAATGCGCATTTGCTTCTTAAAATAGAAACTGTCTGGAAATAGCCGGTGCTGTTTGTCGGGGATAATCTTTTGGTGCCTGCACAGGTAACCATGCTGTGCAGCAGCGTTGGAGATATGCGGTAGAAAAAGGGATTGCCTGGCTAAGTATCTGTGCTGTTTTCAGGCAGTTATGTTAAGAAGGAAAGGCTGGCCCGGCCTAGGGCTGGCTAAGGCCAAGACAGAAGTGTGCCTGTTCCTGCCGGTACCGTGCATGGCAGGCATGGGTAGAAGTATGCCTGTTCCTGCCGGTATTGTGCGGGCAAGCGGGAGATACACGAAATTAGGCACAATAGCCTTGGCTGTTAGGAATGAATTTGGAGGACTGACTACTTATGAAATTTAATGGGCTGACAGAGAAAGAAGCGGAGGCTTCCAGGCAACAGTACGGGTCAAATGTAATCCCGGATTCGGAACCTACGACATTTTGGGATGAATTTAAGGAAACGTTTGACGATCCGATGATCAAAATACTGCTTGCCATTGCAGCATTGATGATCGTGATGTTTTTCTTTGGCTATGCGGAAATATACGAGCCGCTTGGCACGGTCGTGGCAGTGCTGATCGTGGCCTTTGTATCTGCAAAGACAGGTGTGGCAAGCGATACCAAATACCGGGAACTAAAGGACAGCACCAAAAAAGACCAGTGCAAAGTTTACCGAAGCGGTGAAGTTTGCGTAATTGATGTGGACGATGTGGTGACAGGGGATAAGGTGCTGCTGCAGTCTGGCGATAAGGTCCCGGCGGACGGCATCCTAGTATCCGGTTCCCTGCGGGTCGACAATTCTGCGCTAAATGGCGAAGCAGAGGAGTGCAAAAAGACAGAAGCAGAGGAGGGGTTCCAGCTGCCGGACGAAATTACAGGCGATACGTTTGTGGATGCACATTCCCTATTCCGCGGCGCTGTCGTATTCGACGGGGAAGGTGTCCTGGATGTCCGCAAAGTTGGCTTAAAGACTATGATGGGCCGGATGGCGGAAGAAATGCAGGAAGACGAACCGGATTCCCCGTTAAAGGTAAAGCTGGCCAAACTGGCAAAACAGATCTCTACGTTTGGCTATATCGGCGCAATTGCAATTTCCATTTTGTATTTTGCATATTTTATCGTATCAGCTGGGGGCGTTTCTGCTTATTTTGCAGGGGGCGTACAGCAGGTAGTGCAGGATATTATCCAGGCGGTATCGCTTGCAGTTGTTATTATAGTATGCGCCGTGCCGGAAGGGCTGCCTCTTATGATTTCGTTAGTCCTTATGCAGAATACGAGCAAAATGCTTGACCATAACGTACTGGTTAGGAAGGCGGAAGGTATCGAGACGGCAGGTTCGTTAAATATCCTGTTTAGCGATAAGACGGGTACAATTACCAAAGGCAGCCTGGAAGTAGTAGACTTTTTTACGGCGGACGGGGCATCCATCCCGATCCCGGAGCTTGGAAACCATGCTGGCATTAAAAGTTTGCTGGATCTGGCAATCGGTAAAAATACCCAGTCTATGTTTGACGCTTCCCATAAAGTAATCGGCGGGAATGCAACGGACCAGGCATTGATGAAATTTATGGGGGAAGAGGCGTTCCATGCAGTCAATGCCAACACGGAATATACCGTCAGCGCCAGCCAGGGGTTTAATTCTGCCAATAAATTTAGCCAGGCCAGGATAGATGGGGCCGGGAAAACATTTTATAAAGGCGCGCCAGAAAAGCTGTTGGCTGGTGCGGTCAGCTACCTGGATGCCGACGGCAACCGTAAGCCGATGGACCTGGAAGTATTGAACCAGAAAATTGACGGGCTTGCTGCCAAGGCAATGCGTGTCCTTGCATTTGGCTATTCCGAAAAGCCGCTGGTAGAAAGTAAGATTAATGACGACCTGGTTATTATTGGGCTGGTAGGTATCCGTGACGATGTGAGGCCGGAAGCGCGGGAAGCAATCAAGATGGTGCAAGATGCCGGCATCCAGGTAGTTATGATCACCGGCGACCGTCTGGAAACAGCTGTTGCGATCGCAAAAGACGCAGGGCTTTTAAAAACTGATGCGGACAAGGCCATATCATCTGCACAGTTAAATGAACTTTCCGACGATGAAGTTAAGAAAATGATCCCGCATATCCGTGTGATCGCAAGGGCGCTCCCAACGGATAAATCCCGTATGGTGCGGCTGTGCCAGGAAATGAACCTGGTAGTCGGCATGACCGGCGACGGCGTCAACGATTCCCCGGCATTAAAGCGGGCAGACGTGGGGTTTGCAATGGGCAGCGGTACGGAAGCTGCGAAGGAAGCAGGGAAAATTGTAATCCTGGATGACAACTTTAAATCGATTAAGGATGCTATCTGGTATGGGCGGACGATCTACCACAATATCTTGAAGTTCTGCAAGTTCCAGCTTGTAATTAACGTTGCCGCAGTTGTGGTCAGCGCGGTCGCACCGTTCTTTGGGGTAGAAGAGCCTTTGAAAGTAACGCACCTGTTGTTTGTAAACCTTGTAATGGACAGCCTTGGCGCGATTATGCTCGGGAATGAGCCAGCGCTTGCCAAGTATATGTCAGAAAAGCCGCGCAGGAGGGATGAAAGCATTGTCAGCCGCAAGATGATGGCACAGATTGTGACAATGGGCGCCTGGCTTACGGCGATCAGTTTTATCTATCTGAAGCACCCGTTTTTTGTAGGGCTGTTTGAAAATGAAAACCAGCACTTGACCGGTTACTTTGTACTATTTATTATCAGTGCATTGTTTAACGGCTTTAATGTCAGGGACGACTCCTATAGCATTTTCCAGGGGCTAAATGAGAATCCAGGATTTTTAAAAGTATTTTTTACAATCATTTTGGTACAGGCAGTGATTGTAAATGCTGCGCTTATCCCAGTCCCGGTCTTTGCCTGGATCGGGAATATGTTTAGCTGCGAGCCGTTTGGCATTGCAGGCTGGATTGCCGTAATACTCCTCGGGCTTACGATGATCCCAGTCGATTTAATCCGCAAAGCAGTGGTAAAATCCTAAAATAGCTTTTAAGTTACCGTCCAGCGTTTGGCTGGACGGTAACTTTTTTTAATCCATTCCGATACGGATGCCGCCCCGCCGTTCCGTCGGCTGGACGATAACCGAAACAGGCTGGTTCCCGCTCCACTCAAACGCGTAGGATTCCCCGGAAGCCTGGCCAATAAAGGTTTTCCAATTTAGGTCGGCTTTGATCTGTGGGTCGCAGTAGCCGGACTGGCTCATCCAGCAGATCACAGCATCCGGGTCGACGGAAAGCGTATTACGGCTTTGGACATTGCTTAATACGATCGGGTTGCCGTTGGAAAGCACCGCGACATAGGAATGGTTGCCATTCCCAGTCAGTATTGTTGTTGCAAACCCTTTTTGCGACAGTACCCCGCAGCCGATAAAGCGGACTTCATAGCGGCATTCCTGCGTAAACGCAAGGATATTTTCCGATTCTACGGAAATAACTTCTCCAGGCGCCAGCTGATAGATTACTACATGCTGGCTATCGTCGGCATAATAAGTTACCGAATCGCCATTTAACATCACTTTCATCAACGGGATATTTTCACCGGTAACACGCCGGATCAGGGAACCGAATGCAGCCTGCGCGAAGTTATTCTGCGGTCCAAGCAGCAGCTTTTCAAATTTATAATTTTTGCCTCCGGCGCTGTCCCCAGCAATAAAAGAACCCGCTTTCGTAATCAGCACATCGCTGCCGCGGCAGGTAACCTTCAGCGTTAGTTCATTGACTGTTTCAAATGTTAACATGTTTTCCATCCTCCTGACAATTTTTACTAGCGGCTTTTCTAACCATCGACCTGGACGCCATAGAAGGCACATAGGCCGGCAAGGTCTTTGGCAACACCGTTCCCGACGGCATTAAATTTCCAAGTGCCTTTATACTCATATATCTCTCCGATCATCATGGATATAACGTTTTCATAATAATCAGCCATTTGAAAGCTGGCTAATTCCTCCTGCCCCTGCAGGATCCTGACATACGCATCTTTTAACATGCCAAAATGGAGCCGTTTGGCAAACGCGTCGTTGATGGTCAGGACAAACACAATTTTCTTTACACCGCCGTTTAACCGTTTAAAATCAACCTGGATGATTTCACGGTCAACCGCGCCGCCTGGCAGAAACATACAGCTCCCGTCAGGGCTTGCCGTCTGCCCATAAAAAACAAACCAGCTGTCGCCTAAGGTTTTGCCGTCTGCCCCTAATAAAAAAGCGGATACATCTACATCACACTGCGGATTGGATGTATTCCAGCCAAAACAGGCCCGGATACAGCCAAGCGACCCATCCGGTGCCAGTGTTGTTTTTTGGCCTTTCTGTATCTGCCGCACAAGCCGCGGCATCGGCCTTTGGCTATTTAACGGGGCAGGGGCCGCGGCGTCGGCTTGTGTACCTGGGATGATAGACGCAGGATGGCCTGCCGGTTGTGGCTGCCGGTTTTTTGAACCCGTATAGCTAGATGTTTGTGGATGGCCTGCTGTATTTGCCGCCATAGGCCTATGCGGCTGGACCGGTTTCCCCTGGTTTGCAGCAGGGCGGTTCACGATCGGCTGATTTAAGGACAGCAAATTCTGGGCGGAAAATGTCCTTTGAAGTTTATGGTCGTTTATCGTAGAAAGCGAGCTATGGTTGACAGCACCTTTCGTTTTCATTGCAGTTTGGATCATGCAGCCTCCTTCATTTTAATCATCAACTGCCGGTGTACATACACGATGCAATCGTATGCAGGCAGCCATATATAAAGATAAGCGGAGCGTGTTTCAAAAATTCCTCCATATTTAAGCACGCCTCTATACCTTTATTATACTATAAAATTGAAATTTATCAACTATGGCATCTTTTGCAACTTTTTTCACTGCCTTTACTTTTTCCATTAGTTTTGTGTATAATAAAATAAAAACATACAACACAAGGAGGTTTTATGCAATATACATGGGATGACATAGAGCAGCACATCGCCGCCTGCACTTGCTGCCCGTTAAGCCGGACCCGGCACCTGCCTGTTATGGGGCGTGGAAATTACCAGGCAGGCATTATGCTGGTCGCCGAAGCGCCAGGCGGGCAGGAAGACCAGCAAGGGCTTCCGTTTGTTGGGCGTTCCGGGGAAATACTGGACCGCCTTTTGCGGGGCTGCGGGCTGGACCGGGAGGGGGTTTACATCACCAATATTGTAAAATGCCATCCTCCCGGCAACCGGGATCCGAAAGAGGAAGAAAAGGAAGCCTGTTTTCCATATTTGAAATATGAAACATTCCTTTTAAAGCCCCGCATTATTGTATGCCTCGGCCGCGTTGCTGCACAGCGTATTATTGCCCCGGATTTTAAGATTACCAAGCAGCATGGTACTTGGATATACCGGAAAAACTGTGCATTGACGGCGGCCTACCATCCATCTGCTATTTTGCGGGACCCTTCCAAGTACGGGGCGGCACAGGAAGATTTTTTGGAAATTGCCAAAAAGCAGGCAGAATACAGCCAGTAGGGCAAGTGGCCCTGGATTTTGGTATGGGATTTTAAGGTGTGAAGCCGTGTATAATAAATGCAGTGCCATTATTGGTCAGCGGGTCGCGTTTTTTATAGCTAAACAGCACAGCAGCTGGGTGGCCGAATAGGTGAAGGAATACCTCGGTATGTATGGCTTTTGTTAATTCCCGGTAATTGCAGCCGGCCAATTCTGGAAAAATGGCATGCGTCTGGGCTTCCTGGTGCAGCAGGTTATAAATAGCCCCTTTCCAACGTTCTTGCGGGGGCGCAAAAGCGGGCCGGTTTTTCATATGCTCACGCAGATAAAGGTCGTATATCAGGTATTCTGTCAAGGCAGCATGTGCCTGTATAACGGTATTGCCAGGCCTGCACAAACCAGCAAGTGCAGCATTGCCATATTCCGGCAAACCAGCAAGTGCAGCATTGCCAGTCCGCAGATCTGCAGTACGGCTGGCAGCAGTGATATGCGCCATCCCGAACTCCAGGAGGATTTCATACCGGCGTATGCGGGAAGGCTGGATGCTTGTTAGCCGGTGTTTTTCATACCAGTCCGCAAGGGATTCATACATCGCATAAGGCGAATCAAAATAATGGCACAAGTAAGATAGCGTATGGACAAACTGGCCGCTGTTATAATAAACCTCTACCATTTCTTCGATTTGTTTGAGGCGGCAGACATCATCATAAGAAAGCCATTTTGTTGCAAGCACTTCATAGGGCGGCAGGCTGGAGTATACAAGGCGGTATAACGGGGCACGCGTTTCCATTGGGGAGCCTTTTAGTACTTTTAAGAACCCTAATTGAAGCTGGTGCGGCCTAAGCGCATATACATCCTCAAAAGAGCGTTGAAAGGTAGGCAAGTTTTCAAACGGCAGCCCTGCGATCAGATCCACATGGACATGGATGTTTTGCAAAGCGGCCAAACGCCGGATAACCGCCATTGTTTTATCAATATCCATCTGGCGGTCGATTTCATCGATTGTTTCTGGGCAGGTGGACTGGATGCCGATTTCCAATTGCACAGCGCCAGGGCGCAGCTTTTTAAAGACAGCAAAATAATCTTCATCCAACAAATCGGCTGCCATTTCAAAATGGAAATTGGTAACGCCGTTATCATGGCTTGCGATATACTGTAAGATCGGCAGGGCATGGCCTTTCTTGCAGTTAAAGGTACGGTCGATAAATTTTACCTGCCGGACCTTATGCTGTAAGAAAAAATCCAGCTCCTGGCATACACGCGCTGTATCCCGGAATTCCACAGCTTTGTCTATGGAAGAAAGGCAGTAGCTGCAAGAAAACGGGCACCCGCGGCTGCTTTCATAATAAAGGATACGGTGCTCAAAATCCGACGGGCTATCCGGTTTTAACAGGTCCGGATACCAGAATGGAATCTCATTGAAAGCGGGCTTTGGGATATGACTCCCATCCATTACAGCAGGCAGCTGGCTGGCAGTACCGTCCACATAAGCGGATACCAGGCGGCAAAAAGTGCCTTCGCCCGGCCCAGCCAAAACGCCGCGCAGATGCCATTGCTGGACCGTTTCCATAGCGCAATAGGACACCTCCGGCCCGCCAGCCCAAATATCGGTGCCAGGCAGGATTTTTTGTAGGTCAGGGATTATTTGCCCGATCATAGTACGGTTCCAGATATAACAAGAAAATGCGATTACAGCCGGCTGCCTTTGATAGATTTCCCGTATCAGGAAAGCAGCTGGCTGGTTAATCGTAAATTCTGCAATGGAAACATAGGGCTGGTAGGCCCCTGTGCAAGCTTTTAAGGAAAAAACTGCGGGGTTGGAATGGATATATTTGGAATTGATGGCGACTAGCAGGATATTCATGGGGAGGGTTCCTTTCTTTTGCTGATTTCGTGTTATTTTGTGGTTTCCAGTATACTCCTGATCCTGTATATTGGCTAGCTAAATTTTATCAAAAACTGGCGTGGGTGTGGACTGTAAGTTACTATTCACGGGCCAGGAATGCGCATAAACTGCGCCAGAAAGAAAGGTTTTATGAAGAGGACGGGCAATTATTATATTGAATCCAGGACTATGAATATGGAACGTACGGATGTAATTGTAGATTATTTAGGGGAACAGTTTATTGTGGAAATGAAAATATGGAGGGGCCCTGCATACAGGGAACGCGGATTGAAGCAGCTGGCCGAGTATTTGGAGCATTATCATTTAAAAAAAGGGTATCTGTTAAGTTTCAACTTTAATAAAAACAAAGAAACCGGGGTCAGGCAGGTCAAAGTGGGGGATAAACAATTGATCGAAGCGGTTGTATGATTATAAATGGCTGCCAGGGGGAGGCTAGTTCTGGCAGCTTTTTTATAATCACGATATAATTGCGGTTCTGTTAAGGAAAAATTTGCCTAATTTATGCAATTGCTAATCTTTTCATTTTCTGTTATAATAATTCCAATTATGTAAAAAACTATGAAAGGGGCCAGTGCCAAATAGAACCGCTCCTGTAGATTCACGTGCTGCGTACCGTTGGCTTTTTGGAAAAAGGGCTGGCAGGGCAAGCATGTGTGTTTATGGTTTTTTATACTGACAAACACTAAAGTTTGCCAAATAATGCCGACTCACGAGCGTCATCATCTTGAATTATATGGTAAACTTTATCGCTCGTGAGTATAGTAGGAATTTCATAAAAGATAGCCCTGCTGGCAGGGTAGTGCTGTTTTAATTGAGAATTAATACAAGGAGATTACACTAACATGGAGAATCTGATAGACAAACGGCTTATCACCGCCAAAGTTACCAAACTGGCTTGGGAACGCATCTGGCTCCATATGGAAGTTGAAGTTGCGTTTCATGAGGGGGCCAGCCGGGATAGTGCGCTTTCTTTTTATCTGGTCAATGGCCTGTATGAACCAAAAGCGAAGCTGAAAATAACAGGGGTGGAAGGGGATACGTACAAGCTGAAAATAAATGTTACGAACCCTGGCACCAGCTTATGCCTGCCGCAAGGTACGTACTCGATGGTCATCTGCCAGAATAAGTGCCAGATGGCAAAGGCGGAGATTGCAGAATCGCTTGTAAAGGATATGAGCGGCGCTTCTAGGAATTTTTTGTATGGAGGGCGTGCAAAAGTATATTCCGTTACGTTTTATGTGACGGAAAGCGATGAAGGGCTTCCATTTATTATGTATGTGCTGGCAGGCGGCCGCACAGCGATCAGCGCACCTTCTACCCATGCGAAAAAAAAGTTCAACCCAAAAGCGCAGCTTAAGAAAAAGTATTCCAAGTACAATAAGCCATTAAAGGTGGATCTGTACTGGAAATACCGGAAAAAATACAAGCATAAGAGCAAAAAGCCGGTGGTTATGTTTATGTCAGAGCAAAGCACCAGTATTAGTACGAATTTGAAAGCGGTCAAGGACCGTATGCTGGCGCGGGGCATGGATAAGGATTATATCATTGTAGAATCCTACCGTTCCTCGGTTACAACTGCGCGTATGGGGCTGCAAAGCTGGATGGATACGCTGAAAAAAATGGCAATGAGCGATTTTATTTTTCTGGATGACCATGCGCCGGTGCTGGACTGGCTTGTATTGGATAAGGATACTACAATTGTCCAACTGTGGCATGCAGGGGCAGGGTTTAAAGCTTCCGGTTACAGCCGGTGGGGCCATATCGGCTGCCCGGCGCCTTATAGCTGCCACAGGCAGTATAAATACGGGATTTCCGGGTCAAAAAATATTGCACATTTTTTCTCGGAAGTATGGGGGATCAATGACTCTCAGGTGCTGCCGACGGGGATGCCGCGTATTGATGAATTTTTAGATGAAACCTACCGCAGCAGGAAGACAAAGGAGCTGTATGAAAAATACCCGATGTGCAAAGGGAAAAAAGTAATCCTGTTTGCGCCGACCTACCGCGGGAAAAATAAAGCAAGCGCCTATTATCCATATGAACTGGTCGATTTTAAACGCCTGTATGAACTATGCGGCGAGGAATATGTCGTGTTGTTTAAGATGCATCCTTGGGTAGCTGCCGAAGTGCCGATCGATGCCGCGTATCGGGACAAGTTTCTCGATGTTGGCACCTATCCAAATATCAATGACCTGTTTTATATTACCGAACTTTTGATCACGGACTATTCTTCCAATATTTTTGAATATTCCCTGATGCATAGGCCGATGCTGTTTTTTGCATTTGATGAGATCCAGTATTCATTTTCCAGGGGGTTCCATAGGGCTTATGAAGAATCGGCGCCAGGCAAGGTCTGCCGTACGTTTGAGGAGCTGCTGCAGGCGATTGCGCAAAAAGATTTTGATTACCCGAAGGTGGAAGAATATGTGGAGAAGCATTTTGACTATGTGGACAGCCATGCCTCAGACCGCGTGATCGACTGGATTATTTTAGGGCAGATGCCGGATGATATAAAAAAGCGCCTTGCGGCTGATGCGGCTATTAACCGGGAACTGGAAACGCTGGATTTCCATCCGGCGCCGGATGCGTTGCCGTAAGCGGGGCAAAGGCAGCAGCCAAAAGGAGGCAAGTGATGAATATTGCGATTATATTTGCAGGGGGGAGCGGCGTCCGCATGGGTTCCGGTATTCCCAAGCAGTTTTTGGAAATCAATGGAAAGCCGGTTATCATCCATACGCTGCAGCTATTCCAGTACCATGATGAGATTGACAAGATCTATATCTCCGTTTTGGAAGATTATATCGGGTATATGCAGGAATTGGTGGAAGAGTACCGGCTAAATAAAACGGCAGGCATTATCCCGGGCGGGGAGACGGCGCAGGATTCGATTTACAATGCGTTAAAAAAAGCAGAATCGGAAAATCCGCCGGATTCGATTGTTTTGCTGCACGATGGGGTGCGCCCGTTTGTATCTTATGAGGTGATTTCGGACAATATTGCAGGGGTCAAGGAAAATGGCAATGCGGTTACCTGTACCGCTTGTTTTGAAACGATCCTGTTAAGCCACGACGGGTCGTGCGTAGAATCTGTCCCATACCGGAAAGATACGTTTGCAGCGCAGGCGCCGCAGAGTTTTTTCTTAAAGGATATTATTGCGGCACATGACCAGGTGCGTGCAAGGCCGCAGCGTTATGAAAATATGGTAGATGGCTGTACGATTATCCGCAGCCTTGGGATGCAAGCGCATATGGTGCCGGGAAACCGGGGCAATATCAAAGTAACAACGCCGGAAGATGTGTATATGTTCCGCGCGCTGCTGCAGTACAAGGAAAATGAACAGGCATTTGGCCTTGGTATTACAAACCGGATTGAAACCCGTATGAATAAGCATAGGAAACATAGGTAATATAAGTAATATATACTGACACCAGTTAAATTTACAGTATAACCTGACTGCAGACCGCCAGCCAGGCACTTTCTTGGCTAACATTACTGTACATTCTGGCGGTTTGCAGTATAAGTATATAGAAGGAAAAGCCGATAAAAATGAAAGAGGGGTGTATCCGTTGATCCATACATCAGAAAGGTTTGCGGATAGGCTGGAAAGCCCGTCCGACCATATCCAGCAGGAAGATCTTGAGCAGCTGGCCCATGACCCGTCCATTCCGTTTGCAATGTTGGAGGGCAAAACGGTGTTCGTGACCGGGGCGACCGGGCTGCTTGGCTCACAGGTTGTAAAGGCGCTGGCGTGCAGCAACCGCGTGCTTGGTACAGGCATCCAGATCGTGGCCTTTGTGCGCAGTGTACAAAAGGCCAAACAGGTATTTGGGGATTTGCTCGAACGGGGGGATGTGCAGCTGGTTACCGGCGATATTTCTAAGCCGCCTGTATATGAAGGCAGTGTCGATTATATCATTCATGGCGCCAGTGCGACCAGTTCCAAATATTTTGTTTCGCATCCGGTAGAGACAATTTTAACAGCTGTGAATGGGACGCATCATATATTGGCCTTTGCAAAAGAAAAGCAGGCAGCGGGCGTATTGTATTTGTCGTCGCTGGAAGTATATGGCACACCGGCAGAGGATGCAGGCATGATCGAAGAATCCTACAGCGGCTATATCGATCCGCTGTCAGTACGCAGCAGCTATTCCGAAGGAAAACGTATGGCAGAGTGCCTGTGCGCGTCTTTTGTATCGGAATATGGGGTTCCAGTCAAAATGGCAAGGCTGTCGCAGACGTTTGGCGCAGGCGTAGACTATGACGATGGGCGTGTGTTTGCGGAATTTGCACGCTGTGCAATGGAAAAAAAAGATATTGTCCTGCATACCGAAGGGAAAACGGTACGCAGCTATTGCTATACCAAAGATGCAGTGGCCGCCATGCTGTTTATTTTATTAAAAGGGGAGGCAGGCGCTGCCTATAATGTAACCAATATGCAGACACGTATATCGATCGCCGATATGGCGCAGCTTGTATGCGATACGTTTCCGGAATCTGGCATCCGGACTACGTTTGATACTCCAAAGGATGTGGCGTCGTTTGGCTATAACCCGCAGATGGTGATCGCGCTGGATGCCAGCAAGCTTGCAGCGCTTGGGTGGAAGCCTACCGTGGGCCTGCGGGAAATGTTTGTGCGGATGGCAGCAAGTATGCGGGCAGGGAGGCCAGGGGACGGCGGCGGGCCTGCATCATAGGAAAATACGCCGCTTGGAAAGATTTTGCGAAAGCAGGATGGAGGCAGATATGAAATATGGGATTTTAATGCACCAGACGACGATGAACCTGGGGGATGATATACAGTCGTATGCTTCTGCGCAGTTTTTGCCGCAGATCGATTATACCGTACAGCGGGAAAATATGGATTCGTTTCAGTCGGAGGGCAATGAACCGGTCGCCGTAATTATGAGCGCCTGGTGGATGTGGCAGAAATGGAACTGGCCGCCGGCAGAATGCATTGTGCCAAAGCTGGTCAGCATGCATATGAATAATTATACGATCCGAAGGAAGGCTTCCCCGATCCAGGACGAATGGCTGGAGGGCATTGGCGGTGATTTTTTCCGTGCATACGGGCCGATAGGGTGCCGTGACCAGACCACATTAGATTTTTTTACGGAACGGGGCTTTCCCTGTTATTTTAGCGGGTGCATTACGCTGACGCTTCCAAAACAAAAGCAGACGCCGGACGCCGGTACGTATGTCTGCCTGGTCGATTTAAAGCCGGAGCTGGAAGCTGCGGCACGGGAATGGCTAAAAGGCAGCGGCCTTGAGGTCCGTGTTATGACGCACCATTGTGATTACCGTAATTCGGATGCTACGCTGGAAGAGAGGATGGCGGTTGTAGAACACACGTTGACCCAGTACCAGAATGCAAAGTTCGTGGTAACCAGGCGCCTGCATGTCTCCTTGCCGTGCCTTGCAATGGGTGTGCCGGTGCTGTCGATCGTAAATATGAACGATGCTGGCAACACTACGCGCTGGGCGCCTTATTATAACTGGGTAAACCATATCCCGGATAAAGAATTTATAGCCGGAAATATTAATTTTGACATCCATAACCCGCCGGAAAATAAAACGGAGCATCTGGCGACACGGGAAGCACTGGCTGCAGATATTCAGGCGTTTATTGAAAAGACCAAAGGCTGTACGCTTCCGATCGGGGAAATCAAAAAGACTTCGTATACCGAGCAGGAAGCACGTATCTGGCAGAACCAGCTGATGCATTGGACGCTTGAAAAATGGCTGCATCAAAACAGGGGCCTTTTGGATGAACGCAATAAATATAAAAGGCAGGCGTCTGCATTGGAAAAGCGCCTGAAAAAAGACTGGGGGGAAGAGATTGCGCAGGAGAAGGCAAAGGCACAGGAAAAGATAAAGGAATTGGAAAAACGTCTGGAAGAGGTGACGTTGAAAGACTGGGCCAAGGCATATAAAAAGCGGCGGAATAAATAATGAGGAGCTAAAAGTAAAATGGACAGGATGGTTAAAACAGGAAAAAAGAAATTCGGCAGGGCATTGCAGGCAGTGTTGGTATTTGTACTGGTATTTATGGCCTGCCCACAGGTAACGATGCAGGCAGCGCCGGCGAAAACAAAGTCTGCGCTGCTGCGCCTGATTTCTACGACAGACCTGCATGGCCAGGTATCTACGACGCATTACGACAATGCAAGCGAAAAGCCCGGCAGTTTGGCGCAGGTGTATACATTGATCAAACAGGCACGTTCCGAAGCAGGGTCAAAAAATACATTGACTTTTGACATCGGGGATTCCGTATATGGGTATGCGGCGGATTATATCTTAAACCATTCCGGTGAGGATGCGGTCCAGCCGATTTATAAGGCGATGTCTTTGATCAATTACGATGCAGTCACATTAGGCAACCATGATTTTGACTATGGATATAAATATATCGATAAGCAACTGCAGCTGTCCGGTTTGAAAGAAAAGTGCGTATTATCCAATGTCATTTTAACAGATACAGGCAAAACGGCATGGAATGAGAAAAAGATGATTACCAAAAAGGTAAAGGCAGAGGACGGAAAATATGTCAATCTGGATATTGGCATTATCGGCGTTACGATACCGACGATGTCTACGTATTCCAACTGCAAGGAAGACCTTGCGCCGCTGCCGATCGTAAGCACCGTAAAAAAACAGGCGGCAGCGCTCAAATCCGATGGCGCTGATTTAATTATTGTATTGGCCCATTCTTCATTTGGGCCGCAAAACCCAACCAGTGAAAGTGTAAATGCCGTATATGGGCTGACAAAATTGGCAAATGTAGATGCGGTAGTGGCAGGGCACGGGCATAAGAATTTTCCATCTACGGATGAAGGGTCCGCTGCTTTTTATGCCCTGCCAAATGTAGATAAAAAGACCAGCCTTGTCAATGGCAAGCCGGTTACTATGGTCAAAGACCACGGCGCAGGCATTGGCGTGATCGACTTAAACCTCAACATTGCCGCCAATGGCAAAGTAACCGTAGAAGATGCTGCTACAGGCTTGCGTATGGTAACCAAAGACACGGCTTCCAGTGCAGCAATTTTAGAATCGCAGCAGCCGGAAATCGGGGCAGTGGACAGCTCGCTGCAGGATGTGGTAGGTTCGCTTGCCGACAATGAGAAAATCAGCAGCTATTTTGCACTGTTGGAAGATAACTATGCGATTCAATTGGTAAACGAATCCAAAATACAGCATGGCCTTTCTTATACCGGTGGGGAAGGGAAGGAACTGTATGGCAGCTACCCGGTGGTAGCCTGCACCAAATATACATTGAGCGGCAGCAATTCCGCCGAAGATAATATCAGTTTAAATGGCAGCATTACCATGAAAGATATTTTAAATATGCAGCAGGATAACCATAATAACAACATCCTGTATGTAGCGACCGGCAGCCAGCTGCGGGAACTTCTGGAATGGTCTGCCAGCATTTATGCGACATCTGATGGTACGATCACTTCGGATGCGGTCTTAGGGCAGCTGCTGGAATCACGCGGGGCAGCATCGATCGCAGCGGCTGACTGGATCGAAGATTGGAGCGCATTTGGGGTATTTGACGGCATTGAATATAAAATCGATGCGGCACAGCCGCCGCGGTATAACAAGGTGGGAAATTTGAAAAACCCTTCTTCCCACCGGATTGTAAGCATGTCCTGCAACGGGCAGCCAGTAGATGACAACCAGACGTTTATCCTTGTCTGCCATACGCTGGCAAGTAATATTGACGCAACGGGAACGATTCCGGATCAAAAAGTACTTGGAAAAACGGAACTTGCTTACCAGCAGCTGGCAGCCTATATTAAACAGCAGCAGGAATATGGCAGCATTTCCTCTTCTACGGATAACAACTGGGAGGTCGTATTTGATACAAACCGTGAATATATTGTACGTTCCAGCGTTTTATCACAGGCGGATGCCGTGTTAAAAGAATGGTTCCGTGGGTTATTAAGTTCGAATGAAACATTTGCTTATTATCTGGCCCAGTTTATCCAAACAGAAGGAGCGGATACGGATAAACCGCTGCTGGTAGTTGCTGCGGCTTCCACTGCAAAAACGGACCAGCCGGTTACCATTAAAGTACAAGCCAGCGACAGCTCTGGCACGCTGCCGGTGAAATGGCTGGCTGGGCAGGCGGATGCCGCAAGCAGTGCTTGGGCAGATGCGGCAGTGGTGGAAGACGGAAGTTTTACGGTAGAAGAAAATGGGGTTTATTCGGTATTGGCCGAAGACCTGTTCCATAACCAGATTGTAAAATATATAACGGTGAACAACATTGACCATTCCATCGTTCAGGCGCCGACCATTAACCGTATCAGCAATAAAGGGTCTGTTTTGACAGGGAAGGCCAGGTATGGCACGACCGTCCATATTGATGCAGGCGGCTATACGTATGAAGTGGAAGCAGATGCCGACGGCACTTATACTTGTACCGTAGAGCGTATGGCGACTGGAAAGCAGGTTTCTGCATACTGTACAGACGAAACCGGCAAAATGAGTGAGATTGTAACAGAAACCGTATACAAAAACGGGCCGGACGTACCGCTGATCGACGCGTATTCCAACCGTTCCCTGAAAATGACGGGTACGTTTACAGACGCATCGTCTACAGTGGTAGCAATCGTGGATTCCGATGTCTATATGTCCGCTTCGGATGAGGAGTTATACCGCAATTCTGAGGTCTATGCATCAAAACGGATTATAAATACGGTTGATTATGTGCAAAATGGCCGGAATTTTGAATTGGCGCTCCCAGTCCAGCGGGCAGGCAAGGATGTTAAAATAGTAGCGCTTGATAAAGCAGGCAGGAAGAGTGCAACAGTTTCTATGTTGACCGCAGACGAAGCGCCGGATATGCCGGTTGTTGGAGATATATGCAATGCGGATTTGTCAATTTATGGGAAAGTTACCAATATAAATGAATCCGGGACCGTTTCTGTTTCTACCGGTACCAGCAGCTATACGGCTGAAATTGCCCAGGATGGCTCGTTTGAAGTGCCGGTTGGCAGCTTTACGGCCGGCGATACGATTACTGTATCGGCAAACGATGTCAAAGGGGGGATTCCAAGGTCCAGCCTTGCTACAACCGTTACGGTTGCCCATTATTCCGATTATCTGGATAAGGGGGCTGCTTCGGTAAACCCTATTTACGATAACAGCATGGAGATCAAGGGCCAGGCACAGCCAGGCAGTTCCGTCTATATCCGTGTACGCGGCAGTATGTTAAAAGCAACGGTAGATGCGGCAGGGCAGTTTACTTCCGCTTTATCAGAACCGCTTGCGCTGGATGAATACGTCTATATTGTTGTCAGGGATGCCCAGGGCAAGATTGCGCAAGTGCTTGTACCGCAGGTTGGCAAGGCAGAGCCGGTACCAGTACCGGAGCCAGGTACGCAGGCGCCAGAGACGCCTTCTGTGCTTACAAGCGATATTACGTTACAGACACAGCAGATAGAGGTGCTGGCAAAAGAATCCGGAACCATTGTAATGGATGTTGGCGGCGAAGTCTATATGTCCAGCATGGGTGTTTTCAACCAAGCTTATAATGGCTACGTGCATACAATGTACCTGCCGCCGGCAACACAGGAACAGGCCATTACCATCTACTTTATCAATACACAGGGGGTATCCAGCGGTACGGTATCCGTAACCCGGACAAGCGGTACCCAGCAGCCCGGACAAAACGGGCAATAAATAGGCATCGGTACCAGTAGCCTGGGAAGCGGAAGCCCAAGCTGCGGTTTGTTATGAGGTATGGAATGAAATTAAAACGGCCTTATCGGAAAATTGTAAACCGGAAAAAAGTAATTGTCCTGCTGGTAGAGATCATTAACCGGAACCTGGGGGATGAAGTGATTGCGGACAATGCTGCATATTTGGCCCAGCGGGCGTTTCCGCTGTTGGCGGGGCGGCATTATGTCCTGCAGCGCTACAGCATACAGAGTGAAGATTTTGAAATGGTAAAAGCGGCGGATATGGTTATTTTTGATGGTGGGGGCCTGATAAAATATAAGCAGGAATCATTTCATACGTATGTGCCGGACTTGTTGGATTGTGCACAGGAAAACGGGATACCGGTATATTTCCACTGCGTAGGCGTCGAAGGCTATGATGCAGGCGATACCCGCTGCCAGCGCCTTGCGCAGACATTAAATTACAGCTGCGTAAAAGGGGTTACTGTCCGGGACGACTTGGAAACGCTGCGGAGCAGTTACCTGCATTCCGGGCAGGCATTTACAGCAGCTTCGGTCGATACGGCCATATTTACACCACAGGTATACGGCATTGCCAAAGCGCCAGGCGCGCAGACAATTGGCCTTGGCATTGTACGTTCCCGCATTTTTGAAGACTACGGGATTGCGGAAGTTACCCGTGAATTCCAGCTGGAAATGTGGGGCGGGGTAATCAAAGAGCTGGAGGCGCGCGGCTATCAATGGAAGCTGTTTGTCAACGGCCTGCGCTCCGATTATGATTTTGCAGTGGAAATCCTAAATTATATCGGCAGGGCACAGGAGGAAGAAGCACTTGTGGCTCCAAGGCCGGTAGAAAGCAGGGAACTAGTAGAAACCATCGCTTCCTTTGCCGGGGTAATCGCCTGCCGTATGCATGCAAATATCATTGCCTATGCACTTGGCATACCAAGCATCGGGCTTGTCTGGAATGAAAAAATGGTATTTTGGGCAGAACGCATCGGGTACCCTCAGCGCTTTTTGCGCAGCGGCCAGTTTGAACCCAGCCTGATTGTACAGCGCCTGGAAGAAAGCATGGCCCAAGGGGTCAAACCATGCAGCTATGCCTGGAAAAAAAGCGTGGCAAAACCGTTGAAACACTTTGTCCGCACATACGGGGCAGCAGCCTGGAAGCAAAAAAAGCGGGCCTACCTGCCAAAACCAATGGACTGGGCTGGAAAGCTTGTTGCAACAGCATTGGGCGGCACCCGCATGCGGTACGCAGGCATGAACGGCCCAGATGGCTTGCATCAGGCAATCCGGAATGGATTTTGTATCTTTGAAGCAGATGTCCGCCTGACCTTAGACCACAAATTAGCCTGTGTCAACGGGTGGTCAAAGGCATCTTATGAAAAGCTGTGTGTAGACCCACAGGCATATGATAGCAAAGGGATGGATCTGGAGGACTTTTTAAAATGCCGGATGTACGGGCATTTTGCGACAATGGATTTGGAACAGCTATTTTCGGCTATCCAACAGGCAGGTGATAAATGGAAGTTAATTTTAGATGTAGGAAAACCGAATAAGGCTACAATGGAAGTGATGATAAGCTGCCTTAAGGAATTATGCCAGACAGTAGGCAGCCAGTGCCCAGCCGCGGCGGGGGCCTTGGGTAAGCAGGGCGGGGATACTGGCCCGGTACCGGCTGGTGAAGCAGGGAATGCTGCAAAGCTGCCAGTACGGGATGGCCCTGTCCTGGGGCCTTTAAAGGAACATTTATTTATCCGTCTGCAGGGGAAACAGGAAGTGGAGGCGGTAAAAGCCTCGGGCCTTCCTGTACAGGTTATGTATTATATACCGCCGAAATTAAAACGGGATGAAAAAAAACTGACGCTTGCGGATATTGGGAAATTTTGTAAAAAGCAAGGGATTACATGGGTGTCAATGCCGAAGGAAGCGCTGGATGAAGCAGTTATGGCTTTTGTGAAAAAAGAGAAATTAAAGGTGTGCTTATTTTCTTATAATAACTATACGGATGTTTTGGAGGCGCTGCGGATGGGGGTTGACTGGATTGCGACCTCATATTTATCGCCGGAGGGGCTGGCTGCATGGTATGAGCGGGCTTGTACGGTGGTGTTCCGGTAGGGTTAGGGGCCAGTACACCGGGACATATCAAAAAATGGATAGAAAAATAACTAAATTGGGATACGGTCATATGCAAAGGGTAAAAATAAAAACAAATTTAAAAATATGGTTCCGCCAATATATCAAAATGGCAGTTCAAAATATCCTGCTGCCTGTGGTATACCGGGTTGGATGTATTGCGCCGGTTGAAAAAGGGCTGGTCATATTTGCGGATGCCCACCATAACGGGGTGCCTGCCAGTATGGAACCGCTTGTGCGGGAGGTAAAACGGCGCAGGCAGGGGTTAAAAATATTGGAGCTATACGACGATTATCAGGGCTGTCCATTTCCGCGCCTGCTCAAACGGATGCTTTTATTTATGAAATATTATGCAAGGGCAGAATTTGTCGTAATCTGCGATAACTTCCTCCCGGCCTCTTCCTGCAAAAAACGTGCAGGCACGACAGTAATCCAGCTATGGCATGGGTGCGGGGCTTTTAAAAAATTCGGCTATGACACACAGGGGGATATACCAGCCTTTTACAAAGGCAATGTATTTAAAAATTATGACATTGTTACCGTCAGCGCACCAGAATGCGTCCGGCATTTTCAAAGCGCAATGCGCCAGCCGCACGGAGTCCCACAGCCGTTAGGGGTGTGCCGTACCGATAAATATTTCCGGGCATCGTATAACCGTTCCTGCCGGGAACTATTTTTGGACAAACACCCAGAAGCAAAAGGCAAAAAAGTCATCCTGTGGGCACCCACATTCCGCGGAAATCCAGCAGACCCAGAATTAGGGCAGTACGCAGACATCATACAGATGTCTGCGCAGCTTTCCCAGGAAGCTATCGTCATAATTAAAATCCACCCACACCTAGTGAAAAAGTATCCGTCCTACGATAACAGTACACTAACCACTGACCAGCTCCTTCCATCTACCGACCTGCTGATTACCGATTATTCATCCATCCTATTTGAATACAGCATTTATCAAAAACCAATGCTGTTTTACGCGCCAGACCGCCAGGAATACGGCGTAGAACGCGGTTTTTACCTGGACTACGGCGCCCTGCCAGGCCCCATCGTAACAGACAAAACCAAACTGGCCACAGAAGCCAGGCGCCTGCTATCACAAAATAACACCGATAGCAAAGCTGTAGAAGCATTTTACAAAACCTATATGTCCAGTTGCGACGGACAGGCAACCAAACGCATAGCAGACATAATCTGTCCAGCCTACAGAAAAATTAGCAAGTGGAGGTGACCCCTCAAAATGGAAGAAAGAAAAAATGTATACGGCGTAGTCCTTGCCGGCGGCGTCGGTGCGCGCATGGGAAATGTAGAAAAGCCAAAGCAATTTATGGAAGTCGGTGGAAAACCCATTATTGTGCTTGTACTAGAAAAATTCATCGTCCATCCAGGCTTCGACAAAGTACTTGTATTGTCCCCAAAGCAATGGATCCGCTATACCCAGGATTTAATCCAGAAATATATCCCGCAAAACAGCCGCATCGAAGTACTGGAAGGCGGCAGCACGCGCAATGAAACGATTATGAATGCGATCCGTTACCTCGATGCGCAAGGCGCCCTGGACGATGAAACGGTTATTGTTACCCATGATTCCGTCCGCCCGTTTGTAACACACCGCATTATTGAGGAAAACATAAAGGCAGCGCAGCAATTCGGCGCCTGCGATACAGTGGTCCCAGCATCGGATACCATTGTCCAAAGTACTTCACATCAGATCATTTCGGATATTCCGGACCGCTCCATTATGTACCAGGGCCAGACGCCGCAGTCTTTTAAGGCACGGAAATTAAAACAGGTGTATGAATCGTTGAGTGTACAGGAGAAAGAGATTTTAACCGATGCCTGCAAGATATTTGTTATGAAAGGCGAAGAAGTACGTCTGGTACAAGGCGAAGTCTATAATATTAAGATAACCTATCCATATGATTTAAAAGTAGCGGAGTCGTTGATTGTCTAATGGGTAAAAAAGGATGTTATTATGTTAAATACAGTATATCAATTGAAGCGTCCGCGCCAGTTTGAAGTGGTGTTTAAAAAGCTGGAACTCGATGGGGGGCATCTGCTGGTCCGCCCGACCCATTTGTCAATCTGCAATGCGGACCAGCGGTATTATCAAGGGATCCGGCCAGATGAGGTTTTGCGTGCAAAACTGCCAATGGCTTTGATCCATGAAGGGGTCGGCAGGGTGATTTATGACCCGACAGGTACGTTTTCGGCAGGTACGCTGGTTGTGATGATCCCAAACCTGCCAGTGCAGCAGGATCCTTTTATTGCAGAAAATTATTTGGGAAGTTCCGGATTTTGCGCCAGCGGGGCAGACGGGTTTTTGCAGGAGTATGTCCAGGCACTGCCAAGCCGTGTGGCTGTGCTTCCGCAAGAGATCAACCTTTCGGTGGCAGCATTTACCGAGCTGGTAAGTGTCGGCTACCATGCCCTGCAGCGCCTGTTTGCCACTGCACATGGCAGGATGGAAGAAGTAGCTATATGGGGGGATGGGAACCTTGGCTATATTACGGCGCTGCTTCTGCATTACCTGCGTCCACAGGCCAGGATTTCTGTGGTCGGCGTACATGAGGAAAAACTGAGTTATTTTACATTTGTAGATGAAGTTTTGCCGGCATCCAGCCTTGAGGAAGATTTTGCGTTTGACCATGCACTGGAATGCGTCGGCGGTTCCGCGGCACAGTCGGCGATCAGCCAGATCATTGCCCATATCCGGCCAGAAGGCACCATTGGGCTGCTCGGCGTATCCGAAGAACCGGTTCCGGTCCCTACACGGATGGTATTGGAAAAAGGGCTGCGTATCATTGGCAGCAGCCGTAGCGGCCGGGAAGATTTTATAGGATTGATCGAATTGTACCGTAAATATCCACAGATCCTTTCTTATCTGGAAAATATCGTGGGGGAAGAATTTATCGTTAGGGACATCAAAGACATACGCAGTGCTTTTGAGGCAGACATCCATAAACTGATGGGCAAGACAGTATTAGTATGGGATGAGTAAGCAAGAAGTAGGGAAAAGGCGTTTTGGCGTATGGGAAAAACATAGGAATTATGGGATGGTGGACATGAAACAAGGCAAAATAAGCAAAAACCCAGGGTTAACAAAACAGGCGGGCACAGGTGCCGTCCGCACAACCGCTGCCCGCGCAGCCAAGTTTTTGGTTTTCCGCGTATTATTTGACGGGATCTACCGGTTAAATGCCAAAAAGGCACTGAAGGATGAAAAAGTTGTATTTGTGGAAGTGCGCGAACCAGCCTTATCGAGCAACTTTCAGCTTTTATACCGAAAATTAAAAAAAGGGTCCAAATACCAGATACACATCCATTACCTGCGCAGCGGGTTTGCCAGTAAACTGGAATATACCATGCGCTGCATCCAAATGCTGGCCGATATTGCCGATGCAAAATATATCTTTCTAAACGAAGGTAGCAATGTGGTAGGCAGTATCTCGATGCGCAAAGAAACAATTTTAACACAAACCTGGCACGCCTGCGGCGCATTTAAAAAGTTTGGCTTTAGCACAGCCCATCTAAAATACGGGGAAACCGCAGAAGAAATGAGGAAATACCCTTACTATGGCAATACGTCCTATGTGACACTAAGCAGCCCCCAGATTGCATGGGCCTATGAAGAAGCCATGATGCTGGGGCAAAACAAGGCATGCTTAAAGCCAACCGGCATTAGCCGGACGGATGTATTTTTTAAGCCGCGTTATATCGAAGCAGCCAGAAAACATCTGATGGAATGTGTCCCGCAGGCAAAAGGCAAAAAAGTCCTTTTATACGCGCCAACGTTCCGTGGAACTATAACCAATGCTACCTCTCCGGACTGCCTGGATATACCAAAGCTGAAACAAGCGCTTGGAGGGGAGTACGTGCTTGTCTGTAAGCACCACCCGTTTGTCGTCCATCCGCCTGTAATTCCACAAAGCTGCGGCGGTTTTGCCAAAGATGTGACCACACAGCTTTCGATCGAGGAACTGCTGTGTGTAGCCGACGTATGCATTTCTGATTATTCGTCACTTGTATTTGAATTTTCTTTATTTGAACGGCCGATGCTGTTTTTCGCTTATGACCTGGAAGATTATTTTGACTGGCGGGGTTTTTACTATAGCTACCACGAACTTGCGCCCGGGCCGGTCGTGCGGTCAAACGAAGAAATCATTGACTATATCCTGCATCTGGACGAACGGTTTGATAAAGCGCAGGTCATACAGTTCCGCAACCGTTTTATGTCGGCATGCGACGGGCATGCGACAGAGCGGATTTTAAAGATGGTATTCGGGTAATGTACCAGCAGACAGTATTTTTTGCAGCTGCCTTCCTTTTCCCAAAGTGCTTGTTTTGTTATGGAAAGGCCCGCCATGCCTAGTGTTCCATCCGGACAGAAATTAGAGTTCTGCACTGTCGGCTGGATTTTGCAAGGCAGGCGGACCTTTTTCTGGGACACAGTTTCTTTTTCATGCGTTTGATGGCTGGCCCACTGATACAGTTATTTAATGGTCTTCATTTGTCCAGCTTCCCCTTTTCGCATCGGTTCCTTTTAAATATTCTTGTACTTGCTGGGCTGTGTTTTGGGATTCTTTTTTCAGCGCTTCCATTTCACCGGCAATATTACGTTTTAATTCATCTAACGGCAATGCAAGCTCCAGAAAGGCATCCAATGCTTTTTGTACGGCATCCAGTTTTTCGCAGAACTGTTGGCCAGTATGCATGAGCGTACATATTTCCTGGCGGTTCTTGTACCCTTTCTTAATCCCTTCCCTTAACCGGTCCCTGCGCACGGCGCCATTGACAGCGCCAGGGATCAGGATTGCAACAGGCAGGCCAATGAATACGATTGTCCCCGCATACATAGCCAGATCGATCCCCAGGCCAATGCCAAGGTCTACCATAATATCTTCGGCTTTTTTATGGTGGATGATCCCACTGGCCAGCGTCCAGAGCGCCTTCATAGCCGGAATCCCCTGCACCGCAAAAAAAACCGATGCCATTTGCTCCCAGGGCATATGATCATCCTGCAGCTGGACCAGTTCCAGTTCTTTAGGGATCGAAGGGGCTTTATCTGCGATTGCCGACAGCTTGCCGTTCACCTGTTCCATAAGCCTCGTCTGCGTTTCGGCATACATCCTGCATTTTGCCAGGAACGACTCACAGTCTTCCTGCAGTTCAACAACCCTAGCAGCCCGGTTTTTATTATCTGGATAAAAAGTGTCGCCCGTAACAAAAAAATCAGATAAATCGTCCAAGAAACTCATACAAGGGCACCTCCAGGACATTTTGCGAGAATACGGTTTTCAAATAGCTGTTTTTGCTCAGGGGACATATTATGGATCGGCCGTATTGCATCTAATGCAATCTGGCAGCATAAGCTTTGTGTATCAAAACCATGCAAAGGCTGCAACGCATGGAGCTCAAGCTGCCCATTTACCTGTCCCCCAACACTGTCCTCCCAGTCGCCGTCCTCATTGGTCCATGACTTGCGCTGCGTATCTAAATCCTTTAAATACGCAATCGCGTTTGCTTTTGCAATACTACTTTCCGTAATCCTATTTTTATCAATAATATTTTTTAACGCCTGCTCAAAAGTTTCCAGCGGCAACTTTAGCTCTTCTATCGTCTGGCAGCTAATAATCACGGCTTGCAAAACGGTATCCAGGTTCCGGTTAATCATATCAACCGTTTTGCACTGCAGCCTTGTTGCCGATACCTCCTTTAATGCACTTTGCATTTTGCTACGTTCCACAGCACCGTCAATCGCATCCACAATCATATCTACAGCCACAGTTACAACAATCGCAGCCATTGCCCCTCCACCAATACGCATCCAGCGCGGGATATACACCTTAACAACACCTTTGGCACCAACAGTTTTTAATACTTCTTCCGTAATTTTCCCCTGCTTTAGCAAATAATGCGCAGCAGCCCAGCGCAGCCCGCAAATCGCACATTCAGTAAGTGCCAAGTCCATCAAAAGCTCCGGCACATACACCTCCCAGCCAGCCTCAATAGAATACTCTTTCAACTCCGGCGGCTGTTTCCCAAACCCTTCATATTCTTTTTTAATCAGCTCATGGCAAGAAGCCAGTTTTTGGTCAATAGACTCTTTTAAAACAGCAGCATCGGAAAACAGCGTTGCACAATCTGTACTCAATTCAGACAGCCGCTTGCTCCTGTTTTTATTATCGGGATAAAATGCATCGATAAAAATTGCCATAATCGCTTCCTCCTTTGTAATCATCTAATTTAAACGACATCATTAAACAACTATATTCTACATTTTTACCCCATCTTTGTAAAGTACCACATTGCAGTATAACCCTACTGCCCCTTTACACCTCATATAGACGAAACTAGCATACCCTACACTTAAGCCATTCCTAGTTAGATGCACACCATTAATAATGGGTAACCCAATTTTGTCACTATTCTACAAAATCTCACAAATAAAATCAGTAAAAATGCCAGAAATATAAAAAGTACTTGCGGTATAATCAGAAAGTGCTATAATGATTTTAGAAACAATTGGGTGACCCAATACAATAAAATATATTGACAAATATGCTTTTACATCCATTTTTAGGTGGTTTATGCTATAAAATACTATAATTGGGTGATCCAATTGGAAAGGCGGGGAAAGCATTGTTATTCTTGAAATTTATACTTGCGATGCTGCCAATCATCTGGCTCGTTGCTGCATTAAGCGGGCTTAAAATGGCTGGGCACAAGGCATGCGTAATCGCGCTTTTGCTGACAATGGTGCTGGCTGCCAGCTACTGGAAATTAAGTGCTGCCTGTACTTTGACCGCAGCGCTGGAGGGGGTGCTAAACGCACTTTGGCCAATTTGCCTGGTGATTGTCGCAGCGCTTTTTACCTATAACCTAACACTGAAAACCGGGGCAATGGAATTAATCAAAAAGATGCTTGCGGGCGTTTCACGTGATAAGCGGGTTTTGGCATTAATGATCGGATGGGGTTTTGGAAATTTTATGGAGGGCATGGCCGGATTTGGTACCGCGGTTGCGATACCGGCGTCCATGTTGGCAGGGATTGGGCTTGACCCGATAAGCGCAGTATTGGGCTGCCTGGTCGTCAATTCTACACCGACTGCGTTTGGGTCGGTAGGGGTACCGACAGTTACGCTTGCGTCGGTGACCGGTACGCAGCTGCTTCCGCTGTCGGGGAGTGTTGTACTGATCCAGTGCATATTAACGTTCCTTTCCCCGTTTTTAATGGTAATTATCTGTGGGAAAGGGGTCCGGGCATTAAAAGGGATGCTTCCAGTTACATTGACGGCGGCGTTGTCCTTTACGGTCCCGTGGTTTTTAACAGCCTGGTTTATAGGGCCGGAACTTCCGGATATTATTGGTTCGATCTGTTCTTTGGGATGTATGATTGCCGCTATCAAGATTTTTAATAAGGCACCGGACGAATCTTATGCGATTCAGATTTCGGACGGGCAAGGCGCAGAACAAAAAATAACGGCTGGCGAGGGCGTCAGGGCATGGAGTTCTTTCCTTTTGATTTTCCTCCTGTTGATAGCGGCCTCCAACCTGTGCCCGCCAGTACATAATGCGATTGCAGGCATTCAAAGCAGCCTTGTGGTGTATGCCGGGGAAGGCGGGAATACCTTGTCGTTTAGCTGGGTAAATACGCCGGGTGTCCTTATTTTTATCGCAGCAGTAATAGGAGGGCTGATACAAAAAGCTTCGTTTGGCGATATGGTGCAAGTATTTTTACAGACGCTGCAAAAATACTGGAAGACGATCCTTACGATCTGTTGTGTGATGGCAGTTGCAAAGATTATGAGCTACAGCGGGATGATTTCGGATATTGCAAAATTCCTGGTGGCTGCGGCAGGGCCGTTCTATCCGTTGATCGCACCATTGATCGGGGCGATCGGGGCATTTGTAACCGGTTCCGGTACATCGACTTGTGTCCTGTTTGGAGGGCTTCAAAGTGAAACGGCAGCAGCGCTGGGGTTCCATGAGACATGGATGGCAGCGGCAAATGTAATGGGCGCAGGTATTGGAAAGATGGTCTGCCCGCAAGGAATTGCCATTGGGGCTGGCGCGATCAATGCGGTTGGTTCCGAAAGTAAAATTTTAAGTGCCGTATTTAAGTATTTTCTATTATATGTAGTAGCAGCAGGTATTATCTGTTATGCCGGGGCCATTATGGGGCTTTAGGAGGCAGGCAGAAGCAAAGGTTTAGGAGGGGACATTATGTACAATCAATTGACACCAGAAATCATAGGCCAGATTAAAGCAGTGTCTGAAGCGGTTTTCCAGGGGGAAGATATTAACCCGGATTATGCCAAAGATGAAATGCCAATTTATGGGACACGCATGCCGGATCTGGCAGTCCAGCCGCGTTCTACGCAGGAAGTGGCTGATATTATGAAGATCTGCTATGACAATAACATCCCAGTTACGCCAAGAGGGGCAGGCACTGGGCTTGCCGGCGGGGCAGTGCCGTTATACGGCGGTGTTTTGATCGACCTGACAAAGATGAATAAAATTAAATCTTATGACCTGGAAAATTTTGTCGTAGAAATCGAAGCGGGCGTCCTGTTAAACGACCTCGCAGAAGACTGCCAGGGCAAAGGGATGCTCTATCCGCCGGATCCAGGTGAAAAATTTGCCTGTGTGGGCGGCAATGTGGCAACAAATGCAGGCGGCATGCGGGCAGTCAAATATGGCGCAACCCGTGATTATGTCAGGGCAATGACCGTTGTGCTGCCAACGGGCGAAATCACCCATTTGGGGGCTACGGTTTCTAAGACGTCGTCCGGATATTCCTTATTAAACTTAATGATCGGCTCCGAGGGCACGCTTGGGATTATTACGGAATTGACGTTAAAGATTATTCCGGCGCCAAAGGCAGCAGCATCGTTGATTATACCGTTTGAAGATCTACATACGGCGCTGGCGACCGTACCGAAATTTAAAATGGCGCATATGGAGCCGCAGGCAATTGAATTTATGGAGCGCGAAATTGTATTGGCTTCCGAACGTTATATCGGCAAATCCGTATTCCCGCAGGAATTGGAGGGTACGCAGATCGGCGCCTACCTGCTGGTAACGCTGGACGGCAATTCTGAGGATGAAGTAGATACGCTTGTAGAGCAGGCAGCAGAACTGGCAGTGGAAGAAGGGGCGATCGATGTCCTGGTGGCAGATACGCCTTCCAAAATGAAAGATGCCTGGGCAGCACGTTCTTCGTTCTTAGAGGCGATTATGGAAGAAACCAAGCTGCTGGATGAATGCGACGTTGTTGTACCAGTGAACAAAATCGCGGATTATCTGGAGTTTGTCAATAAAACTGGGGAAGAATGCGGCCTGACCATTAAGTCGTTTGGCCATGCCGGGGACGGCAACCTTCATATTTACCAGTGTTCCAATGACCTGGAGGAAGAGGAATTTAAGAAACGGGTAGATAAGTTCTTTGATATTATCTACAAACAGGCGACGGATTGCGGCGGGCTGGTTTCCGGGGAACATGGCATTGGTTCCGGAAAAGTAAAATATCTGGTGGATTCCGTTGGAGAAACCAATATGGCCATTATGGAAGGTATTAAGCGTGTCTTTGACCCTAAGATGATCTTAAATCCAGGGAAAGTATGCTATCGGTTATAAGTAAAAGGAAGATAAATCAGGAGGGAATCATTATGAATATTTGTGTTTGTATGAAACAGGTACCGGATACAAACGAGATCAAAGTAGACCCGGTTACCCACACGCTGGTCAGGAAAGGCGTCCCTAGCATCGTAAACCCATTTGATACGTATGCGCAGGAAGTCGGCGTGCGCCTGAAAGAAAAATTAGGCGGTAAACTGATTGTAATTTCTATGGGCCCGGAACAGGCAAAAGAAGCCATTAAATCCTGCCTCGCTGTAGGGGCAGACGCCGGCTATTTAATTTCCAGCAGGAATTTCGGCGGGTCGGATACCCTTGCAACCAGCTATATCCTTTCCCAAGCCATCCAGGCGGTGGAAGAAAAAGAAGGGCTCAAGTTTGACCTGATCCTTTGCGGAAAACAGGCGACAGACGGGGATACCGCACAGGTTGGCCCGGAAATCGCGGAACATTTGAATCTGCCACAGATAACCTATGCATTGGATATTTTGGAAAAAGACGGGGAAATCCAGGTAAAACGGGAATACGACGCAGGCTACGATATGATCGCTACCAAACTTCCAGCCGTTGTAACCGTTGTCAAACTGCCTTACGAACCGCGTTATCCAACGATCAAAAGCAAAATGGCTGCAAAGAAAAAAGACATCCCAGTATTGACAGAAGCAGACATTCCAGCCATTGACCTTACCTTTTGCGGGCTTCATGGTTCCCCAACCAGGGTAAAGAAGACATTTACGCCGACCAGGGAGAAGAACGGGGTAAAACTGGCAGGCATGGAACCAGCTGACGCAGCCAAAGAAGTTGTAAAACTGCTGGATGATGCGAAATTATTATAGGAGGGGCAGGATATGGGAAACCTGAATGATTATAAAAATATATGGGTATTGATCGAAACCGAATGCGGGCAGGCCAAAAACGTCGGCTATGAACTGTTAAACGCCGCAAAACCGCTGGCACAGCAAAAAGGCTGCGCACTGGTAGCCGTTGTGATCGGCAAGGATATTGAAGGCGTAGCAAAAGACGCTATCTGCTATGGCGCAGACTCTGCCATTGTAGTAGACGGGCCGGAGTACGAATACTATACAACCGATGCATTTGCAAAGGCATTGACGGCATTAGTAGAAAAATATAAACCGGAAACTTTGATGCTTGGCGCGACCAACAATGGGCGGGATTTAGGCCCAAGGGTATCCTGCCGTTTAAAGACCGGGCTGACTGCAGACTGTACAGCTATCGGCATCGATGAAGAAACGGGGCATATTGCCTGGACACGCCCAACCTTTGGCGGAAATTTAATGGCTGTTATTATGTGCCCGGAACACCGCCCGCAGATGGGTACGGTCCGTCCTGGCGTATTTAAAAAAGGCGTTTATGAAGAAGGCCGCACCGGGGAGGTTATAAAAGAAGAAATCCATACCGCAAAAGAAGAGATCCGCACCACACTCGTAGAACGTGTCAGCGAAGTTGCCGAGGCAGTAAACCTGGAAGAAGCAGAGATTATTGTATCTGGCGGGCGTGGTATGGGTTCTGCTGAAAACTTCAAGCTGCTGGAAGAATTGGCAGCGGAACTGGGGGCGACGGTCGGCTGCAGCCGTGCCGTAGTAGACGCAGGCTGGATGCCGCATGCGCATCAGGTTGGCCAGTCCGGCAAGACCGTAGCGCCAAAGCTGTATTTTGCAATTGGCATATCCGGCGCGATCCAGCATTTGGCAGGGATTTCCGGTTCTGATACCGTTATCGCGGTCAACAAAGACCCAGACGCACCGATTTTTGAAGTGGCAGATTATGGGATCGTCGGAAACTTAAACGAAGTCGTACCAGCATTGACCGAAGCATTCCGGGCAAGGAAAGCATAAATAAAAATAATTTGGAGGAAATGACTTATGGATTTTAAGCAGGATGAATTTCATCAGGATATATTGGATATGGTACATGAATTTGCGGTAAACGAAGTAAAGCCGTTGGCAGCAGAGATTGACCGCACAGAAGAATTTCCAATGGAAAATGTGAAAAAGATGGCAGAAATGGGCCTGTTAGGCATCCCGTTCCCAGAAGAATATGGCGGTTCCGGCATGGATACACTGGCTTATATCCAGACGGTAGAAGAATTAAGTAAATATTGCGGCACAACAGGCGTTATTGTATCCGCACATACTTCGTTATGCTGTACGCCAATTTACCAGTTCGGCTCAGAAGAGCAGAAGAAAAAATATCTGCCGAAGCTATGTTCCGGCGAGTGGATCGGCGCATTTGCATTGACCGAGCCAAATGCAGGTACCGACGCTTCCGGCCAGCAGACCGTAGCAGTGGATGCAGGTGACCATTGGGTATTAAACGGGTCGAAGATCTTTATTACCAATGCAGGTGTCGCAGACGTGTTCTTTGTACTGGCTATGACCGATAAATCACAGGGGACAAAAGGGATTTCCGCATTTATCGTAGAAAAAGGGTTCCCAGGGTTTTCGATTGGGAAACACGAAGAGAAAATGGGTATCCGCGCATCTTCCACTTGTGAATTGATCTTTGAAGACTGCAAAGTACCAAAGGAAAACCTGGTCGGCGAACTGGGCAAAGGGTTTAAATATGCAATGATGACGCTGGACGGCGGCCGTGTCGGCATCGCAGCGCAGGCAGTCGGCATTGCAGAAGGTGCAATTGAAGAAACCGTGAAATATGTCCAGGAACGCAAACAGTTCGGACGCCGCCTGTCCCAGTTCCAGAATACACAGTTTGAACTGGCAAAGATGCGTGCGAATACCGAAGCTGCAAAACTGCTTGTTTACCAGGCAGCCTGTGCAAAAGACGACCATGAAGTATTTACCCACAAAGCGGCAATGGCTAAATTAGTGGCATCCAACAATGCGTCCGACGTAACGCGCCGTTGCCTGCAGTTATATGGCGGATACGGCTATACCAGGGATTATCCGATTGAACGGATGATGCGCGATGCAAAAATTACGGAAATCTACGAAGGCACATCGGAAGTACAGATGATGGTAATTGCCGGCTGGATGGGCGTGAAATAAATAAAGGTTCAAAGGTGAGATTTTATGGATATAAAATTGCCATATTCCAGGGAAGGCATGATGCTGCATCTGGATGAAACATTAGATTATGAAATATTGGAGTCTTCCATCCAATCAATGCCGAAAAGCCAAAAAACGGAAGATGAGATTGTGCTGGAAGCAATGGCCAGCCCGGTGGGTTCGCCGAGGCTATCAGAACTGGCCGTTGGCAAACAAAAAGTAACCATTATCTGTTCCGACCATACGAGGCCGGTGCCAAGTAAACATATTATCCCGTTTATGCTAAAGGAAATCCGCGAAGGGAATCCAAAGGCGGACATTACCCTTTTGATCGCAACCGGGTTCCATAGGGCGACAACCAAGGAAGAGCTGGTCCATAAGTTTGGCAGCGAAATTGTAGAAAAAGAAACAATCGTTATCCATGACAGCCGTGATATGGGGCATATGGTAAGCCTTGGAACATTGCCGTCCGGTGCGCCGCTTTTGATTAACGGGATTGCAGCACAGGCAGACCTGCTGGTAAGCGAAGGGTTTATAGAGACACACTTTTTTGCCGGTTTTTCCGGCGGGCGCAAAAGCGTGCTGCCTGGCGTTTCCAGCCAGGCTACGGTATTAGGCAACCATTGCTCGGCATTTATTGATTCGCCGTACAGCCGTACCGGTATTTTGGAACAAAACCCGATCCACAAGGACATGATAGCTGCAAGCAGGATGGCAAAACTGGCGTATATCGTAAATGTTGTAATTGATGCCGACAAAAAAGTAGTCTATGCTACAGCCGGTGATGCCGAAAAGGCACATGAAGCAGGATGCGGATACCTGCGCCAATATTGCCAGGTAGTGCCAAAAAAACAGGCGGATATAGCGGTTTCAACCAATGGCGGGTATCCGTTGGACCAGAATATGTACCAGTCGGTAAAAGGTATGACAGCAGCCGAAGCGGCGTTAAAAGACGGCGGTATTATTATTATGGTAGCAAACTGCGGGGACGGACATGGCGGGGAAGGGTTTTATCAGGCATTAAAAGGCTGTGAAAGCCCGGCTGCTTTGATGGATGAGATTTTGAAGGTGCCGCAGGAGGAGACAAAGCCAGACCAGTGGGAATACCAGATCCAGAGCAGGATTTTAATGCACCATAAAGTGATTTATGTGATGTGTGGAAAGTACCGCAAAATGGCAGAAGAAATGGGGTTTGAGACAGCGGACGATGTCAATGCGGCATTAAAGATGGCTTTGGAAGAAAAAGGCAGGGATGCGCATATTGCAGTGATTCCGGATGGGGTTTCTGTGATGGTGGTGCCTAAGTAGGGTAGGGATTCCATATATTTTGGCGGATTCCCGGACGCTGGATGGAAGGGCGGCGGGCTGGCCCTACAGGCTTTACATCGTATCGTAGTATGCAAAGTTTTCGTTGGCCAGCTATGGCGTTGTTAATAGCCATATACGATAGGCTTCCGGATGGCAGTTTATCTGTATATACATACAACCAACATGATTCAACTCCAAAGGCAGCAGGCCAGCCGGTCAATCCGGCGGGCCTGCTGTTGTTATTCTTGCAAAACCTGCGCCATTGTAATAAAATGGGTATAGTATTTATTGAAGTATGTGCAGTGTGGAAAGATAGATAAGATAACTTGGAAGGGGACACTATGTGGAAGGCCATGTGGTGTAGAAGCGTGTATAGCGCAGAAAGTAAGTGGTTAGCAGGATGGATTATTCAAAATTAAACGGCCAAAAGACATATGAGTATGTATTCAATTATTTTTCAGACCAGATCTTAACTGGAAAATTAAAATTAAACGATAAGATCCCTACCGAGAGGGAAATTGCGGAAAAGTTAGGGGTAAGCCGCAATTCTATCCGTGAAGTGATGCATATGCTGGAAATTACGGGGTTGATTGAATGTATGCAGGGGAGCGGCAATTATGTCCGGTGCGACCCGATGGAATATATGCTGAAATCTGTAAATATGGTTATGGCATTGATGCAGACAGATTATTCAGAGATTTTCCATATCCGTATCGGGTATGAATATGCAGCAGTACGGCTGGCAATTGAAGAAGCGCAGCCGGAAGAACTGGAAGCAATGCACCAGATCCTGCTGAAAATGGACCAGCCGATGAGTTCCAAGGAAAGTGCAAAACTGGACGTGGAATTCCATCATAAATTAGTCAGCGCTTCCCATAACCGGATGCTGATCTTATATAATTCCATGCTGTATAACCTGATGGACCAGTTTATCGAAAATTTCCGCACTAAGATACTGATGAATAAAATGCGGGCAGAACTGCTGCGGCGCTCACACTGGGCGATTTACCATGCCTTGTTAGATAAAGACTTGCAGGCAGCGATGAAAGCATTCGACAAACATTTTAGGATCGTGCAAGACCAGCTGGATAAATTAATGCAAAAGGAGCCATAGCTGGGCAAGGGATATTGCCTACCTGCCGCAGATACCTATTCCACCGGAATCGTACTAACAACCGCCGTACCAGACAGCCTTTCATAAAACAGCCGCTTATGCTGCGCCATCATCACCGCCGCATAAAGGATCCAAAAAATCCACAATAACGGAACAAAACAAACCATAACACCCACGCACCCGTACCGGATAGCGTACTGGTACCAGTGTGCCTCCCCGCCGCCAGCAGCTGCAATCCTTGTTTTGGTAATTTTTTTGCCAATCGTCATGCCATGAAGCAGGCAGGGCGTCAAAATAAAATACGCAAAGAAAAGCAGGATCTGCAAATACGGGGCATCCATGCCAAACAATGGGATAACAATACCTCCAGCCAACGCCGCAAAGCCCGCACATAGGAAATCGAAAAACAGGGCGGTCAGCCTGCGGAGCAGCGAGACTTCCTGTCCCCTGCGCAGGCTGTCCGCATCGATTTTTGCCCGGGAAGGCAGGATGCTTAAAAATGGTTTGACCATCACATACCCAAGCATACCGCCCAGCGTATTTGCCATCAGGTCATCGACATCGAACAGGCGGTAGCTCCTGGGATAATAAAAATAAAGCCCCGAAAGCTGTGTCAGTTCAAAAAACAGCGACAGCGCAAAGGTAGACAGCACCGTTTTGCGCAAGGAAAAGCGGAAGTAATACCGCAGGTAGACGCCGAAAGGCACTGTCATGAAAATATTAAACAGTACTTGGAAAAAAGCCCGGTTCGTAACTAGCTGTAAGTAGGTATCCGGGTTTCCGGCTTCCCATCCAGATTCCTTAACCATATCCCCAAGAAAACAAAAAGGTACCAGCTGCATCCTAGGGCCGTCCAGCGTTGCCACAAATTCCCTGGAAGGCAGCGGCAGGATAACGAGGAAATAAACGCAGATCAGATATAAAATAAAAGAATATACGATCAAGATCCGCAGGCTGAGTACCGACCCATATTTGTGGTAATTGTAAACAATATAAGGCATCGTAAATAAAAATGCAATCACAGGGAAAAATAAAATGGCCTGTTTGATCACTTCTACATAAGCCCCCATAACATCACTTCCTTTATTTTCAATATGCCTGCCTGTTTCGTCCGGGCAGGCTGGCAGCCATTTGGCCCCCTTATCTTTTGCATCATAGCACAAATTAGTTCCGGGGGCATCTGTTTTGAAAAAATGTTAGGAAAATGTAAGGTAAAGAAAGTAATTAAGCACAGGCAGCCGACAAACGGCAGCAGTGTTTCCAGCACTGCTGCCGTGCCTATGTTTAATCAATACCGCTTACACTGTAATTTTCATATTGTTCCACAGCCATCCGCAGTGCTTCGTCTGGTACAAACACATCTTTTTTTACAAACACTTCCGCCCATTTTTTATCCAGCCTGACATCCACATAATCTACGCCAGGGACATCTTCCAGGGAACCTTTGATCTTAGCGGTACAGTTTTCGCATACCATGCCGTCGATTTTTACTACTTTATAGTCAAGCCGCTGGATTTTAAAAATCACCGGGCGCGTGCCGTCGTTGCAGCAGGCGATCATCATACGCTCATCCTTTGTCCAGCCGCGCATAATGCTGCCGCCCTGCAGGGCTGTATAGATGTACCGGCTGATGCAGTCCCAGGCTTCCGCACATTGCGTGCCGTCGCCTGCCAGCCAAAAAGTATCTTCGCCGCCGTAGCGTTCAAAAATAAATTCATCTCCTACATGGTAGAACGGGCATGGCCCGGACGTTGCATCTGCGAGGTACGTTTCCTGGTAGTCGGTGAAACATTTCTTATCAATGACAGTTACTTTGCATTTGTGCTGCATGATATATTCCTCCAGTATCGTTTTTGTTTTTTTATTCTACCACATGTCCATAAAATATGCTATGCAAAAATGGTAGTGGATAGAGGAGTATGGAACTTCGCCCGTCCATTTAAAGTTGCCTAAAGGCAAGGACGGGCTCACTCTCGGCACAATTTACCTGTTGGCCCATGCCATGCAGCGAGGTGCATGGCATGGGTGTGAAAAGTAAGCTGTAAATTGTGGCCTCCCGGACGCCACAATATAAAACACCCTATCTGAACGGCTACGCTTCAGTAAATGGCATTGATTCACGGACAGGAATGCGCATAAGCTGCGCATTCCAGAACATGATTCAGGAGTGAGGGGCGGTTTTGTGAAGAAAACTTCCAAACATTTCCGCGCACAGCTTTTGTCCGGCGGCTGTACGAAAAATATGCGTATAGGCGTGGAGGCAGTTTTCTTTGGAAAGCCCGTCTTCATAAAGGTTTACCAAAAAATCGGCTTCTACCAGGATCTGATAATCGATGCCATCAATATTTGTGTAGGTGTGGTGGTGGCCGACCAGATAACTGACCCGTTTCGTGACATCTGGATCATAGCCAAGTGCATCCAGCATTTTTTCTGCTTCTTTTGGGCCAAGCTGTTCCTGCAAGGGGCCGTCGCACCTTCCATATGCCTGCTCGGCAGGTTTGATGCCAATATCATGTACGATAGCGGCAGTTTCCAGTATATGTTGGGTATTAGGGTCCAGCCCTTCCAGCCCTCCGATTAGGCTGGCAAACCCATATACTTTTAAAAAGTGCTGGATCCTTGCCGGGTCGCCGGCATAATAAGTGACCATTGCAGTTAATAATTTGTTGTTGTCTGCTTTCATTTCAGCCTCCTTTGCCAGATTTCAATAGATTGTCTTTTCAGTGGCAGCGATATGTGGATGTTTCATAGGTTATTATAATAGAAAAAGGGCTGGGATACAACGCTATAGATTTTTGATAATATTTACGATTTGCCTTTGGCGGTACTTTTCCACAGTACAGTTGATTTCGCCTCCAAAACAGGTTATAATATACACGTGGCTGCCGCCAGTTATGGGTTCCAGGCCGCCTGCGCCCTGCATCCTTTCTTTCCAAAGGCATGCCGCCGGGCAGGCATAAGCAAGCAGCCTATTTCATACAAACAGGGGGATAAATACCGTGTTCGGAAAAAAACAGGACTCGACAAGAGAATTGGAAGAAAAATTAAATATAGTCCAGATGGAATTGGAAAACGCCCAGGCAAAGTTAAACAACATGCAAAACTATACCCAGCAGATACTGCCATTTTTTGAATCGCAGATCATCGCACAAAGTGAAATGGACAAAGAACTTACGAAAGTAGTCAGCCATGCCTATGATACGATTGAGGGGGTCAGCGACAGCAAACTGGTATTAGAACACCTTGCAATGGAATTAACGACCGTGCGGGGGCAGTTGGAAGACGAAGAACGGGACAAGAAAAGGATGCTGGAAACTGCCCATAAGCTGCGGGAACAGATGGAAACGATTTCAGAAGAAAATGAGCATATGGCAGAACCTGCCGGAATCCTGCAGGATATTCAAAATGGGATGATTGGCGACGCAGGGCTTATCCGCGGCGAATTGGAGCAGATGCAGGAATATGCCAAGCAGATGACCGTGTCTTCCCTAAACTGTGCGATTGAGGCTGGGCGTATCGGGGAAGCTGGCTTGAAATTTGTAGAAGCGGCAGAAGATGTACGCCTGCTTTCCGGGGCCTATGAGCGTTCTGCCGCAGAAGCTGCGCACCAGCTGGATGCGATGGAAGAACGGATCAGCCGTTTGGAGCATCAACTGGAGGTATTGGCAAAATCGTGTAAGGAAAGCGATGCGGCTGTTGTACGTATGGCAAGGGGCATCGCAGAGCAGGAGGCCATATGCAGCCAGGCAGCGGAGCGTATTTATTTGGAAAAAACGGCCGCTATGTCAGAAAATTTAAAAGAAATTTCTCAAAAACAAAATTCAATTGATGAACTGCAGCATCAGACGCTGGATGAAATTGAAAATATAGGGGAGAGCTTTATGAGCGAGCAGGAAGCCCGCAAAGGGCTAGAGCAGGTTTTTGATCAGATGATCAAAAATATGCGCGCTTAATTTGCCGGAAAGCGCATGGCAAAAACCAACCAGCGGCTTTCAAAAGGCGGCAGCATGGGATTTGGATGGAAAATAACGGGCTGGACGCCGCAATGGAGGCCAGCAGGCAAGTAGAAAGTATCGTATAGAGGAGGGGAAAGCAGTGCCAGGCATAACAAAGGAAAGCAATGCGGCGGCATCGTCCAAAGCAGTTAAAAAAGAGGTATTCTCGTTTTTATCCAAAGATGGCAAGACGGACATCCATGCTGTGAAATGGATGCCGCCAGACGGGGAGGTCCGGGCTGTTTTGCAGGTCACACATGGAATGGTAGAGTATATAGAACGTTATGAAGAAGTGGCCCATTATCTGGCGCAGCGCGGGTTTCTGGTTGCGGGGCATGACCATCTTGGGCATGGGGCGTCGGTAAACAGTGAAAAAGACTGGGGCTATTTTGCAAAGGAGAAGCCTTCGGAAACAGCAGTAGCTGATATATACAGGCTAACACGCATCCTCCGTAGGCAGTACCCGGCATATCCATATTTTATCCTCGGGCACAGTATGGGTTCCTTCCTGCTGCGCAGGTATCTGGTATTGCACAGCGGAGCCGTAGACGGCGCTATTCTTTGTGGCACCGGAAGCCAGCCGGATGCTGCTGTTAGGCTGGGGATGCTTTTGTGCAGGCTGGTTGGAAGCTTGCGTGGGTGGCATTACCGCAGCCGGCTGTTGACACAGGCTTGTTTTGGCAGGCCATATGCACAGTTTGACAAAACCGGCAAAGAGGTATCCAAAAGCTGGCTGTCTAAAAATGAAGAGAGCGTTACGGCCTATTACAAGGATGCGCGCTGTACCTTTACCTTTACTGTAAACGGCTATTATGGCCTGTTTTCGACAATATATTACGATAACCGGATGAAAAATATCCGTAAGATCCGTAAAAATCTGCCAGTTCTTTTTATCGCCGGCCAGGATGACCCGGTCGGGGATTTTGGGAGGGGCGTAAAAAAAGCTTATGCACAATACCGTAAGGCGGGCATCCAGGATGTAAAAATAAAGCTTTATCAAAATGACCGCCATGAAATTTTGCAGGAAACAGATAGGGAACAGGTCTTTTCTGATATTTTCCGGTGGTGTTGTAAGCATATGTAGTTTGACAGGAGGACGAGAACATGGACAGGCATTGGAAAAAATTTACATCCCTGGCACTGGCAGGCATTGTATCTGGCGCCCTGATGTTGTCAGGCATATCCGTACAGCCTGCAACGCTGGGTATAGCGGCATTATCTGTATTTCCAGGCAGTTTCACAGGGGCCATTCCGGTACAGGGGGCACAGCAGGATGGCGGCGCCCCTGGTATGGAACGGATGGGCGATAATAATGAACCTGGAAGCGGCCAGGATGCAGACAGCGGAAATGGCGCAGATACAGGCACCAATGGAAACAGTGGAAATGGCGTAGATACAGGCAGCAATGGAACGGATGCAGGGGATGCAGGCAATGGAAGCGGCGGCACAGGCGGAAATGGCGGCCAGCCCACAGGAAATGAAACAAACGGGGACGGTACAGATACCGATGGCAATAACGGCCAGGCGGGCGGCAGCGGTGCAGACAGCGGCGGCGCCACAGATGGCCAGGGCGGCACGGATGGCAGCAGTGTAGACGATACGCCCAGAGGGCCAGTCCGCGCAGATATTACCGATGGCACTGAGATAGATGCTGATTTTGTCGACGACCCGCAAGAAGACGATAAAGTCGTGATTTCTGAAAATGACAAGCCATATTTGGCGCTTGGCGCAGATTTAAATGTCGAACAAAAAAGTACCGTATTGAGCCTAATGGGGATCGACCCTGCGAATTTGGGCGATTATAAGGTAGCGACGGTCACAAACCAGGAGGAGCATGAATATTTGGATGCATACTTAAGTGCTTCTACGATCGGTACCAGGGCATTGTCTTCCGTTGTGATAGTAAAACGCGGCAAAGGGGACGGCATCCATATTTCAACGAAAAATATTTCCTATTGTACGGTCGGTATGTATAAAAATGCACTGGCAACCGCAGGCCTGGAAGATGCGGACGTCATTGTAGCCGGGCCATTCCCGCTGTCCGGAACCGCAGCGCTGATTGGAGCAATGAAAGCTTATGCGGATATGGAAGGCGCAGAAATGGATTTGGAAAGCCTGGATGCAGCGATGAATGAGATTGTGGTCACCGGCGAATTAAACGAAAGCATGGGGGACGACGCCCAGACGGAAGAATTTATGGCTTATGTAAAACAGCAGGTTCTGGAAGAAGGGAAAAAGGATGCGGCAGGCATTCAGGATATTATCGCGCAGGCAAGTGAAAAGTTTGATTTTTCGCTTAGTGAGTCCGAAAAAGAAAAGGTTGTTTCCCTGATGCAAAAAATAGGTTCCCTGGACATTGATGTAGACAAACTGCTGGAACAGGCAGGGTCTATTTATGACTCGCTAAAGGAAATGGAGGAAAATACCGGGATACTGGCAAGTATAGCGGCATTTTTCAAAGGGATCTTAGAGGCGGTTGTAAACTTTTTTAAAGGGCTGTTTTGACCATTATTTGGCAAGGATACTTCATAAGCGTTTGTGGGAAGCCTGGCCGGCCGGGGGCCAGGCGCCTTTTTGTATTTATGCCTTTCGTAACGCAGCCATCAAAAATAATATGGCCTATCCGCGCTTCCGGTGCCAGCTGGCCCATCCAAAGGACGGTAGGCTTGGCCGGTTGGAAACGGCAGGGTTTTGTTCCATAATAACAGCAGCCACTTTGTCCGCCCCTTCTTCATTGGCCACCGGCAGCTGTAAATACAGCCGTTTTTTAGCTGTAAGATATAAAGTATACGATAGGCGCAGCTGCTTCCTCCATATCAGTTTGTGCAGCACAGCATGCTTATAAACCGATAAAATTTCAGAAATGGGCACGATTGCTACGCGGTAAGCCGAAAAGGCAATCAGGTATTGTCTGGTAACCCAAATTTTATCACAGATAGGCTGTGGCGTTTCGCTCCATTCGTCTTCGGCTTCAGACAGAAGTTGTTTGGCGTCCCCATAGGCACCAAGTTTGCGGTATGCGGCGGATAAGGATGGTGACCAGATACAGGATATGCACAGGCAGGCATCTGCCAATGCAAAAGCACCGCTTAGGAAATAAAACCCTAACAGCAGCAGGGACGTCAGTTTGCGGAACCCTGGTTCACTGAGCAGGTAATTAGGCACCTGGCTTTTTACCCCGTCAACTGTCCAGTTTAAATCGGCTGCAAGCTGGTTTGCCAATGCATCATAATCTCCAAAACCTTCTTCAATCCGCACCCGCACTGGGAGTTTTTCCAGGTATGCGAGCCCTTCCCTGCAGGATTTTGGGCCTAACAGGACGAGCAGGCAATCCCCGCCTTGGAAGGTATAATAATAGTACCCATCCACATACCCGAGGAATTTGCGGGTGTATCCAGTAAAATGCAGCTGTTCTAGCGTTGTCGTGATATAAGTGAAATGGCCGTTTTTCAGTTCATGATAAGAAACTTTGGAAGAGGCCGGTATCGGGGATGCAAGCTGCGTAATCGGGGAAAACAGCCAGAGGGCAGCCAGGGACACCAGGTATAAAGCGGGCAGGATAAGCCTGTTTTTGTAAGTTTTTTTGATCTGATCGAGGATAACAGTTTGTTTTATATGCAAGGCAAGCCTCCATGTAAATGTTTTGCCTATAGTATAAAGGTGTGGGAAAAAATAATCAAGGGGTGGGGAGGCAGTTTTGGCCTTGCATTCTGTCCTTTGGCAGTATAGAATATGGATAACGGTTAATCGGCCATCAGGCAGGAGGCGGATATATGGCAAGGCAGGCAGCGATTGGAATCGAAGATTTTGGGAAAATCATAGAGCGGGGCTGTTTTTACGTGGATAAAACGGCTTTTATCAAAAGTTCCTTAGGAAGCAGGTTGAAAAATGGAAACATATACAAGTTTTGCCGCCGTTTATGACAGCTTTATGGATGACGTGCCTTACCGTGCCTGGCAGGAATATGTAACCGGCGTCCTGCGGCGGGAAGGGGTCACAGGAGGGCTGGTCTGTGAACTTGGCTGCGGCACTGGAAAGATGACAAGGCTTTTAGCGGAAAGCGGCTATGATATGATCGGCGTGGATGCGTCACAGGAGATGTTAAGCATCGCCAAAGGGCAGGAGCCGGAAGGCGGGGGTATCCTGTATTTGGCGCAGGATATGCGTAAGCTGGAATTGTATGGGACTGTGCGTGCGTTTATCAGTGTCTGCGATTCGATGAATTACCTGTTAAAAGAGGCAGATATGCTGCAGGTATTCCGGCTGGCCAATAATTACCTGGATCCGGGCGGGGTCTTTTTATTTGACTTAAATACGGACTGGCAGTTCCGTGAGCAGATGGGCGACCGCACTTTTGTAGAACACCGTCCGCAGGGTACGCTGATATGGGATAATTTTTACGATGAAGGAGAAAATATAAACGAATATAGCCTGACGCTTTTTATCCGGGAACCGGGCGGGCTGTACCGCAAATATGAAGAGACGCATTATGAGAGGAGTTATGGATTGGCCAGTATTATTTCCCTGCTGGAACAGGCGGGCATGGAGTTTGTAAGCGCCTGCGACGGGGAAAGCCACGGGCCGGTACGCGAAGATAGCGGGCGTATCTATGTGCTGGCAAGGGAAAGGGGCAAACAGGGGCCGGACATAAATGGATGTGTAAAATAACGGCAAACGGGCGCCAGTGCAGCGTTGGCGCCAGGCGTATGCGTATAAAGGGAAACGTAAGAAAAGGGTAAGGAGGGGGTTTGAGAAGGGATGGAAGGAAAGGATTATATCGTAAGGGCGTCTGCGGCAGGCAGTACCGTCCGTGCATTTGCCATTACAGCAAGAGGGCTGGTACAGCAGGCTAGCAGCTGCCATCATACGAGCCCTGTCATATCTGCGGCATTGGGCAGGCTGCTGGCGGCAGGTGCGATGATGGGTGTTATGATGAAAGGGGAAGATGACCTTTTAACAATCCAGGTTTCGGGCAGCGGGCCGGTGAAAGGGCTGACAGTTACCGCTGATTCTGCCGGGCATGTCAAAGGCTATGCGCAGGCGCCGCAGGTGGGCCTGCCTGCGAATGCACAGGGGAAGCTGGATGTAGGCGGTGCGGTTGGCCAGGGTATCTTGCGTGTGATAAAAGATATGGGTTTAAAAGAACCCTATGTGGGTACTGTTCCCTTGCAGACGGGGGAAATTGCGGAGGACTTGACCTATTACTTTGCTTCGTCCGAGCAGGTGCCGTCGTCGGTTGGACTTGGCGTATTGGTCGATAAGGACTGGTCCATCCGCCAGGCAGGCGGTTTTATCATCCAGCTGATGCCGCAGGCAGGCGATGGCGTGATCGAAAAACTGGAAGCAAATATTTCCGGTATCCGCCCGGTAACCGATATGCTGGAGCAGGGATTTTCGCCGGAAATGATCTTGGAAACCGTATTGGATGGGCTGGGGCTGGAAATAAAGGAGAAAGTCCAGGCATCGTTTACCTGCAATTGTTCGAAAGAAAGGGTACAAAAAGCGCTTGCCAGCATCCCGAAAAAAGACATCCAAAGCATGGCTGACGACAAAGAGCCGATTGAGGTTAGATGCCAGTTTTGCAATACAGCATACCAGTTTTGCGAAGAAGAACTGCGTGAACTGCTTGCGCAGATGGGGTGAATATGGGCAAACCAAAAAAGGCCAGCCATGTTACTATTCACAGCCAATTTGCCCTTGACAAATATTCCAAGTTATGAGGCTGTAAATAGTAACATTCGCAGGCTCATGGAAAGAATTTGCCTTGCAAATTGGAGCCTGCTCACTCCTGAATCAGCTTGGCAGCCACCTGGACAGCGGGGTGTTCAGGTGGCTGTGAATAGTAACCCAGCCATATAAAAATAGAAAAGGAGCAAAACATGAAGCACGGATATATCAAAGCCGCTGCCCTGTCTCCAAAGGTTAAGGTAGCGGATGCAAAATACAATACACAGCTGATTATCCAGCAGGCGCAGGAAGCAGCAGGGCAGGGGGCCAAAATCCTCGTTTTTCCGGAACTGTGCATTACTGGCTATAGCTGCGGGGATCTGTTTTTACAGGAGCTGCTATTGCAGGAAGCCAAAAACGGGCTGTTTGAAATCGCAGAAAAAACAGCGCGGTTAGACGCAATCATTTTTGTAGGCCTTCCGCTTGCATATATGGGAAAGCTCTATAATGTAGCGGCTGCGCTCCACCGGGGTGCGGTACTTGGCATCATACCAAAAGTATATTTGCCAAACTATGCGGAATTTTATGAAGCCAGGCATTTTTCCAGGGGGATGCGCAAGGCCGTACCGGTAGCGTTGCGGGAAGATGCCATTGTACCGATGGGGACAGACCAGATGTTTGTCTGTACTTCAATGCCAAAGCTTCGGATCGCAGCGGAAATCTGCGAGGATGTATGGGCACCAAACCCGCCAAGTACCCGGCATGCCCTGGCAGGCGCAGATCTTATCGTAAACCTGTCTGCTTCTGACGAGGCGGCTGGAAAAAGCCAATACCGGCGTGATTTGATTGCGGGGCAGTCAGCCAGGCTTTTATGTGGCTATATATATGCAAATGCATCGGATGGGGAGTCTACCCAGGATGTGGTCTATGCAGGGCAGAGCATGGTTGCGGAAAATGGGGTAATCTTAAAGGAAGCGCCGCGGTTTGGAAATGGGGCGGTGTATACGGAACTGGATATGGAAAAACTGGATGCAGAACGCCGCCGCATGTCTACCTTTGAACTTGACGGGGCAGCAGATTATACAGCAGTGCCGTTTTCTTTGGATATTTCAGAAACAAAACTGACCCGTTTTATTGACCCGGCGCCATTTGTACCAGGCAGGAAAGCAGACCGGGAGAGGCGGTGCGAGGAAATTTTATCAATCCAGGCAATGGGGCTAAAAAAACGGCTGGAGCATACCGGCTGCCAGTACGCAGTCGTCGGCATTTCCGGCGGTCTGGATTCCACGCTGGCGCTTTTGGTAACCGCACGGGCATTTGACCTGGCCGGCTTATCACGCAGCCAGATACTTGCCGTAACCATGCCTGGATTCGGCACGACGGACCGGACGTATGATAATGCCGTCAGCCTCATTGCCAGCCTTGGGGCACAGTTTCGGGAAATAAGCATCCGCGGGGCAGTTACCACGCATTTTTCAGATATTGGCCATGACCCGTCCAAGCATGACATTACGTATGAAAACAGCCAGGCAAGGGAGCGGACGCAGATATTGATGGACCTTGCAAACCAGGTAAACGGCCTGGTGGTTGGCACAGGCGATATGTCGGAGCTGGCGCTTGGATGGGCCACGTATAACGGCGACCATATGTCCATGTACGGGGTCAACGCTTCGGTACCAAAGACGCTTGTGCGCCACCTTGTACGCTATTTTGCCGATTCCTGCGGGGATGAAAAGCTGGCCGGTGTCCTATCCGACGTACTGGACACTCCGGTGAGCCCGGAACTGCTGCCGCCGCAAGAAGGGCTGATTTCACAGAAAACAGAGGATATTGTAGGGCCGTATGAACTGCACGACTTTTTCTTGTACTATGTCCTGCGTTTTGGATATGTGCCGGAAAAAATTTACCGGCTTGCAGAGGCCGCTTTTGCGGAAGATTACGATAAGCAGACGGTATTAAAATGGATGAAAACATTTTATAAACGCTTCTTTTCGCAGCAGTTTAAGCGTTCCTGCCTGCCGGATGGCCCAAAAGTCGGTACCGTAGCAGTATCCCCGCGCGGCGACCTGCGGATGCCGAGCGATGCGCAGGCGCGTATTTGGCTGGATGAGGTGGAGCGGATGCAGGGGGTTTCTGGTTAGATTATTTGGGTATTTGCATAAAACAAGGGGGGGGGCTGGCGGAGGGGGCTGGCTTCCCGGACGCTGCATGCAGAAGTGGGGAGTTTTTGGCGGTGGGGGATTGGCCTCCCGGACGCTGCATCCAGAAGCGGGGGCTTTCCGGCTATGCCGCTGCGAAATGCAGGAACTTCTAAGCATTCTGCGCCAAGGTTAACGTAGCCGGACGAACCGGGGATTGACCCGCCGTCCATGGCGGCAATCCCCTTTTCCGGGCATCCGTGCCCGGAAATTCTAACAATGACAGAATGCTAAGAAGTTCCAGCATTTCTCCGCAGGCATAGCCGGAAAGCCCCCGTTTCTGCATGCGGCTGTTTTTTGGAAACGGTATGTATGTGTGGCTTTCCGTTTTTGCTTTTTAACTGATTATTGTGTGTGAATGGTATGTCTTTGCGGAAGTTTCAAGCAAGCATATCATGTATATATTCTGAAGAAATTGGAGCTCTACACAGCTTGCTTTGTGCCAATGAGTTGTTGAAATTATAGCCGGTGGGGTGCATTGCCGTTAAAATTTTGCTTTCAGTCATTTGCAATGCGCATAATCTGTACATTGTAGCAATAAAAATGGGGATTTGCATGGCTAAATTCTATCGAATGCACTCCGCCGCTTTTATAATCTTGCGTTCCAACGGCATTCATTTAGTAGTATAAAACTGCAAATTCTGTTTGGATGGACGATTGGTACTGCGTGGAAATAATGGGGATGCGGCACCTGCAATTTCTGCTAGCACTGAATTTCTGCCCAAAGCTGTATTGCCGTTCAGTGCTAGATTGTCATCCAAAGCTGGGCTGGTGTCAATAGCTGCATTTCCATCTAAAGCTGAGTTGCTGTCAATAGCTGCATTTCCGTCAATTGGCTGCATTTTTGTCCAATATTGGGTTGTGTCAATTATGGATGAAACTGCATTGTTACGTTGTCTGCCATGCACTGGCCAAAATAGACAGATGTATCCGAAGGCAAAAGATAGAGCGTGTTTGAAAAATCATTCCTGCCACCTGTACGCTCCATTTTGCGTGATATTTGCGCTAAATTCAGGTTACATAGACCGCTATGCGTCCATTTATTTGGCACAAATCTTCCACATATTGTGGCACATACCTGACAGAAGCATTTATCAAACACGTTCTAGGGCTTGCCAATGATTTCCAAAGATAACCGCATCCAAAAGCAGGGCTTACCTAACGTTTCCAAGCACAGCCGTATCCAAAAGCAGGGCTTACCTAACGTTTCCAAGCACAGCCGCATCCAGACGCTGGGGCTTTCCGGCTGTACCTGCGGAGAAATGCTGGAACCTCTTAGCATTCTGACTCTGTCAGAATTTCCGGGCACGGATGCCCGGAAAAGGGGATTGCCGCCACGGATGGCGGGTCAATCCCCGGTTCGTCCGGCTACGGAAGCCTTGGCACAGAATGCTTAGAGGTTCCAGCATTTCGCAGCGGTACAGCCGGAAAGCCCCAGCGTCTGGATGCAGCGTCCGGAAGGCCAGAACCACTCCACTTGGCCAGAAAGCCCCGGCGTCTGAATGCAGCGTCCGGGAGGCCCCCCTTGATGTTATGCATCCAACCATTTAAAATTCAAAGCAAATCAAAAAGGAAGAAGTGATCGTTATGGCACGCATAAACAAAGGAAAATCCCAGCAAATTGACATGCTGCACTCCGGCCTCGCAGATAAAATCCTGCTATTCGCGCTCCCGCTTGCCGTCAGCAGCATCTTGCAGCAGCTATTTAATGCTGTCGATATTGCAGTAGTCGGCCATTTTGCCAGCAGCCAGGCACAGGCTGCAGTAGGCTGTAACGGGCCGGTGATCAATCTGCTGCTGAATTTATTTATCGGCATCTCCGTCGGTGCAAATGTCGTAATAGCCAATTACATTGGCAGCCAGAAAAAAGATAAAATTTCAGGGGCAGTACATACAGCGATGCTCATTGCCATTATCAGCGGCCTGATCCTGCTTGTACTGGGCATCGCCGTTTCACGTCCAATGCTGCAGCTTATGGATACGCCGCCGGATGTTTTGGAAGGCGCTGTTGTGTATCTTAGGATTTATTTTTTAGGTATGCCGTTTATTATGGCCTATAATTTTGGCGCCGCCATCCTGCGCAGTATTGGGGATACGAAACGCCCGATGTATTGCCTGGTTTTTTCCGGTATGGTCAATGCGGGGCTAAACCTCCTGCTTGTGATCCAGTTTAAGATGGGAGTGGCAGGGGTAAGCATTGCTACGGTTGTTTCCAATATTATTAATGCGGTATTGATCTTGTTTTTCCTAAGCCGGGAAGAGGAGCCAGTCCGTTTGTCCATCCGCCAGCTGCGTATTCAAAAAGAAGAACTGGCCAAGATGCTGCGTATTGGGATGCCTGCCGGGCTGCAGGGGATGGTGTTTGCAGTGGCAAATGCATTTATCCAGACAGCGGTAAATGGATTTGGGTCCAATGCAGCCGCAGGTTCAACGGTTACCTTAAATTACGAATATGTGAATTATTTTATAATCAGTGCGTTTAACCAGGCGGCGGTAACGTTTACGAGCCAAAATTATGGTGCTGGGGAGTATGGGCGCTGCAAAAAGATTTTCCGCCTGTGTATGGCATTTAGCCTGGCATTTTCTGCGATGGTAAGCATAGTGGTTTTGATTGGGCAGGATTTCTTTATCAGCCTGTTTACCACAGACAAGGCGGTTATCGAATATGCCGCTATTAAAATCCAGCGGATGTTTACCTTAAACTGCATGGTCAGTACTTATGAAATCAGTGGGGCCGCATTGCGGGGGATGGGGTATTCCATGACACCGGCTATGCTGACCGTGTTTGGGACCTGTGTGTTCCGCCTGGCCTGGATTGCGCTGGTCTGCCAAAAATACCATACGTTTGGCGTGCTGGTCAGTGTCTATCCGATTTCATGGGTGGTTACTGGCGCCGCTGTGCTGGCAGCTTATTTTATATTGCGCAAAAAGGCGTTTGCGGGGAAAAGCATTGGGTATCCTGCATAAAAAAAGCCGCGGCTTGCGGTTTTACATCCGCAGCCGCAGCCCATCCAGGGCGCGTGTTTTTTTGCGTTTATTTGCAGCAACAATACGTACACGCTGCAGCAGGGCAAATACTTTTTTATATGCCTGCCGGTAGATTGTATAGTACATAACAACTGCAAGGCCGAAAGCAGTCAGTACATCGAATACGGAATGCTGCTTTAAAAACATGGTAGACAAGATGATCAGGCAGCATAGCAGAAAGGAAACTATGCGGCTGGCCTTTCCCTTAAAACCGGTAAGGCTGCTGCTTTGCATCAGTGCAATATGGATCCCCAACGAGTTATATACATGGATGCTAGGAAATAAATTGGTAGACGTATCTGTTTCATACAGCCACCCAACCAATTCCGTACACCAGTTGTCATGTGCAAATTCATATGGGCGCAGGTAATGGCCGTTAGGGTAAAGCGTCGATACGATTAAAAATACAGTCATACCGGTAAACAAGAAACCACACATCTTGTAATAGTCTTCTTTGCTTTGGAAGAAAAAATACAACATGCCTGCTGCGACATAAGCAAACCACAGCAGATAGGGGATAATAAAATATTCACAAAACGGGATTTTTAAATCCACCGGCATTGTAATAATATGGAACTTGTTTGTAACCGTCTGTTCCAGATAGGCAAACCATGCAAGGTAAAAAATCCAATAAAGCTGCAGCCATGCATGGCGGTAGCGGTGGAAGTAATGTTTTAGGCAGGAAGCTGCCGGAACTTGTGCGTTTGCTTTGCGGTGCTGCATTTTTAGACCTTCTTTTCACTAAAATCGATAAACCAGCTCTGTTCTAAGCGCATTATAGCATAGGCAATTTTGCCATACAAGTGGGGAAAATTAAATTAAGGAAGTTTTAATAAAGTTTATGGAAAAAACAAAAAAACATGCAGCGGGCGTATTGGATTTTGTGCAAAATTAGCATCCCTTGCTTTACATAGACAGCGGGGCACAGTATAATAATACTTAGGATACCGTATGTTTCCAAGAAATGGATAGTAGAAAGGGCAATTTTTTATGGGGCATTATATTACCGGGATTTATATTGATGGATTAAGGCATTTGTCAGATATTTACATTGAACTGGATCCTAGCAAGCGGGCAAATTTGCTTCTTACAGGGAAAAATGGTTCCGGAAAAACAACGGTACTGCGTGCAGTAAGGGATCATCTACGTGCGATAAATGATGGTATGTTGTACAATGTAACAGAATATTATCCGCAAAAGATGGCTCAATTACAAAAACAAATGGACAATGCGGCGAATGAAACGGAAAAATATGATGCGCAGCTTGCCTTTATGAACTATGCAAAGAGGTTGCAAACATATGGAAAAGGGGTGCGGGTTGTTTTTAACGATACTACAGATATTGAGGCATTATTTAAAACGGGACGGTTTGTGACTGCATTTTACGGTGCAGGCCGCAGGACGAGCATTGAGAAACAAAAAGAGATAAAAGAAATCGTACTGGAATACAGCTATTCTATCAATGAAAATCCAGGGGATGTATTATTAAATTATCTTGTACATTTAAAAACACAGCAAGCGTATGCTAGAAATGAAGGGGATATGCCGGTAGTGCAGATGATAGACCAGTGGTTTGCACGTTTTGAGCATGCGTTGAAAGCATTATTGGACAATAAGAGCATCCAGCTAAAGTATAATTATAAGAACTATAATTTTCAAATAATAGAGGAAGGCAGAGAGCCGTTTGGGTTTGACCAGCTGTCTGATGGCTATTCAGCTGCGGTTCAGATAGCAGCAGACTTGATCTTGCGGATGGAACAAAATTGGCTTCAGGAAGGTAGGCTGAGTTCTTATGATATGGAAGGGGTCGTATTGATTGATGAATTGGAAACCCATCTGCATATAGGGATGCAAAAGACAATTTTAGCATTTTTAACTGAATTTTTTCCGAATATCCAGTTTATTGTGTCGACGCATTCTCCATATATTTTGAATTCGATTGAAAATTGTGTTATCTATGATTTAGAAAACCGTATCCGTATGGAAAATTTGTCCGGGTATCCGGCAGAAGGGATTGTAGAAGGCTATTTTGGCGTAGAATCTTATTCAAAATGCCTAATGGAAAAAGTGAAAAGGTATGAAGCGTTAACATTTAAAAAGGGATTAACGTCAAGCGAACGGGCAGAACGGGCAAAAATTTTGGCAGAAATGCAACAGGTATCTTGGGATTTAGCAAAGGAAGCAAAAAGCGCATTTGAAGAAATTGAGATGAGAAGGAAACAGGATGATTAAATATAGGAGGGAAGATACGGTAAAAGCGCGGGCAGCAGTAACCGCATCCAGTATTTTTGTTGCATCTTATCGGAAAATTGTTGTAAAAATGGAAATGTAATTGCAATCGAAAGCCTGGCAACGTATAATATTCTTAAATCACCTGGATAAAAATTGCCACAAAACTGCACCAAAGCCCGGCAGTGTTCCATTATGGGTGAAAATGTTGCATTTTGCGGCTGAACAAAAAAATTAAGAGGAAAGAGAGGACACTTACAATGCAGGCAGAATTAGTCAAAAAATTTCAAGAGGTCTACGGTGCTAAAGGCGACATCCGTGTTTATTTTGCACCAGGCCGTGTCAACCTGATTGGTGAACATACGGATTACAACGGCGGGCATGTTTTCCCATGTGCATTGACGATAGGTACATACGGGGTAGTACGCAAAAGGGAAGATAAGGTGCTGCGGTTCTATTCTATGAATTTTGATCATCTTGGGGTGCTTGAGTCTTCGGTGGAGAATTTAAAGGCAGAAAAGCACGCAGACTGGACGAATTATCCAAAGGGTGTGATGTGGGCATTCGGCGAAAGGGGGATGAAAGTAGAACAGGGTATGGACCTGCTGCTGTTTGGCAATATTCCAAACGGTTCCGGGCTTTCTTCCTCTGCATCGGTGGAGGTGCTTACCGGCTATATTTTGAAAGATTTGTTTGGGTTTGAGGTATCCAACCAGGATCTGGCGCTGATCGGGCAGTATTCGGAAAATAATTTTAATGGCGTAAACTGCGGTATTATGGACCAGTTTGCAATTGCAATGGGCAAGGCTGAACATGCGATTTTCCTGGATACGGCAACCTTGCAGTATGAATATGCGCCGATCAAGCTGGATGGTGCAAAGATTGTCATTTCCTGTACGAATAAAAAGAGGGGCCTTGGGGATTCTAAGTACAATGAACGCCGCAGCGAATGTGAAACTGCACTGGCGGAAATTCAGGAAGTTGTCGGCATCAACGCGCTTGGCGATTTAAGCGGGGAGCAGTTTGAACAATATAAGCATGCGATTAAGGATGAAGTCCGTGTAAAACGTGCAAAACATGCAGTATATGAAAACCAGAGGACGTTAAAGGCTGTAGAAGCGCTGAAAAACAATGATGTCGCACAGTTTGGCGCATTAATGAACGCATCGCATGTATCGCTTCGGGATGATTATGAAGTGACCGGGGTTGAACTGGATACGATGGTAGAGGAAGCGTGGAAAGTAGACGGGGTTATTGGTTCCCGTATGACGGGTGCAGGGTTCGGCGGCTGTACCGTTAGCATTGTAAAAGACGAAGCGGTAGATACATTTATTGAAAAAGTCGGAAAAGCATATCAGGAAAAGATTGGGTATGCAGGAGACTTCTATGTAGTAGAGATCGGCGACGGGCCGTCCAGGCTGGCATAAAGCAAAGCCTGGGCAGCACTGGCATAAGGCAGCAAAGGGGGATATGGACGATGATTCAAAATAGTATTTTAAAACTGGCAGATTATGGGCTGGCAACGGGGCTGATCACGCCGGAAGATAAGGATTATACGGTAAACCGCCTGTTAGAGCTATTTGAACTGGACGAACTGGAAGATGCGGCAGTGCAGGAACAGGGACCGGCTATGACGCAGGAAGCGGCAGAGGAACAGTTAGAAGGCATTTTAAAGGAAATGCTGGACTATGCATATGAAAAAGGCATATTAAAAGAAAACGGCGTGGTATACCGGGATTTATTTGATACCAAGGTTATGGGCCTGCTTGTACCAAGGCCAAGTGAAGTGATCCGGGAATTTTGCCGGCTGTACAAAGAGGATCCGCGCAAAGCGACCGATTATTTTTATAAATTTAGCTGTGATACCGACTATATCCGCCGGTACCGCATTAAGAAAGACTTAAAGTGGACAGCCGATACGGAGTTTGGGCAGCTGGATATTACCGTTAATTTATCCAAGCCGGAAAAAGACCCGAAAGCGATCGCAGCAGCAAAACTGGCAAAACAAAGCGGCTATCCGAAATGCCTGCTGTGTAAGGAAAACGAAGGCTACGCAGGCCGTGTCAACCATCCGGCAAGGCAAAACCACAGGGTAATCCCAGTTACGATCAATCAGAGCAGCTGGTATTTCCAGTATTCTCCTTATGTATATTACAACGAACATTGTATTGTATTTAATGAGAAACATACACCGATGAAGATTGAGCGCGCGACGTTTGGCAAGCTGCTGGATTTTGTAGAGCAGTTCCCACATTACTTTGTAGGCTCCAATGCGGACCTGCCGATCGTAGGTGGCTCCATTTTAAGCCATGACCATTTCCAAGGCGGCCATTATGAATTTGCAATGGCAAAAGCCCCGGTAGAAAAAGAGATTACATTTGCTGGGTTTGAAGATGTAACGGCAGGGATCGTAAAGTGGCCGATGTCTGTGATCCGTATTAGCGCAGGGGACAAAGGGCGCCTGGTGGAACTGGCGGATAAGATTTTGTTGAAATGGCGCGGATATACAGATGAATCAGCTTTTATATTCGCACAGACCGATGGGGAGCCGCATAATACGATTACGCCGATCGCAAGGCAGCGGGATGGCAAATACGAGCTGGACCTGGTGCTGCGCAACAATATCACGACGCAGGAGCATCCGCTTGGCGTCTACCATCCGCATGCGAACCTGCACCATATCAAGAAAGAAAATATCGGCCTAATTGAAGTTATGGGGCTTGCAGTGCTTCCGGCACGCTTAAAAGATGAAATGGCACTGTTAAAAGAGGCGATCTTAAACGGTTCCGACATCCGTGCCGATGAAGTACTGGAAAAACATGCGGATTGGACAGATGCATTCCGTGCAAAATACAGCCATATCGATGCTTCGAATATTGACGGGATTATCCGCACGGAGATTGGGCTTGTCTTTTTAGAAGTGTTAAAAGATGCCGGGGTCTACAAATGGACAGAGGAAGGAAAGGCAGCCTTTTTGAAATTTGTGGATGCGGTAAATGCTTAATATATTTCCGGTAATTTCTATGCCTGCCAAGGCATAGGCATTCTGGCCCTTTGCTGTAAGGCAGAGGGCTTTTTACAGTTCCTTGCTATTGATGGGCCAGGAATGCGCATTGCCTTTTTCTCCAATAAATAAAAAAGCTGTCCGCTGTAACATTTCGCGGACATTTGCTTGTTATACTGTATAAAAATAAAAAGGAGGACAGCTATGAAAAAGATTTTGCTGGTAGAAGACGACACTCTTTTAAATAAAACACTGGCTTATAACCTGGTTTCGGAAGGCTACGATACGGTATCGGCCCAAAATGCAAGCGTAGCCGCCGAGTTACTGGCCCAGGCGGAATATGACCTGGTACTATTAGACATCAACTTGCCGGACGGCAATGGTTATAGCCTGTGTAAACTTATAAAGCCGGAAAACCCTGACACGCTTGTGATTTTCCTGACAGCCAATGACCAGGAAAGCGACCAGATACGGGGGTATGAAGCCGGGGCAGTGGATTATATTACCAAGCCTTTTTCCATTGGTGCCCTGCTGCGCAAAATACATGCAATGTTCGCTATGCTGGAACACCGGGGGCTGGCAAAGGAACTTTATGATGATGGCAGGCTGTTTTTGGATTTTTCAGAACAGTCCGCCTCGCTGCACGGGAAGCCGCTTGCACTCTCTACGATGGAGTACCAGATGCTGCACCTGTTTAGCAAACATCCAAAACAGATTTTGACAAGGCAGCAGCTTTTGGAAAAGTTTTGGGATGCAAAGGAAAATTATGTGGACGAACACACCCTGACGACGTCGATCAGCCGTATCCGGGGTAAGATTGAGGCAGAGGGCGGCACTTATATTAAGACAATTTATGGAATTGGGTATCAATGGATGGGAGGCGAGAAGAAATGAATCTGGGACGGATTTCTGTAAAAGGGGTATTCCTGCTGTCCTGTGGCGGTATGGCAGCTTCCATGCTGGCTATCTGCGCGGTTTTCTTTGCCAAGACAGGTGAACGGCAGGTGTTGATGGCTGGTATACCCCTTACCGCCTGTGCCCTTATCTGGCTGTTTCTTTTGATGCTGTTTTTCAGCAAACGGCTTTCCATATTTGCGGGAGAGCTGTGCCGGGCAATGGACCAGATGATAAGCGGAAACGAAGAGCCTGTGCATGCTGCGGACAGTGAGACTCTTTTTGACCGTATCAGCTGCCGCCTCCTTCGGCTGTACGGTATTATGCAGGAAAACCGCCGGAAGGTGGATGCGGAACGAAAGGAACTGCAGATGCTGGTATCGGATGTTTCCCATCAGGTAAAAACACCGGTAAGCAACCTAAAAATGGTGGCGGACACGCTGCTGGCAAAGCCTGTCACAGAAGAAGAACGGCGGGAGTTTTTGCAGGGTATCCGAAGCCAGGCCGATAAGCTGGAATTTCTTTTTCAATCACTCGTGAAGGCATCCCGCCTGGAAATCGGGACGATCAGGTTGGAAAAGAAAAATGGCCCTCTGGTCGACACGCTGGCAATGGCATGCAGCGGAATTGTATATGCGGCAGAAAAAAAAGATATTTCCGTGACGGTAGACTGCCCGGACAGCCTGCGCCTTTCCCATGACAGCAAATGGACGGCGGAGGCTCTATTTAATTTGCTGGATAATGCGGTGAAATATACCCAGGCAGGCGGAAAAATACATCTGTCGGTGGAACAATGGGAAATGTATGTCAAACTGGATGTGTCCGATACCGGCAAGGGTATTCCGGAGAGTAACCAGGCCGCTATTTTCCGGCGTTTTTACCGGGAGGAAGAAGTACACGGCGAGCAAGGGGTGGGCATTGGCCTTTATCTGGCCCGTGAAATAGTCATGCGCCAGGGCGGCTACATCAAGGTAGCTTCAAAAGCAGGCAAGGGCTCGACGTTCTCGGTTTTTCTTCCCTGGTGATGATAGGGTGAGGGGCGTGCTGGGCGGTACATGAAAAATTCATATTACTATTCATGGGCCAGGAATGCGCATAAACTGCGCATTCCGTGAGAACATGATTCACAAATTGATAATGGTGGAGCCTAAAACTATTGAAATTTCTTTGCACTTCTATATAATAAAAGCATACAAGCAAAGTGTTTTGCGTGTAGACAGTGAACTTGCAATAGGAAAGTCTTTATAAGGAACGAAATATAGAAAGGGCAGGATAATAGGATGGCAGATGTCTATGTAGCAGATGATAAGCGTTATGAAAAAATGGCGTATAACAGGGTAGGAAATAGTGGCTTGAAGTTTCCCGCAGTTTCTCTGGGGTTTTGGCACAATTTCGGATCAAAGGATAACTATGACTTGATGAAAGCAATGTGCAGGACAGCTTTTGACCATGGTATTACACAGTTTGACCTTGCAAATAATTACGGGCCTGTTTATGGAAGTGCAGAGGCAAATTTAGGCAGGCTGGTGGAGGAGGATTTCCGTCCATACAGGGACGAACTGGTGATTACGACAAAAGCTGGGTACGACATGTGGAAAGGCCCTTACGGTGACCATGGCAGCAGAAAGTATTTGATGGCAAGCATCGACCAGAGCCTTAGGCGCATGAAATTGGACTATGTGGATATTTTCTATCATCACCGCATGGACAAAGAAACGCCCCTGGAGGAGACTATGGTTGCCCTGGCGGATATTGTAAGGAGTGGCAAGGCGCTTTACGCTGGTGTATCCAATTATGACAAAGAATATACACAAAAGGCAGTGGAACTTCTCAGAAAGCTGCATATTCCTTTTGTTGTGAACCAGAGAAGGTATTCTATTTTTGACAGGACGATTGAGGAGGACGGAGTAAAGGCGTATTGTAAAGAAGCGGGGGTGGGGATCATCGCATTCAGCCCACTGGCACAAGGAATGCTAACAGACAAATACCTGCATGGCATACCGCAGGACAGCCGTATTGCGAAAGACCCAAGATTCCTGCATGCTGACAATTTAACGGAACGTAGGCTGGAACAAATCAGATGCCTGAATGAACTGGCCGGGGAGCGGGGACAGACTCTGGCACAGATGGCGCTTTCATGGGTCCTGAGGGATAACGAAGTCTGCTCAGTATTGATTGGCGCGTCAAAGCCAGAACAGATTGTAGAGAATATTGCTGTGGCGGAGTGTGCAAGCTTTACGCAAGAGGAACTAGAAAAGATAGAGGAAATCTGTGGATAGCGGTGAAAGAGGGAAACCGCACGATCCATAAGCTGTGTATATCTATTTCTGGCAGGGTTTATTGAAGAAACCGCATGGTGGGGCTTTCTGCCTGGTCGGGTTTCTTTTAAGGAATATCCGGACTTTATAACATTTTGCCCGTATTTTTTTGCCACCGTCGGACATTTCTGTGACATTTGGGTTTTACAATATCCTTATCAACAGGAAAAAGCCTAGAAGCACCCAGAGGGCTTGCCTGTAGGTCCGCAAATGCAGGACAACGATAAGGAAAGGAGCATTTGATTATGAATGTGTTACAAACAATCGGCCTGAAAAAGTATTATGGCAGCGGGCCGAATATTGTCCGCGCCTTAGACGGCGTCAGCCTGTCGGTGGAGCTGGGGGAGTTTGTGGCGGTGGTGGGAACCTCCGGCAGCGGCAAGTCTACCCTGCTTAATATGATGGGCGGGCTGGATACGCCTACTTCCGGAAGTATCCTTGTCCGTGGGGACGAATTGGCTAAAAAGAACGATGAGCAGCTGACTATTTTCCGCCGCCGCAACATTGGCTTTATTTTCCAGAACTATAACCTTGTCCCGATCCTGAATGTCTATGAAAATATTGTCCTGCCGGTGGAGCTGGACGGCGGTACGGCGGATGGGAAATTCATGGATGAGATTGTTGGGATGCTGGCTTTGGAGGAAAAACTGCACAATATGCCAAATAACCTCTCTGGGGGACAGCAGCAGCGTGTTGCCATTGCCCGCGCACTGATTACCAAACCAGCTATTATTTTAGCCGACGAGCCTACTGGCAACCTGGACTCCAGGACCAGCGCCGATGTGCTGGGGCTTTTAAAGCGCACCAGCATGGAGTTTAACCAGACGGTTGTTATGATTACCCATAACAACGAGATTGCCCAGCTTGCCGACCGCATTGTCCGGATTGAGGATGGCAGGATTGTAACGGGGGAGGTGGCAGATGATGGCATGGCCTTTTGAAAATGATACCAGCCAGGCGGAAAAGAAACTGGCCGGGCGTGGCCTGAAAGCTGACAGGCGCCGGAGCATTTTTGTTATTATTACGGTTGCCCTTGCCGTCTGCCTTATGGGGGCCCTTTGTTTTATTTATGCAGCACAGCAGATGGAGACCCTGGACCATATTCAGGGGCAGTATCAGGCTGGCTGCAGCGGGATGGCTTACGAAGAAATGATACGGCTGGCAGATACTGGACAGTTTGAAACATGGGGCTATACCGCAGACGCTGGTACGGTCCGTTACCAGGACAGTGTGTTAAATGTCAGCTTTGTAAGCCCTAAGATGATGGAATTGATGGGCTACAGCGAGGTTACTGGGGCTTATCCAAAGGCGGAGGATGAACTGTGTGTAGAGCGGTCTTTTTTCCGGTATTTTGGCCTTCCGGCAGAAGTGGGCCAGACCATTACCCTGAACATTGGCGGCGGGGAGAAATCCTATACGGTTACAGGCATTTTGGAAATGGAAAACAGCAGCCGGATATTTACGGTTTGGATTTCGGAATCGGCCGTGGATACAGGCAGCCATACGGCTCCTTATGAACTGCGGTTCCGTTTTGCCGGGGGCCAGGGAATGGAGCCCGCCCAGCTTCGGATAGCCATTGAAAGGTTTTTTGCAGAAATGGGCATTCCAAAGGAGCGGACATTTTACAGTTCCAGCTACTTTGGGATGTTGGACCTGTATTTGGGAAATGGAATGGAGGTTTATGTCCTGTCAATTTTCATTGCTGTGATCTGTGCAATCGTAATCTATAACATTTTCTATATCTCTGTAATGGGAAAAATGCGGGAATACGGCCGCTTGAAGGTGCTGGGGGCAACGCCAAAGCAGTTGAAGCGGGTAGTAAAGCGGGAACGGCGTTTCCTGTCTGCTATCGCAGTCCCGCTTGGATTGGCCTTGGCCGCTGTGGTTGCGTTAATTGCGGTACCAGGTTATTGGCCTTGGCGTGAAAATATCCAGTCGGCGGTGGCGGTTTCCTTCCTGGCCTATGTTATGGTTTTGATTGCTACCAAAAAGCCCTTGTCTATGGTAGGAAAAGTATCCGCCATAGAATCTATCCGGACCACTGCCTATTCCTTACAGCAGGGCCGTAGCGTTTCCAGACAGCTTTACCGCCGCCTGACAATGGCCCGCCTGGCCCGGATGAATTTTTCAAGGAACCGCAAAAAAGCCTTTATTACAGCCCTTTCCTTAAGCCTGACAGGGATTTTGCTTCTTTGTATTTCCGCCTACGCAAATTCCGTGGACGTAAAAGAAATGGCCCAGTCCCAATTTGGAGACAGGAGCCAGTACCTTTTGCAATATGAGGATTACACAGGCCAGGAATTTGTTAAGATGCAAAAAGAAAATCCCCTGGGTCAAACGCTGCGGGAAGCGCTTGCCTCCATTCCCGGCGTGGATTTTGTTACGGCTTACAGCATGGCCTGCGTGGAAATCCCTGCGGTCAGCAGGATTCCAGGAAACAGTGCGCATGAACCTTTTTTTATCCGGGGAATTTCTAAGGAAATGATGGCAGAACGGTATACGGGCGAGGCGGTTTTGGATGGGGATTGGGATTACCAGCAGCTGCTGGATGGGGACGGTATTTTAGTATGCCCGGCAGACGGCTCCCTAAAAGAGATTTATAAGGCCAGCTATCAGGTTGGCGATAAGGTTACGGTTTCCTGTTATAATGGACGGACAAAGACGTATACGGTGATGGGGCTGGCTGCGGATGTTCCGATTGGCAATTCGGCCCATTTTTTTATTCTGCCCGAGGAAGAATTATCCGCCCTTTATCCAGAAATCGGGGATTTTACCGGCTATGTGAATGTACACACAAAGCAGGACAGCAAACAGCTGCGGCAGGCGGTGTTTAGCGCTGTATCCGATGAGCGGGTGTCAATCTTTGGCCTGGACGATATGGTCAGTAGTTTAAAGGGCAGCCTGCGCGGGGAGTTGGCCCGGGACTACAGTATCCTGGCATTTATCTTTGTATTTGCCCTGATCAACCTTGCCAACACACTAATTACCAATCTGCTCACTAGGCAGCAGGAGTTTGGTATATTCCAGTCCGTTGGTATGAGTGGCCGGCAGCTGTCCCGGATGCTCTCCTTTGAGTGCCTGTATTATGTGGGGATCACATTGCTTGTCACCCTGACGCTGGGGACGGTGTGCAGCCTGGCTGTGTGCAGGGTTTTTGACCAGATTGGCATGTTCGGGAAACTTACCTATCATTTCCCGGTGCTACCGGTAGTGCTGTTTGCAGCTGCGCTGCTTGTAGTGCAGGCGGTATTCTCAGTTTGTGCGGTCCGTTATACCAGAAGGCTTTCCCTGGTGGAACGTATCAAGGCAGCAGATTGAAAAAGTAATCGTAAAGGGAAGTCCGTATCAAGGCTGCGGAGCAGGGAGTTTTCCAGTGTTGTTTTGCAGTATATGAAAAATAGGTAAGGGTTTTTATATACGGGGGCGGGTATAATGGATAAATATTTAGATTTTTTTAATATTTATATTATGGGCGTTATCGAGATATGTTTCCAGTTACATTTTCTGACAAAGATCCTAAGAAAGAAAATATGGCCCCCTTTTAATTTCATGTTTGCAATATGTGCGGTGGTTATCAACAATTTTGTCCCGGTGGGTACAGCCGCAGGCTTTTTGGCGCTTGTTTTTCTGTTTGCGGCATATGGGATACTGCTGTGCCATGCGGATTTTAAAGTTTCCCTTTTGTATGCGGCTTTGATAATTGAGATTATACTGCTTTGCTATGGAGTTGTGAATTCCCTGATAGACCTTTTAAGCCCATGGATGCCTGCTGCTTTCTATCAGGCCGGTATTGCGGTTATGCTGGCCAGCGAAGCGGCGGCATTGGTGCTGGCCAGTTTTTGTTATTATATGGTGTACCGTTATTTTTCAGGGGATGCCTTTTATACCGTAGCGGAGATGCAGCAAATGTTCCTGGTCTTTATTCCGATTTTGATGATATTTATTATGAGCCAGTACATCAATATGGTTGAATTTGAATACCAGTTTGAGGTTTTAGAGGATGGAGGGCCTTCGGGATACCTGTTAAGCCACGGGCAGATGTTTGCCATGCATGTTTTGGGGCTTGCCAGCCTGTTTTGTATCCTGTTTACGTATAAAAAACTGCAGCAGAATTTCCGCCTTAGTACAGAATTATCACTGTTGGAACAAGAGGAGCATTCCTTAAACCAGTATGTCGAGGAAGCAAAAGCCCGTTATGATGAGACAAAGTCATTCCGCCACGATATAAAAAACCATATCACAGTAATGAAAGAACTTTTAAAGGGCGGGAAAATGGAAGAGGCGGTAAGCTATATTGAAGATATGGACAGTATGGCGGAAAAAATGTCATTCCCCTGCAGCACGAATAACCCGGTAGTGGATATTCTGGTGGGAAACAAACTGGGGCTTGCAAAAAGTATGGGGATCCACGTAAACTGTTCCCTCTTTTTGCCATATCCTTGCAACCTTCGGGATATTGATATTTGTATTGTCCTGTCAAATGCTTTGGACAATGCCATCCATGCCTGTAAGCATATGGATGCAGGAACCGGAAAATATATCCATGTGTCCGGGCGCATACAGGGGGATTTCCTTATGCTGGAAGTTAAGAACAGCTTTTCCGGAAAAGGTACGTTCAAACAAGGGACGGGCCTTTCCAATGTAAAAACGGTAGCCGAAAAATATGGCGGTGCCATGAGTATCGAAACAAGAGGGGATGTATTTGTCCTCCACGTACTGCTGATTATTCCACAGTATCCGGAAAATATTACACAGCAAATGGGTTAATACGAGGAGCTGGCAGGCATTAACTTTTTATAGGTTGGAGGTAGGGTGCCATGAAAATCTTATTGGTGGAAGACGATATGGAGATCAGCGCCATGTTAAAAAAAATTTTAGTATCAGAAAATTATGAAGTCATTACTGCTTCAGATGGGGAAAGCGCCTGTGAAAAGTTCTTTTCCGATGATTTTAGCCTGGTATTGCTGGACCTGATGATACCGAAAAGGAATGGCATGGAGGTCATGGGAAAAATCAGGGAATCCAATACGGTCCCTATTATCATTATATCGGCAAAAGACACGGATTCTGACAAAACCCTGGGCCTTGGGCTGGGGGCGGATGACTATATTACGAAACCGTTTTCCGTTACGGAAGTGTTGGCGCGTATCAAAGCCAATATCAGAAGGACAACCCAGTATGCTGCGGGAGGTTCCATGCGGCAGCCGGTTCTTACAAAAGGGGCCCTGACAATGGATCTGAATGATTATTCCGTAAAAAAGCAGGGAAAAGGGATCGAGCTTACTGCAAAAGAGTTTGAAATCCTAAAATTACTGCTGCAGAATCCAAAGAAGGTATATACAAAGGAACAAATCTACTCCCTTGTATGGAACGACATGTATCTAGGGGATGAAAATGCCGTAAACGTCCATATCAGCAGGCTGAGGACGAAAATAGAGGACAATCCCCGCAGCCCGAAATACATTATTACCGTATGGGGGATTGGATATAAGGCGGGGGATTTGTAAGGAACTGCCGTGAAATAACTTGTGCAGGGTGCTATCGGAGATTTAGACCAGCAAACTGCACAAGTTATTTTGCGGCAGTTCCTAACTGTGCAGGTACCAAATAGTTAGGAAGACACGAATGGGATCAAGGCCTGCCGGAGCCTGCGAATGTTACTATTTACAGCCTCATAACTTAGAATATTTGCCAAGAGCAAATTGGCTGTGAATAGTAACAAGTCCAAACGAAATTATCTGCTGCAGCTTTCCAGTTACGACAAGGAATATGCAGGGGGTGGGGTATGATTAGGAAAAATGAAATAGGAGGGATTGCATATGTGTACAGCAGCAACTTACCGGACGAAAGATTTTTACTTTGGGCGTACTTTGGATTATGAATTTTCGTATGGGGAACAGGTGGCTATAACGCCGCGTAATTATTGCTTTCCGTTTCGGCATTTGGCGGATATGCCGTCCCATTATGCAATGATCGGGATGGCGCATTTGGAAGGGGAATATCCATTGTATTATGAAGCAGTGAATGAAGCAGGGCTTGGCATGGCGGGTTTGAATTTTGTGGGGAACGCTTATTATCAGGCATGTGTGCAGGATAAGGATAATGTAGCACAGTTTGAATTGATCCCGTGGATCCTTAGCCAGTGTGCAAGCGTAGGGGAAGCCAGGAGGCTGATTGGGCGTATCAACATTACCGATACGCGTTTTAGCGAGGCATTTGTGCCAGCGCAGCTTCATTGGATGATTGCGGACCGCAATGAGTGCATTACAGTGGAAGCGGTTAGGGAGGGCTTACAGGTGTATGCCAACCCTGTGGGGGTATTGACGAATAACCCGCCATTTAACCAGCAAATGTTCCATTTAAACAACTATATGAAATTGTCGCCGAAAGACCCGCAGAACCAGTTTTCTGACAGGCTGCCGCTGAAGGCGTACAGCCGCGGTATGGGCGCGATGGGGCTGCCAGGCGACCTATCTTCCCAATCCCGTTTTGTAAGGGCGTCATTTGTAAAACTTCACTCGGTTTCGGGCACGGATGAGCTGCAAAGCGTCAACCAGTATTTCCATATCCTAGGTTCCGTAGACCAGCAGCGGGGGTGCTGTGAAGTTGGCAGTGGGAAATATGAGGTTACAATTTATACCTGCTGCTGCAATGCAGATAAAGGCATTTATTACTATACGACCTATGGCAACCATCAGATTACCGGAATCTGCATGCACGATACAGACCTTTCCGAAAGCCGGCTTTCCACTTATCCTCTGGAGCAAGGGGAACATATCCTTTACATTCCTGCAAAAATATAGTAAAGTATGGTGGAATTATACACGCGGGCTGTGCTTATTGGCAAATAGTTGCGGCCGCGGGTGTACACATTATCTAGGAAAGAGGAAGAAGGAAGGATGAAACTTTGGGAGAAAAATATTAGAAGGGTCGTACCTTATGTGCCGGGTGAGCAGCCGGACAAACCGCATATGATTAAGCTCAATACCAATGAAAACCCATATCCGCCTGCCCCGGGCGTGGCAGAAAGCCTGTATGCGTTTGATACGGACAGGCTGCGCCTGTACCCGGATGCGTCGGCGGGGGTTTTGGTACGCGCACTTGCAAAGCGTTACCGGGTGCAGGAAGACCAAGTTTTTGTAGGGGTCGGTTCCGACGATGTACTGGCCATGTCATTTATGACGTTTTTTAATTCGGATAAGCCGATTTTATTTCCGGATGTTACGTATTCGTTTTATGACGTATGGGCGGAGGTGTTCCGTATCCCTTATGAGCGGGTACCGCTGGACGGGCAGTTTTGCATCTGCAAGGAGGGCTATTATAAAGAAAACGGGGGCGTCATTTTTCCAAACCCCAACGCACCGACCGGAGAGCTGGAAAGCCTGGATGATATAGAAGACATTCTTCGGCATAATGAGGATGTTATTGTAATTGTGGACGAGGCATATATTGATTTTGGCGGGGAGACGGCACTGCCCCTGCTGGATAAATACGACAACCTGCTCATCGTCCAGACTTTTTCCAAATCCCGTTCCCTGGCCGGCATGCGCATTGGCTATGCGTTTGGCAGCCGGGAATTGATCGGGTATTTAAATGATGTGAAATATTCGTTCAATTCTTATACGATGGACCATCTGGCACTGGCAGCTGGGGTGGCTGCCCTGGAAGATGAGGCATATTTCCAGGAAACCATACATAAAATTGTGTCAACAAGGGAACGGGTAAAAGCAGAATTGCAAACCCTTGGATTTACATGCGGGGACAGCCAGGCCAATTTTTTATTTGCCGCCCACAAAGGGCTGCCTGCCAAAAAGCTGTTTGAGGCATTAAAAGAGGCAAATATATACGTGCGCTATTTTCAAAAGCCGCGCATCGACAATTACTTGCGTATCACGGTTGGTACTGATGATGAGATGGATGTGCTGTTGGATTTCCTGCGCGGGTATTTAAAGCAGGAAGGGGTATGAAACGGTAACGGAAGCGAAAATATCGAATCAGGAAATGAGGTGTAAAATGTATATTATTCAATTTATCCGGGGGTTTTGTATGGCGCTTGCGGACAGCGTGCCGGGCGTGTCAGGCGGAACAATCGCGTTTTTGCTGGGGTTTTATGACCAGTTTATCCGCTCGATCGACGATTTGATGCGCGGATCTATGAAAGAAAAAAAAGAAGCGCTGCTATTTTTGGTCAAACTTGGCATCGGGTGGGTATGCGGCATGGTGCTTGCTATTTTGGTGCTTACAAGTGTGTTTGAGTCAAATATTTATGCGATTAGCTCCATGTTTATCGGGTTTATTTTGTTTGCGGTCCCGATTGTAGCAAAGGAAGAAAAGGAAGCATTGCTGTCCAATATTCCAGCGGCGTTTTTTATTTTCGTAGGGGCGGCGGCTGTCTGTGCGATTACTTATTTTAATCCGGTTTCTGGCGGGAGCAGCATGGATTTGGATCAATTGGATATAAAATTGGGGATTTATATTTTTTTAGCCGGGGCGGTGGCGATCTCTGCAATGGTACTGCCGGGGATTTCCGGTTCTACGCTGCTATTGATTATGGGCTTGTATTTGCCGGTCATTACTGCCATAAAGGATATACTGCATTTTGATTTTGGGGCATTTCCGACCGTATTTTTATTTGGGTGCGGGGTGCTGGTTGGGATATTTTCCGTAGTTAAGATTATCCGCAAGGCGCTTGAGCGGTTCCGGGCGCAGACGATCTACTTGATACTTGGGCTGATGCTGGGTTCTATTTATGCAGTGGTAAAAGGGCCGGAAACATTGGATAACCCGCAGCCGGCATTGTCCATTGGGACATTTCGTATTTTATTTTTTGTTGTTGGCGGTATTGTGATTTTGGGGCTGCAGAAACTGAAAGATGTGCGGGAGGCGTAGGAGTGAATTTAGGCGGGGGTGGATGGCTGCTAGGACACCATACCGCCGCCCCGCCATCCGGCTGGTTTCCAAAGGCTTTACAGGGATTGCCTATGTTGTAAATGGTGTTAATTACAATATTTATATACAATGGCTTCAATATTTCCGGATGCAATATCTGCTTCTGTTTCTAGTAGGCTGGAAACAAAATGTTCCATATCTATGAGATTTTCTGTTGTTTGTGCAGATACCCGGTGTTTATGCCATAGGTCTTTGTGGAGCAAAATCCCCCAGGGTTTCTGTTGGTCTGTAAGGAAACAGATGTGGCTGTTTTCTTGGCTGCTGCCTTTTGAGGCATCTAACATAAAATGTATGTTACCGTCTTGGTTATCGATATATTTCCCTCCAGTCAATAGCCAATGGTTGTTTTCCGCAGCTTCATATAATTTTTCACATAATGTTACGTCTGATAAATCTTGTGTGCGTACAAACAATAGATAGCTGCTATTAAAATTTTTCTGGGAAGCGTTCCATTCCTGTGCCGTCCATACACGGACTTTTTTTGGATACCGTTGTACACATTCCTTTAATAAATACTTTCCTTCGGCTTCCAGCCCAGTATCGATAAATATGATTTCAATTTCCTGTAAGGTCTGGTACAGCAGATTGGCCATACTTGCCGACATGGTATCGTTGTAGTTTTGGCACAGTGCTATTAGGGTTACTTTTTTATGCAATTCCCCTTCGTTTAAATAATTGTATAATGACAATGTATGGTTGGCATCTTGTTCTATAATATGGAATGCGGTGCTTGAGATATGGTATGCATCAAAATATGCTTTTGCTTTTACAAGGGCCTCCTTTCCATATTGGCGGATCAAACGGTAGGTGTTCCGGTAGTGTTCGATCAACACAGTAAGGTCCCGGCTCATATCCAGCAGGCCAGTTTCGTTTAAGTTGCCTTCTTCATGCATAATATACAATAATTTTTCTATAATTGGAATTTCACCAGAAATATCCGATAATTCAAGGCAAATATCTGGCCGGAGCTCTATCGTTTTATAAAAAAACTTTTTCGCAGACAGCACATCCCCATCCGCAATCAATTGTTCCATAGTACGTTTTAATTCCATAGTTTCCGCTTTTTCCCCGATGACGCCAATTTTACCTTCATAAATGCGGTATTTTCTAGCGGCCGCCCATACATACAGCAGCGATTCAGATAAAAATCCGAAAACCCTTTTTTGGTAGGCATCATACCCGTCAACATCCATATGATGCCAGGCTTCATCAAAAATCGAAAACAGCCATGTACAATATTCCTTAAATTTTTCCAATGTTGTGGCCATTAGATTTGCATAACAGCATTTCGTATCTGCCATTACCTGGCAAAAGGCTGGATAATCGGATGGATATAACTTTTGTATTGCGAGCGCAACAGCCTTTAAATCCTTTTCATTATGGGCAGACACAAAATTTACCCAGTTATTATGTTCAGCGCTGAATATAAAGTCTGATAACATAACATCGTGGTCCTTTAACGCTGTTTCATATTCTTTACGGGTCAAAAATGCCCCTTCCCCATTCAAAAAGTATCTCCTATAATGGCAAATCCCTACAATATCTGCTTGGGTTTCCTGTTTCCAAATCCAATACAAACCGGTCAGTTCCCCATAATAACAGTTTAAATCCCATATATTGTCCCCACTATCATCGCCAAGATAACCGAAATCCTCACTGGCTGTTGCCTTGCCAACATGCATCGGTATATAAATATCATCCTCCGGCTTGTTAAATTTTTTGTGCGTCATTACATATATCTTTACCATTTCTGCCTCTTTCCTTACGTCCGTATTTGTTTTATAACAGCTTCCCACATAAATTACAGCCTTTTCCTTTTAGAAAACCAATCCCTGCGGTTCCAATAGACTGGCCACCCTGAAAAGAATCTATCATAATTATATTATTTCAAGGGAATAATGTAAACCTATTTTCCTTGCAGCAGCCACTATCCTAAAAAGCCGTAGTTACTATTCACGGCCTGGGGGCCGCTCATAGTAACCATTCGGGGCGATATGGAAAGTTTGCTTCGCAAAATCGCCCCTCACTCCTGAATCATGTTCTCACGGAATGCGCAGTTTATGCGCATTCCTGGCCCGTGAATAGTAACAAGCCGTACCCGTACAGTTGTCAAAAGCTTTCTGGTACGGTTTTAATGGCTGAATTAACTCCATTTACACATCCTCCAAAATCCGCTATAATACCAAATATCCGACAATACTTAAGGAGACAATAAAATACTACTATGCAAAACAAAATATTGATCGTAGAAGACGAACCCGACATCAACAGCCTGTTAGCCAAGATCTTAAAAGGATATGGCCACCATCCGATACAGGCATACTCCGGGACGGAGGCAGGCCTGCTGCTCAAAAAAGAAGAGCCAGACTTAATCCTGCTTGACCTAATGCTGCCTGGCCTTCCAGGCGGGCAGCTCCTTGCACAAATCCGGGAAAACGGCAGCTGTGTGCCGGTCATTATCCTTTCTGCCAAAAATACGCTTGGCGATAAAGTCTCTATGCTAACAAACGGTGCAGATGACTATATCACAAAACCATTTGAACCAGAAGAAGTAGCCGCCAGGGTACAGGCTGCATTAAGGCGTAGCGGCAAAAGCGTACCGGCGGATATGCAGCCAGCGCAGGAAGTGTTGTATTATCAGGGCTTGGAGCTGTATCCAGCACAGCGCAAAGTGGTGCTTGCAGGCAGGGAACTGGCGCTTACGGCGCATGAGTTTGACATCCTCCACCTGCTGATGCGTACCCCGCAGAAAGTCTATTCCAGGGAAAGGCTGTATGAGCTGGTATGGCATGGCGGGTATTATGGGGAAAACAATACGGTAAATGTCCATGTCAGCAATATCCGCAAAAAAATAAAAGAGGCAGGCGTTACAGAGGAATATATTAAAACTGTCTATGGGATTGGGTTCCAATTAAAATAAAACTTTATAGCTTCTTTAAAACCTCTTTATGACTTATTAAAAGGAACGGCAGTATCATGGGGGCATCCGTTGGGGGACAGGGACAGTGTACTCTATATCTGGCATTAAATAATCGCCATCTATATAGTAATAAAGTCTAATTTCTGTCTGGATGGACACTTTGGAAATCAGGAGGATGGTAACGATGAATGAATACGTCATAGAGACAATGCAGGCTACAAAATCCTATGGAACGCTCCTTGCGCTTGACCATGTCAATATCCATGTGAAAAAAGGCATCATCTATGGCCTGGTCGGGGATAACGGCGCGGGAAAAAGCACGCTGTTAAAATTGCTGGCTGGGCAGGTATATGCAACGGAAGGCGGCGTGCAGCTGTTTGGGCAGTCCCAAGAAGGCCAATTGGAAAAATGCCGCAGGAAGATGGGCTGTATGATAGAAAGCCCGGGGTTCTACCCGAATATGACGGTAGCACAGATGCTAAAATATTACAGTATCCAAAAAGGGGTGCCTAGTTCCCGGAAAGTACAAGAAATGATGCAGATGGCTGGGATTGTACAAAAGGCTACATGCAAGTGCAAGAATCTTTCCTTGGGGCAGAAACAGCGGCTGGGGATTGCAGTTGCAATGATTGGGGAGCCACAGCTTTTAATTTTGGATGAGCCAATCAATGGGCTTGACCCTACGGGCATCATTGAATTCCGTGCATTGATGCACCGGCTGAACCAGGAAAAAAATATTACAATATTAATGTCCAGCCATATACTTTCTGAGCTGGAGCAGCTTGCCGATATGTATGGATTTATGTGCGGCGGCCGTTTGGCAGAGGAAATTACGGCCCGGGCGCTTTTGGAAAAATGCTCCGATTGCATTGAAATTATCGTTTCTGATGTTGAGGCATTTGCAGCCAGCCTGGATAAACATTTTCCAAACGAAACATATCAAGTATATCCTGAAAATAAGGTCCGCATTACAAAGCCGCAGGCAGAAGCGGAAGTATACAGCAGGCTGGCAGCCGGGGCTGGTACTTATATTACTGGTATGCAGGTTTTAAAAACTTCGCTGGAAGATTACTACATGGATTTAAAAGAAAGGGGCAGCCACAGATGATGAACTATATAAAAAGCGAGTTTTACCGGATTACACATACAAAGGAAATATATGGCGCAACGGGCATACTGGTATGCCTGTCCGTACTGTTCCATATCGTCCTCCATTTTTGGGGAGGGCAGTATGCGGTCACTTCCTTTTCCTATAGTTTTTTGGTCACGGAACCAATGGTGTTCCCCACGGTAGGGGCAGGGGTTGCATTCAGCCTCTACGAAGGGCACCGGGAAAATGGGATTCTAAAAAATGCAACGGCGTCTGGCATTTCAAGGACGAAAATTTTTTCGGGGGAATGTATGGTCAGCATCCTAACGGCAACCATTATGATGTTTGTTGTAGTAGGAGCATGGATTGCGGGGGCGCAGCTGCTGCTTGGGGAAAAGAAAAGCGGCGTTATATTCCAAATGGAAGAGGTTTTATGGGAAATGACTGCAGCCTATCTCATTTCAGTAGCCAGTGTGGTTTCTATCATCCTGTTGCTTTGGTTATTGGAACAAAAGCTGACGGCAATCGTTGTCTGGGCAGCAATCTGGTATATTCTGCCGATTGTATTGGAGTATTTGGGCCTGCGTTTTGAGGCTGCATTCGATATTGTTAACTGGATGCCCTATCATTTCTTTGACAGTATGGTAGTGGGGGACCATGCCGTTACGGTATGGGATACTGCCAAAGGCTGGTACAGGTGCCTGGTTTCCGGTGCTGCCGGGACGTTCCTGTTCGTGTGCGCCGGTATCTGCCTGCTGCGGGAAAAAGATTTGTAGCCTGGAGAGACCGCCAGCCAGGCACTTCCTTGGTTATACTCACCAGCGGTAAAGTTTGCCATATAGCTTGAGGCAGTAATTTATTTTACGGTGTACTAGTATCTATTACTGTATATTCTGGCGGTCTGCAGTATAGAAAAGGGGAAGATACGATGAAGTACTGCATGTTATTTGCCATATCCTTGCTTGTTGTATTGGCTGGAGGGTATTTTGCGTTCCGTTACTTTGCCCTTGTTTATGCGCTGCGCCGGATAACTTGCGAAATCGACGATATACGCAAAGACTTGGAGCAAAACCAGATCGTCCACCTGCCGTTGCCAGACAGGCATCTGGCAGCGTTGTTGTCATCGTTTAATGCAGCGTTGGAAGATATGCAAAAAGAACGCCAAAAATATGTAAAACAGGAAAAGGAGTTCCAAAAACAGATAGAAAATATCAGCCATGACCTGCGCACGCCTTTAACCGTTATTTTAGGATATTTAAAATATGCCGTACGGCCAAGAGGGGGTTATACGGCAGACAGCCAGGAACTTTTGGAAGCCGTAGGCATTGTTGCAAAAAAGGCCGAGTTTATGAAACATCTGGTTGCACAGTTTTATGACTATTCCCGCCTACATGCAGGCGATTTTGCACTTGAACTTGGCGCGGTCGATGTCCCGAGGGTTTTAAGGGAGTCGCTTATGGGCAATTACCAGGTATTGGAGCAGGCACAGCTGGATATTTGTATAGGGATTCCAGAATATCCGATATGGGCAGTCGGCGAAACAGCTGCCCTGGAGCGTATTTTCCTAAACCTGTTCCAAAATGCAGGCCGATATGCCAGTACTTACCTAAATATTACAGTAGAAGCAAAAGGGAAGGCAGTTGCCGTGGTATTTTGCAATGATACACAGGCGCTTTCCGAAGAAGACATACCGCATTTATTTGAACGGTTTTATAAGCAGGAACATACAAGGAATAAAGGCGGCACGGGCTTAGGATTAACCATTGCACAAGAGCTGGCGAAGGGGATGGGGGCGCAGCTGAATGTTACTGCGGTGCGCAAAGGGGAAGGCGGCAGCTGTTTTGAGGTATGTTTTACACTGGATATGAAAGCGGCGTCTGCGCCCGGCTAGTACATCCCGTAACACTTCGTTACTATTCACGGGCCAGGAATGCGCATAAACTGCGCATTCCGTGAGAACATGATTCAGGAGTGAGGGGCGATTTTGCGAAGCAAACTTCCAATATCGCCCCGAATGGTTACTGTGAGCGGCCCCCAGGCCGTGAATAGTAACAACACTTCCTACATGGCTATTAAATTGCAACGGCGATGTTGCAATCTTCCTAAAACTGCTTTATAATAATCCCACTGAGAAACGCGCACTGGCCTTTTGGGATTTTAATCGGACAAGCAGGGCAGGCGGCAGAATCAGGTGAAACAGGAAGGAGAGAAGAAAAATGAAGTATGTATGTGACGTATGCGGATGGGAATACGATGAAAGCCAGGGCTATCCAGAAGGCGGGATCGCACCAGGGACGAAATGGGAAGATGTTCCACAAGATTTCAAATGCCCACTTTGCGAGGTAGGAAAAGACCAGTTTTCACAGGCGTAAAGGGAGCAAAGCTATGCATGCTGCTGTGCCGGTGCAGGTATTATGCCTGCCGGTGCAGCAGTTTTTTTGCGGCTTTTTCCGTAGTACGATACATGTTTGCATCTTTTTTCATGTTACTTTTCACACCCCAGCCAAAAAGCGGCTGTGCTGTAAAAAGTAACGGCATCCGGCCCATTGGAAGTTCGCCTTTGGCGAAAGGCCGGATGCATGGCAAGCCGCATTCTTTGGCCCAGACCAAGCAGCGGGTGCTTGGTCTGGGTGTGAAAAGTAACTTTTTCATTCAGAAACCTGTTTTATTTTCCGAGATTCCTTGAAAGCCAAAGCGTCATACGCTATAATGATACAAGCTGCATTACGGCAAGTGTTGAATACCCGTTTTTTGCAACAGGTTCTTTATCTATAAAAATATTGATGGGGGTGGGTAGGGAATAGTATGGTCGAAACGAAAACAACACATTTTTTGACAATCAGCCTTGTACTGGTATCTATCTTTTGTATTCTGATTTTTAGTATCCAGACAGTTGCTATGAATATGATGGGGGCATCTGCCATCCGGGAGATTGGCGTTATTTATATGTCGGGGATGAGCAAGCAGGTTGCGACGCATTTCGGGACGACGATTGAGCTGCGTGTATCCCAGGTAAGGGGGCTGGTGGATGCAGTTCCGCCGGAAAGTATGAAAAGCAATTCTGCGCTGCGGGTGGAACTTTCGTATATTGCCCGTTCCAGGGGGTTTGAATGTTTGGCGTTTTATACGGACGACGGCAGGTTTGATATGATATATGGCCCAAAAGTAAAACCGGAAGTGCCGCAGGCACTTAACCGGGCAATGCAGGTTGGCAAGGAGAGCGTAAGTGCGGCCAGGGATACCGATGGCAAGCAGCTTGTTTTAATGGGGGTGCCTGCGGTGTATCCATTGGATGGGGGTGAAAAAAGCGCTGCACTGGTAGCAGGGCTTCCAACCAGCTATTTAAGCGATACGCTGGCAGTTAATTTGGACAGCAGCCTAGTTGAGTACTCTATTATACGCAGGGATGGAACTTATATTTTATGCAGCAGCGGTGCAAAAGGGGAAAACTACTTTGAAAGTATAAAAGACGCCCAGGATAAGGACGGCGTGCATCTGGCAAACCGGTATATAGAAGAATTAAAAGCAGCGATGGATGCGGACAGGGATTATGCAGGCGAAGTAGAATTTTCTGGCAGCCGGCGCAACCTGTACTGTACAGGGCTGCCGGATTCGGAATGGTTTTTGGTTTTGCAGATGCCTTATAATATGCTGGATGTGACCATTGACAGCCTGGGGAAAAAATGGTCGTTTATTTCCGTTAGTGGCTGTATCCTGATGCTAAGTGCCCTTCTTTTCGTTTTTGCAGGGTATTTCCGCCTGACCAGGAAACAGATGCATGAACTGGATGAAGCCAGGCAGTCGGCAGATTTGGCACGGGAACATGCAGAACGTGCAAATAAAGCAAAAAGTGAATTCCTATCGAATATGAGCCATGACATCCGTACGCCGATGAATGGTATCATGGGGATGACGACGGTTGCAATCAATAACCTACATAATCCGCCGCAGGTGCGTTCATGCCTAAAACGCATCGGTGTATCCAGCCGACATCTTCTGGGGCTGATCAATGATATGCTGGATATGTCAAAGATTGAAAGCGGAAGGCTTACGCTGCGTATGGAGCCGCTTTCCTTGCGGGATGTAATGGAAAATATTATGACCATCATCCAGCCGCAGGTGCATGAAAAAAAGCAGGAATTCAATATTTATGTCTATGGGTTATCAAATGAAAATGTATGTTCGGACAGAGTGCGGTTAAGCCAGATTTTATTGAATATCCTAGGAAATGCGGTGAAATTTACACCGGAAAAAGGCAAAATTGAGGTCGGGCTGCGTGAAAAGCCGTCTCCGAAAGGGAAACGGTATATCCGGTCGAGCCTTTATATTAAGGACAATGGCATCGGTATGTCCCAGGAGTTCCAAAAACGGGTATTTGACGCATTTGCAAGGGAAGATCATGGGCGTGTGGAACAGGCTGCCGGAGCAGGTATGGGCATGGCGATTACCAAGTATATCGTAGATGCGATGGGAGGTACGATTACGGTAAACAGTGAACCAGGCATAGGCAGCGAATTTTGTATTACGCTGGATATGGAAAAGGCCATGCAGCAGGAGCCTGAGATGGCACTGCCGCAGCGGGATGTACTGGTATTGGATGATGATGAAAAAGCTTGCGGGATTGCAACAGATATTTTAGCGTCTATTGGCCTGGATGCCGAATATGCCTTAGACCAGCAAAATGCCAACGAAAAGATCACGCAATTGTATACGGATGCCAAAGGCTATCCAATCGTATTGCTGGACTGGAATATACAAGGGCAGGATGGGATTGGAGTGGCCAGAAAACTGCGCCAGCGTTATCCAGGTATTACAATTGTACTGCTTTCAGACGGCGACTGGGGCGAATTGGAATCCGAAGCAGAAGAGGCAGGGGTAGAAGGTTTTATTGCAAAGCCGCTGTTCCGTTCTAGTTTGTATTATGGTTTACGCCAGCTTGTGGAAGCAGAAGTACAGCCAGTACAGGAACAAGAGGAAACGGTAGAAATAGATTTATCCGGCAGGCGTGTGCTTTTTGCAGAGGACAATGAACTAAATTGGGAAATTGCCGATGCTACGCTGTCGGAATTTGGGCTGGAACTGGACTGGGCGGAAAATGGAAAAGTATGCCTGGAAAAATTTAAGCAGTCGGAAACCGGATGGTACGATGTGGTTTTGATGGACCTTCGGATGCCCGAAATGACAGGTTTTGAGGCTGCGGCAGCAATCCGTGCTTTGGAACGGGATGACGCCAAACAGGTCCCGATCATCGCGGTCAGTGCAGATGCATTTGATGACGATGTGCAAAAATGCATGGAATGCGGGATGGATGGCCATACATCAAAGCCCTATGACGTGGATGCGATTATTGGCCTTTTAAATAAACATTTGAAATAGCCTGGCAACAAGAAAAGGGAAAGGAGGCTGCCATGAAGAGAGTATGCGGTATCATTGTTGCCCTGTTGTCTGTAATGTTTGGGGCCGCTGCATGCAGCGGGAGGCTGGAAAACGTGGACAATGGTCCAGTAGAAAATATGCAGCAGGAAGTAGAAATTTCCCTTTGGACATTTCCGGTTGGGAACTGGGGAAACCCTACGGCGGTGGCTAGTTTGCTTACTGGATTTCAAAGGGAGCATCCGGAAATCCATGTTTTTGTGGAATATTTAGACTATGAAGATGGGGATGGGAAAATCAATCAAGCCATAGCGGACGGCAGCGCCCCGGATTTGGTTTTTGAAGGCCCTGAGCGGCTGGTGGCTGGCTGGGGCGACCAAGGGCGTTTGGTAGACCTGTCGGATCTGTGGGATACCAGTTGCGCTGGGCAGATTTATGAGAATATCCGGGCCGCATGCCAGCACAAAAATGGTGCATATTATGTGTTCCCAGTCTGTATGTCAGCCCATTGCATGGCGGTAAACTATGAGCTGTTTCAAAAGGCCGGGGCCCTTTCTTATCTCAATGAAGAAACACATACATGGACGACACAGGATTTTATCAAAGCGGTCAAAAAACTGTCTGCATATGGGCAGAAGCAGGTAGGTGTGGTTTACTGCAGGAACCAGGGCGGCGACCAAGGCACGCGGGCGCTGGTCAACAATCTGTACGGAGGTTCTTTTACCGATGCAGGCCATACCCGTTATACCATTAACAGTGGGGAGAATCAAAAAGCACTGCGGCTGCTTTCCCGTTTAGAAGGCATTTCGTTTGATGATTCTATGGTAGGGAGCGATGAGATCAAAGCTTTTTGCAGTGGGGAATTGGCAATGGCATTTTGTTGGAATGCTGCGATAGAGATACAGCAGACTATCCATAACCCGAATTTGGATTTTGACGTGTTCCCAATGGCGTTTCCGACCGATTCTGGAGAACCAAGGCTGCAGGGCGGCATTTATGGGTTTGGCATTTTTGATAATGGCAGCCGTGAACGGATAGAAGCGGCAAAGGCACTTATCCGGTATATGACGGAATCGGATACAAAATATGAAAGTGTTGTGCAGATGTCGTCAAACTGGCCGGTGCGGGATATAGGCGAGGTTTATGAAAATGACCAGTTAATGACAGAATACAGCATATTTATGCCTTATGTAGATGATTATTACCAGATTACACCTGGCTGGACAAACGCGCGCATGGCCTGGTGGCAGATGCTGCAAAAAATCGGCAGTGGTGAAGATATAGCAGCCGCGACCAAAGCGTTTTCCAAGCAGGTAGAAGCCACTCATACAACATGACCCGGAAAATGCCTAACCAGGAACGCTGTTAATTGTGGCCTCCCGGATGCTTAGGGCTTCTTACATTCCGGAACCGGAACAATGGGACAGGGCCGCCCCCTCATCCGGCGTCCGGGAGGCCACAATGTAACACCCTACCTGAACGGTAGTTACTATTCACGGCCTGGGGGGGGGCCGCTCATAGTAACCTTTCGGGGCGATATTGGAAGTTTGCTTCGCAAAATCGCCCCTCACTCCTGAATCATGTTCTCACGGAATGCGCAGTTTATGCGCATTCCTGGCCCGTGAATAGTAACGAAGGTAACACTTAAGTAAATAACATGCCGTGAATAGTATTGAAATTTTTTGCAACATCCATTATGATGGCAAAGAGGCAAATAAATCATAAATCCAGGGTAGGAAACTAGCCCTAAGCCGTGGATAGTAACAAACGAGCAAATCAAAAGGGTAGAAGGAGGAAGGTTTATGGATTACAAACATGCAGGAGTAGATATTGAAGCTGGCTACCGGTCCGTTGAATTGATCAAGAAACATGTGCAGGGTACGATGCGCCCGGAAGTATTGACAAATCTAGGCGGTTTTTCCGGCGCTTTTTCTATGGGAGCATTTAAAAATATGGAAAAGCCGACGCTGGTATCCGGGACGGACGGCGTTGGGACAAAATTAAAACTAGCGTTTTTGATGGACCGGCACAATACAGTCGGGATTGACTGCGTGGCAATGTGCGTAAACGATATTGCCTGTGCCGGAGGGGAACCTTTATTTTTCCTGGATTATATTGCATGCGGCAAAAATTACCCGGATAAAATCGAAGCGATTGTAAGCGGCGTAGCAGAAGGGTGCAGGCAGGCCGGTGCAGCGCTGATCGGTGGGGAAACGGCTGAAATGCCGGGCTTTTACCCGCAGGATGAATATGACCTGGCAGGATTTGCTGTGGGTGTGGTAGATGAAAAGGATATTATTACCGGAAAAACGGTAAAAAAAGGCGACGTATTGCTTGGCCTGGCTTCGTCCGGGGTACATTCCAATGGGTTTTCGCTGATACGCAAGATTTTTAAGGTAGACAGAGAAACGCTTGCGGTTTATTATGAGGAGCTGGGCAGGACGTTGGGCGAAGCGCTGCTGGTGCCGACAAAAATCTATGTAAAAGCATTGCGGGGCATAAAAGAGGCTGGGGTGGCCATTAAGTCGTGCAGCCATATTACCGGCGGCGGTTTTTATGAAAACGTACCGCGTATGCTGCCAGATGGCATCCAGGCAGTGATTCAAAAAAATAGCTATGAAACCCCTGCTATTTTTCATCTGATCGCAAAGGCTGGGGATGTTAATGAGCAGATGATGTATAATACATACAATATGGGCATTGGCATGGTGCTTGCCGTGGATGCGGCGGATGCGGACAAGGCGGTAGCAGCGGTCAAAGCAGCCGGTGAAACTGCCTATATCATTGGTGAAGCAGCAGAGGGGGAAAAAGGAGTCCGGTTATGTTAAAAATAGCAGTTTTTGTATCTGGCGGCGGAACCAACCTGCAGGCGGTTATGGATGCCATTGCAGATGGAAGCATCCGTAATACACAGGTCGCAGTTGTGGTCAGCAATAAGCCGGATGCCTATGCATTGGAGCGTGCGCGTATGCGTGGCATCAAGCACTGCTGCATGGAGCCAAAAGCCTACCATAGCCGTGGGGAATTTGGCCAGGCGCTGGTAGATTTGCTGGATGCCGAACAGGTAGATCTGGTGGTGCTGGCAGGCTATCTTGTGATTTTACCAGAGGTTTTCATACAAAAATACGAAAATAGAATCATAAATATACATCCATCCTTGATCCCGTCTTTTTGTGGCGGAGGCTATTATGGGTTGAAGGTCCATGAAGCTGTGCTGGCAAGGGGCGTTAAAGTGACCGGTGCGACGGTGCATTTTGTGGATGAAGGGACAGACACCGGGCCGATCATCTTACAAAAAGCAGTAGCCGTAAGGCAGGATGATACGCCCAAAGCTCTGCAGCAGCGGGTAATGGAAGAAGCGGAGTGGCAGATTTTGCCAAAGGCGGTGGACCTGATTGCCGCCGGCAAAGTAACGGTTGCTAACGGCAAGGTACGTATCCTGGAATAGTTAGGGAAATTATATATAAATTTAGAAATACACACACAGGGAATGGAGGCTAAAATTATATGAAGATTTTAATTGTGGGAAGCGGCGGCCGTGAACATGCAATTGCATATAGTGCTGCAAAAAGCCCAAAAGTAGATAAAATATATTGCGCGCCAGGGAATGCAGGGATTGGCAGTCTGGCGGAATGCGTCCCAATCCCGGTTATGGATTTTGAACGGCTGGCAGAATTTGCAAAAGGGCATGTGGACTTTACCATAATTGGTTCGGAAGACCCGCTGGTGGGCGGTATTGTGGATTATTTCCGCACGGAAGGGCTAAAAGTGTTTGGCCCAGACCAAAAAGCGGCTATTTTGGAAGGCTCCAAGGCATTTTCCAAAGACCTGATGAAAAAATACCATATCCCGACCGCAGCCTATGAGACGTTTGACAGCCCAAATGCAGCGGCTGCATACCTGGAAAATGCTAAGATGCCGGTTGTATTAAAAGCAGACGGCCTGGCGCTGGGCAAAGGGGTATTGATCTGCAATACGCTGGAAGAAGCAAAAGAAGGCGTAAAGACGATTATGGAAGACAGGAAGTTTGGCGCTGCGGGCAGCCGGCTGGTCGTGGAAGAATTTATGACGGGCCGGGAAGTGTCCGTACTGTCGTTTGCCGACGGCAAGACAATTAAGGTTATGAGTTCTGCACAAGACCATAAGCGGGCGCAGGACGGCGACCAGGGGTTAAATACCGGCGGGATGGGCACCTTTTCCCCAAGCCCGTTTTATACCGCTGAGGTGGACAGCTTTTGCAAAAAGCATATTTACCAGGCGACCGTGGATGCGATGGCAGCGGAAGGCAGGCCGTATACCGGCGTGATCTTCTTTGGGCTGATGCTGACAGGGGATGGCCCGAAAGTGTTGGAATACAATGCCCGCTTTGGAGACCCGGAAGCGCAGGTCGTGCTGCCGCGTATGAAAAATGATATGGTCGAAGTAATGGAAGCCTGTGTGGAAGGCAGGCTGGATGAAGTGGATTTGCAGTTTGAGGACAATGCAGCCGTTTGCGTTGTACTGGCTTCCAACGGGTACCCGGTGTCCTATGGAAAAGGCTACCCGGTCAAAGGGCTGGAAACATTTGACGGGAAAGACGGCTATTACTGTTTCCATGCAGGAACCGCCTTAAAGGACGGAAAGGTGGTCACAAATGGTGGCCGCGTGCTTGGCATAACGGCAAAAGGGGACGATTTAAAACAAGCGCGGAAAAAAGCATACGAAGCTACCGATTGGGTACAATTTGATAATAAGTACATGCGCCATGATATTGGCAAAGCGATTGATGAGGCATAGTAAGGAATGAATCTGATTGCATCAGTGGACAAAGGCTGGGGGATTGGCTGCAAAAATAAGCTGCTGGTCCAGATACCGGACGATCTGCGTTTTTTCCGGGAGATGACGACAGGCAAGGTGGTCGTAATGGGCAGGAAGACAAGGGAAAGCATACCAGGCGGGATTTTAGATGGCAGGGTGAATATCGTACTGACGCACCGCTTGGGCTATCAGGCACGTGGGGCTATGGTTGTGCATTCGTTGGAAGAATTGCATCAGGAGCTTTTGCAGTATCAAACAGAGGATATTTTTATTGCAGGCGGCGGCAGCGTCTACCGCCAGCTTCTGGATATGTGCGACGTAGCATATATCACAAAACTTGATTTTACTTACGATGCGGATGTTTATTTTCCGGACCTGGACCAGCGGCCGGATTGGAAGATCGCGGCCCGGGGCGATGAACAGGCATATTTTGACATTCTATATGATTTCCGTAAATATGTAAGGGTGGCAGATCCCATTATTGGATAAAAACAGAAAAAAGATAATAGGAAAGAGGGAGGGGCAAAACGGAACAATGGATATAACAGGAAGGAAGCTATTTGTAAAGGCGCTTCGCGAAGAAGGCGTTGACACCATCTTTGGGTATCCGGGCGGAATGGTTACGGATATATTCGATGAATTGTATAAACAGGAAGATATACGGATTGTCCTGCCGAGGCATGAACAGGGGCTGATCTTTGAAGCAGAAGGGTATGCCAGGGCATCCGGTAAAGTCGGCGTCTGCCTTGTCACAAGCGGCCCAGGGGCGACCAATTTGATCACGGGCCTTGCGGATGCGCATTATGACAGTATTCCGCTTGTCTGTATTACCGGGCAGGTGCCGCTTGGTTTGATCGGCAATGATGCATTCCAGGAAGTCGATATTGTAGGGATGACCCGTTCCGTCACCAAATATGGGGTTACCGTCCGTACACGTAAGGAGCTGGGGACCATTTTAAAAATGGCGTTCCATATTGCGCGGACGGGAAAGCCAGGCCCTGTGCTAGTCGATATTCCAAAAGACATCCAGATGGAGGCTGGGGACAGCGAGTACCCATCCGAGGTATCTATCCGCGGCTATAAACCAAATGAGGGCGTGCATATCGGGCAGTTAAAAAAGGCATACCGGCTGTTAAAATCTGCAAAACGCCCGTTGGTTTTGGCAGGCGGGGGGATTTTGATCGGAGATGCGAAAGAGCAGCTTTTAAAATTCGTAGAGCGTACACAGATCCCTGTTGTAACGACCGTGATGGGCCGCGGCGCGCTTCCGACGAACCATCCGCTGTATCTTGGCAACTCTGGTATGCATGGCAAATATGCCTGCAATATGGCAGTCAGCGAATGCGACGTGCTGTTTTCCATTGGAACCCGTTTTAACGACCGCATTACCGGCGACCTGAACGAATTTGCACCACATGCCAAAATTGTGCATATCGATATTGATACCGCGGCTATTTCCAGAAATGTGGTGGTGGATGTGCCGATCGTAGCAGATGCAAAGCTGGCATTGGAAAAGCTGTGTGAATGGGCGGAACGGCAGGATACGGAAAAATGGCGGCAAAAAATCGCACAATGGGATTTGGAAAACCCGTTAACGATGCGAAAGGACCGTGGCATGACGCCACAGATGATCATAGAGCATATCAACCAGTCCTATTCGGAAGCGGTCTTTGTAACAGACGTGGGGCAGCACCAGATGTGGGCTTCCCAATACCTGGAACTTGGGGGCCAAAAGCAGTTAATTACCTCGGGCGGTTTAGGTTCGATGGGGTTTGGACTTCCGGCAGCGATCGGGGCAAAGATCGCAAAGCCTTATAAACATGTTGTCTGTATTACCGGGGATGGCGGCTTCCAGATGAATATGCAGGAAATGGCGACGGCTATTGTACAAAAGGCGCCAATTACCATTTGTATTTTCAATAATTATTTCCTTGGTATGGTACGCCAGATGCAGCAGCTATTTTACGGCAAGCGTTATGCTGCAACTTGCCTGCGCAGGCAGGTGGGGTGCCCGCAAGCCTGCAAAGGCCCGAATGAGGCGTGCCCGCCGTATGTGCCGGATTTTGTAAAATTTGCAGAATGCTACGGTGCGCATGGATTGCGTGTCACGGAGGAATCCCAGATCCAGGAGGCGCTCTACCAGGCAAAACACAATGAAGATGCGCCGACCCTGATCGAGTTTATCATAGCGACGGACGAAATTGTGCTGCCGATGGTAAAGGGCGGGAATCCAATGAGCGAAATGATCTTAAAGTAACGGCATGGCAGTTAGGAGGATAACTATGAAAAACAGATGGATTGCCCTGTATGTGGAAAATCAGGTAGGTGTGCTGGCCAAAGTATCCGGGCTTTTTTCGGGAAAGTCTTACAACCTGCAAAGCTTGACCGTCGGCACGACAGAAGATGCGACGATTTCACGTATGACCATCTGCGTGACCAGCGACGACATCACATTTGAACAGATCAAAAAACAGTTGAACCGTATGGTAGAAGTCATAAAAGTCATAGACCTTACCAATGTGCCGATCCATATGAAGGAAATTTTATTTGCGAAAATAAAAGATATTACATCTGCCCAGATTGAGGAAGTGTTCCGCATTGCGGAAGTGTTCAGCGTGCAGGTGGCGGATATTGGAAAAGACAGTGTTATGTTGGAATGTAAGCTAACGGAACGCAGAAATAATGAGCTGATTGACCTTTTAAAATCGAAATTTCATAATATTGAGATTGTACGGGGCGGGGCAGTAGCGATTGAAGCGATCAGTACATCTTGCAGGTAGCAAGGTAGTATGCCCCTGCCGCTTGGATCGGAATAGGAGAAACGATATGATAGGATTTCATAGCCTGTCGCTGGGCGACCGGGAGTGGGTAACCCACCGGATGCTCGAAGACGGCAGGCAGGCATGTGAATATTCATTTGCAAATAATTTTTTGTGGAGCGATATTTACGGCGTAGAAATGGCAAAAGAACAAGGGTGCTTGATCTTCCGGTTTCAGAATAAAAAGATGCGGTATTATACGATCCCAATTGGCGCAGGAAACCGTAAAGGGGCATTGGATGCCCTGCTGGAAACGGAACGCGAAAAGGGTGGCCAGCTTGTGCTTGGCACCCTGGTAAAAAGCGACCTGGAATGGATGGCATGCCATTACCCAGGACAGTATTCGGCTGAGTCAAACCGCGACGACTATGATTATGTATATTTGACGCAAAAGCTGTCCACCCTTGCTGGCAGGAAGCTGCATGGGAAACGGAACCATATTGCCCGTTTTAAAGACGGCGGGAACTGGCGCTACCGGGATATGATGCCGGAAGATGCAGGCGAGTGTATGCGGCTGCTGGACGAATGGAAGGCGGCGGAATCTGAAAACTGGAATGAAGAGATGGAAAATGAGCTGCATATCAACCGCAAGGCGCTGCGGAACCTGGCGGATTTGGTATTGGACGGCGGAATGCTTTATAAAGGGCAGCGGCTTGTGGCATTTTCCATCGGAGAGCCGCTGAATACGGATACGTATGTCGTGCATATTGAAAAAGCATTGGCAAGCGTACAGGGGGCATACCCAATGATCAACCAGCAGTTTGTGCTGCATAACTGCCAGGATTACACGTATGTCAACCGGGAGGAAGATACGGGCGATGAGGGGCTGCGTAAGGCAAAACTGTCGTACCACCCGGAACTTTTAGTAGAAAAATACCAAGTGAGGTTCCACATATGATCCGATACGGGGATACAGGAAGCATCCCAAAGCTGAAAACATTGTGGAAAGCTTGCTTTTCGGATGAGGATGCTTACATTGACGCTTTTTTTGAGGCGATGTATGAACAGGAAAACGTGTTGCTGATAGAGGAAGGAGGGGTGCTGATGGGGGCCTCCTTTTTTCTGCCTGGGGCCTTGTGCCTAAAAGCGGAAAAAAGGGTAAAACAGGAAAGCTGGACAGGTATCCGCTATGTCTACGCGCTTGCTGTGTACGCGCAATACCGTGGAAAAGGGCTGGCCGGCAGCTTGCTGCGGGAAGCATACCAAAGGTACCAGGTGCCGCTGGTCGCAGAACCGGCAGAGGAAGGGCTTGTAACCGGTTTTTATGGGCCGGCTGGGTTTTCGGCTTCCTTTTATTTGGAAAAAGAATACAGGCAGCTGCCGCAATCCGGGCTGCAGGCAGCACAGCTGCCGCCGGTGTATCCGGCGGATGCCAAGGCGTATTGCCGGATACGGAATGCATATTTCCGGGGGCCGGGATATGTGGAATGGCCATTGCGCCATGTGGATTTTGCACTGCGGGAACACCGTGCAAACGGAGGGGATGCATTGGTTTATACAGGCGGGGGCAAAGAAGGCATCCTGCTGTATTATATGGAAGGCAGCAAGGCGGTCGTAACCGAATCTACGCTGCCTGTACAGGAAATTGCGGCCATACTTGGATCCTGGCTGTCCGTACCATGCGACGGCATTGAGGTTACAAGCGCATCCTGCGGGGCGCCAGGGGCAGTAAATGGCCGGGATAGCAGCAAAAACAGGCGCCTGGTTGGAATGGTTTATGGATTACAGCCAATATCCGGATACTTGAATCTGTCCCTTGATTAAATAGGAAAAGAGCGGTAGAATAAGGTAAATATATAGGGTGCGCAGTATTTGTATGGATGCCCTGCAAACAGGCGTACAGGCAGAGGAAGAAGGCTTTTTAGTAAAATCCTTGTTTCGATGCGTTTTGGTTATAGAAAGGAAGTATGCAAAAGATGAGAAAATGGATTACGATTGCATATGAAGCCTGCGTATGTCTGGCGGCCGCCTTTTTGGCCTATCTGTTTTGTACCGCCCGCAACGAGCTGTTTACCACAGATGAGGCAGGCAGCTACGAGTTATTGAAAAACCATAAATGGACGCAAATGCTGGACGGCACCGCGCCGCTTGGGTTTGCCCAGGTATATACATTTACAAAAGATGAGGTTCCAGCAGGCAGCAATGCGCTTGTGTTCCGCAGCATCCATCAGAATGTGTCGGTGTATATAGAAGGGGCGCTTGTATTCCGGCTGCGGAAGGATTTAGGCAGCTCACCCGGAAAATCGCCCGGCTGCCGCTGGAATACAATTCCGATAAACGTGGACCAGCAAGGGAAAGAGATCCGTGTAGAGATCCAGCCGGTTTACCAGTCAGTAACGGATATTGTGCCGTATTTTTATGCCGGCACACGTGCTGCCATTTATATGAGGATTGTCAAAGAAGACCTTTCCGCTATCCTGCTTGGGTTTTTAGCCGTTGTCCTGGGCGTTGGGTTTATGCTGTTTACAGCGTTAAACCGCCATAACCCCAAATTTGACAAAAGCCTGTTTATGCTAGGGCAATTTTCGTTTTTTATCGGCATCTGGAAACTAATGGATACCAGGCTGTCGGAGGTGCTGGCGCAGCATGAAGGGATTATTTCCAATGTGGCCTTTTTGGCATTGATGCTGTTGGTTGTGCCTTTTATCCAATATTTCCGGGAACTGTTTGTCTTGAAAGACCACTGGATATGGAATGCAGCTTGCCTGGCCAGTATTTTGGTATTTATCGTTTCCCTGGGTGCACAGATGGCCGGTATTGCAGATTTTAAAGAAACATTATGGATGAACCATCTAATACTGCTGTTGGCCGTCCTGATCATGTTCCCGCTATTTTTTATGGAAGTAAAAAAGTCCGGCTGGAGCCATAAACTAAAGGCCGTAGGGGTCAGTATCGGCGCCTGTTATATCGGGTTTGCAGCAGATATAATCGTATACTACTGGTCGGACGGGGTATATGTTACAGACCTTGGCATTGCCGGGTTTTTAGTTTATATTATGATACACGGTACCATATCGCTGCTGGATGCCAGACGTCTGATGACAATTGGGCTAAAAGCAGAACAGTATGAACGGATGGCATATTTAGACCAGCTCACAGGCCTCCCGAACCGTGCCGCATATGCGCAGGATACGGTATGCAGCGAATTTGTAAAACAGGACAGCCTGATCGTGATGTTTGACTTAAATAACCTGAAACATTGCAACGATACGTATGGGCACGAAAAAGGGGATCTGTATATTAAAAGCGGGGCCAGGTTGATCAAGCAGGTGTTCGGGCCCTACGGAAAATGCTACCGCATGGGCGGGGACGAGTTCTGCGCAGTATTAAGCCGTAAAACAGAATTGGAATGCGAAAAATTAATTCAAAATTTAAAAAATAGGGCAAAAGAGTGGGATCAAGTCCACAAAGAAGATTTTTTAATCCAGATTGCAGCAGGGTATGCCGCCTATAACAGCATGGTTGATTTTGATGTTGGCGATACACTGCGCAGGGCGGATAAGATGATGTACCGGGATAAATTTGAAATGAAGCAGGGGCGGACTGCATAGCAGGACCGGCGGCGGCTTGTATTTGATCCGGTTTCCATTTTGCCATATATACTGGCGGGCAATAAAATTTGCCAGTAACGTCGGCTCACGGGCGTCAATACAAAAGGCTATATGGCAAATTTTACCGCTCGTGAGTATAGCTGGGATTAGGAACTGTAAATAAAATCAGAAATTAAAGAAAAGGGGCATTATGCAGGATCAATTTGCAAGGACGCGGCTGTTAGTCGGCAGGGAAGGCGTCGAAACATTATCCCATGCGCATGTCGCAGTATTTGGTATAGGCGGGGTCGGCAGTTATACCGTAGAGGCACTGGCACGCAGCGGTATAGGAAAACTGGATTTAATAGATCCGGATAAAGTATGCCTGTCCAATATAAACCGCCAGCTAGTTGCACTTCACAGTACCATTGGCCTGTATAAAGTGGATGTGGCAAAAACACGGATTATGGATATAAACCCCAAAGCCCAGGTAGAAGTATTTAAAATTTTTTATATGCCCAAAACCTGCAGCAGCTTTGATTTTTCAAAATATGATTATGTAGTAGATGCGATTGATACCGTAACCGGCAAGCTCGGCCTAGCCATGCAGGCGTATGCGGCGGGGACGCCTATGATCAGCGCGATGGGGGCCGGGAATAAAATGGATGCGTCAGCTTTTCAGGTAGCCGATATTTATGAGACATCCGTCTGCCCGCTGGCCAGGGTGATGCGCCGGGAATTGAAAAAACTTGGAGTTGAAAAATTAAAAGTAGTATATTCCCAGGAAAAACCGTTAACGCCGCTTCCCCAGCCAGATGCATACCCTATCCACTGCCAATCCGCCCCTGGCAGCAACGCATTTGTACCTGCAGCAGCCGGGCTGGTCATGGCCGGTGAAGTTATCAAAGATCTGTTAACATATTAAAATTTATAATCGTAAATAAATAAGCAGCTTTTGGACAAAGCTTCCAGTATATTACGTATCCTGCTGCATAACCTAAAAATGGATGTTGGCCATGATCCTGTTTGCCGCAGCTTCTTTCAAACGAAAAATTAAAGCCAATTTAATAACAAAGCAAGGCTAAGGTGGACGGCAGAAAACAGGCCGTTGGCTGGATGTCCTGGCAATGCTTGGGGAAAGCATAAAGAATGATCTGCTTTCAAGGGCATGTACCAATTAAAAAGCTTAAGAAAAGGGGCAATGATATGAAGCAGGAAGAAAAACAGCGCCAGCAGCAGGCATACAATGATTATGTCAAGCAGGTAACACCAACCAGGAACCTAGCCTGGGCAATGTGCCGGGCATTTCTGCTTGGCGGGGCCATCTGTGTGGTGGGGCAGTTGATACTGGATACAGCATTAAACAGGGGGCTTGATAAAGACACCGCAGGCAGCTGGTGCAGCCTTTGCTTAATTTTCATCAGCATCCTGCTGACAGGGCTAAATATTTATCCGGCATTTGCAAAATGGGGAGGCGCAGGGGCGCTGGTCCCGATTACAGGTTTCGCAAATTCGGTAGCGGCACCCGCCATTGAATTTAAAAAGGAAGGCCAGGTATTCGGCATCGGCGCAAAAATCTTTTCGATTGCCGGCCCAGTGATTTTGTTCGGAATCTTTTCAAGCTGGATTTTAGGGGCCATTTATTGGATGGCAGGCCTGCTTGGGGTAGTATAGCGTATCCCTTTCTGGTGCGGACATTCACTTTGATACACAAGTGCATCCTGGATGCAAGCGGCCGTCCTGCAATACCGCTGCAAAATGCAGCGTGCGGGAGGCCAAAATACATAGTACCCCTCCCCGGTTGGTTCCAAAATTTTACAGAATCCTACACGGAAAATAATGCCTTCTTTTTCGTATCATTTAAGATAACATTCATAAACGGCTGGTATGATAGGCTGACGGTAAAAAACAAACAAGTAAAAGGAGCTTTTTCATGATGTACAAAAAGAAGATTTTAGCAATGGCGCTTGGATGTATGCTTGCATGGGGCCTGCCGGCAGAATCTGCCGCCACGCCGGCCCATCTTGTGCAGGCAAGCGGGCAGGTAAATAGCGGCCAGGCAGCGGGCGCAGGCAGCCTGGATGCAGGGCTTGGCGGCCAGGCACAGGATAACAAAGATTTGCCAAAATCCCCGGAAAACCTGGAACCGGATTGGAACGACCCTGATTATGTAAAACGCCAGATGCAGCAGGAAAGCGGCCAGGATGGCCAGGCAGCGCAGTTTTCTATAAGAAGCGCTTCTTCCAATACGACGGTAAGCCCTTTTACCGGGCTGACTTATACACATGCGGCGCAGGTAAGCGGCAAAAGCGTAACGCATGGGATTGACGTATCCAAATGGCAGGCGGCAATAGACTGGAATAAGGTAAAGGCGGCAGGTGTTAAATTTGTATTTATCCGGTGCGGCTATACGTCCCTGTCTAAAAATTTTGCCATGTACGAAGACGAATATTTCCGCCAGAATATACAGGGCGCATACAATGCAGGAATTAAAGTCGGGATTTATTTTTTCTCTAATTCCATTACAGAGGCCGAGGCAAAACAGGAAGCACAAAAAACACTGGACTTGATCGGGCCATATAAGAATTTGATTACCCTTCCGGTCGTCTATGATTTTGAAGCCTTTTCCAACAGTTACCGTGCCTACGGGCTGTCCAAAGCGCAGGTAACCAAAAATATGATTACATATAATAAAGCGGTCCAGGCAGCCGGATACCGGCCAATGTATTATGGCAGCCCATCTTTTATCAATAGTTCTTTTGATGTAACCCAGTTAACTGCATATGACTGCTGGCTGGCGCATTATGCGACACAGACCAATTATACCGGTAAATTTTCATACTGGCAGTATTCCAGCAAAGGCAGGGTAAATGGGATAAATGGGGACGTTGACTGCAACTTCCAATATGGCAACGGGGGCGGGGCGGAAGAACCGGAACCAACCGAACCGGTAGACCCTCCGGTGATTGTGGATCCCGATGAAGTGGTAGAAGGGCTAGGGCCGGTGGATGGCCTGGCTATGGCGGACCACTCTACATCTTCCATTTCGATCACATGGGATGAAGTAGAAGACGCAGCGGGGTATGAAGTCTACCGCAGCAAGTCATACGCAGGTACTTATAAGCTTTTGGATTTTATTGAAGATAATACGCTGACCGAATATACAGACGATACGGTTATGGAATCAGAAGGGCGGCAGTATTATTATAAGGTAGTGCCATATATTGTAGAAGGCGAAGATGAGGAAGAGCAGGAGGTCAAATATGGGGAAGAGTCTGAGATACTGACCGCACATACTAAGCGCCTCCATTCCTTCCGGCTGAAAACAAGTGCAAATGTAAACTTAAGGGAACAGGCTGGCACCGAATATCCAACCGTTGCAGTGGTTCCAGAAGGGACAGGCCTTCCTTATTATAAATTTACATTATCGACAGCTGATAAAAAATGGTACAAAGTAACGTATACAACAAACGGGAAATCCTATACCGGATATTTGTCCGGCAGCTATGTGAAACTTTATACGTATGGAAACACCTCAAAAAAAGTAAATATGCGGGGCGGGGCGGGCCTTTCTTATAAAGTTAAGCAGGCAATACCAAAAGATACCAAGGTAACGATTTTAAGTACGGCAAAAGATAGCCAGGGGATAAAATGGAGCAGTGTAAAATATGCGTTGAATTCCAAAGGGTATGCGGGCCACATTCCTTCCAAATACATCATCCGCGTATAAAAACCGACATTTTTCCATGTTTACATGAATACGCTAATATGCTAAAATTTTAGCATATGAAGTAATGAAAGATACATAAAGGAGCATGGAAATGAGTAAGAATCTTCAGACAGAAGCGGTTGACCAGCTATTTGACGCAGTATTATGCCTTCGGGACCGTGAGGAATGTTATTGTTTTTTTGAGGATGTTTGCACAGTAAATGAGCTGCAGGCGCTGTCCCAGCGTTTTGAAGTGGCGTTGATGCTGCGGGACGGGCGGACTTATATGGATATTGCAGAAAAAACAGGTGCGTCTACGGCTACGATCAGCCGGGTAAACCGCGCGTTGAATTATGGCCATGATGGATATGACTTAGCGCTTGGGCGCCTTAAAGATATGAAAGGGAAGGATCCGCAGTTCAAATAAAAAGGAAGCAGAAACGGCGTATATTTGGGGCGCCGTTTCTGCCTTTTCATAAGATAGCAGCCTATTTTTTTCGTGTTTCTTTCGTTTTTTTGCTTTTTTCAGCAGGTTTTACTGCCAGTTTTGCATCAATGATCTTTTCGATCAACATGCGTTTGACGTATACGTCAAAACTGAGCATACATAGAAAGGAAAACAGCTGCAGATTTTCCCGTTCAGTATCTGGCGCATTGGAAAATGTATGGCTGCTTGTCTGAAACTTCCGGGTTATGTCTTTGGCAAGGATGTCTGCCTCATCTTTTTCCAGCCCAAATACTTCCTCATAGATCGCAGTTAGGTCCATCCCCTTTTTAACGGAGAAATACTTGTCTGTAATTGGGTTTAGGATATTTTGTATATCGCTGATGCTGAGGATACTTTTAAAATAATAAATAAAGATCAGTATCAGCAGATGTTCCTTGGAATATTTCTTTTTCTCCGGCGGCGGCAGGAGGTTATTTTTGGCATAGTTATTTATCATGGTTTTGGTTAATATTTTGTCATCTGGGTAGCGTTTTGTTGCAGCAAGCTGGTCATTGATAAATGTAGTAACCTGGTCCATATACAGGTCGATATTTGGTATATCTTCCGGCTTGATATAGTCAATCCGGTTTAAGCTGGCCAGGATGCTGTTTAAAAGGTCTTTTTCATCAATTGTCATAGTATCACCTCTTTCTGTGATACATTATATAGTAATCAAAACTATATGGCAAGCAGGTGCGTGTAATTTTTTCATTTGTATCTGGCTGCCGTTTTAGGGCTATTCAGAAATTTATACTGCACACCAGTTAAATTTACAGTATGACCTGACTGCAGACCGCCAGCCAGGCACTTTCTTGGTTAACATTACTGTACATTCTGGCGGTTTGCAGTATAAGCATGCTTTTTGGAAAGGATATGTATCATGTATGAAAATATGAATGAGATGCAGATGCAGGCAATCTGCCAGACGGAAGGGCCGGTGCTTGTCCTGGCCGGCGCAGGGTCGGGCAAGACAAGGGTGCTGACGCACCGTGCAGCCTATTTAATAGAAGAAATAGGGGTTGACCCTTACCATATTATGGCAATTACGTTTACCAATAAGGCGGCGGGGGAAATGCGGGAGCGTATTGACCAGATCGTGGGGGATGGGGCGCAAAGTATCTGGGTATCTACGTTCCACTCTGCATGTGTGCGGATCTTAAGGCGGTATATTGACCGTATTGGTTTTGAAACAGGTTTTACAATCTACGATACGGACGATCAAAAGCAGCTGATGAAAGATATATGCCGTAGGATGGAAATTGATACTAAGATCTATAAGGAAAAGTCGTTTTTGAATGCAATCTCCCATGCCAAAGATGAGCTGGTTAGCCCGCAGGCGTACCTGGCACAGGCTGAGGGAGATTACAATAAGCAGCGTATTGGGCGGGTATATATGGAATACCAGCAAATGCTGCACAAAAACAATGCACTGGACTTTGATGATTTGATTATGAAGACAGTCGAATTGTTTCAAACAGACGCACAGGTATTGGATAGCTACCAGGAGCGGTTCCGCTATATTATGGTAGATGAATATCAGGATACCAATACGGCCCAATTTAATTTTATCCGCCTGTTGGCGTCTAAATATGGCAACCTGTGTGTAGTAGGGGATGACGACCAGTCTATTTATAAATTCCGCGGGGCAAATATTGGAAATATTTTGAATTTCGAGCAGTATTTTCCAGACGCAGTAGTTATAAAATTAGAACAGAATTACCGTTCTACACAAAATATCCTGGATGCAGCCAACGGTGTGATTTCCAATAATTTTGGGCGCAAGGAAAAAGCGCTTTGGACGCAAAATGGCGCTGGGGATAAGGTCATATGCAGGCAGTTTGATGCGGCTGGCGATGAAGCTGCCTATGTAGCTGGCGATATTTTAGAAAAAATGCGCGTTGGGGGCTGCCGCTACCAGGACTGCGCTGTTTTATACCGGACCAACGCACAGTCGCGTTTGTTTGAAGAATGTTTTATATCCGAAAATATCCCATATAAAATTGTAGGCGGCATAAATTTTTACGCAAGAAAAGAAATCAAAGACCTTTTGGCCTATTTAAAAACGATCGACAATGCCAAGGACGACTTGGCAGTGCGCAGGGTTATCAATGTGCCAAAGCGCGGTATCGGTGCAACAACGCTTTCACGGGTGCAGGCGTATGCAAATGAACAAGGGATCAGCTTTTACCAGGCACTGCGTATGGCGGCCGATATTCCGTCGCTTAACAACCGCGCGGTTGCCAAAATAGAGCCGTTTGTGGCCTTTATCCAGGCAATGCGTTCCAAAACGGGGCTAATCCCGCTGTCAGATTTACTACAGGATATTATTGATGCAACCGGCTATGTAAGGGAACTGGAGGCAGAAGGGACAGATGAGGCACAGTCCAGGATTGAAAATATTGAAGAGCTGCAGGGCAAATTGCGCATGTATGAGGAGAAGGAAGCGGAGCCTACGCTTTCTGGATTCTTGGAAGAGGTTGCATTGGTAGCGGATATAGACAGCCTGGAAGAAGGGACGGACTACGTTGTTTTAATGACGCTGCACAGTGCCAAAGGGCTGGAATTTCCCAATGTTTACCTGACTGGGCTGGAAGACGGGTTGTTCCCAAGCTACCTGTCCATTACAAGCGACAATGCGATGGAAGAACTGGAAGAAGAGCGGCGGCTTGCCTATGTAGGGATTACGAGGGCAATGGAACACTTAACGCTTACCTGTGCCAGGCAGCGTATGGTACGTGGTGAAACGCAGTATAATAAAATGTCGCGGTTTATTAAAGAAATCCCACCCTATGTATTGGACAGCACGGTGCGCAGGCCGTTGCGGATGCCGGAACAGTCTACATCCAGGCAAAGGGCGCGCGAATTATTCCATGCAAAGCCAACGGCAATGGCGTATGCAGGCAGTACGCTATCCTCGATGCCAGGCCCAGACGGCATACCGCCTTCCATGCCAGGCGCCGGCGGCGTATCTAGCCATATGCCGGGTGCAGGGTATCCGGCAGCGTCAGATAGCAGCGGCATGCCTGCTGCTATGCCTGGCGCCTGCGGTTTGGCAGGGGCCGATGATGCAGTGGTACGTAAGAAGCTAGGGTACGGAGTAGGCGATATGGTACAACACCGGAAATTTGGCGAGGGGAAGGTAGTAAAGATCGTTTCCGGCGGGCGTGACTATGAAGTAACTGTTGAATTCGGGCAGGCTGGCATCAAAAAGATGTTTGCAATGTTTGCAAAATTAGAAAAGATAGTGGAATAGGCAGCTATTTTTGTCTATTTATTAAAAATTAATAAAATGCAAATATTTTACTCGCTATCTGGAAAAGATATGTTATAATAGGGAAGATTAAGAAAAGTGCAGCATCTGTACTTTAAAATGAGCGGAAAGGAGAAGAAACATGAATCGGTTAGACGAATTGCATGGCTTACTGTCTGAAAATGTAGCAAAGGTTGGGGATCTTCTGAAAAAAGAAGACGAAACCGAAAAGAAAAAATGTAAAACCGTATGGGTTTTTGCAGCGCTCGGCATCCTTGCAGTGACAGCTGCTGCAGCCTATGGTTTGTACCGTTTATTCAAGCCAGATTATCTGGAAGACTTCGAAGATGACTTTGACGATGATTTCGACGATGATTTCTTTGAAGATGAAGAAGAAAAAACGGAAGAATCTGCTGAAAAAGATGAAAAAGCAGAAGACGCAGAAGACAATACGATTACAGATGAAATGACAGAAGAGTAATTATAAATTACCAGCAAAGTAATCAGAAAAAGGTAATCAGGAGCGAAAGGAAAACTGGCCGGAAAGCAATTTCTGGCCAGTTTTGCTGTGTAAAGCATAAGGCACTTTCTTGATTACATTACTGTACATTCTGGCAGTTTGCAGTATAACTGATTTTTGAGTGGTTTAAAAGTTATTTTTGAACAGTTCCTAAGCAAGTCGGCGATCAAAAGTTACTATTCACGGGCCAGGA
>CAMUML010000008.1 GCA_947089855.1 uncultured Eubacterium sp.
AATGCGCATAAACTGCGCATTCCGTGAGAACATGATTCAGGAGTGAGGGGCGATGATCCATTGATAGATCTGTTTTGGGGATGTGGCTGTTTGTGGGAATGATAAAATTTGTATAAATTGCACAAATCGAATAAAAAATAAAAGATTCCCTTTACAAATCTGCTAAAAGAGGGTAATATATGTAACATCTTATTTTTCTTTTACCAACTGGCTAGTTGATGTAGGTGCCAGGTGGATGTTATTTTATGCTACATAGGAATTCGTGTAGGAGCCATATCAATATCGTATCTAAGAAGCCAATAATATTGCAAAAAATCCCCGTAGTATCAAAGGCATATTGTATAGAGCAGGCAGTTTGTATGGAATTTAGGGGCCTCTTTATAGAATGGAAAGGCCCTGCATAGAAGCAGGCAGTATATCGAAGGTAGGAACTTCCTTATAGTGAAAGGTGCCCTGCATAGATAGAAGCAGGCAGTGTGCGGGAGGCCGCTAAAAAACCTGGGGAGGCGTGTATAAGCAGGAAATAAATTGCAGAAAATAACATGGAAGATATATGTTAAGGAAGAAGGTGGAAATATGCCTAAAATTATAGGATTCTTAGGGAATTACCCGGCTGACATCTGTATGTATACAGCGTATGCATTGCAAAATACAGGCAGTAGTGTCTGTGTAGCCGATAATTCCCAGGACGGCATTTTGTATGGATGTGTTCCGGCGCCGGATGTACAGGCTGATTCGGTTACGTTTCATGGCGTTGATTTTGTACGGGAAAAGCCATTGGTCCAGTGGCATGAGCTGGATTATGATTATGTGCTGGTGCAGTTAGGGGCTAGGCCGCAGGAATTGTGCCTGGCATCGTGCAGCGAGCGTGTGCTGGTCGTAGACTGCGACCGTAGGAGCCTGGATTTTTACCATCAGTATATGCAGGAAAGCGGTATGACAATGTCTGTGCTTTTACGTGGGTATTGCCCGGAAGGTGTTTCGGCCAAAGTGATAAAGGAACGGCTGGCAGTTGAAAATTGTTTTATAGAAAAATGGATGACGCTGCCGTTTCATGAAATGGATGAGGCGTACCGTATTGGGATGCAGTATGAACCGGTCAGCCGGTTTGCTTATATTTCATTGGGCATGGAAAAAGTATTGATGCAGATTTTGTGCATGGCTGGAGCAGGCAGCCCATCGGGGGCTATCCGGGCAGTCAAGCATGCAAAAAAAGGAAGGATGGCCGTGCTGCTGCATAAAGGGGCAGGAGTAGGGCCGAACCAAGAGGTGGCAGGGGTTATATGAATATAGCATTTTGGAGCGCTGAAGACGGTACCGGCATAACGAGCGGTATGGTTGCGGTCGCCAGCGTATGTGCGAATGCATGGAACAGGAAAGCTATTTTAATGCAGAGCAGGAATCAAGACGGCGATCTGCAGGAGAAACTGGAGGCAGCACTGCCAGCAGGGATGGTGGGGGAGGAACGCCCGTATTATGTATTGGATGGCTTGGATTATCTGCTTTGGCAGGTGAAAAATAAGAAATTAACCAGGGCAATGCTAAAAGACAGCATCGTACCAATTGTAAAAGGGCGTATGTATTATTTGCCGCAGGGGGTACGTGGAAAGCCGAGGGTGTATCCACAGGCATTAAAAGAAGGTATGTGGAAAGTGATCCGCCAGGCGGAGCAGCTTTCGGACCTTACCTTTGTCGACTGCGGCAGCGGGGAGGATGAGCTGTCTGCATACATATTAGCAAAAGCAGATGTAGTTGTTGTGGGCCTTTCACAAGAGCGTCAGAATCTGGATGCTTATTTTCAACAAAGACATGCCTTCCGGGGCAGGGTCGTCTATTTGGTAAACCAATATCAGCAGGAATCCATTTATAATAAAAACAACCTCAACCGGCTTTACCGGATACAGGAAGACAAGCTTGGGGTTATCCCCCATAACCCGGTATTCCGCCATGCCAGTGATAAAGGGCGGGCCGACCGTTTTGTACGCAGGCACATCCGCTGCATAACAGCCGATTACCAGGCCTATTTTATGCAGGAATTGATGCAGACGACAAGGCTTATCTTAAAGTCCGCAGGGATCGCAGAATAAATAGGGGTAGGCAAGGGCAGGAAAGGGTCGTGGGATAATATCATAGGGGTATTTGGAAACTGGCAGGAAAAACAAAAAAGGCTGGCAGTAGAAAAGGAGGGGGATATTATGGAAATAGGCGGGAAAGGGCGTTCCCCGCCATATTAGGAAAAAAGCGCCAATTTATACTCACGGGCAATCAAGCCTGCCATATAGCTTGAGGCAGCAACGCCCGTGAACCGGCGTTAATTGGTAAAATTTACTGCACGCTAGTATAAGATAGTGCGAAAGGCTGTGGAAGTACAATTCGTATCTGGTCGATCCTGTTTTTGGTAACAGCGGTTACGGTCAGGCTGATGCCGTCTTCGGTTGTAATTTGTTCCCCTTCTTGTGGAAGGTGGTCGCACAGGCCGATAAAGTATCCGCCTATGGTATCGTAGTCGTCCGATGTCAGGTTTAAATCCAGTTCGTCACATAAGTCTTCCAGATTCATATAGCCGGCAGCCAGGTATTCTGTATCGCTGATTTTAATTAACGGTTCTTCTTCGTTAGCGTCGTATTCATCATGGATGTCGCCGACGATTTCTTCTAGCAGGTCTTCCATTGTGACCATGCCGGCCGTAATGCCGTATTCGTCTAATACAATGGCAAGGTTAATGGATTTGCTCTGCATTTCCATAAACAGCTCGGCTGTGTTTTTCATTTCATAGGTAAAAAACGGCTCACGCATGATATTTTTAACCGAAAAGTGTTCCCGGTCTTCATACAGCAGCAGGTCTTTCATATTCAGCAGGCCGACTACGTTATCAGTTGTATTTTCATAGACCGGAATCCTGGTATAGTGGTCTTCCCGGTAGATTTCTAAAATTTCCTGGTAAGTACTGTCGATGCTGATAAAAGTCATATCAATCCGTGGGGTCATGATTTCTTTTGCAAGGGCATCTGAAAAATCAAAGACATTATGGATCATTTCATGTTCCCCGGTTTCGATAACGCCACTTTCATGGCTGACGTCCACAATCGTTTTTAATTCTTCTTCGGTCATGGCATTTTTGTCTTTATTTGCATCAACCCGTAATAAACGCAGGAAAGCCAGTGACAATTTGTTGATAATAAAAATTACAGGCGTAAGGACTATCATCAGGCTGTGTATTAGTCCAGCATAGGCCATAGCCAGTTTTTCAGAGTGGATAGTCGCAAGTGTCTTTGGGGAGATTTCACCGAATATTAAAATCAGTACGGTCAAAATCCCGGTGGCAATGCCAGCCCCGATACTTCCAAATAAGCGGATTGCCAATGATGTTGTAATACTGGAAGCAGACAGGTTTACGATATTATTTCCGATTAAAATGGCACTTAGCATTTTGCCAGAATCTTCGGTCACCTGTAGGACGCGTGCGGCACGTTTATTGCCTTCTTCCGCAAGCGTAAGCATACGGATGTGGTTAAACGTGGTCAGTGCGGTTTCTGCCGATGAGAAAAATGCAGAAAGCAGCAGCAGTACAGCAAGTATGATTAATTGGAATATGTCTTCTGGACTCAATGGTTCACCTCTTTAATTGTTTTGCTTTATTCGTGTTGTTATACTGCGACCGCCAGAATATACAGTAATGTAACCAAGAAAGTGCCTGGCTAGCGGTCTGCAGTCGGGTTATACTGTAAATTTAACTGGTGTGCAGTATAAACAGTTACGATAATTAATATAGCAAAAAAATACAAGTTTGAAAAGCATTTTCTGGCAAATCTTAGCTGCTGCGGCTGTTTTATAGTTACTTATAACATTAACAATTCATAGAAAGGAAAACAATATGCAGCAAAATAGAAATCAATACCATGACATAGACCGCAGAAAAATACTTTTTCTGGTTGCAGCGGCCTTTGTGATACTGGTAGCCATTTTAATTGTGGTCTATCTGTTTACAGACCGGACAAATGCATCGACTGGATATGGGGATGCGCTGTATATCACACCGGAGCGTATCGAACAGATTTCTGATGAAGTGGGCGATTCCGTACTGGATACGCTAAGTACGGATGTTTTGGCGGATTTAGTCAGCAATTCTGTTGCACAGGAATTGACCAAAGAAAAAATCTACAAAGTGATTTCTGATAAAAACGTAGATGTCGTCGCAATTGGTGAAGACGATCTGAATGCCGTAGTTAAAAAGCTTTTTCAAGATACCGGTATTTCTGGAAGCAGCGTATTTACGGAGGAACAAAAAAAGTATATCAGGCTGGCTGTCGCCCGGGCAGTACAAGAATCAATGGCCGGCATCAATGTGGCACAGCCGTTTTCGGTAGAAGAAAAAAATCGGCTGGCACAGCAGCTAAGGCAGGAACTGTCTGATATGCTTAGAAGCCAAATTCAAAATAGTTCCTACCGGCTAACTGACCAGGAACTAGAAAGGATTAAGCAGGCGCTGCATTTAGAAAGCATGGTTACCGGAAAGGTAGATTCCATTACCCGCCAGCAGATAGAAAAATTGCAGACAAATGTGGTCAACCAGGTACAAAAAAGTGTAAAAACACCGGTTAAAGGGGTTGACTACCTGACAACTGCTGAGGTCAAAGCGATCCAGGATACCGTACTGAAAAAGGCAAACCAGGAGGCTATAAAGCAGGTCGGGCAGCTGACGGCTAAGATCAGCGAGATAAAGTCGTCAGTAAGCACATTGACCCAACAGGTCAAGGAGCTAAAAGGTTTGGATCATGATAAGTCTGCGGATATTGCTAAAATACAGCAGAGCATTACCCAGATTAACCATTCGGTCCAGGAGATTTATACCGTAACTGGGAAATTATCGGGCGACATTGCAGTTTCCGGAAGCAGCCTGGAAAAAGTAACCGGCAGCGGCAGCGAAGTCCAGGCGTCTAAAATGCCAGTTTCCAATATGACCATAGCAGAATTTGTCGATGTATTAGCGGGCAATGACCGGGTATACACGGGTGCAGTCCAGGAATTGGATAAAATTGTTAAGCAGTTAAAAGACGATAATGATAAGCAGGATACAGAGTTTGATCAATCTTTGAAACAGCTGGAAGGGTCGCTGGATGAAAATGGCAAAGAAATGGAAGATGTCAAAACAAAACTCGAACAAAGCGACCAGCAGTTAAAAGACCAGATGGACCAGCAGTCAGAGGAGCATAAGCAGCAGTTAAGCCAGCAAGCGAAAGAACAGCAGGAGAACCTGGACAAGCAGGCAAAACAGCAGCAGGAGAACCTGGACAAGCAGGCGAAACAGCAGCAGGAGAACCTGGACAAGCAGGCAAAAGAGCAGCAGGAGAACCTGGACAAGCAGGCAAAACAACAGCAGGAGAACTTAGACCAACAGGCAAAAGAGCAGCAAGAGGGCTTAACGGCAGAACAAAAAGCCAGGGAGGATGCGGACAGCAGCCTGCAGTCGCAGATCGACGATACCAATGCGTTAATTGGGGATAAAGAGGATGCCAGCAAGGCCGAAGGGGAAACCATTTTTCAAAAAATCGGTTCCATTTTAAGGATCCTTTCATCCGAAGGCATCGAAGGGCTGCGCAATGTGCTCAATGGTATTGGCGGGGCAGAAACTTTAGAAGAAGGTGTCGGAAATATCCATACAGATCTAACGGATGCAAGGGCACGCGTTTCGGAATTAGAAAAAGAAAAGTGGATTTCCGGCATTACGCTGCTTGCCCAGGCGCCGCAGGAAGGTGGATCAGGCCTTACTTACGAAGAGAGCGGTTCGGCTTATGTATATCAGATCCCATTGGTAACGGAAGAAGACCAGATTGACTTAAGCGCAGATGATACAGCAATTGTAGTGGAATTTAAAAAGCCAGGCAGGCTGCCGTCCAACGCAGCATTTACAACCAGTGGAAATAGCCTGCTGATAACATTTACAAACCGTCCAACGCGGAATATAGAAATTGTATCCATCCACGTGTATAAAAACAAGTAAAAGCTGTCAATTTTTTGTATCAGGCAGTATAGCAAAATGTATTCAAATTCTTTGTACAGGCAAAGAAAACCAAAAAGAAGAAAAGGAGATTTTATATGGCCTATAAAAAGAACATCACTTACAGGACAGCATCTATGCTTCTGGCGGCCAGCCTGCTGGTTGGCATACCGTCTACCCGCAGCGAAGCGGCGGTGGTCACATCAAATGCGACCGATAAAATAGCAGTCGCATTCCATGCCGGTACAGCTTACAGTGCAGGGGATTATGTGGTTTATGATGGGGAATTGTATATCTGTACCGACGAGGTACAGGGGGAATGGGATGCGGTAAAAAGCCAGTTTATGCAGGTAACCAAAAATCATGAAGTTGGGGAAAGCGGGGAATTAGGCGCTTCTTACAGCGAATCCAAAGACCCGTCCGAAGAGTCTTCCCTGATGGCATTTGTAGCAAATGCATGGCAAAAGCTCAAAACATTTTTGGGCATTGGCGAGAAAGGCGCACAGCCGGAAAATGAACGTGAATTTAAAGATGCGTCAGTTAGCGGAAAATTAAACTATTTGGAACAGCAAAACAGCAGGCTGGATTCCAGCCTGTCCAGCCTTCAGGGGGATGTACAAAAGTCTTTTCAATTTGTCAGTAGTGGGAAGGGAAAATTGGCGGACACCATTACTGGCGAAGGAGGTAAAGCAGGTTCGTCAGATAGTTTTGAGCAGTTTAGCAAGGCGATTATTGCCCTGTCAAAATCAAAATACCAGACTGGCAGTGCGGCCGGCAAAGAACAGGGTTTAACGGAAGGACATGAACAAGGTTTGGCCGAAGGCCGTGAGCAAGGCTTAACGGAAGGGCGCCAGCAGGGCTTAACGGAAGGCCGTGAACAAGGCTTAACGGAAGGCCGCCAGCAGGGCTTAACGGAAGGCCGTGAGCAGGGCCTAACGGAAGGGAAGCAGCAAGGGATCGCGGAAGGAAAGCAGCAAGGGATTGCGGAAGGGAAGCAGCAAGGGATTGCGGAAGGCCGCCAGCAGGGCCTTGCAGAAGGCATCGCCCAAGGCAAAGCGGAAGGGATCGCCGAAGCAGATGGACGTGTGAATCCAGAATCAGCAAGTTACAAAAAGGGGCTTCAAGACGGGGGAATCAAAACGTTTGACGTCAAAATAAAGTTAAACTACGATGGGCCAGACTGTGAAAATGACTATTTCCACTATGGCCCAGGGATGTCCGAAAACCATAGGAACTGGAGTTACAGCAGAAGTTTTCCTGGGCATACGATTATTGGCGTATATGCCCAGGAATCTACCTATTCTTCATCTGGCGGCGCTAGGACAAAGCATATTATATATTATGCGCAGGATCAATACTTGCGTGCAACGGATACAAATAGCGGCGGATATGGAAAACCGGCAGCTGTGGTAAATAACGATACAGTGGAATGGAATGAGTTTAGTTATAATGTACTATATAAGAATAGTACGTATACAGATCTGACATTGATCGTTTCTTATATTTAGGTTTTATAGCAAGTGTTATAACAGGCAGCCGCTACATTTTCATACGGCCTGCGCAGTAAATGCGCAGGCCTGTCTGAACGGTTACGCTTAAGTAAATGACATTGCCGCCTGAATAGTAACGTAATTTCCAATAAAAATGAATTTGCGTAGTTGACATTTTACAAAATCTGAGTATACTGTATACATAATACAAAATACATTATACAATATACAAAAAACAGATAACATACAATAGAATGCAGTGCTATACACAGGAACGCAGGCCACGGATTTGGAGGAAAATTATGGATGAAATCAGGCTCAAAGCTCTGGCAAAGATTAACCTAGGATTGGATGTAACTGGCTGCCGCCCTGACGGCTACCATCTTGTCCGCATGATTATGCAGACCATTCACTTATTTGACAGTGTCCAAATGGCGAAAACCGAAAAACCAGGCATATGCCTTACTACAAATATGCGTTTTCTGCCTACGGATGAACACAACCTTGCCTACCGGGCGGCTAAAATATTAATGGAAGAGTTCCATATCAGCCAGGGCATCCAAATTGACATAAAAAAATGTATCCCAGTAGCCGCCGGGATGGCAGGCGGAAGCACAGATGCAGCAGCTGTGCTATATGGGGTGAATCAGATGTACGGCCTTGGGCTGTCCCCAAAGCAGTTGGCCAAGCGTGCCCTGACGCTTGGCGCAGATGTGCCATATTGTCTAATGCGCGGGACGGCGCTGGCGGAAGGCATTGGTGAAAAGCTTACTAGGCTGCCGTCTATACCACGCTGCCCGGTTGTTATTGCAAAGCCTGGCATCAGTGTATCAACCGCATGGGTTTACCAGAACTTAGTATTGGACAGGAAGACCGTGCATCCGGATATTGACCGTCTGTTAAAGGACATCCGGCGCAGGAATTTAAAGCGGATGGCATCGCATATGGGGAATATCTTGGAAGATGTAACAGTGAAGGAATACCCAGTAATTACCCAGATTAAAGAACATTTAAAAGGGCATGGTGCGTTAAATGCGATGATGAGCGGCAGCGGGCCTACGGTATTTGCCTTATTTGGGGAACGTGAAAAGGCAAAACAGGCAGCGGATGCCCTGCGTGCAAGCGGCCTTGCACGGCATATTTTTGTAACTACGATATTTAATGTATAGTGATCTGCATGCAACCGCGTTTTCAAATGTTGGGAGATAAAAAATGCCAGAAGAATTAAAGTTAAATATGAAAGCATACCTGCCGCTGCGGGATGTCGTATTTCAGACGCTGCGGGAGGCGATTTTAAAAGGATATTTAAAGCCGGGCGAACGTTTAATGGAACTACAGCTAGCATCTAGGCTAGGCGTAAGCAGGACGCCGATACGGGAAGCAATACGGATGCTTGAACAGGAAGGGCTTGCTGTTACGATTCCAAGAAAAGGTGCGGAAGTTGCAAAAATGACGGAAAAAGAGATGGAAGACGTGCTGCAGATCCGTGAATCGCTGGATGACCTTGCCGTGCAGGTGGCTTGTGACAAGATTACCGAAGAACAGCTTGGCCGGCTGGTGCGTTCCATGAAAAATTTTGAACAGGCTGTCCAGGATGGAAATTTAGACCAAATTGTGGATTACGATGTAGAATTCCATGATATTATATATGAAGCAACCGATAATCCAAAGCTGGTTACGTTATTGAGCAATATAAGGGAACAGATTTACCGCTACCGGGTGGAATATTTAAAAGAAAAAGAAAACTACCCGGTACTGGTGCAAGAACATGCTGCCATTGTAGATGGATTAAGGGAAAAAAACAAGGAATGGGTCACAGACGTGATGCATAACCATATCCGCAACCAGGCAGAAGCGGTCAAAAATATTATCCGTGAGCAGCAGTAGGGATGAACCAATGCGCCAATTCCGCATATGCTGAAAGTAAGAGCTAAGGGGTATTTGTGTGCTTATGAATCGTGTATTTCAAACACAGGCAGAGATGCCGGACACCGGAAAACTGCAGATAAGCGTAGAATCCAGGGTAGACCGTAATCCGGTTGCGGATGCGAAAGTGGCCATTTCCTATACCGGGGAACCGGAAAGTACCTTTGAAGAGATGAATACGGATGAATCTGGCCAGACGCAGCAGCTGGAGTTAAAGGCGCCGCCGTTGGATTACAGTATGGAGCCGACGGAGAGCCAGCCATACGCGCAGTATACGATCCAGATTACAGCGGAAGGCTACCAGCCGGTTACTATTACAGGTATCCAGATATTGCCGGAAGTCACGGCGGTGCAGGATATACGGCTCCAGCCAATCGGTGCGGCAGCTACGTGGCCGGATGACATTGTGATTCCGGCCAATACCTTATTTGGGGATTTTCCACCTAAAATAGAAGAAGCGGAAATCAAACCTGTCCGCCAGTCGGGGGAAATTGTACTAAGCAGGGTAGTGGTGCCGGAGTATGTGGTAGTCCATGACGGGGTGCCGACCGATAATACGGCTACAGATTATTATGTCCGCTATAAAGATTATATTAAAAATGTAGCCTCCAGTGAAATTTACGCGACCTGGCCGGATGCAACGATCCGGGCCAATATATTGGCTATTATGTCGTTTACTATGAACCGGGTATATACGGAGTGGTACCGGAATACATAGTAATTCAGGGTTATAAAGCACTTACACTGAACAAATTGATTATCAAAATGACAGGGAAAGCCGGCTGTATTGTGGCCAATAACGGAAGTCAAATCAATCGTTTTTCCGCAAAATGAAGCGCTTTGGGAGAACGATATAATAAAGATGAATTTCGTGAAAAATACACAAAAAAATCACTTTAGGACTTAAAAATAAGTTTTAAAGTGATTTTTTTGTGCAATTTCGAAAATTGCAAATGAGCCTCTGAAATCCAAATTGTTTGTTGTGGCTAACTGGTTATGGGGCATTTTATTTCGAAAGGCGGAACAACGGATAAAAACGTATCGCAATAGTGGATGGGCTTTTTTTGGTTGGCAGAAAACCGATAAAAGCAATAGGTACCAGAAAATTAGAAAAAATTAAAATACGTGTAAGGATCTGTGATAAATCCATAGTTAATAGGTGAAGCAAGAAAAGGAGGGGGTGGCGGGATTGGATGATAGAAAAATTATTTCGTTGTTTTTTGAACGTTCGGAGCAAGCGATCGTGGAATTGTCAGCGAAATACGGAGCCGTGTACCGTAAGGTTGCAAAAAATATTTTAAACAATACGCTTGACGCGGAGGAATGCGTGAATGATGCTTATTTGGGGGCTTGGAACACAATACCGCCCAATCATCCGGATCAGCTTTTCTCATATGTGTGCCGGATTGTCCGAAACCTTTCCATTGCAAAATATCATAAAAATACTGCATTAAAGAGAAACAGCGTTTATGATACTGCGTTAGATGAGCTGGAAGGGTGCCTGGCTTCCGAAAAAAATGTGGAAGAAGAATTATCAGCAAAGGAATTGTCAGGTTTGATCGACGATTTTTTGGATACATTGGATCAGCAGAACCGTGTATTGTTTGTGCGGCGTTATTGGTATTCGGATTCCATTGCGGATATAGCTATGCGGATGAAATTGAGCGATAATAATGTATCTGTCCGCTTATCGCGTATCCGTGGGAAACTAAAAAAATATTTAAAGAAGGAAGGTTATGAGGTATGAAAAGGGAAAAAATATCAGAGGCTGTTGGAAATATCAGTATTTACCATATCCAAGAGGCGGGGCGTTATGCTGCAACGAAAAAGCCCGCCAGGGGTTTTAAGGGAGTATGGGGCAAAACGGCAGTGGCGGCGGTTGTAGTATGTGCTATATCCGTATGTTTTTGCATTCCATCAGTTGCGTTTTCCGTGGAAGGCTTTTATAAAGATATTGTAAGGTGGTGGGACGGTGCTGTCGTAGGGGGCGAATACCAAAATGCAACGCAGGAGATACAAATAAAAGCGTCACAGGCTGTTGTAGAGGATGGAAAATGGATGATCCCATTATCGGTTACCTTTCTTGCAATGGGTGATAAGGAGCCATATATTTACCTTGCGGGGGGAGAGGCTGCTTTAGGGGATTTTCGTATTATTGACCGTTCTGGAACGGAAATATATGCATCCACTGGCCAGCAGGAAACGGCCGGGGTTTTAGAAGACGGAAAAACGTTGCTTAAGCAGCCGGTGGAAATGGAAACGCTTGCAAAAGGGGACGAATATAGATTGGTGGTTGAGTCAATTTATGGTTTGCAGAAAGCAGAACAGCCGTTAAAAATGGAAGGGCATTGGGAATGTGAATTTACAGCCGGCTGGTAAGTTACTTTTCATGGGCCAGGAATGCGCATAAACTGCGCATTCCGTGAGGACATGATTCAGAGGAGTGAGGGGCGATTTTGCGGAGCAAACTTCCAATATCGCCCCGAAAGGTTACTATGAGCGGCCCCAGGCCGTGAATCAATGTCATTAACTTAGGCTCTTTCCGGCTGAAATTCAGCTATACAAAGCCTTGAATTATCTGGTGTTTTCTAATACTGGTCAAGGGCCAGATGGCTTAAGTAAGTGACATTAGCCGTGAATAGTAACCGCTGGTAATGCTTCCTGTATATGGGTGTAAAATGGTATTTGTGTTTTACAGAAGGTAAGGGTATAATAAAAAACGTACTGCCCAATTATCAGGTGCGGCAGTGCGGATGAAGAAAAAGGCAAGCAAATGATGGAGGTAGTTTCGTATGAAGGTTAAAAAAATAATGGCAGCGGTTTTGTGTGTTTCCATATGGGCCAGCTCCTGTTTTCCAGGGGCAGTGTCCGCCAAAACTGTGGAAGGCGCGCAGTGGGCGGATGCATATATGGAAATAGCAGGAAAGCTGCATCGGGAGGATAAAAAACGCAAAGCGCAATATACTTCGGAATTCACGTCCTATCAGCCATATACTTATGATTTGATCTATTTTGATGATGACGATATTCCGGAACTGGCAGTAGGGCTTGACGGGTACTGGATTAGTATGTATACCTATGATCCAAAGGAAGGGGACGTACATACGGTTATGGACCGCTGGGGATATGGTGCAATGGGGAATACGGGGTACGAATATCTTCCAAAGAAGAACTATCTGCGCAATTATAACAGCGACCATGCCGGAGCGGTAATGTACACGTATTATGGAAAGATGAAAAACTATGAAATCGTATGCCGCAGGGAACTCAAGCAGATGTTTTTTGTAGATAAAAATCATAACCAAATGCCGGATGCGGGTGAATTTACCGATCAGCCGTCTTATTATTGCGGCGGCAAAAAAATTTCAGAGGATAAATATATGTCTTATCTGAAAAAGGGGAAGTTTAAGGGCATAAAAGGGAAAATGACATATAATCAGATTAAGAAAAAACTTTTGGAAAAGCCATGATCATAGAACAATGATTATTAAAAATAGCCATTGACAGGACGTCAATGGCTATTTTTATACGCTACGAATCAGACAATCTTTCCTTTCATAAAATAGAGCAAAAAGCAAAATTATGGAGAAACCTGTGGACTTTCAGGCGTTTGAATACTTAACGGCAGAAGATAACGGGATGCAGGTCACTTTGGAATTCCCGTGCGGTTTTCAAGATGAATCCATTACGGCGGAAGTAAAAAGTATTTTGGCAGGTATCTTGAACGAGTATTTTGAGCAAGAACCGTAAAGCACAACTTCAGCAAACATACGCAGGAAAGGAGCGGTTTTATGGTGAAAAGAGAAACAGAAGCAATCAAACGGGTACGGATCTTATTAAGGGTAAGTTCCAACCAGCAGCTGGAAGCGGATGGGGATTTGGATGTGCAGCGGCAGATTGTTTTGGATTATATCCATCAGCATAAAGATTGGAAACCGGATGGAAAGGAATATTTTGAAGGGGGCATCAGCGGCTACAAAAATTCTGTAGCGGACAGGGATGCTCTGCAGGAGGCTTATAAAGATGCTGAAAGGAAAGAGTATGATATACTGGTTGTCTATAAGGATGACCGTATCGGGCGCAGAATGTGGGAAATAGGGGCCTATGTTATGGCGCTGAAAAATTTGGGCGTTGATATATACTCGGTCAAAGACGGCTGTATTTCGCCAGATACCAATGATGTAATGGGGCAGATGGTATTAGCTTTAAGATATGGAAACGCTCAAAAAAGCAGTTCCGATACTGGAATGCGGGTAAAGGATACGGCCCAAAAGCTGGTAGCCGGGGGAAAATTTATGGGTGGAAAAGCCCCGTATGGCTATATTCTGGAAAATTCGGATGAAGTGAGTAAACACGGCCGGTTATTGAAAAAACTGGCGGTATGCCCGGATGAATCTGAGATTGTAAAATATATCTATCATCTATCCCTCAATGCAGAGTTTGGTTCTGTAAAAATTGCTAAAATTTTAAACAGGAATGAAACATACAGGAAACTCGCACCCGATAAGAAGGGCTGGAAAGCGGGGACGATTACCAGTATATTGACGAATCCCGTTTATTCTGGCCACGTTGCATATAAGCGCAGGGAAAAAATCAATGGAACCTACCGGACTTTGGAAAGGAAAGACTGGATTATAGCAAAAGAACGGAATGAGGCGATCGCGGTCATTGATGAGGATACATGGAACAGGGTACAGGGCAAACGGGCATTGCGGGCAGGCAAGTATTCTAAAAAGCTTGAAAATCAGAATGTAAGCATAATCGGAAGAAATGATGGTATGCTCCCTTTCATCGATCGATTGTATTGCGGATACTGCGGCTGTAAAATGGTGAATGGAAGCAAGTATCATTATTGGACATTGAAAGGTACAGGTGAAAAGCGCTCAAGTAAGGTTCCGGTTTATAAATGCAATCAGGCATGGCAAGGGGTCCCCCATGATAAGGCAATACAATTCAGGGCGGACAAGGTTGACCCGGTAGTATTTAAAATATTGTCCGAATATATTGAAAAGCTGCAGGAAAAGGAAGATATTTTCCAGCTGGCCAATCAAAAACAGGAGGAAGAAAAGAGGAAAAAGGAATTGGAATTATCAAAAGAGGAAAGGAAACTTGAAAAAATCAGGAATGAAATTGATTTTATGAACCGTAAAATACCAGAAGCGGCCATGGGCAGTTATGTTATGGGCTTAAAAAAATTGATGTCAGTGATTGAAGAACACGAAAAAAGGGAACAGGCGCAATACCATAAAGTAAACCAGTTAAAGGCGGAAATAAAAGGGCCATCGGCATCCCGCAAGGCACTTCCCACATGGAAAGAAATCTTCTTGCATGCAGATGCTTCACGAAAAAGGGTTCTGGTAAATATACTGGTCGAACGCATTGACATTAAAAAAGGCAGTATAAACATCCGTTTCAAAATTGCTTGGAACGAATTTTTTCACCCCCGGATAAGTATGGATAACGGGGTACCGGAACAAAGGCTATAATTTTACGATTACATCGTCTACGGCATTTGACCAGAAATGGTCTTATGGCAGGAATATTTTTTCTAATATCTCATTGATCGTAGATGAGATGTTCCAAAATTTTTTGTCACGGCCAAATGTACGGCAGCCAATTTTGACGCAGTACTGCGACGGGCAGCGCGTCTCCTGCCCAAACTGGATGACGCAATGGGGTTCCAAATACCTTGGTGATGGCTCTGTTATATTAGGCCAAATGATTTTTGGGTACACCCGAAATTGCTCCATAACCAGGCAGGCATTGTGTGATAAACTCACTGCGTAGGGCTGGCTGTAAAACCAAGCTGACCTTGCCCATTCGCTGGCAAACAGTTACTATTCACAGCCAATTTGCTCTTGACAAACATTCTTAGTTATGAGGCTGTAAATAGTAACATTCGCAGGCTCATGGAAAGAATTTGCCTTGCAAATTGGAGCCTGCTCACTCCTGAATCAGCTTGGCAGCCACCTGGACAGCGGGGTGTTCAGGTGGCTGTGAATAGTAACGGCAAACAGCTTTTTTACAGCCAGTTTCTGATTATACGGCATAGGAGGAGAAATACAATGGAAAAACAGGGCGTATACGGATATGTGCGTGTATCGAGCACTGACCAAAATGAAGGGCGGCAGATGGCGGCTATGTTGGCCAAAGGCGTTGATAGGTGCAATATTTATGTGGACAAACAGTCCGGCAGGGACTTTCACCGCCCAAAGTATGAAAAAATGGTAAGTTGTATGAAACAGGGGGATCTTTTGTATATCCTAAGCATTGACCGCCTGGGGCGCAATTATAGTGAGGTGCAGGAACAATGGCGGATCCTTACGAAAGAAATTGGCATTGATATTTGTGTGATCGATATGCCTCTTTTGGATACGCGCAAGGATAAAGACCTGATGGGGATGTTTATTGCAGATTTGGTGCTGCAGATTTTATCATTTGTGGCGGAATCCGAGCGGGACAGTATCAAAAAACGCCAGGAACAAGGGATTGCAGCCGCAAAAGCAAAAGGCGTACGCTTTGGCAGGCCAGAGGTCGCAATGCCGCAGGAGTTTCCAAAGATTGTAAAGAGATGGGAGGATAAGAAGATTTCCTTTGACGAAGCGTTAAAAGAAAGCGGGTTAAGGCAGGCGACTTTTTACCGGAAACTGAGGGATTACCGGAATGGATACCTATAACCGATAGCCCAGCCGCAACGCCAGCTTCTCAAAGAAACGGATACATAAGCAGCTTCCAGTTGTAGTGGGCTATCAAAAAGTGTACTTTTTGATAGCCCTTTGTTTCTACCTAAATTTACCATATTATAGATACAGATGCAAGTTTTTTTGGCCATTTCCGGGCATTTAGCCTAACAGAAAAGCGTCAGTCCATTAGTATCAAAAAGTACACTTTTTGATAGTTGTTGGAGAATATCCCGTTGAGATGGAAAAAAGGGCGGAAAGGAGCATAATTATGATGGTACAAAAAGGTAGAAAATTAGGATTTCTGTTGGCATGGGCTGCTGCTTTTGCAGCGGTTTTGCTATTGGGCGCAAGCCGTGTGGAGGCTGCTTCCAAGCTGGCGCTGTTTGGATTTGAATATGCGGATGATATGAAGGTAGCAAAAGGCGCGAAGCTGGACCTGACAGGGGAAGTTAAGGCATCGGATTGGAAGTCCAGCAACCCGAAGGTAGTAAAGGTTACAAAAAAAGGCGTTGCCACTGCACTGAAAGCAGGCAAGGCAGTGCTGTCTGCGAAGATGAACGGAAAGACGGAAAAATGTGAAGTTACCGTTGTAAAAGACGTTTTAAAAGGCAGCAAATCCATTGGCAAGGCATACCGGACATGGAAAGGGCAAGACAGCGGGAAAAAAGTTACGTTAAAGTCCACCAACCTGGTCAAAGGGCTGGGGGAACTGCTGGCCCAGGTAAAACAGGAAAACAAAGACGATGTAGTTTATAAAAAATGCAGCAAAATTACAGCTATTGAAGAGGACAGCGCAGGGATTACCGTATACTTTGACGCAATTGGCATTTTTAATGGAAAAGAGGCCAGCTTTCCATGCGTTGCGGTAATTACGGATGATTATGAACATGAAAACTATGATTATGCAATGGTCCTCCAGCCGGTAACCTGGGTAACGAATGAAGGCCAGTTGTTATATGGGGCAGGCGTTTACTGGTATGCATAATGGCTAGTAAAATTTGTTTTTGTTGTTTTAAATCCAAGGGTGGCCTGTCGGCCTGCCCGCACTGCGGCTATGTGCAGGGCAGCGGGCTGGAGCAGGCATACCAGCTTTCGCCTGGGACAATCCTGCATAAACGGTATATTATCGGCATCAGCATTGGTATCGGCGGGTTTGGCATTACGTATAAGGCGTTTGATGCGATGCTGCGGATGGTCGTGGCAGTAAAGGAATTCTATCCGGCGGGCCTTGTAAACCGGGCCGGAGGGGAAAAGAAAGTTGGTGTTTTTTCTGGGGAAAAGCGGGCGGAGTTCCAAAAGCAGCTGGAGCGTTTTTTGGAAGAAGCCAGGAATATGGCGCTTTTTTCCAAGGAGCAGGATATTGTCAATGTCTATGACTTTTTCGAAGAAAACCAGACCGCGTATATCATTATGGAATATGTGGATGCGCCGCTTTTAAAAGACGAGCTGAAAATGCGGCGGTTTGGGCAGGAAGAAGCCGCCGGGTATATGCTTGCTATTTTGGAAGCTTTGGAAAAAGTGCATGGGCATAATATCATACATAAGGACATCAGCCCGGACAATATTTTTTTAACCGGGCCGGATACGGTCAAGCTGTTTGACTTTGGGGCGGCTAGGCTGGAAGGGTCGGAACGGACGGAGGCGGTTGTAGTAAAGGCCGGGTATACGCCGCCGGAACAGTATACTTCCCAGGATACCCAAAGTTTGAGTATGGATATTTATGCCGCAGGGGCTGTTTTTTATGAAATGCTGACTGGGGTAAAGCCGGTGGATTCCAGGGACCGCGTCATACAGGATGAGTTAAAAGGCCTGGATGCCTATGGGATTAAGGCGGACGAATATCTGCAGCGGATTATTTTTAAGGCAATGGCTTTGGAACCACGCCTGCGGTTCCAGACAGCCGGGGCATTTAAAGAAGCGCTGGTTTACCGGAAAAAAGTAAAGCTGCCGCAGGAAGAGGTTAAGAGGATCCGCAGGCGCAAGTGGATACTTGCTTCGGTGCTTGCGGTTATAGTCCTGCTTGCAGGCGGGGCAGTGGCATTAAACCTGACGGTTTTTTCCAGCCGGGGGAAAATCGATGTGGCAAATCTGAAAAAAGAAGAGCTGTCGGTATGGCTTTCGGTTCCGGATGAGGCGTCGGGCGAGGAACTGGTACAGGCGCTGTCGGAAAGTGCGGCGCGCGTATGCCCGCAGATTACGGTCCATGCGCAGGCAGTTGCAGCGGAAGAATATGCGGATATGGTAACGCAGGCCGCAGGGCAAAACCAGCTGCCGGATGTATTCTGCACGGACGGGCTGGATGATTCTTTGTGGGGGCAGGGCCAATGCACGGAATTATCCAGGCTGCTGCATACAATGGACTTAGCGGATTACCTGTACCTGGACAGCCTGGAGCAGGAAGGCGATGTCTATGCGCTTCCGACTGCGATGCAGGCTGGGGTTGTGTATGGCAGCGGCGCGAAATCAGAGGGGGCGCAGGGGGCAGTAGCGGTTGATGCGCTGGCTGGTTTGGGCAGCTCCGTGGGCTATGCAGATACCAAGGGCGTGTTTGCGCAGTTTGAAAACCTGGACGACCCGCTTGCCTGGATTGTCGGGGATTTGTCGGATATGGATGCAATTGAGGCAGTTACGGTAGAAGCTGTGCCGTCTACGGATTTTGTGGCGGTGCCTTTGGAAGTACAAGGGAAGCTGGCCGGCTGCCTGGGGCATTGGTATGCTGTGAAAAAGAGCGGGGATAAAAATAGGCAGGATGCCGGGATGGCTTTGCTGTCCCTGCTTTTAAGCGAAGGGATGCAAAGCGCCGCCTATATGGATAACCGGGACGGCCTGCCCTTAAACCGGGCGGTGCTGGACAGTTATAAGGAAAATAAGCTGACAACCTACTTGGATTTTCTAAAGGAGTATGATCTGGAAGACGTGCAGCTATTTGATGGAGAAAATATCTGTGCGGCAGTAAGGCAGGAGGCTGCGCAATAAGGCTGCCGCCAAGTGTATGCCGTGTGGCCAAAAGATGGTAGGCTGCAGCTGGGAGCGGAAAGGGATAAGGCAAGCGGCAGCCACAGAAAAACACAGCCAGCGGCGGAAAAGCAAAAAGGCAGCCCTGCAAGGGAAAAACAGGTGGAAAAGGACGGGTAGATGGATGAAATATCGGGTTCATACAAAAAATGCAAACGTAGCCATAAGAGGGAAACTGTCGCTTGGCGAAAAGGTGAATGAGCGGGAGGTGGAGTATTTACAGCATAATGCTGTGCCCGGATTTTTCCGTATTACATACGATGGAAAAAAACAGCTGCTGTATGAAGCGCCCTGCTCGCTTTCTTTGGCGAAGTATTTAAAAGACAATAAGCTGGAGGCAAAGCTGTTTTGGCATATTATGGCGCAGATGCTGGATATAGAGATTTTGGCGAAGGGCAGGGGCCTGTACCCGGCGCACCTTTTAATGAAGCCGGATCTGGTTTTCCTGGAGGAAAGCACGTTAAAAATGTATTTTATATACCAGCCGGTTACTGGCGGGAAAGATGTAGCGGATGAGCTGTTTGCCGTTATCCATGATATTATTTACCAGCAGTTGAAAAAAGCTGGCGGGGCGGGGCAGGATTTTTTAATTGATTTCCAAAATTACCTGCAGCGCGGCGATTACCAGCTGGAGCATGTCCGCCAGTATATTGCGCAGGCGGCGTCGGGCGGGCGCATGCCAGGCGCAGGCAGTGCGGCTGCCGCTGTGGAAAGCAGCGGGGAAGAGGAAGATTTGGACGGGTACACGGTTATGCTTGGAAGCGTCAATGCGGACAATGGGGCCAAAAGCAAGGAACGGGGCATACAGCTGACAAGGATAAGGACAAGGGAGCGGGCTATGCTTTCTGGCGATGTGGTACAGATGGGCAGGTCCAGCCAGAATGCCTATTGTATTGTAGGCAATGCGTCGATCGGAAGGGTCCATGCGGTCTTGGAATGGCGTGGGGACAGTTGTTACCTAAAAGACATGGGCTCGGTCAATGGGACGTCGGTCAATGGAAGGCGCCTTATGGGGCACCAGTCCTGCAGGCTGCAAAGCGGGGATAGGATACAGCTTGCGGATGAGGAATTTTTGTTTGAAATCAAACAATAGCGGAAAGAGGCAGTTATGAATGTAGAAGAGATCACACAGCTTTTGCTGTCGCAGCAGGCGGTCCTTATTTATGAGGCCCTTATTTTTGCGGTATTAGTAACTGCAATTGTCCTGCTGTCGAAAAAACGCAGACTTAGGAAACAGATACAGGCATCTTCACAGGAACGGCAGGTCAAACGGTCACTGGATGATTCGCTGGTAAACCAAAGGCGGAGGTAAATGGCATATGAATGTAATTTTATCTGTATATTCGCAGGATGCATTCCGGGAGTACCAGCTTCCTTCCGTGAATAATGCCGACTATACGCTTACGCTGCGCAGCGATTTTTTCCATTTAAAGCAAAACAGGAATATTTACCTGGAAGTGATGGACCATGTATGGAGCTTTAAACGCAGCAGGGGCTACCGGATCCAAAAGGACACGACTGCATACGAAGGGTATGGGCTGGCTGATAAAGATGTCCTAAATCTATACATTGATAATGAAAAGGAAATTATATTAATCGTAAAATTCGTAGATTCCTTGTTCCATGCATATGAAAAATTTTCCCTGGCAGGCGTAAGCCAGATTACAATTGGCGAGAAATCGGACAATGATATTTGTTATGACTATATGAAGCTAGTTTCCCGCAGGCATGCGGCAATCGTGCGCGAAGGGGCGGGGTTTAAGATTATGAATAACAGCTTAAACGGCACCTACGTGAATTCTTACCGGATTGAAAAGGAACGTCTGTTAAGCCCAGGCGCATGTATCGATATTATGGGGCTGCGCATGATCTATCTGGGGGCATTTCTGGCTGTGGATACAACGGGCAGCAAAGCAAAGGTAAATACGCAGAAGTTAAAAAGTATGCCAAAGCAGGGGACGGCGCCGGGCCGGGCCGGGGAGCCGGTGCGCTACTCGCATGGCAAAACGGTCTACCACCGTTCCCCACGTACATTCCATGAAGTGACGGAAGGGGAAGTGGAGATTGAAGCGCCGCCAGAGCAGGAAAAGGAAAAGCCGCAGCCGCTGCTGCTTACGATTGGCCCGTCGTTTACAATGACGCTGCCAATGATCGCGGGCAGTATGCTGATGGTGTCCCCTTCGTCTGCAAATGGCTCGTTGTCTATGTATGCGGGCGTTATGATGTCTGTTTCTTCCGCGGTGCTTGGGGTCTTTTGGGCGCTCCAGAATATCCGCCACCAGAAAAAGGAAGAGGCAGAAAAAGGCAAGGTGCGGTTTGACAGCTACAGCGAGTACCTGTTAAAAAAGACGGACGAGATTAAGCAGCGGTATGAAAATGCTTCCCGCAGCTTGTTTGATATGTATCCGGATGCCGCTGCCTGCCTGTCTTATGATGAGGGCAGGGGGCTGTTGTGGAACCGCAATACTACACATGCGGATTATTTGACGCAGCGGCTAGGCATGGGCAATGTCCCGTTCCAGATCTCAATACAGGCGCCAAAGGAAAAGTTTTCGGTCTATAAGGACGAACTGGCGGAAAAGCCGCGTTTTATTAAGGAAAATTACGATGTGTTGTATGATGTGCCGGTGGTGGTAGATCTGGCGGCGCATAAGCTGATCGGTATCGTGGGCGGCCCGCAAAAGGCGGGGTCGATTGAACTGGCCAAGCTGCTGACGGCGCAGATTGCGGCAAATAACTGCTACACGGAGGTCAAGCTGGGGTTTTTCTATGACAACGAAGCGTCCAATGAAGAAAAGGAGTGGGAGTTTGCCAAATGGCTGCCGCATGTATGGTCGGAAGATAAAAAGACCCGGTTTTGCGCGTCCAGCGCAGAGCAGGCCAGCGACGTATTCTATGAACTGGCGAAAGTGTTCCGTACCAGGCTGGAGGAAGCGCGCGAAATGGGGGTAAGGGAGCAGCAGCAGCTTCCAAAGCCTTATTACGTCTTGTTTATTTCCGACCTGCGTATGCTGGAAGGCGAACTGGTCGCCCGGTATATTTTTGACAAAGACCCGGCAGCGGGCTTAACCGCATTTATTTTGTCCGAACGCTATGAAGACCTGCCGAACGCCTGTGATTTTATTATTGAAAACACGGCCCGGTTCCAGGGCATGTATGATGTCGTGCTGGGCGAAGAAAAAGGGCAGAAGATCCAATACGACCAGATCGACAGCTTCCAGCTGGAACGGTTTTCCAGGCACCTTGCAACCTTGCAGGTGCAGGAGATGGAAAAGGGCGGGGAAATCCCAAACTCCCTGACGTTTTTTGAAATGCTGGGCGTATCCAGGCCGCAGGAGATTCCGGTCCGGGAGCTGTGGGCCAAAAACCGGACTTACGACAATATCAAAGGAATGGTCGGCGCCAAGGCAGGCGGGATGCCTTGCTATCTGGATGTGCATGAAAAATACCACGGGCCGCATGGGTTAGTTGCGGGTACGACCGGTTCCGGAAAATCGGAAACGCTCCAGACCTATATGCTGTCTTTGGCTGTCAATTACAGCCCGGACGATATTGGGTTTTTCATTATTGACTATAAGGGCGGCGGTATGGCAAACCTGTTTGACGGGCTGCCGCATATGGTCGGCCAGATTTCCAACCTGTCCGGCAACCAGGTCAAACGCGCCATGATTTCGATAAAGAGTGAAAACCGCAGAAGGCAGCGGGTATTTACCGAACACGGCGTCAATAATATCAACCTATATACAAAGCTTTATAAAAACGGCGAAGCTGCGCTCCCGGTGCCGCACCTGTTTATCATTATCGACGAATTTGCAGAGTTAAAGCGGGAAGAACCGGATTTTATGCGGGAACTGATTTCGGTTGCACAGGTTGGCCGGAGCCTGGGCGTACATATGATCCTTGCAACCCAAAAGCCAAGCGGTACGGTAGACGACAATATCTGGAGCAATTCCAAGTTCCGCCTATGCCTGCGTGTACAGGACAGGCAGGACAGCAACGATATGCTGCATAAGCCGGACGCAGCCTATATTACACAGGCCGGGCGCTGCTACTTGCAGGTGGGCAACGACGAAGTATACGAACTGTTCCAGTCCGGCTACAGCGGCGCCGCCTATGAAGAAAATGTAAATATGGGCAATACCGAGATCGCAAAAATGCTGTCGTTAAACGGTACCGTAGAAATGACCGGCAATTCCGCAAAACTCTCGCAGAAGCAGAAAGTGGAATACCTGTGGATGGAGCAGCTTGCAAAGTGCATGGACCTGGCACAGAAAGCGGCAAAAACCACATTGGAAGAGTGCAAAAACAAACAGCAGCTGGGGCGGCTCGTACATGCGATGTATAAAGCCATGTGGTTTGAAAAGCTGGATTACCCGGTGAGCCGGTACAATACCGACAGGCTGTGCGACTTTTTGCTGCTGTATAAAAAGGTACAGGCCCAAAAGCCAGGCCGGCAGGCGGTGCTTACGGAGTTAATGGAGCAGTCCGTATCCGGCAAGGTAAAGCTGCCGCAGAAAAAAGAAAAGACCCAGCTGGATGCGGTCAAAGAGTATTTGGCCAAGATGGCGCAGGAGTGCGGCTACCACTACCATATGCAGCTTTGGATGCCAGTGCTGCCGGAGCATATTTACCTGCAGGAATTCCCGGAATATACCAGCCATTGTTATGGGGACGGGGCATGGCCGGCGCAAAGCGGGGGATGGAGCCTGGAAATTGTGCTTGGGAAGTTCGACGACCCGGCCAACCAAAACCAGATGCCGCTATTTTTGGACTTTGCCAAAACAGGCCATCTGGCAGTCTTTGGCAGTATTGTCAGCGGCAAAAGCACGATGATGCAGACCATAGCATATGCCATTACGCACCGTTATACGCCGGATATGGTTGCCATCTATGCGCTGGATTTTAGCAGCAAGATGATGGGCGCCTTTGAAGAAGCGCCGCATGTGGGCGGTGTGATGTATGAAACGGATCTGGATAAGATCAGCAAGTTTTTTAATATGATCGGCAGTATCCTGCAGGAACGCAAAACATTGCTGCGTGGAGGCAATTACAGCCAGTATGTGCAAAAAAATGGGGTAACGATGCCAGCCATCCTGATCTTTGTAGACAACTATGCATCGTTTCGGGAAAAGACGGACGAAGCATACGAAGATATGATGGTCACACTGTCCAAAGAAGGCGTCAGCCAGGGCATTTTCCTGATTGTATCCGGCAATGGCATTAGTATGAACGATGTCAGTTCACGTGTATGCGAAAACATCACGCTGTCTTTGTGTATCCAGCTGCAGGAGAAATACGAATACGTCGACCTGATGCATACCAACCAGATTGAAGTCTTGCCGGAAAGCGGGATAAAGGGCAGGGGACTGGCCGATTACGAAGGCCGCATCTTAGAATTCCAGACGGCGCTTGCTGTTAAAGCGGAAAACGATTACGAACGCATGGAGCTGATCCGTGCGGAATGCGAAGCAATGAAACAGGCATGGACCGGCAAACCGGCAAGGCCAGTGCCGCAGATCCCGAAAAAGCCGGTATGGTCGCAGTTCCATATGCTGGAAGATTATCAAAAGCAGCTTTTGGACCAAACAAAGCTTCCGGTCGGCTATGATATGGCCAATGCACAGGTTTACAGTATCAACCTGCGCCGGATGTACTGTTACGTGGCCTATGGGGCTTCGCGCTGCGGCAAAACAAACTTCTTAAAAGTATGCCTGCAGGCTGCACTGGAAAAAGAGGGCAAGGTTTGCATTATCGACAACGGTTCCCACGACCTGCATGCCTATGCGTCGGCGGACGCGGATTATATTGATACCGACAAGGGCCTGTATGAATTTTTCGCCCGGCTTTTGCCAGTCTTTAAAGAACGCAACCAGAAAAAGCATGAGCTGCAGGCAAAGGACTGCGAAGAAGAGGAAATCTATGAAGGGCTCTCCAGGTACGAGCCGTATTTTATCTTTATTGCCGATTTAAAATCGCTCGTTACTTTGGTAAACGATTCACAGTACGATATGAAAGGGTTTTTGAAAAATATCCTGGAAAAAGGAAGCCTGCACAATATCTATTTTTTCAGTGCGGTTTCATTAAAAGACCATCAGGACGTCTTTGGCGATGAAGTCTACGATGCGTTTACCGGATATAAAACAGGCATCCATTTTGGAGGCAATACGGCGGAGAACCGGGTGCTGAATTTTGAATACATTTCCTATTCAGAACAGACCAAAGCCCTGCCGCCAGGTATTGGGTATCTGCCGGAGGTTACGTCCAAAGAAGAGACTGCTAAGGTTGCTGTGCCATTAGCCAGGAGGTAGCATGTTTTGGTTACAATGATCGTATACGGTACCAAGCGCAGGGAAGCAGAGTCTTTTGGGAAAACGGCAAAAGACCTCTTTGCATACCTGTCGGAAGAACAATTAACGCTCCACTGTTTTTGTGCGCTGGATATGGTCCGGAAATTTTTGGAGGAAGGCGCGCTGCTAGACTGGGCCTGCATCAGCGTGACCGGACAGGAAGAGATCGCATTGCTGCGCGCCATCCGCAAACTTTATACACAGGCAGAGCTGCTGCTGGTCGCGGACGCCTCTATTTCCCCAATGGAATATTTGACGCCGGATGTGCGGGCTGCTTCCCTGCTGCTGTACCCTTATCAGGAACAGCAAAGGAGGCAGGTGCTGCAAGGGTTTTTAAGGAGCTGCCTGGCAGGGCGGGAACAGGAAGATGGAGCGGAGAACGACTGCCTGGTAATTGAAAACCGTGAGGGCAGGACGATTATCCCGTTTGCCCAGATCTATTATATTGAAGTGCGGGAACGTAAGCTGTTTATCCGGGTGAAAAATAAAGAATACAGCAAATATGGCTCAATGGAACAGATGCTGGCGCAGCTGCCGGATATATTTGTACGCTGCCATAGGAGCTTTGCATTTAACAGGCAGCATTTGGAGCGGGTACGGCTGTCCGAAAATACCGTCTATCTGGAACACGGCATTATGGTCCCGCTGTCCCGCAGCTATAAATCAGCAGTGAAGGAGTGCATACATGGGACATCGGTGCAGTGGGGGCACGGCCAAGGGCTGTTATGAAGTGTATTATATCAAAGAAGATGCGTTAAAGCTGCTGCTTGCCGGGCTTGGGCAAAAACAGTGGTACGGCCTGTTTTCTGGAGCGGGCGATAGTGCGTGCCGTGTGTGGGAATGCCCGCAGGCGGTCAACGGGGTACTGGCTGATATGTACCAAAATGGCATTGTCGACTGGGAAGGGGCCGGGGTGGCTGTCCGCCAGCCATATTCCGGGATGCTTTCGGCGATGCTGGAAAAGCGGGGCTGCGTGGCCGTGCAGATGGAGGGTATGGCAGCCCCCATCCGCTGCTGCTACCTGTCCGCTTCGGAAGTAATTATGACGCACAAAAGCCAGCGGGAGGGCAGGACAGTTGGATTGGCGCAGCTATCTACTGCCGCCTGGGCCAGCCTGCTGGAAGAAGAGTGTAACCGCTTGGAAGAGGGCGAGTGCTGCAGGTTAAGCTGCCGCAACAGTGAAAATGGAAGCCTTTATCAGAAAGTGCGCATCCAAAAGGATGGGCTGCGCACAGTCAGCATGGTATGGGAGGAAGGCATCAGCCGGCGCCTGCGTTTTGGGCGGGAAGAACTAGGGGGCAGGATTATGGAGCTGTCCGGCGCCTGGCAGGGGCTACGGTAAATGCCAGTGGCATGTTGGCGGATCCTGGAAAACAATAAAAGGAAGGGGCAGCAATGATTTTAACGGATATTTATATACCCGCAGTCGATGCGGATTATGATTTTATGCTGGATGAAAATGTGCCGGTGTCACAGGTGATGGAGGAGGTCAGCGAAATGATCTCCAAAAAAGTCAAAGAAAAAAAGCCGGGGCAGATCTCAGATTTTATTTTGTATTCGATGGATACCGGTACCCTGTTAGACCATAGCTTAAGCCTTTATGCCAATGGCATCCACGACGGGAGCCGGATGATCTTTGTATAGGTTTTCCATACCAAATATGCCGTTTAGACATACAAACAGGTCAAATAATACAAAACGGCGCCGGTGGTGGAAGATCCTGGTATAGTAACATCAACAGGGGCGGCAAGCCAAAGAAAAGCCCAAAACGTACCAAACAGGCAACGTATCAGGCACTGGCTTGCAAAAGCTGTCAGGGAGGATAGGCAAATGGAAGCTGAGGTACAGTTAAAGCAGTTAAGGCGCCTGGCAGGCGGGCTGGAGCAGTGCGGACAAAAGCTTTCAGGCTATATCACACGGCTGGATGAGGTAGGTAAAAGCCGCTACAGCAAGCCGCTGGAACAAAAGATAAAGGCGCAGTCAGAATTTTTAAGGAAACAGGCAGGTTTGTGCAAAGACCTGGCAGCAGTATTGGAACAGGCAGGCTATCTGTATGAGAAAACGGAAGTTTCGATTATACAGGCCGCGGAGCCGGATACCAACCGTTATCAGGAAACGCTCCAGGCAGTCAGCCTGCCGGAAATGGCGCGGATCCCGGTCACCCTAAAGTAAATGGTGTGGTTATCTGAACTGTTACGTGGCCGGGATAGGAAAGGGATGCTATGGCAGACAGGATAAAAGTCCATACGGATAGGCTGGGGACGGAAGCCGGACGCATCCAGGGCTACATGCAGAGTATGGCAAAGGAACTGGCGGATATGGAACAAAGCATTTCCGCATTGGAACGTATGTGGGAAGGCCCAAGCAAAGAAGCATTCCACAAGGCAATTTGGGGCGACCTGCGTATGGTTGCAGCCGCAGTCAGAGGCGTGGAAGATATTTGCAGCTATGACAGGAATGCAAAGGAGCAATATGAGCAGTGCGACAGGAAGATCGGGTCTTTGGTTGCAGATATTGAAGTATAGCCTGGCGGCTGCAAAACAGGTTCCGCTGGATTTTCAGTTTATGGCAGGAGGGATGGAAAATGGCGGATGTCCGGTTAACGGTATCCCCGGATGAACTAAAGCGTGCGGCTGTCCAGGTAGAAGCCCAGATCGCAGCAGCCGAAAGGGACTGGGCCAGGCTGTATGAAACGGCCCGCGCATCCAGGCATTACTGGGAAGGGGAGGCCGCAGACTATAGGCATAGGCTTTTGGAAGAGGCAAAACAGGAGGTCCAGGAGGCACTGCGCAGGCTGAAAGCCCATCCGCCCCATTTATTGGAGATGGCAGGCATCTATATCGATGCCGAGGAAAAAGCGGCCAGCCTGGTAAATTCCCTGCCGGATGATGCGATTTTATAAAGAAAAGGGTAAGGGGCAGGCATATGGCACAGGCAATGGATACGATAGAAATGGATTTTCAGAATGCGCTCAGGCAGGCGGAAGCCTTAGAGCAGGCCGCAAGGGAGCTGGAACTGCTGGCAAACGGCAGCCTCCAGGAATGCCTGCGGGGGGTTGCGGCAAACTGGAAAGGCGAAAACGCGGTTTTGTTTTGCAAAAAAGGGAATATTGTCCGCACAAATATCGGGTATGCGGCGGAAAGCATCAACCATACCGCGCAGGTCCTGCGCCAGATGGCGCAGAATATATACGAGGCGGAAAAAAGGAATTACGAGATTGCAACGGAGCGGCTTTAAAAGGTGTGTTTATACCATGCAATGCAGGCCCACATTCCGCGGGCATAATTTCAATATAGAAAGGGTGGCCACCCGATAAAAGGGTAGCCCATGATAGAAAAGCAGTATTTCAGAAAGCATCTTAAATGTACTACATACATTTCAAGATAAATAAAAATTTTATAAGGAGGTCATGTAACATGGCAAGTCAATTTACAGTAACACCATCATCTTTAAGGCAAAAGGCAAGTGATCTGCGGTCAAGCAACAGGAGCTTCACAACTGATCTTAATAATCTTAGGAATCAGAAACATGCCCTGGACGGGATGTGGGATGGCGATGCAAAGCAGGCATTTGATCGGGCGTTTAACCATGACATACAGCAGATGCAGGAATTCTACAATGCAGTGGAAGATTATGTTAGAAAATTGGACGAAATCGCCAGGAACTACGAGCAAACAGAAAGAAGAAATGTTAGCGTAGGAGAAACAAGGGTTTATTAAGGTAGTATAGCTGTGTGGTAGAATAATTTTTACTATAAGCAGTAAACGAATTAGGACCGTATAGCCGGTTTAGACAGTTTGTAGCATTGTATCAAGAAAGAGAGGAAAAAGAAATGACAGGAATAATAAAGGTAGAACCAGCCAGATTGAGAAGTACAGCACAGAACTTTCAGAGCACAGGCCAGAACATCCAGAGGGCGACACAGAATATGACCAATATTATTAATCAATTGTCCGGCTGTGTATGGAGCGGCGAGGCAGCAGATGCATATAAAAGGAAATTCAATGCACTCCAGGATGACATTAATAAGATGGTAAGGATGATTCGTGAACATGTTACTGATTTAAATGCAATGGCAGGCGAGTACGAACGTACAGAAAACCGGAACAGGGAACTGAGCAGTTCTTTAAGGGAAGATGTAATCTCATAATTTCATATAAGACTACTACAATAGGACGCTTGCAAAAGCGTCTTATTGTGGCGGTTATGGGGAAGCGTAAGATGGCAAATAAAATAAAATCAGGCATTCGGATATGGGCTGCGGCGCTTGTATTATTGTGCACCGGCATGGCTGGCCAGGTACAGGCAGCAGGCCTGGGGGATACACAGGCAGCAGGCACTGCGGCGCCAGGGGCGGCAGCGCCGGGTACAATGGCGCCAGACGCAGCGGCGCCAGCACCAGGTACAATGGCGCCGGATACAGCGGCACCCGGCCCGCAGGCAGCAAATGCCCCTGGCAGCGGGGCCGGGCGGGCGGAAGCCGGGATTATCGAGGTAGAGAGCGGATATGTGGATGCAAAGGGAAAATTTTGGAAGATGAAGTCAGGCAGCGGGTTTCTCATTGCTAATAAGGAAAGTGCCACCTATATCGTTACCAATTGCAGCACTGTGTCCAATACACCGCAGAAAATAAAAAAATTTTGTAAGAAAAATAAAATTGATACGGAAAATACGCAGATAACAAATTCAATCCGGGTTATCGTAACCGGGGATGTGGCGGCAGCAGCAGAGGTCGTGGTAAAAAGTGCAGAAAAAGATTATTGTGTGCTGTCCGCCGCAAATGTGGTCAGCCAAAAAGAATCATTAAAATTAGGCGACAGTGCGGGTATTGCAGCCAATGACGTGGTCTATGCATACGGGTTCCCAAAAGATGCAGGTACCGGGGACGATGCGCTCCACTACTCTGAGATGGATGTACGCGCCATCCAGGGGGCAATTACACAGGCGGAGGCATACTTGGAAGGCGGCGTCTACCTGGCCCATTCCGCCCCGGTGGTGCCTGGCTGCGAAGGCGGCCCGCTGCTGGATGCGGACGGGTATGTCGTCGGCTTAAACTGCAAGAAATCGCAGGAAGACGATACCGGGATTGCCTATGCGCTGCCAATTAATGAAATCTGTGCGGTTTTAGACAATTTTTCGATTTATTATGGCAGCAGGGCCATTGACGCGGCTTTTGTGCAGTTAGAAGGCATCTACCAGGAGTGCGCCGGCTTACAGGAAGCAGGCGGCTATAAAAGGGCGACGATGGAAGCTTTGGAACAGGCGTTGGAACAGGTAGAAGAGGTACGTACCCTGGAAGAGCCAAGCGTATCGGATCTAACCAATGCTTTTAATATGCTTGCCGCAGCCAGGGACGGGCTGGTGCCAAAGACAGAGCCGATTACAATTGCCATCATGGTGCTGGCGCCTTGCGACTTGCTGTTGTTTATCTGGATGCTGGTGCTGGCGGTTAAAAATGCACGGGAAAAGAAATGGATGGAGCTGCAGCGGATGCAGCCCGCTATACAAAGCGCTGCATCACAGGCGGGTATGCGCCAGCCGTCCGGCAATGCCGGCTATCCGGGGCGCGCGCCGCAGCAAAACGCCGCTTACCCAGGGCCAGGCCGGCAGGCGCCGCAGCAGGCAGCCGGTTACCAGGGCCAGCATGGCCAAGAAAGCTACCGCCAGCCAGTCGTACCGCCGGCAGGCAGGCGCCTTCGGATGATACGGCAAAAGACTGGGCAGACGGTTGTGTTAAATAAAAACCAGTTTATTATCGGGAAAAGCCAGACGCTGGCGGATTTTTGCATTGCAGACAACCAGACGGTCAGCAGGAAACATGCGATGCTGTTTGAAGAAAATGGCGGCTGGTACATCGACGACCTCAATTCGCTAAATGGCACCTGCGTCAACGGCACCAAAGTCGTGCCAGGGCAGGCAGTCAAGCTAAATGGCGGGGATGAGATTACCATGTCCGACGAAGCGTTCCTCGTACAGGAATAGGAAACGGCGTCGACCAGGAGGCAGGCAATTATTATGGATAGAAAAATAAAAAAGGATAGGAAAAAAGGGGCCGTATGCCTGCTGGCAGCTTTTTTTGCAGCGGCCAGCCTGCTGCAGATAGGCTATGCGGCAGCGGCATCCGGCATCCAGGCAAAAGCAGCGGCATCCGGTTCCAGCGCTGCCGGCCCGCAAGGGCCAAAGTACAACGAAGAAGGGACACAGGTCAGCTATACCAACCTTTATTTTGGCAGCTACCCGCAGGCAGAGGTAACCGGGGATGCCCTGACACCGGCGGTAACCGGCGCTTCGTACGACAGTTATGGGGATGCATGGGTAGATGGGGTCAAATACCGCCGTATCCGCGCGGCAGATACCAATAACGACGAACAGTTTGGGGACAGCGCCTACCGGTATTTTAAATGGGAGCGGATCAAATGGCGGGTGCTGGCCAATGATGGTAAAACGCTGTATGTGCTGGCCGATAAAGGGTTAGACTGCCAAAGCTACCATGAAATGGGGGCGGCGGTCACCTGGGCAGACTGTTCCTTGCGCAAATGGCTAAACGGGGCATTTTACCGCACAGCCTTTGACAGCAATGAGCGGGATGCAGTGGTACGCCAGGAAGTCGATAATACCGCTTATGCACAGGGGCAGGCATCCGTTATGCAGCTTCTTGCCGCGGATGGTGCGCAGGCGGACACAAAAGGCAGCGCCACGCAGGATTATGTCTATATCCTGTCAATGGCAGAAGTATCCAACCAGGCGTATGGGTTCCCGGCAGCCATCCAAAACCCGTCCCCATGCCGCCAGATTATGGCCAGCGATTATGCCTATGCAATGGGCGCACGTTTAGGCGGGCAGGAGCAGGGGCCTGGGGACCAGTGCTGCTGGTGGTGGCTGCGCAACCCGGCCGCAGGAGAGGCGGACGCGAACCGGTATGCGGCGTTAATGGGCAATACCGGATCCTTTTCCCTGTATGGCCTGGTGGAAAACAAATACCGGGCAGTCGTCCCAGTGCTGCATATCAGCCTGGATTCCGGCGCCTGGCAGCGGGCGGACGATGCATCCAGCGGTTCCGGCGGCGGGGAAGCGGCTGCAAAGCCACTGACGGTCAGTGCGCCAAATATGCAGCGCAGCCAGAATGTCGCAGCTTTTGATGTGGAAGCGCAAGGCGGGCTTACCAGTGATTACGACTACCAGTGGTACTATGCCCCTTCCGATACCGGAAGCGGCCACCCGATCAGCGAGTCGGATTATAAGTCCATCGTATGGCAGGGCAAAGCGCTCTATATTGATTTAAAAGCAGACGATGTGCCGGACGGGCTGTATTTGTACTGTGCGGTTAGCGATGGGCGTACTACGGTGGAAAGCAGCCGTATCTGGTTTTCCAAAAAGAAAAAGAACCAGACGATTACCTATAACAAAGGGAGCATTGAAAACGGGCAGCTGGTGTATGGGGCTACCGTAAAGTTAAAGGCAAAAAGCAATGGGGCGGCGTCGCGGATTTCTTATAAGAGCAGTAATTCCAAGATACTGTCGGTGAGTGCGTCGGGAAAGCTGAAAGCTAAAAAATATGGGAAAGCAACGGTTACGATTACTGCTTCGGATTCGCCGGTGGATGAGTATGGCAAGACGGCGTTGAAGCTGCCTTTGACGGTTGTCCCGAAACAGGTGCAGGTGACAAGGATTAAGCTTGGAAGGAATGAACTTGGGAAAGTGTCCAGTGTATATTTGGAATGGAAAAAAGACCGGACGGTGGATGGGTTCCAGTATAATGTGGCTTATAATAAGAATTATACGAATAGTACGAATGGGGAGAAAGAAGGGAAGGATCATTTTATGAATTTGAAATATTTGGATGTCAGTAAGGATAAGCTGTATATCCGGGTGCGGACGTTTAAGAAGGTTGGCAAGAAGGCTTATTATGGGAAGTGGAGCAAGAGTTATATGCTGTCCATTAAGTAGAGGGGGGGGGAGGTGGCCTCCCGGACGCTGCATCCAGAAGCTGGGGCTTCCCTGCTATGCCGCTGCGAAATGCAGGAACCTCTAAGCATTCTGTGCCAAGGTTATTGGTACCGGACGGACCGGGGATTGACCCGCCGTCCGTGGCGGCAATCCCCTTTTCCTGGCATCCATGCCAGGAAATTCTGACAGCGGCAGAATGCTAAGAGGTTCCAGCATTTCTCCGCAGGCATAGCAGGGAAGCCCCAGCTTCTGGGTGCGGATGTTTTTTTGTAGCAGTGTATGGGGGTTTTAGCTGAGGCGAGATGCGGGCAGGAGGAGGTTCGTTTGGGAGAAAGTTTGGTTTGGATGGAAGGATAAGCGGGAAATAGTGGATAAAAAGGGAAATTGGAAACTTTGGCGAAGGAAGTGGTTTAGCAGGATGGTGGGGCTTTTGTGTTAGGGAAAAAGAAGGCGGATAGGAAGAGGAAAGGGCGGATGCAGGGGACGGCTTTGGCGGATGCCAGGATACCGGTGGATGGGTTGTATGCGCAAGAGATGATTGCTACTGTGCCGTTGGCGGATGGGATGCTGGGTGCGGTGCCGTATCCGGAATTGGAGGTTACGACCCAGCAGCTTGCGGGCAAGCGGAGTGCGGTGGAAATTGGGACGGCTAGTATTATTGGAAGCAGGAAGTCGCAGCAGGATTCGGTGTTTGGGTATGCGTCGGATGGATATGCGCTGGGGATTGTCTGTGATGGTATGGGCGGCCTGTCTGGCGGTGAGGTGGCTAGCCGCGTTGCTTTGGAGAGTTTGGCCGATGCGTGGTTTGCGCAGCAGGATGTTTCGGATATACCGGCCTTTTTCCGTAGGGAGGCAATCAGTGCGGATGAAAAAGTATACCGGCAGGAAGCGATGGATGGCAGCAGGCTTCAGGCGGGTACGACGATTGTAGCGGCGGTTGTGCGTAAGAAGGAGCTGTATTGGCTTTCGGTCGGCGACAGCAAGTTGTATTTTATCCGGGGGCAGGAGATCTTGTCGCTGAATGTAGAACATAATTATAGAATGCAGCTAAATACGATGCTGCGCCAGGGTAAGCTGACGGCGCAGGAGTATGCGGCGGAAGAGTACCGTGCGGAAGCCCTAACCAGTTATTTGGGCATAGGAAGCCTGTCGCAGATGGATATTAGTACGAAGGCATATCCGCTGGCGGACGGGGATGTTATCCTGCTGGCCAGCGACGGGCTGTACCGCAGCCTGAGTGAAGAAGAAATCCTTGCGATTGTAAGAAGGAACGGGCAGGATATGCAGCAGGCGGCGCAGGCTTTGACTGCGGCTGTTAAGGGGCGGAAAAAACAGGATAACACTTCAGTAGTCATTTTGCGCATTACAATGGAGAATTAGACATGATTTTAAAAAGATGCAATAACGGGCACTATTATGACGGTGAAATCTATAAAGAATGCCCGGAGTGTATGGGCGCAGGCCGGCAGCCTTTTATGCAGGCGCCTGCACCGTCCTATGGCGATTATGCGGATGAGGATTCGGTAACCGTAGCGCTGCCGCGTACCCCATCAGGCAGGAGGCCGGCAGGTGCGGGGGCATTTGACGACGATCCGGCCACGGCTGCGCTGGCTGGGGGCTTATCGGGCAGGAGGCCGGCAGGCGGGGGTATTTTTGACGACGATCCGGTAACGGCTGCCATGCCGCATACCCCGCCAGGCAGGAAACCGGCAGGTGCGGGTATCTTTGACGACGGCCCGGTAACGGCTGCCATGCCACGTACCCCGCCAGGCCAGAAATCGGCAGGTGCGGGCGTGTTTGACGACAGTCCAGCCACGGCTGCCATGCCGCAAAAGCCGCAAAAACCGGTGCGCAAGCAGGGGCTGAAACCGGTTGTGGGGTGGCTGTTATGTATACAGGGGATGGACATTGGAAACAGCTTTACCGTCCGGCTGGGCAAAAATTTTATCGGCAGGTCTTCGGAGATGGAAATTGCGCTGCATGGGGATGAAGGTATTGCAATGGAAAAGCATGCCGCGGTTTATTATGTGCCGAAACAGCGGCGGTTTGCGGTAGAACCGGGGCTGTCCGGGCGGCCGTTTTATGTAAACCGCAATGCGGTTACACGCCCGATTTGGATTAAGCAGCATGATATTATAACGCTGGGGAATGCCAGCTTAATGTTTTTCCCGTGCTGTGGGGAGCATTTCAGCTGGGAAGAACTGATCCGAAGGCGTAAGCAAAACCAGGGGCGGTAAATACCAGCAACAATCAAATATAGCAGTGTTTACGGTGCAAGGCCGTCTGTGAAAACAGGCTGGATAAGGCCGGGCGCCAAATCAGCAGCAAGGAAAACAGGGGGTGGCAGGATATGGCAAGATGTATGGGCTGTATGGCAGAGATCGCACAGGATGAACGGATTTGCCGCTACTGCGGGTACCAGAAAGGGACAGATGTAAAAGAAGCGTATTATTTGCTGCCGGGCACAGTGCTAAAGGAGAAATTCCTGGTAGGGCGGGTGCTTGGCTACGGCGGCTTTGGCGTTACTTATATCGGATGGGATGGGGTGCTGCACCGCAAGGTGGCGGTGAAAGAATACCTGCCCAGCGATTTTGCAACCCGCAGCTATGGTTCAAGACGGGTAACCGTGTTTTCGGGGGAGGCCGCGGAGCAGTTCCAGGCGGGCCTGGAAAGCTTTTTATACGAGGCAAGGCGGCTGGCCAAATTTAATACGGTTGCAGAAACCGTGGATATTTACGACTGTTTTGAGGAAAACGGAAGCGGGTATATCGTCATGGAGTATCTGGACGGTGCAACGGTAAAGGAAGTGCTGCGCAAACGCAAACGGATTTCCGTCAGCCAGGCACGCTCGATCGCACTTTCTGTCTTACAGGGCTTGTCTGCCGTACACAAAGAAGGGATTATCCACCGCGATATTGCGCCGGATAATATTTTTATTACAAAGGCAGGCAAGGTCAAGATCCTGGATTTTGGCGCCGCCAGATATGCGACAGCGGTGCAGTCCAAAAGCTTGTCCGTTATCCTAAAGCCCGGTTTTGCACCGGAAGAACAGTACCGCAGCCGCGGCGAGCAGGGCCCCTGGACGGACGTCTATGCCCTTGGCGCGACGCTTTACTGTATGATTACCGGCAAACGGCCGGAAGAATCGATTCAAAGGCTTGCGGAAGACCATGTCAAGCCGCCGTCTGAATTGGGCATTGAAATTGATGCAAATATGGAAAATGCCATTATGAACAGCCTAAATGTCCGCAAAGAATACCGGATCCAGGATGCAGGGGCTTTTTACATGGCGCTGCAGGGTACCGAAGATGTCGAACGTATTATAGAAAAAACAGATAAAAAATTAAACTGGAAACTGCCGCTTTGGATGAAATTAACAGCCGCAGCCGCCGGCGTGCTGGTATGCGTCTGTATCGGGCTGTTTGCAACGGGAAACCTTGGATTTACCAAAAAAGAAATCGCAAGCGCAGACGGTATGGCGGCACTAAGCGGTACCCAGCGCTATGTCCCAAATGTTTCTGGAATGGGCTATGAACAGGCGCAGGCGTTATTAAAAGAAAAGGATTTAAACCTGATTATTAGCGGCATGAATTATAGCGAACGGATTGAAAAAAATAAAATCTTAAGCCAAAAGCCAAGGGACGGCGCAGTGGCGGAAGCAGAAGAAACGATCCAGGTAATTATGAGCGGCGGGCAGGAAGAAGTCATGATGCCCGATCTGGCCGGTTTGACCAAGGAAGAAGCAAAACAGCTGATCGCCGGGCAAAACCTGGTCTGTGGCAAAGGCGGCATCAGTGAAGAATACAGCGATGTCGTGCAAAAAGGCAGGGTCATTACACAAAGTATCCCTGCGGAAGAGCGCATCCCTGTCCAGACGGAAATTTCCCTGTCCATTTCGTTAGGCAGTTTATCGGAAGAAACGGCCCTTTTAAATGTGCCAGACCTTACCGGCATTACGAAGGAACAGGCTATGAAACGGCTGGGCAAATTAAAGGAGGAACATGGATTTACTTATTCGCTGGGTGAAGTGAAAAATAAATACAGCACAAAAGTGAAAAAAGGCAAGATTATCAGCCAAAGCCCGAAAGCCGTGGAACAGGTACGTACGAATGAGCCAATCAGCCTTGTAATCAGCAAGGGGCCGGAGATGGTACAGGTACCGGAACTGGTTTATCTGACCAAGGACCAGGCATTGAAAAAGCTGCAAAAGGCAGGGCTTACCGCAAAGGTTGCAACCGCTTACAGTGACCAGGCGGCGGCAGGGCTTGTTTTGCAGCAGAGTGTAAAGGCGGATGCGAAAGCGGAGAAAGGCAGCCAGGTGACGGTTACGGTCAGCCTTGGAAAAGAGCCGGTGCAGCAGGGTACAGGCAGCGGGGCTGGCGCAGGTACGGGCGGCAGTGGAACTGGCACGGGCGGCAGTACAGGCACGGGCGGCAATACGGGCAGCGCAGGCGCAGGATCTGGCGGCTATACAGGCGGCGCAGCCACAGGGGCTGGCGCAGGTACGGGCGGCAGTGGAACTGGCACGGGCGGCAGTACAGGTACGGGATCTGGCGGCACTACGGGCGGCACAGGCAGTGGAACTGGCACGGGCGGTAGTGCAGGCACGGGATCTGGCGGCACTACGGGCGGCGGAGCTGGAAGTGGCGGCACTACAGGCGGCACAGGCGGCAACACAGGCGGAGCCGGAAGCGGCGGCACGGGCGGCACAGGCGGAACCAGGCCTGGCGGCAATACCAGTGGAAACGGAAGCGGCGGCAATGCAGGCGGAAGCGCCCAGCCACCGTCAGGCAATACCGGCGGAAACCGGGCGATCCTGCCGGATGGCGGAAGCTTTATTGTCGAGTAGCGGCCTGGAAGTTTGGAGGATTATGTTATGGGTTTAAAAAAGAAAAGGGCATTGGCCATTTTGCTTGCGCTGTGTATGGCGGCGGGCCTGGCGGCCTGGCCGGTTCATACAAAGGTAGCCCGCGCGGCGGTATTTGGGGATTACGAATATGAAACAACCAATGGGCAAGTGCAGATTACCGGTTATACAGGGTCGGCATCCAGCCTGGCGGTTCCAGGGACAATTGGCGGGCGGACGGTTACAAGTATTAAAAACGGTACGTTTCGGGGCTGTACCAGCTTGACGCAGGTGAGTATCCCAAACAGCGTTACCAGCATTGGGGAAGGGGCATTTTACGGCTGCACCAACCTGCGGGAAGCCAATATCCCGGCTGGGCTGACACGGATAGAAGGGTATTTATTTGCCGGCTGTAGCAGCCTTACGGCAGTGGAAATCCCGGCTGGCGTAACAAGTATTGGCAGCAGTGCTTTTTCAGACTGTACGGGACTTTCCGGGGTTAACATTCCAGCTAGGGTAACCAGCATTGGGACAAATGCTTTCTCTGGCTGTACCAATTTGCAGGGGATTGAACTACCTGCAAATATGGAAAGTATTGGTGCGGGTGCTTTTGCAGGTTGTGTAGCACTAACAGGGGAGATGTCAGTTCCGGCTGGCATTGGCAGTATCAATGGAAGTGTTTTTGAGGGCTGTACGGGCATAAGAGCCTTTGAGGTACCAGAAGGGATAACAGGTATAGGTGGGAGTGCTTTTGCAGGTTGTACGGGACTTAGGCATATTGATCTTCCAGTCAGTTTGATGAGCATTGGAGAATATGCATTTCAGCAATGCATCAATTTGGCGGATGTATATTATTATGGTACACAGCAACAGTGGGAAGCGGTTGAGATATTAAATGGGGCGGATAATGGGAATTCATACTTATTAAATGCTTCGATTACATATGGTGAGGAACCAGTTGTGGATCCGGAAAGAGATTTTGAATATCGGGATTTAGAGGATGGCACAATAGAAATTATCAGCTATAGGGGATATTTAGGTATTGGTACAGTGGTGAATATTCCTGAGGAAATTAATGGTAAACGAGTAACCAGTATAGGAGAATCGGTTTTTGAAGATGACTCAAGGCTGGCAACAATTAACATACCAGAAAGTGTATTAAGTATCGGGGAGAAAGCTTTTGGTAATTGTACTAGGTTATCAGAAATCAGCCTGCCAGAAAGTCTAACCAGTATCGGGCAAACAGCTTTTTATGGCTGTGTAGGCCTTCAGGATATTCATATTCCGTCTGGTATTACAAGTATTGAGCCATACGTTTTTGCAGAATGCACAGGGCTAACTAGGGTAAGCCTCCCATCCGGTGTAAACCGTATTGGCCAGGATTCCTTTGCGGGCTGTACCAATCTGGCACAGATCGGCATTCCGGATGGGGTAATGGAAATTGAAAGCTGGGCATTCAACGGCTGTACAGCCCTGCGCGAAGTTCGCCTTCCATCCGGATTGACTGCCATCGGGGAATACGCATTTTCCAACTGTATTAGCCTGACAGGAATCAATTTCCCGTCCAGTCTGGCCACCATTGGCCGGGCCGCCTTTTCCGGCTGTACCGGCCTGCGGGAAATCGAGCTGCCATCGGGTATTACAAGTATCGAAAATAATACGTTTTATAACTGCATGGGGCTAACCAGGGCAAGCCTTCCAGACAACGTTGCCAGCATTGGGGAGTCCGCGTTTTCCGGCTGTGCAGCACTGGCGGAGTTTAGCCTACCAGGCAGGGTAACGTCCATTGGAAGGGAAGCCTTCCGTGGCTGTATCCTGCTGGAAAAAATTGACATCCCAGCCAGCGTAACCAGTATCCGGCTGGGCGCGTTCCAGCAGTGCGGCAGTTTAACCGATGTGTATTATTCCGGCACGAAAGAGCAGTGGAACGGGATAGAAATCAATACGACGGAAAATGAGGACCTGCTCAATGCAAACATCCATTGCAGCGACGGTACGATTCAAAGCCAGGCACGCTTTTATGATTATGAAACGCTGGACGATGGGGCCATTAAGATTACAAAGTACAAAGGTACCGAAGAAGAAGTAGCTATTCCGGCGCAACTGGGCGGCAAGCGCGTGGCACAGGTCGGTTCTGGTACGTTTGAAAATGCCGATATAAAAAAAATTACCATTCCTTCTGGCGTGTCAGTGATAAAAGGGGATGCATTTAAAAACTGTGGCAGCCTTACCGGCATTTTGGTAGACACAGGAAATCAAAACTTTGTATCGGAAAACGGTGTTTTGTTTACAAAATCAAAGGCGGAACTTATCCGATGCCCGCAGGCAAAAAGCGGCGCTTATGCAGTCCCGTCCGGTGTTGCCAAGGTAGGGGATTTTGCGTTTGAATCTTGCAGCGGCCTTACCGAAATTACCGTTCCAGAAGGGGCGGCCCAAATCGGCCTTTCCGCCTTTGCATCCTGTGGAAATTTAAAAAACATCACCATTCCGGCCAGCGTCACCCAGATAGCGGGTAGTGCTTTTTCCACAGGGGCCGCTGGCAGTACCAAGATCGAACATGTATATTATGGCGGAACCAAAGAGCAGTGGGAGCAGATCACGGTTACCGGGGACGGGGCCGCTGATGCAGACAGCGTAAGCGGGAAATTGCGTTTATCAGATGCAACGTTCCACTTTAAAGAAGCCCCGTTGCCAGAGGAACCCGCCGATCCAAACCCGCCGGAAGCAACCACAGCTAAACAGGAACTGGAACGTTTAAAACAAGGCGACCCGCTCGCCCTGGACACTGCCCTAAGCCCTTACTTATCGGCAGGCCAGATCGACCTGGTAGAAAGCTGCCTGTTTACCTGGCTGGCTGAAATCGACAACACCTTCCAGTATTCCGGCAGCACCGGGGTCAAGGGGCGCATCCGTAAGAAAGCAGGCATCGACCCGCAGGGGAATTTTGCTTCCGGTACCGAACATGCGATTACGCATATTTCCGTAACGACCGCCTATGGGCCGAAAACCTTTGAGTTTACGCTTGCCCTTGGCAGGCCGGACAACGATGGGAACCTTTATCCGGCTTATGGTGCGATGCATTATGAAGTGTTAGAAAAGGAAGGTATCCCATCGGATGTGCCAAAAAGCGGCCAGGTGGGGAAAGCTTCCTATGCGGATATGGGGAACTTTATCCAATGTATGGGAAAGGCATCCGAAGGGTTCCTCCACAGCACGTTCCAGTGGCAGTCGTTAAGCGATGAGCTGACAGCCGGTGTCCTCGTAGATAAAACGGTCGTGGAAGTGATCGGGAACCAGGATGTAGCTTTTTCAGACGGCACTTATATGGTCTATGCGCAGCCGCTGTTGGCATATAGCAAAAAAGTTACGGTTTCCTGCCCAGTAGACGTATATGTATACGGTATGGACGGCAGCGAAGCAGGTTCGATTGTGGACAACCAGGCGCACCAGACGACCCAAAATGTCCGTTTGGATGTCAACGGGGATGCCAAAACCGTCTACCTGACCGGGGACGACTATTATATGAACCTGCGCGGCACCGACACCGGGACGATGAAATACGAAGTAGAAGAGATCGCCAACGGCGAGGTAAAGCGCAACGTACAATTCCTGGAATTGCAGCTGGAAAAAGATATGCAGTATGAAGGGTACGTTTTCCGCCCGTTAAATATCGACCGCAACCTGTATGCACTGCGGACTTTGGGCGGTTCCGGCGAAGTCGTTTATCCGGATGCGGATTCCTATGAGCCATTGTTTAAAAAGGTGCAGGGCATGTCCTTAAGCCAGCAGAATACGTCCTTAAATACGGATAAGACGGTTCAGCTGAACGCCAGCCTGTTTCCATTGGACGCCAGCAACCCAAACTTGCAGTGGATCTCTGACAACCCGTCGGTAGCATCGGTCGGAAGCGACGGGCTGGTAACCGCAGTCGGCGCAGGGCGCGCTACAATTACGGTTATGACACGTGACGGGAGCTTCCTAAAGGAATCCTGCATTATCGATGTCCAGGGAGGGACGGTAGTGCCTTCGCCGGGCCCGGATACGCCGGTACAGCCAACGCCGCCGCAGCCGGATAGACCCGCGCAGCCAGGCACGTCCACCCAGCCAGGCACGTCTACGCAGCCAGGTACGTCCACCCAGCCGGGGGCCTCTACCGGGACGACACCGCCTTCTACACAGCCGCCGCAGGCCGAAGGGCCAGTGGTAGCAAAACTATACTATGTCCTGCAGTTCCATGCAAACGGCGGCAGCAACTTAAGCCGCAGGACCATGACGCTGCTGGTCAACGACAGCCCAGGCATCCTGCCAAAAGTACAGCGCAAAGCGTATACGTTTGGCGGCTGGTATACCGCACAGGACGGCGGCACACAGGTATCCGGGGACAAGCCGCTGGATGCGGCGACCACGCTGTATGCGCGCTGGACAAAGACCACAACCCCGCAAAAGCCAAAGCTCTTAACGCTTGTATCCAAGAAAAAAGGGCAGATGCAGGTCCACTTCCAAAAAGTATCCGGGGCGGCAGGGTATCAGGTTGCCTATGCTACGGGTAAAAAATTTGCCAGTGCAAATACGAAGAAAAAGCTGGTTACGGCCAATAAGAAAACCATAACCGGCCTAAAATCCGGGAAAACCTACTATGTCAAAGTACGCGCATACCGGCTGGATTCTATGGGGAATAAGGTTTATGGCATATACAGCGCTGTGAAAAAAGCAAAGGTAAAAGCTTAATAAGCATAGGCAGGGCAGCCTGGCCAGCATGCCAGGCTGCCGGCCAAACGGGATACGAAAAAGGGGGGGGGCTACAATGGAAAAACCGTGCAAAAAGGGCCTGGCAGCAGTGTTTTTATTTGCCTTCCTCACTGCCTTTGTTTCTGTTTATCGTGCAAGGGCAGCAAAACAGGTACTGGCCGCAAAGAAGCACACCTACCGGCTGTCCACAAGCAGCGTTACGGTAGAACAGGGCGGGAGCATACGGCTGGCGGTAACTACAACAAGCGGAGGGAGTGTTGCCGCAAGGCAGGCAACATGGTCGTCCAACAACAGGAAAACCGTAAAAATAGACAAAAAGGGGCAGCTGACCGCATCCACACCAGGCAAAGCCAAGGTTACGGCAGCCGTGGATGGGCGAAAACTATCCTGTACCGTAAAAACAGTACGGGCCGGAAACATACAAAACATATTTTGGGGGACATGGAAAGATAAAAAAGGGAACCAATATAAACTTTCGGATGGGGAGGCAGCATGCAGGCAGCTGCTAAAACAGATTCCAGGCGGCTACCGTTTGGTCAAAAAAGAGGCATCCTTGTCCATAAACGGCACAAATATCATACACGCCTATATAAAAAAAGGAAACCAGGTTTCTTCGATGGTATTGGCAAAAACGGATGCCAGCCCCAAAAAGCTCAACGTCTATCTGGTAAAAGGCAGGCATCCAGATTTTTCCAGGTTAAAACAGCCCAAACTGCGCCTTTTATGGGTAACACAAAAAAAGGTTCCAAAAACATATGTATTTTTGGGTGATTCCCGTTTTGAGGGGATGTCCAGCTGCAATTATAATAAAAAAACAGACCAATATATAGCAAAAGACAGCCAGGGGTTACGCTGGTTTCAAGCCCAGCTAAAAAATGCCAGGCGCTATGACAGCGCTTTCACCGTATTTATTATCGGGTTTGGGATTAACGATTTATATAACGCAAAACGCTATGCGGATTATACGAACCGGCTGCACATGAAAGGGGCCGTATATTTTTGTTCCGTAAACCCCGTAGACGAGCGGCTTGGGGCACGCTACGGCTACCTCGTTACCAACCGCCAGATACGCAGTTTTAACAAAGTGGTCCAAGCAAACGCAAAGCACTATAAAATACTCGATACCTATCAAGCATTAACACGTTCCGGGTTTTGCAGTTCGGACGGTGTGCATTATACTGGGGATACCTATGCAAAGCTGTACCGGTATATCAAAGCGAAAGCGGTATTGTGATGCTTAGGAACTGTAAAGAAATAGTTACTTTTCACACCCTGACCAGACACCTGCTGTCTGGTCAGGGCCAAAGAATGCGGCCTGTCATGCATCCGGCCTTTCGCCAAAGGCGAACTTCCAATGGGCCGGATGCCGTTACTTTTTACAGCACAGCCGCTTTCTGGCTGGGGTGTGAAAAGTAACAAGAAATAATCTAGCAAACTTACTTGCGTACATTAGAGGCTGGAAATAACTGGTGCAAAACAGTACAATATATCAGGAAGGCATAAATGGCAAAAATAAAGGAGTATTTTATGAAGAAAAAAGTGTTGACAAAGGTATGTTGTTTGTTTGGGTGCAGTTTGCTTTTAACGATATTTGCAGCAGGGGATACCGTATATGCTGCACAGGAAACGGTGCCGGTAAAAAGTATCCCAGGCTTATCTGGGCGGGATCTGGAAGCCTGGGCGCAGGCAGGAAAGCAGCAGCCGGAAACGTGGGGAAGCGAAGAAGAAGGCCCGCAAGGCCCGCAAACGCCTGAAATATCAGAATTAGAAGGCGTTCCAATGAAAATAAAGTTAAAAAAACCCGTTTTAAAGGCAGCTTCCAAACCGGACGGCGTTATTAAAATCAGCTGGAAAAAGGTTAAAAACGCAGCGGAATATACCCTTTATCGAAGCACCAGCAAAGAGGGCGGGTTTCAGCAGATTTACCATACCAAAACCGGTTCCGGCAGCTTCCTGGACAAAAACCGTGACATCGGAAAGCCATACTACTATAAAATGACCATCTATTCCAAAGGCCGTACCGCAAAGGCGGACAGCAAAGCCGTAAAGGGCTGCCCTTTAGGGAAAGCAGAGCTGACGGGGATCTCCAATTTAGATGGGTCACAGAAATTAGTGCTCCATTGGAAACCAGTCAAAGGCGCGGACAGCTACCAGGTACTGCGTAAAGACGGGTCAGGCAATTACCAGGCGATAGCCTCCGTATCCGGTAAAAAGACCACGTATACAGACAGCGGCCGCAATGGCGGGACGGCCTATACCTATAAAGTCTACGCAAAGGATGCCAAAGAAGGCCGGGGCAGCCACAGCAGCCCAAAAAGCCAGATGGCGATCGACAAAAACAAAAAAATGATCGCACTGACCTACGATGACGGGCCATCCGCCCATACGCCAACCGTCCTAAAAGCCTTAAAAAAATATGGCGTACATGCGACCTTTTTCGTAGTAGGCAGCAGCGTAGGCCGCTATCCGGACAGCATCCGCCAGGAAGCCATCCAGGGGTGCGAGATCGGAAACCATACCTATTCCCATAACAACTTAAGCCGTTTAGGTGCAGCGCAAGTCCAGCAGGCGTTGGCGCGTACCAACGAGGCTGTCCAGCGGTATACGGGTACGAAAGTACGCTTAATGCGCCCGCCATATGGGAGCTTTAGCAAGGCAAACAGCGTTGCAGTAGGGATGCCCGCCATCTTTTGGTCCATCGATACCATGGACTGGAAGACCAGGAGCACTTCCGCTACGATTGCATGCGTAAAGAGGGAAGCGTATGATGGGGCAATTGTTTTAATGCATGATTTGCACCAGCCAACAGCCGCCGCAGCTGATGCGGTGGTTAAATACCTAAAGGATGCAGGCTACCAGATGGTAACTGTCAGCGAAATGGCAGCTTACCGCGGCGGGCTGGTTAATGGGAAAAGCTATTATAATTTCCGAAGGTAAGGCGGACTGTGGAAGAGGGAAAAGCAGGTGTTGATGGATGGGGGATAAGAGGATGGCTGGAAAAGGAGAAAGCATCTGGGGATGTTTCGATACCTTAAGGGGTAACTTCCATATCTGATTATTAATTTTACGAAATAAAAAAAGTTTGAGACAGCAGCCGTGGCCCGAAAAGGGCCAAAGGGCCTGCTGACTGCCTGTGGTGTTTTTACTGTGGTGTGGCAGTGTGGTTCGGTAAGCCGTGGTATTAATACTGCAAAGAGCTTTTGGAGGAAAAGGCCATGAAGAGGGGAAGAAGGGTTTTTGCAATTATAGTTGCGCTGTGTGTTGCAGCGGGGATGGTAACCTGGCCTGCTGGTGGAAAGAAAGTGCGGGCAGCGGTTTCAGGGGACTATGAATATGCTAATTTAGCAAATGGGACAGTACAAATAACTGAATATATAGGTTCTAGTTCTGTAGTAAATATACCATTAGAAATAAATGGCAAACGGGTAACTAGGATAGGAGATGAGGCCTTTAAGGATTACGTAGAGTTGACTGAGGTCAGTATTCCAAACAGTGTAGCCGACATAGGAGTTTCTGCTTTCAGTGGATGTAGCGGGCTGACGGAAATCAATATCCCAAACAGTGTAGCCAGCATAGGAGGTCTTGCTTTCAGTGGATGTAGCGGGCTGACGGAAATCAATATCCCAAACAGTGTAGTCGGCATAGGAGTTGGTGCTTTCAGTGGATGTAGCGGGCTGACGGAAATCAATATCCCAAACAGTGTCACCAGTATAGAAGGTTCTGTTTTCAGAGAATGTAGTGGGCTGACAGAAATCAATATCCCAAACAGTGTTACCAGGATAAGAGGTTCTGCTTTCAGAGGATGTAGTGGGCTGACGGAAATCAATATCCCAAACAGTGTTCTCAGTATAGGAGAGAATACTTTCAGTGAATGTAGCGGGCTGACGGAAATCAATATCCCAAACAGTGTCACCAGCATAGGATACTCTGCTTTCAGTGGATGTAGTGGGCTGACAAAAATCAATATTCCAAACAGTGTCACCAGCATAGAAAATTATGCTTTCAGTAGATGTAGCGGGCTGACGGAAATCAATATCCCAAACAGTGTCACCAGCATAGGAGATTCGGCTTTCTGGGGATGTAGAGTGCTGACGGAAATCAATATCCCAAACAGTGTCACCAGCATAGGAGATTCGGCTTTTAGTGAATGTAGAGTGCTGACGGAAATCAATATCCCAAACAGTGTCACCAGCATAGGAGTTCGGGTTTTTTGGGGATGTACCAGGCTGACAGAAATCAATATCCCAAACAGTGTCACCAGCATAGGAGTTACGGCTTTCTTTGAATGTAAAGTGCTGATGAAAATCGATATTCCAAACAGTGTCACCAGCATAGGAAATTCGGCTTTCAATGGATGTACAGGGTTGACGGAAATCAGTATCCCAAACAGTGTCACCAGAATTGGTGATAGAGCATTTAAGGAATGCAGCAATCTGGCAGATGTCTATTATTCCGGCACACAAGAACAATGGGATGAAATAGGAATGGGTCTAGAGAATGAGTGCCTTTTAAATGCAACAATACATTTTAATAGTAGTTCAATGAATGCTCCATCAAAAGATTATGAATATCAACTTTTAGAAGATGAGACAGTGAAAATAACTAGATATACAGGTACCAGTACAGTAGCAAATATCCCATCTGAAATAAATGGCAAACGGGTAGTTGTTATAGGAGATAGCGCATTTAAGGATAGCGCAGAGCTGACAAAAGTCAGTATTCCAAACAGTGTAGCCAGCATAGAATATTCTGCTTTCAGTGGATGTAGCAGGCTGACGGAAATCAATATTCCAAACAGTGTCACCAGCATAGAAGGTTCTGCTTTCAGTGGATGTGTAGGGCTGACGGAAATCAGTATCTCAAACAGTGTCACCAGCATTGGTGAAGGAGCATTTAAGGAATGTAGCAATCTTGCAGATGTCTATTATTCAGGCACACAAGAACAGTGGGACGAAATAAGAATAGGTGCCAATAATGAGTGTTTATTAAATACATCAATACATTTTAACAATAGCTCAACAGATACCACGGCACAAGATTACGAATACCAGCTTTTAGACGATGGGACAATCCAAATAACGAAATATATAGGATCCAGTACAGTAGTAAATATCCCATCCGAAATAGATGGCAAACGGGTAATTACTATAGGAAATGAGGCATTTAAGGATTGCACAGAGTTGACTAAAGTGAACATTCCAAACAGTGTCACCAGCATAAACGAGGATGCTTTCAGCGGATGTAGCGGACTGATGGAAATTAATATCCCAAATAGTGTCACCAGCATGGGTGAAAGTGCGTTTAAGGGATGCAATAATCTGGTAGATGTCTATTATTTAGGCACACAAGAACAGTGGAATGCCATCAAAATCGGAGAAAACAACGAGCCACTACAAAACGCCACGCTCCACTACCAGGCAGCCCCAGATCCTGACAACCCACCGCAAGAAACCCTCCCGCCAGGCACAGCAGACGCCAGGCAGGAATTAGAACGCTTAAAAGCCGGAGATCCCCTCCAGCTGGCGTCAGGCGTTGGGCAATACTTGTCCGAAGAACAGCTCGACATCGTAGAAAGCTGCCTTTTCACCTGGCTTGCCAATGTCAATTATGCCTACCAGTACGCTGGCAGCGCAGGGGTCAAAGAGCGTGTCCGCAAAAAAGCAGGCATCGACCCGGAAGGGGATTTTGCAGCTGGTACGGAACGCGCGATTACGCATGTTTCTGTTGAGACTGCCTATGGCCCAAAGACCTTTGAGTTTACGCTGGACCTTGGGAAACCAGACAGCAGCGGCAACCTATTCCCGGCCTACGGCACGATGCATTATGAAGTGCTGGAAAAAAGCAATATCCCATCGGACGTCCCAAAAAGCGGTACAGTCGGCCAATCCTCCTACACAGGCTTAGGGCCATTCGTATCCAGTGTCGGCAGCGCCTGCGATAGCTCCCTGCACAGCACCTACCAGTGGCAGTCATTAAGCGACACGCTGGCAGCAGGCGTTTTAATAGACAAAACCACGTCGGAATTGATCGGGAACCGAAACGGCTCTTTTTCAGACGGCACATTTACCGTATATGTGAGGCCGCTTTTTACATACAGCAAAAAAGTAACCATCGCCTGCCCGGTAGATGTCTATGTATACGGAATGGACGGCACCGAAGCCGGTTCGATTGTAGGCAACCAGCCGGAATCCAAAAACCGGAATGTCCGCCTGGATGTCAGCGGGGATACCAAAACAGTCTTTTTAACCGGGGACGACTACTACCTAAACCTGCGCGGTACGGATACCGGCACAATGAAATATGAGGTAGAGGAGATCGCAAATGACGAGGTACGCCGGAACGTGGAGTTCCTGGAGCTAAAACTGGAAAAAGACATGCAGTACGAAGGGTATGTCTTCCGCCCGCTGAATATTGATAAAAACCTGTATGCACTGCGTACCACCGGCAGCAGCAGCCAGGCTGTTTATCCGGATTCCGATTCGTACCAGCCAATCTTTAAAAAGGTGCAGGGCATGTCCTTAAGCCAGCAGAATACATCCTTAAATACCGATAAAACCGTGCAGTTAAACGCGAGCCTGTTCCCATTGGACGCCAGCAACCCGAACCTGCAGTGGGTTTCCGACAACCCGTCCGTAGCATCGGTTGGAAGCGACGGGCTGGTAACCGCAGTCGGCGCAGGGCGCGCTACGATTACCGTTATGACACGCGACGGGAGCTTCCTAAAGGAATCCTGTATTATCGATGTCCAGGGAGGGGCGGCAGTGCCTTCGCCGGGCCCAGATACGCCGGTACGGCCATCGCCGCCGCAGCCAGGCACGTCCACCCAGCCAGGGGCCTCTACGCAGCCAGGCACGTCTACCCAGCCGGGAACCTCGACCGGGACAACACCGCCGACTACGCAGCCTCCGCAAACGGAAGGGCCAGTAGTAGCAAAACTTTACTATGTCCTGCAGTTCCATGCCAACGGCGGCAGCAACCTAAGCCGCAGGACTATGACGCTGCTTACCAATGACAGCCCGGGCATCCTGCCAAAAGTGCAGCGCAAAGCGTATACCTTTAGCGGCTGGTATACCGCACAGGACGGCGGCACACAGGTATCCGGAGATAAGCCGTTGGATGCAGCAATCACGCTGTATGCACGCTGGACAAAGACCACAGCCCCGCAAAAACCAAAGTCCTTAACGCTCGTATCCAAGAAAAAAGGGCAGATGCAGGTACAGTTTCAAAAGGCATCCGGGGCTGCAGGGTATCAGGTTGCTTATGCTACAAATAAAAAATTTACCAGTACCAATACAAAGAAAGCGCTAGTAACAGCGAATAAGAAAACCCTAACCGGCCTAAAATCTGAGAAAACCTACTATGTCAAAGTACGCGCATACTGCCTAGATTCTATGGGGAATAAAGTTTATGGAGTATACAGCGCCGTGAAAAAAGGGAAGGTAAAAGCTTGATCGGCAAAAGCCGGACGGGCAGCCAGGCCAACATGCCAATGCCAGGCTGTCAGCCCGGTATGCAAAAGAAGGGGGCTACACAAGGGACGCAAACCAGGCGCTGGCCGCAAAAAAACACCTACCGGCTGCCCATAGGCAGCGTTACCATAGAGCAGGAGGCCTGCGGCTAGCAGTAGTTATAAAGACTATAAAGACTGGCGGAAGCCTTCTACAAGGAGAAGAAAAAGTGTTTGGAAAATGGGAAGTTTTTCGGAAAGGAAGAAAAAAATGTTTGGAAAAAGGATTTTTGGGAAAGGAATTTTAATGAGGGCTGCTGTACTGGCAGGATGCGTTTTACTGACGGCAGGTAGGGTACAGGCTCAGGCGGTGGACAGTGATTTTGTGATTGAAAAAGGGGTGTTGAAAGAATACCAGGGGTCTGGGACATCGATAACCATTCCAAAAACGGTGAAAGAAATTGGCCCTTCTGCATTCAGAAAGTGCGACGGGCTCAAAAGCGTCATCATTCCAGGGACAGTTAAGAGGATCAGCAATAGTGCTTTTGAAAAATGCACAGATTTAAAAAGTGTTGAAATAAAAAAAGGAGTAAAAGAAATTTGGGGGCTAGCGTTTGCAAATTGTTCCAAACTAACAAAAATTACATTTCCAAGCAGTATAAAGGAAATTTCAAGCGAGGCATTTAACAATACACCGTGGCTGAAAAAGAAAAGGGAAAGCCAAAAAGACAAGCTTGTCATTGTCAACCATATACTGCTCAACGGGGAGAAAGCATCTGGGGATGTTTCGATTCCAAAAGGGGTAACTTCCATATCTGGCTGGGCATTTTACGGTAATGAGAAAGTAAAAAGCATTAAGTTGCCATCTAGTTTAAAAACGATAGGTTTTGAAGCATTTGTAAGTACAAAAATAAAAACGATTACCTTTCCCAAAAGTGTAAAAAGTGTTGGCCAGGGCGCGTTATTTGGCTGTGACAATTTAAAAGAAGTGATTGTATTAAACCCAAAAGCAAAATTACAGTGGACGGATTCAGGGGCAACCTTATTCGATGGAAGATTTTCCGGGATGTTAGGCGAGAAACTAACGATGAAAGGGTATAAAAATTCTACAGCGGAGAAAGTTGCGAAATATAATAATAAGCAGGAAAATTATGATAGAAGGTTTAAGAAAATTGAGTTTGTTGAAATAAAAAAATAATTTGAGGCAGCATCCGTGATCCGCAAAGGTCCAAGGGCCTGCTGCCAGCCTGTGGTGTTTTTACTGGGGTGTGGCAGTGTGGTGCGGTAAGCTGTGGGATGGATACTGCAATGAGCTTTTGGAGGAAAAGGCCATGAAGAGGGGAAGAAGGGTTTTTGCAATTATAGTTGCGTTGTGTGTTGCAGTGGGGATGGTAGCCTGGCCTACTGGGGGAAGGAAAGTACGGGCAGCGGTTTTAGGGGACTATGAATATGGTTATTTTGAAGATGGAACGATCAATTTAATGAAATATAATGGGACGGATGCAAGGGTAACAGTACCGGAAGAGATAGAAGGAAGGGTCGTGTCTCAGGTTTGGCCTTATGCTTTTGAAAATTGTACAGGTTTAGAAGCAATTACGCTACCATCAAATATCACTAGGGTGGGATCGGATGCATTTAAAGGCTGCACAAGTTTAACAGAAGTTCATTTTTCAAATAGCATGACTGAAATAGAATGGGGTGTTTTTGAAGGCTGTACAAGGTTAGGAGCAATTAGTATTCCAGATTATATCACGGCTATAGGAGGTTATGCATTTAAAAATTGTACAGGATTGGTTTGGATCAGTATTCCGGATAATGTAACAGAAATAGGGGCAGCGGCTTTCGCAGGCTGTGACAGTTTGGCGGCAATTAGGATCCCAAGTGGGGTATCCCAGATATATTCAGATACTTTCAAAGGCTGTGTAAACCTGGCGGAAATTAGTATTCCAAACAGAGTAACTATCATAGGGAATGGTGCGTTTGCAAATTGCGATGGTTTAGAAAAAGTTCATATTTCAGATAGTGTGGAGGATATTGATAATGCAGCATTCAAGGGCTGTACAAGCCTAAAAGAAATCAGTATACCGGACCATGTAGCCAACATAGGAAGTTCTACCTTTAGGGACTGCACTGAACTGGGAAAAATTAGTATTCCGGTTAGTGTGGCCAACATCGGGTCAAGTACTTTTTATAATTGCAGTAGTTTGACAGATGTCTATTATTCAGGTACACAAGAACAGTGGGATGAAATAAGCATTGGTACCAATAACGAGTGCCTATTAAATGCAACGATACATTTTAACAATAATTCAACGGATGTCCCATCACAAGATTACGAATATCAGCTTTTAGATGATGGTACAATTACAATATCTAGGTATATAGGTTCTAGTCCAGTAGTGAATATACCGTTAGAAATAGATGGTAAACCGGTAGCCAGCATCCAAAATGCTGCTTTTAGAAATTGTGAAAGGGTAAGGGAAATCAGTATTCCAGAAAATATTACTAGTATAGGAGCTTCAGCGTTTAATGGTTGTACTAGTTTGACGGAATGCAATATTTTAGGCAGGGTACCTGCGATACGATCACTTACTTTTGCAGGGTGTATAAATCTGACGAATATCAATATTCCAAATGGAGTAACTACCATAGGACTTAGTGCATTTAGTGGTTGCGCAGGTTTAGAAGAAGTTCGTATTCCAGATAGTGTGGAGACCATTGATCCTTCAGCGTTCTATGGGTGTACAAGGCTGACACAAATCAGTATTCCAAACCATGTAACAAATATCGGGATTTCTTGCTTCATGGGCTGTATTGGACTGGAAAAAATCAGTATTGCAGACAGTGTGGTCAGCATTGGGGGCGGTGCTTTTGAGGGATGCAGCAATCTGACAGATGTCTATTATTCAGGTACGCAAGAACAGTGGGACGAAATAAGGATTGCTGCCGATAATGAGTGCCTATTAAATGCAACCATACATTTTAATAGTAGTTCAACGGATGCCCCATTACAAGACTATGAATACCAGCTTTTAGAAGATGAGACAATCCAAATAACGAAATATATAGGATCCAGTACAGTAGCCAATATCCCATCCGAAATCAATGGCAAACGGGTAGTAGTTATAGGAGATGAGGCTTTTAAGGATTGCACAGAGTTGACTGAGGTCAACATTTCAAACAGTGTCACCAGCATAGGAAATCATGCTTTCGAGGGCTGTATAGGCCTGGCCGAAGTAAATATCCCGAATAGTGTCACCAGTATAGGAACTTTCGCTTTCGAGGGCTGTATAGGCCTGACCGAAGTAAGTATCCCGAACAGTGTCACTATTATAGGAGCATGTGCCTTTTCTGGCTGCACAGGCCTGACCGAAATTAGCATCCCAAACAGTGTATCCTGGATACAAACTGGCACTTTCATTCACTGCACTGGATTAGAAAAAATCAGTATTCCAGAAAATATTACTAGTATAGAAATGTCAGCATTTGAAGGTTGTACTAGTTTGACAGAATGCAGTATTTCAAGTAGGGTATCTAGAATACAATCACGTACTTTTTTTGGATGTATAAATCTGACGAATATCAATATTCCAAATGGAGTAACTGCCATAAGCCTTTTGGCATTCGGTGATTGTACAGGCTTGACTGAAATTAGTATACCAAATAGTGTAACTAAAATAGGAGGATCCGCCTTTGTGCGTTGCACAGGCCTGACCAAAGTCAGCATCCCAAACAGTGTAACTAGCATAGCAGGAGCAGCCTTTGCGGGCTGCACAGGTTTGACCGAAATCAGTATCCCAACCAATGTCACCCAAATTGGTGAAAGTGCGTTTGCGAGATGCAGCAATCTAGCAGATGTCTATTATTCAGGCATACAAGAACAATGGGACGCCATCCAAATCGATGAAAACAACGAACCACTACGAAACGCCACGCTCCACTACCAGGCAGCCACAGAACCCGACAACCCGCCGCAAGAAACCCTTCCGCCAGGCACAGCAGACGCCAGGCAGGAATTAGAACGCTTAAAAGCCGGGGATCCCCTCCAGCTAGCGCCAGGCATTGGGCAATACTTGTCCGAAGAACAGCTCGACATTGTAGAAAGCTGCCTTTTCACCTGGCTTGCCGATGTCAATTATGCCTACCAGTACGCTGGCAGCGCAGGGGTCAAAGAGCGTGTCCGCAAAAAAGCAGGCATCGACCCGGAAGGGGATTTTGCAGCTGGTACGGAACGCGCGATTACGCATGTTTCTGTTGAGACTGCCTATGGCCCAAAGACCTTTGAGTTTACGCTGGACCTTGGGAAACCAGACAGCAGCGGCAACCTGTACCCAGCCTACGGCACGATGCATTATGAAGTGCTGGAAAAAAGCGGTATCCCATCGGATGTGCCAAAAAGCGGTACGGCAGGCCAATCCACCTACACAGGCTTAGGGCCGTTTGTATCCGGTGTCAGCAGCGCCTGCGGTAGCTCCCTGCACAGCACCTACCAATGGCAGTCATTAAGCGACACGCTGGCAGCAGGCGTTTTAATAGACAAAACTACGTCGGAATTGATCGGGAACCGAAACGGCTCTTTTTCAGATGGTACATTTACCGTATACGTGAGGCCGCTTTTTACATACAGCAAAAAAGTAACCATTGCCTGCCCGGTAGATGTCTATGTATACGGAATGGACGGCACCGAAGCCGGTTCGATTGTAGGCAACCAGCCGGAATCCAAAAACCGGAATGTCCGCCTGGATGTCAGCGGGGATACCAAAACAGTCTTTTTAACCGGGGACGACTACTACCTAAACCTGCGCGGTACGGATACCGGCACAATGAAATATGAGGTAGAGGAGATCGCAAATGACGAGGTACGCCGGAACGTGGAGTTCCTGGAGCTAAAACTGGAAAAAGACATGCAGTACGAAGGGTATGTCTTCCGCCCGCTGAATATTGATAAAAACCTGTATGCACTGCGTACCACCGGCAGCAGCAGCCAGGCTGTTTATCCGGATTCCGATTCGTACCAGCCAATCTTTAAAAAGGTGCAGGGCATGTCCTTAAGCCAGCAGAATACCTCTTTAAATACTGATAAAACCGTGCAGTTAAACGCGAGCCTGTTCCCATTAGACGCCAGCAATCCGAACTTGCAGTGGGTTTCCGACGACCCGTCGGTTGCATCGGTCGGAAGCGACGGGCTGGTTACCGCAGTCGGCGCAGGCAGGGCTACTATAACCGTTATGACGCGTGATGGAAGCTTCTTAAAGGAATCTTGTATTATCGATGTCACGGGCGGCACAGCCAACCCGCCGGTACAGCCGGATACCCCTACGCAGCCAGGCGGTACGCCTTCACAGCCAGACACCCCTACGCAGCCAGGCGGTACGCCGTCGCAGCCAGGTACCCCTACGCAGCCAGGCGGCACGCCGTCGCAGCCAGGTACCCCTACGCAGCCAGGCGGCACCACCACGCAGCCAGGCACTTCCACGCAGCCGGGTACGGGCAGTACAACTACACAGCCGGGCACCACCACGCCAGGCACCCAGCCAAACCAGCCGTCCACGCAGCCGCCACAAGATAACGGGCCGGTTGTAGACAAGCTGTACTATGTCCTCCAGTTCCATGCGAACGGCGGCATGAACTTAAGCCGCAGGACGATGACGCTGTTAAATAACGACAGCCCCGGCATCCTGCCAAAAGTCCAGCGCAAAGCCTATACCTTTGACGGCTGGTACACGCAGCAGGACGGCGGCGCGCAGGTATCCGGGGACAAACCGCTGGATGCGGCTACCACGCTTTACGCACGCTGGTCCAAGACCGAAGCGCCGGCAAAACCGGCATCTCCAAAGCTTGTATCAAAGAAAAAAGGGCAGCTAAAGGTCACCCTGTCAAAAGCCAAAGGTGCAGCCGGGTATCAGGTCGTCTACTCCACCAGCAAGAAATTTGCCAAGGCAAATACGAAAAAGATGGTAGTAGGCCAGGGCGGTACCGATAAAAAAACGGCTACTGGGATAAAGCCAGGCAAAACCTATTATGTAAAAGTGCGGGCATATAGCCTGGACTCGATGGGGAATAAGGTTTATGGCAAATACAGTGCGGTAAAAAGCATAAAAGTAAAGGCATAGCGGATTGCAAACCGGAACGGCTAAAATTTTAACGCCAGATGAATTTATGAATGTGGAGATACTTCCATAAACCAACGGGCAGCGGCAAAATTTACATACAGCAACCCAAAGACAGGAGCAAGCGCACAGCAACAGAAAGGAGACACTTATGAACAAAAAGAAAGCGGCAGCAGCAGGGCTGTTATGCAGCCTATGGATGGCCAGTATGGCACACATGCAGACGGTTTACGCGGCAACCCCGTCCTTATCGGCATCGGCGGATACCGGCAGCGTAGCGGCGGGGGATTATGTCAATGTCAACGTAGAGCTTGGCAGCAACCCGTCCATTAGCACGCTCGGGGCAGCGCTGGGCTACGACAGCAGCGTCCTAAAGTATGACAGTACGCAATGGAACAGCGGCTTTTCCGGCAGCGATATGCAGATGGCATCCGATACCGGCAGCGAGGTCAACCTGTCTGTGGTATGCGATAACAGCTACAGCGCAGACGGCACGGTAGCAACGGTGCGTTTCCAGGCAGTCAAAGATACCGACTCTATCCCGGTCACACTGCAGCTAAGGGATATGGCGGATGCCAACCTGGCCGAAGTGGGGGACTGCGACGTAACCAGCGCCGTGTATGCGCCAAAGGCACCGGCAGCGCCGGATGAAAACGATACGGTCGACCTGGAAAACCCGGACCAGGCCTCCGGTATCCAGATCGAAGATGAAGGCGGGGATACGCAATATCCGGTAGAATACCCGTCTACCCCGGAAGAAGGCGATGACGGCACGCAAACCCCAGCCGGGGCTAGCGACCTTCCTTGGTCGGCGGAAAGCACATCCGGAGAGGCGCAGGCCGTTGTAGCAAATGCAGACGGAGGGGCTGGCAGCGCCACTGGCGTATCTGCTTCCTGGCCAGGGGCAGGCACACAGGCGCAGACCGTTGCGGCACGAAGCGCCAGTGGTTCGCGGCCAGATGCCAATTACAAGACAGGCGCAGGGCTTGGGAACGATATTTACCTAATCGGGGCTGCAGCGTTTGGGGTTGTAACGCTGGTACTCGTAGTACGCAAACGCAGGGACAAGGAATCCTAAATAAACGCAGAGGAGCCTTGTACAGCAAACCACAGGTGCAGGGCTGCCAGCAAAACATGGGGAGGGGATTATGCTTTCATTTGACATTTTATCCAAACCCGGCGAGCGGGACCATAACGAGGATTATGCCGGAATGCAGCAAAGAGGGGAAGCCTATTGTTTTGTCCTTGCAGACGGCCTGGGTGGGCACGGCGGCGGGGACGAGGCGTCCCGGATGGTGTCTGAGTGCGTGCTGGATGATTTTGCAGAAAATGGCATTGTATCACAGCGTTACCTGGCGGCACGCTTTGAGGCGGGCCAGCGGATACTGCTGCAAGAACAACGGCGGCAGCGGCGGATGATGGAAATGAAGACGACGTTAACCGTCCTTTTGGCGGACAGCACCCAAGTATTGTGGGGCCATATCGGGGATTCCAGGATTTATCATTTTAAAGGCCGAAAACTCCATTCCCGGACAATGGACCATAGCGTCCCGCAAATGCTGGTAGCCGCCGGGAAGCTAAAGGAAAAGAAAATCCGTGGGCATGCCGACCGCAGCCGCCTGCTGCGCGTAATGGGTGTGGAGTGGGAGGAGCCGCAGTATGAGATCGCACAGCCGCAGCCGTATATGGCCGGCGATGCCTTCCTGCTTTGTTCGGACGGGTTTTGGGAATGGATACAGGAAAAATCCATGCAGCAGCTCTTAAAGAAAGCCGCTTCCCCAACAGAATGGCTTTGCAAAATGGAAGCTGACGTATGCAGACATGGAAGCGGGAAACATATGGACAATTATTCTGCGGTTGCAGTATTTTTATAGCAGCTACGGCATCCAGGCCGGCTGGCGGATGCGGTAGACGAGGAGGCGGGTAAATGAAAAAGAGAAAACGGGCCAGGGCGGCGTTCCTTGCATGCTGTATCGCGGCAGGCGCCCTCTTTGGGGGTGCCAGGGTAAATAAGGTTAAGGCGGAAATCTTAAGGGACGGCGATTACCGGTATGAAGTCCTATCAGACGGGACAGCGGAAATAAAAAAGTACTTAGGTACGCAGGAAGCTGTGGAAATACCAGCGGAAATCGGCGGCAGCCGTATCAGCAGCATTGGGGACAATGCGTTTTCCGGCCATTTACAGTTACGGGAACTTACGGTTTTAGCGGAAATTACCAATATTGGCCAGCAGGCGTTTTACAACTGCAGCGGCCTGTCGGAATTTACGATTCCGGCAAGTGTAGCCAATATTGGCCAGCAGGCGTTTTTAAACTGCACCAGTTTAACGGAAGTTACGATCCCAGCCAGTGCGGTTAATGTAAAACCAAATGCCTTTGCAGGCTGTACGGGGCTTACGGCGGTCCATGCAGACAGCGCCAGCCAGCATTATTCCTCCGATAACGGCGTTTTGTATAATAAAAACGGGACGGAACTGCTGATATGCCCGGAAGGCAAGGAGGGTACCTATACCATCCTTCCGACCGTGGACAATATCGGGGCCAGCGCGTTTTGGAGCTGCAAACGGCTCACCGGCATTACGCTCCCAGACAGTGTCAGCAGCATTGGGGCCAGCGCCTTTTACGGCTGCAGCAGCCTTGTGCAGATGACTATCCCTGCGGCTGTGCGCAGTATCGGCAGTTTTGCGTTTTATGGCTGTAAAAGCCTTACGGAAATGGTAATTCCAAACGGGGTGGGCAGCATTGAACGCAATACGTTTGAAGGGTGTGCAGGGCTGACCTCCATTACCGTCCCAATTGGCGTTGCTTCGGTCGGGGAAGACGCCTTTAAAGGCTGTAGCCGTTTAAAGGATGTCTATTATTCCGGAAACCGGGTGCAGTGGGATGGAATGAATATCGCGTCCCAGGACAGCGGCAATAGCACGTTTGTAAATGCGACGGTCCATTTTAGGGATGGGTCGACGATAAATGGGCCGGAGGATGATTTTGAATACCGTGTTTTAGACGACGGTACGGTTGGGATTGAACGGTATCTGGGCACAAGCCAGGTAGTTGAGATTCCGGCAGAGATCAACGGAAAAAGGGTTACCAGTATTGTGGATACGGATGTTTTTGTATCACAAGGATATGACGGGCCGCAGGAAATCGTGCTTCCATATAGTATGGTGAAGCTGAAGCCGTCTTGTTTTGAAAAATGCAAGACGCTGAAAGCCATCCGCGTCGAAGAAGATAATCCAGCCTATGCTTCGGATCAAGGGGTGTTATTTAACAAACAAAAGACAGAACTGGTTAAGTGCCCGAACGCAAAATCCGGTACCTATGCGGTCCCTTCCGGCGTAGAAAGTATTGGTGAGCAGGCTTTTTCAGAGTGTATTAATTTGCGGGCAATTACCCTTCCGGATAGTTTGGCCAGTATGGGGCCATTTGCCTTTAATGAGTGTAAAAATCTGACTAAAATAGCCATTCCATCGAAGGTAACTGGCATAGCAGATGGTGCTTTTACAGATTGTACACAATTATCGGAAATTACACTTCCAGAAACATTGCAAAGTATTGGGGATGGTGCGTTTTCGATTTGTGAAAATCTGGCAGAGATTAAAATTCCATCAAGTGTGTCCAATATTGGGGACGATGCTTTCCACAGTTGTATCAAATTGAAAAAAGTGGAAATTCCATCCGGTATAGTTACAATAGAATTTGGTATGTTTAGCAGATGTAAAAATCTATCAGAAATTACAATTCCTGTTAGTGTAATGATTATACGCGATAGTGCATTTGAGGATTGTGAAAATTTAACCGATGTATATTACTCCGGCACAAAAATACAATGGGAAGACATTGCCATTATAGACGAAGGAAACGACCCATTGAAAACCGCCGTAATCCACCTAAGCGACGGTACCACAATCAACGGCCCAAAAGAAGATTCCCCAAACCTGGAAAGTGCAAAGCAGGCGCTTGAGACGCTGAAAAACGGCGACCCGCTTTCACTCGAACGGGATCTGCAAAACTACTTATCGGCCAACCAGCTTGATGTAGTAGAAAGCTACCTTTACACCTGGCTTGCAGAAATCAACTATGCATACAAATACCAGGGCGGGGGCGGCGTGAAAAAGCGGATTATGGAAAAAGTGGGGCTTGACCCGGAAGCGGATTTTACGGCAGGCAATGGGCGCGCGGTTACGCATGTCACTGCCGATACCAAATTCGGGCAAAAATCCCTTGAATTTACCCTGGATCTTGGGAAACCGGACAGTGCGGGCAACTTATACCCTGCTTACGGCGCTATGCATTATGAAATTTTAGAGCAGGCAAATATCCCGCAAGGCGTCCCGGTAACGGGCCAGATCGGCAAGACGTCCTATGCGGATATGGGGGCGTTTATCGAATCCGTAGCGCTGGCAAACCAGGATTCGCTCCAGGCGACCTACAAAGGAGAGGATCAAAGCGACGAGCTGACGGCAGGCATCTTGATCGACAAGACAGTTATCGGCTTGGTAGGGGAAGACAACGCATCTTTTTCTGATGGTGTTTTAAAGGTCTACCTGCAGCCAGTCCTTTCCTATAAAAAGAAAGTAACGATCGCCTGCCCGGTAGACGTTTATGTTTACGATATGGACGGCGCCCTGGGCGGTTCGATTGTGGACAATGAGCCAAGCGTGCGTGACCGCAACCTTGCAATGGAAGTAGACGGGGATACCAAGACCGTTTTTATGGCCCAGGACGACTACTACATTAGCCTGCGCGGCACAGATACCGGCAAGATGTCCTATTCCGTCGAAGAAATCGCAAACGAGGAAGTCAGCCGTAAGGTCGAGTTCCTGGAGATGGAGCTGGAAAAAGACCTGGAATACACCGGCTACGTCTTTAAGCCGCTCAATATCGACAACCGGCTCTATGCCTTAAAACCTACCGGAAGCCCGGATTCAGCTGTTTATTCCAATTCCGACACCCTTGCGTCAATTTTTAAAAAAGTAACCGGCCTGTCCCTCAGCCAGTCGGATACTTCGCTGGACGCCAACCAGTCGGTGCAGCTAAACGCCAGCCTGTACCCGGCGGACGCAAGCAACCAAAGGTTAAAATGGACGACGGACAATGGCTCTGTCGTATCCGTAGGCAGCGACGGGAAGGTAACCGCAGTCGGGGCTGGACAGGCTGTGATCACGGTAGCGACCCAGGACGGCAGCAACTTAAAGGCATCCTGTATGATCGTTGTCCCGGACAATTCCGGCGGGAACGTTACCCCGTCGCCATCGCCAAGCCCGTCGCCGTCGCCAAGCCCATCGCCAAGCAGCCCGTCGCCTGGCACATCAACAAGCCCGTCGCCATCGCCAAAGCCGGACCCAGAGCCAGCCCCAATGGTCGTGTACTATATCGTAAAGTTTGATGCAAAAGAAGGCACCAGCCTAAGCCGTTCTACCATGACGCTGCTAAAAGGGGACAGCCTGGGCATCCTGCCGAAAGTAAAGCGGGCGGACTACCGGTTTGACGGCTGGCACAAGCAGTCCGACGGCACAAAAGTAGACAGTGGGACTGTATTGGACGAGGCCACAACTTTGTACGCCCAATGGACAGCAGTAGCAAAACCAGGCAAACCCGCTTCGCTAACGCTCAAATCCAAAAAGAGCGGGCAGGTACAGGCCAGTTTCCAGAAAGTAGCAGGCGCGGACGGATACGAGGTTTCTTATTCCACCAATAAGAATTTTGCGGCATCCAAAACAAAAAAAGTGGATATAACCGTAACATCCGTATTAGCAAAAAACCTCAAAAAAGGCGGGAAGTATTATATCAGGGTGCGTGCCTACAGCAAGGATTCCGCCGGGAATAAGATTTATGGCGCCTACAGCGCAGCCAAAAGCGTCCAGGCCAAAAAATAAGGCAGAAACGCGAAAAGGCCGGTATGCGTAACAGTTCAATGGGTGGGCAAAAGGAGGAGGCCAGAATGAATAAAATAAAGAAGGTGGCAGCAGCCATACTATGTTTTACGATTGCCCTGGGCGGGTTATCCAACCAGGCATTTGCAGAAGAAACCAAGTGGGATATTGAAAATACGCTGGATATATCCGACTGTAAACAAGGAAGCACCGTTACCATGTCCGTAACCCTAAAAGGCAGCGGCACCGCCGCCGATAAACCACAGGAAATAGCATCCATAAACGGTACGCTGGAATATGACAACAGCCTGTTTACCGTAGAAAAAGCAGACATCCTGCCAGTAGAAAGCGGCAAAGCACAGAATTGGTCTTTTGACAAGGAAACCGGTACGTTTCACATCCAGTACGCATCCAGCATTACCGTACCAAACGACGGGATGCTGCTGCAGATCAAGCTCCACACCGCAGCAGATGCTACGACCGGAAAGACTACACTTTGCGTTACACAGCTCAAATGGGGCAATGCTGCAGGCCAGGAAACGGAAGTCGAACACCGTGTACCAGCCCGGATTACCATTGCCCAGGCCCAGGAAGAGCCAGAACCAGGAACCCAGACAGCCACAGGGGACGTCAACCTGGACGGCAAGGTCAACCTGACAGACGCAAAGCTGGTCATGCAGTATTATAACGGCGCCAAAACGCTGGATACCCAGCAGTTGAAAAATGCAGATGTCAACGGGGACGGCAAAGCCAACCTGACAGATGCAAAAATGATTATGAGATATTACAATGGGGAAGTAGCTGGGTTTTAGGAAAAACCAAACGGGGCTGCGCCAGCCGTTGTAAACAGGGTTACGGCCTTCTGTTAGGGCCTGTCACGAAATAAAATGTACCTCTTATGCAGGATTTTTCTTCGAGAGTGCCAGTCAAAAATCAGGCGCATAGCGGGTTATGTAACTGATTTTTGACTGGTGCTGTCGGAGAAAAAGACAAGCAAGAAGTACATTTTATTTCGTGACAGTTCTTTAGTATTAACAGGGGGCCGTAGCCAGATATAGGGCTGGATAAGGAGGGGGAAGCATGCAAAAGAAATCATGGATATGGTTGGTTGTTTTCTGTTTCAGCTTGTGTATGGCCTTTGGGTTTATCCATACAGGAAAGGCCCATGCAGGCGTACAGGGCAAGTTTGAGTATGAATACTGGGAGATGCGGTATCCCAAAGGGACAGTGGAGATTACCGCTTATACAGGGGACGATACGGAGGTAGTTGTCCCAGAAGTTATCGATGGCTATAAGGTAGGTGGGATTGGCAGTGAAGCATTTAAAAATTGTAAAAATTTAAAGAGTATCCATTTGCCTTCCGGGATCAAACGGATAGAACGCAGGGCTTTTGAGGGCTGCAGCAGCCTGGAAAGCATAAAGCTTCCATCGGAATTGGACTATATGGATTATCAGGTTTTTTCGGGTTGTACCAGTTTAAAAAATGTGGAATTGCCAGCAAAACTAACATTGCTAAGGGGAGGTACTTTTAAAGGCTGCACGAGCCTGGAAAGCATCCGGCTTCCAGTGGGGATTACGGAGGTAACAGGCTGGGAATTTGTCGGCTGTGACAGTTTAAAAAGCATTGAGGTAGCCGAGGAAAATTCAGAATATCAATCCATCGATGGGGTATTATATAGTAAGGGCGCAAAATGGCTTATTTGCTGCCCGGCAGGGAAAGCGGATGGATTTCAATTGTCGGCAGGTACCCAAAGGATAGAGAATGGTGCTTTTGCACCATGTACCAATTTGAAAAGTATTGAGATTCCGAAAGGGGTAAAAGCTAACGTTGAGTATTTGGGTTTTGACTGCTGCGAAAATTTAACAGAAATCCGGATAGAAGCTGGCCATCCAGATTATAAATCCGAAGATGGGATTGTATATTCTAAAGACGGGTCTGAAATATTATGCTGCCCAGCAGGAAAAACGGATGATATAAAGTTTTTGCGGGGAGTCCGTACTATAGGCTACGATGCTTTTGTAGGATGTAAAAAAATCAGCAGCCTGGAACTTCCGTCAACCATTACCGAAATAGGGTGGGATGCTTTTTATGGCTGCAGCGGCCTGGAACGTATCAGCATTCCATCGACGGTAACAGATTTAAATGGGTCTAGTTTTTCCAATTGTAACAATTTAAAAGAAATTACAATAAGTGAAGGGAATCCAAATTTTGTCTCGGTAGATGGCATTTTGTACAATAAAGACAAAACTGTTTTAATATGTTATCCTGGCGGCAAGGCCGATGAGGTAAAAATTTTACCAAGTGTTACTGAAATTGGAGCGAATGCTTTTTATGGCAGCACCCGCCTGAAAAACCTTGTTTTGCCAACGGGGGTAAAGGTAATAGGGGAACGCGCTTTTGAAGGTTGTGAGAACCTAACCAATATCCAGCTTCCATATGGTTTAGAAAAGATTGAAATTTCAGCTTTTGCGAGTTGCATGGGCCTTACTAGCTTGGTTTTCCCGGAAAGTTTGAAGCAAATGAAAGAAACCATTTGTCACAGTTGTCAAAATTTAACCAGCATTTATATTCCATCCAGCATAGAAGAGCTAGACGTTGGCATTTTTTCTTATTATAACCGTTCGCTCAAAGATGTATATTATGCTGGCAGCAAAGAACAATGGGAGAAAATTTCAAAGACGGCAAACCTTAACCTACCAGAAAACTATGATCATGTGACAATCCACTTCAACAGCGTTTTCCCAGGCACAAACCCGCCTGGCCCAACCACGCCCGGCGGCAACCCGTCGCAGCCGCCTGGCCCAACCACGCCCGGCGGCAACCCGTCGCAGCCGTCGAACCCATCTACACCCGGCGGCAATCCATCGCAGCCGTCGAACCCGGATACGCCAGGGCAGGTAACACTGACTTTTCATGCACAAGGCGGCTCCTATGTACCGGATATAACAATCGCAAAAAATGGAAGCCTGTCCTACCTACCGCTTACATACCGGAGCGGCTATCAGTTCTTAGGTTGGTACACAGGCCCGGATGGGACCGGGACAGTATTGGCAATCGGCGAAGCGGTCCGCACCAATACAACATATTATGCATACTGGGCCATTGCCCGCAACCTTTCAGGCATTACCGTTACAGTACGCGGGACGCCCTATGCAGGCAGCGGCACAGCTTCCGTACTGGCCGTTACGGCAGTATATGCAGACGGGTTTTCCGAGCGGGTATACGATTTTAACGTATCACAGCCGTTCTTGTACGAAGGGTTGAACACGGTTTATGTTACTTGCCGGGGGTTTACGCAGACGGTACCGATTGTGGCGGGTGCAACGTCCTCCACAAATACTTCCATAATGAGCATCACGGCATCCTATAACGGCGGGCCAGTCCCAACCGGGTTTTATGGTTCCTTTGGCGGCCTGGTGGTAACGGCCCACTATGCAGACGGTACCACGCAACAGGTGGAAGGGTATACAATCAGCAATGGCCAGATTCAAAAAGGCGTCAATAAAGTAACCGCTACCTATATGGGCAAATCTGCAGACTTTTATGTCACAGGCTACCAGTATGCGCCCGTCAACATGGTAAACGTACCTGGGATGCAGGCCATTTGGGCCCTGGAACAAGCAGACCTGCTGTCGGCATTAAACGGTTTTGTCCCTTCACGGCCCGGTTATTCTTTTGGAGGATGGTATCTGGATGAAGCGTGTAGCCAAAAAGTCACGCCCGGGATGCCAATTGTTTCCGGAATCCGTGTCTATGCAAAATGGGACACATCCACAAACTGGTCGTTAAACAAGACAAGTATAACGCTAAAACGTGGGAAAAGAGCCAGGCTTGCCGTCAAAGGGCTAAACAGCAGCCAAGTGCGCTGGAAAACGTCCAATAGCAAAGTAGCTGTGGTAACCGTAAATGGAACCATCAAAGCAAAAAAGAAAGGGGCAGCAGTGATAACAGCGGTGACAGAAGATGGGGCAGTACTGACCTGTAAAGTAAAAGTGAAAAAATAAAGGAAACAGCGGTTGTCGTTCAAATCAAATGTAATTTACAATAACTAAAAGTTGTAAATTGGTAAACTGGAAAATAGCAAACAGGTTACCAGTTTACAACTTTTTGTTTTGACCACACATAGAGTTGCATTTTTAGTGAGTAAGCGGTTGTTTTTAAGCATAATACTACTCGCTTCATATTCCAGGCGTTTCTGCCTGTCCTGGCTGATGGCCTGCAGCTGGCGGTAGGCACTATTGATAAAAGGGTCTTTTTCAGCGATCATGTCAAATTCCTCCTTGTTTTCGGCGTTGATAAACTTTGCCCATAATTCAATCTGGCTGCAGCCGTCCCGCAGCCCCAATGGAAGCTTTGGGAGTTCGATCACATGGAACTCCATCTTGTCGGAGAAGGGGAAATGGCGGGTGTCCTCCAGGATATGGAAGCTGGAATAAAAACCGCCCTCAATTTCAAACAGGATAAAGTCAAGGATGCTGATGCTGACGCATTTTTTTATACTGCACACCAGTTAAATTTACAGTATATCCTGACTGCGGACCGCCGGCCAGGCACTTTCTTGGTTAACATTACTGTATATTCTGGCGGTTTGCAGTATAACACGTTGTATTTTTGGCCTTTGCTGGCCTGGTCCGTATATATTTTGGATAGGTAGAACAAAGCCCGGTCGGCCCACACTTTTAATTTTGCCAGCTGGATTTCGGTATCGACCTGCGTGCCGTCGTCCAAAAGTACCCTTACGTCAAGGATGCCAAGCTTATCCTCCTCATGGAATTTACGCAGGCAGGGGTTTAGGATACGGGTCTTTCGAATGCTTGACGGGTCGAGGTGCAGGACAGCGGACAGGAAGCCCGTGCGTGCAGTTTCATCTTCCATGATTTCTTTAAAGGCAAAGTCTATTTTCGGTTTCATGATAAAAGTATCCATAAAAAGGAACCTTCTTTCAAACTTCCCAGGTTTACGAAAAAGTTTCTATTATTTGTTCCGGTTTTTGTTTTATGATAGCACAGAAAGCCTGCAAGTCAAGAAATAATCATTAGGTACTTGTTAGCTGGCTTTTGATTGGTGGAAAATGGCAGAATCCAGAAAATGCTGTTTAGAAAAACATCCGTATCACTCCAAACAGGTATTTAAAATAGGAAAACAAATAGTTGGCAGCTGCATAAATGATTAGAAAAAGTAGAACAAAATATCCAGGAAAATAGTGTACGCGCTATCAAAGAGTAACCTACTCTGCGATAAAAATAACCTGCAAAAACTATAATTATTTTACAAAATATTCATAATTTTGTCAATTCATATTTATAAAAAACCAAAAAACCAGTATTTTTTAATATGTATCAATAATGTAGTTTGGATTTAACACCAGTTTTTTGCGCGTTTGCAGGCAACGCAACTGCATTTCGCGTCAAAAGACTGGTCAGAGGAGGAAAGATATGCCGCGTAAAGGAGAAAATATTTATAAACGCAAGGATGGACGGTGGGAATTGCGGTTGATCAGCTTTTATGACGAGGCTGGCAGGGCACATTATAAGTCATATTATGCGCCGAGTTATAAGGAGGCACGGCAGAAAAAGGCAGAATTGCTCAAGGCTGGCTGGCAGTCCGGTACAAAACCAGAAAAAAATAAAGAGACATTTAAAGCAATATGCCTACAGTGGCTAGGGCATGTCAGGCCGCTCGTAAAGGAATCTTCTTATGTAAAATACCAGTATGCGGTGACAGTGCATATTATACCGGCATTGGGGGACTGGCAGCTATGCGGGATAGACACCCCTAGGATGGAAACGTTTTTCAATGCCCTTTTAACCGGGGCGGATACGGCAGGCTGCGGGCTGTCCCCCAAAAGCGTTGCGGATATAAAGTCCATTGTCAGGCAGATTTTTGCGTATGCCGAGTCAAAGGGGCTGCCTGCAGGGTGCAATATTGAACATATCCGTATCAAGCAGGAGCAAAAACATATCCGTGTCTTGTCGTGTGAGGAACAGGCAATATTGGAAAACTACCTGCTAAAAGGGGATTCGTATGTCTGTTTCGGCATTTACTTGTGCCTATATTCCGGGATGCGCCTGGGTGAAATATGTGCGTTGCGTTGGGGCGATATTGACTTGGAGGCAGGTACGGTTTGGGTAGATAAGACGATGCAGCGCATCCGGGATGAGGAGCATACATCTGGAAAGAAAACAAAAGTTGTGGTGACAACAGCGAAAAGTGCATGCTCCATCCGCAGCATCCCACTGCCTGGGTTTTTGCACGACAAGATAAAACGGATGAAGCTTCCATGCCAGGACAATGCCTATGTCCTAACTGGTTCAGGTACTAGGTATATGGAGCCGCGCGCTTTGGAGTACCATTTTAAAAAGATTACCGCGGAATGTAAGATTGCAGATTTTAATTTTCATGGGCTGCGGCATACGTTTGCAACCAGGTGTGTGGAGCTTGGATTTGATATTAAAACGTTGAGCGAGATATTAGGGCATGCAAATGTCAATATTACGCTGAACCGTTACGTGCATCCGTCGATGGAGCTAAAGCGGTCAAATATGGAACGGCTGGGCCGGATAACTGCCGTCAGGTGACCTGGTCTGTGTTGGGTTTCCTTTGGGTTTTCCTGGGGCTTTTGGGCCATTATCGCAGAGTAGGTTACTCTGCGATAATGGCATTTTATTTCTGTGGAGTATATGCTTTTATTTGAAAAATATGTATTTATTTAAATAGTCAGAAACACTTCTGGAAAAGTGCTGGTGGATATTGGGGGGGGGCAGGCCGTTAATGAAAATTAAACTTGCTGTATTTATGTCGGATAAAACGTATTTGTCCAGGTTTACAGATATGGTTACGGTGCAGTATGCAGACAAAATAGAGCTATCCGTATTTACGCAGGCAGAAGGTGCAGCTGAAATCATTGCAAAAAGCAGGCCGGACATTGTGCTAGCAGAACAGGCGTTTTTAGAACAGCTGCCTGTGGGGTCCAGTACCAGTGAATTGGTATGTTTTACGGATCAAAAAGGCGTCAGGGAGTGGAATGGATACCAGGCGATCTGTAAATACCAGAAGCTGTCAGACATTTACCGGAATATTGCCGCCATTTATGCAGCAAAAATTGAAGCGGAAGCAATGGTGCTCAAGGGGGATGCTGAAAGCAAAAAGATCATTACCTTTTTTTCCGGGGCAGGCGGCGTAGGCGCTTCCACTGCAGCAGCAGCTTATGCATACCGCCTGGCGGAACAAGGGGAGCAGGTGCTTTATTTAAATTTGGAACAGGCAGGGGCAGCGGATCTGTTTTTTTCTGCCGGAGGGGAAGACGATTTTGGAAAGGTGATCTATTCGCTGGCTATGGCGGCCGGATCCCCTGCGGTGCGGATGGAAAGTGCATTGCGCCAGGATGCAAGCGGAGTTTATTTTTATGCGGCCTGTCCGTCGGCGCTGGATATGGCAGAACTTAGCCAGGATATGATGGAACGGATGTTTGAACAGCTTAGTGTCCTGTCGTTGTTCCGATGGATCATTGTAGATATGGATTTTCAGCTTGACACTAGGACGTATATGCAGATAGAGCGGTCGTATGCAGTATTTTTTGTTTCGGACGGCAGCGATATGGCGAATGCAAAGCTGAAACGGAAACTGGATGCCCTGGAAATCATGGCACAGCAACGGGAAAAGATGCTGCTGAACCGTATTTTTATCCTTTATAACCGTTTCAGCAGCAAAAGCGGAAAGAAGCTGCAGGGCAGTGCGTTTAAAGAAATTGGCGGCATCCACCGGTTTGCAGATGCGGGGGCAGGGGATTTGCTAAAGCTTTTGGCACAAAGTGAAGTGTTCCAGGAGATACAGCAATGCTGAAGCGGGGTACTTGTTATGACAAAGGAAGAAGAAAAGAAGCTGATTGACGAAGTGCGGCAGTTTATTGTGGAATCCTGCCCACTGAGCCAGCTGTCGGACGATGAGCTGGAAGGCCGTATTGAAGCGGCGGTTACCAAAAAGCTGAATGGCCGTTATTGTGCGATCAGCCAGAAAGTCAGTATTGCGCAACAGGTATATAGTGCCATCCGCGGCCTTGGGATTTTAGACAGTATTTTAAAAGATAATTCTATTACAGAAGTTATGATCAATGGTCCTGGCCATATTTTTGTAGAGCGAAACGGAAAGGTGCAAAGGATTGAGGAAACGTTTGAAAACGAAAAACGGCTGGAGGATATTATCCAGCGTATTGTAGGGACAGCAGGGCGGGAAGTCAACCAGTCCAGCCCGATCGTGGATGCACGGCTGGAAGACGGATCCAGGGTCAATGTAGTGCTGCCGCCAATTTCCCTTGTTGGGCCAGTTGTTACGATCCGTAAATTTTCGAAAACGCCAATGACGGTTGGGCAGTTGATAAAATATGGTTCGATTACCGAAAAGATCGCGGATGTCCTGCGCATCTTGGTAGAGGCAAAGTACAATATTTTTATTGCAGGCGGTACAGGTTCCGGAAAAACCACGTTTTTAAATGCACTTTCCAATTTTATACCGAAAGACGAACGCATTATTACAATTGAGGATTCTGCGGAACTTCAAATTGCTAATATCGCTAATTTAGTCAGCTTGGAGACAAGGAATGCGAACAGTGCAGGAGTTGGGCAGGTTTCCATGCGGGATTTAATTAAGGCGTCGCTGCGTATGCGGCCGGAACGTATTATTGTGGGCGAAGTGCGTGGTGGGGAAGCGTTGGATATGCTGCAGGCTATGAATACGGGCCATGACGGTTCCTTATCAACCGGGCATGCAAATTCAACAGCAGATATGTTAAGCCGTCTGGAAACAATGGTGCTGCAGGGGTCTTCCGGGATGCCGCTTGCAGCGATACAGATGCAGATCGCATCGGCGCTTGACATTATTATCCATCTTTCACGTTTGCGCGACCATACCAGAAAGACGATGGCGATCACAGAAGTACTGGATGTGCAGAATGGGCAGATTCAATTAAACCCCCTTTATCTTTTTGAAGAAGATGCATCCAGTACGTTGGAACATGTATCAGGTGAATTAAAACGCACTGCAAACCCAATGAAAAATACATATAAACTGCGTTTATCAGGATACCGGGCTGAAATTTAAAGGCAGTCAAGGGATGGAGTAAAGGAGTGTAAAATAAATGGCAGGGCAAAATAGCGGCTTTGATTTTGCGGTTCCAGGGGAGGAGGAAGCATCTGGGCAGGATATGGTATCAATGCCTGCCCAGGAAGCGCCACCCACCAGGCAGGTATCGCTGCTTTGGTTGCTGCAGCACTACAATAAAGAAAATGCTGCGGCTTATAAATTGCAGCGGGCAAGGAAAAAAGCGGAAAAGCAAGGCCAAAAATCTGGTAAAAAAGCCGTCAGGCAAGGAAAAAAGGAACCTGAAGTACCTGATGCCGACGGGCCTGTTGATCCTGCGTCGGCCTCTGGTGCAGCTCCAGCCAGCCGGGGGCAGCGTGTACCGGCAAAGGCCGATAATTTTGGGGAAACTGTCTATATTGAAAGGGACAGCAGGCCCGGGCTTGTGGGCAGCCAGGCGTTGGTTCAGGCGTCTTTGGAATGTATTGGGTACGGACAAACCGTTGCCCTGGCAAAAGTGCCGTTTTTGATTGGCCGGAGCAAACAGGGGGTTGATTTATGCATTGCAGATAATAAAACGGTTGGCCGGACGCATGCCGTTATTACCTTCCGTTGCGGACAATACTGCATTACTGATTTAAAATCACTAAACCATGTCTATATAGATGGGGTGCCGGTAGAACCAGAAGTAGAAACGCCGATCCACGACGGATGCAGGATTGCATTGGGAAATGAAGAGTTTATTTTCCATTTGTAAACCGGGTGCAAGCAGCATTTGTATTTATAGAAAATTTGTACTTAGAAAGGGATTATTGTTGGGTCAAATAAAATTAGTTTCCATCGCAAACCGGACATTTTTTACATATACCTTATCACCAGACGAAGTATTAGACCAGGCCACATTAGGGATGTTGGAAAATAATATAATTTGTGGCCTGCTGCCAGTCCATTTCCTGCAAAAAGACGACCAGCGGATTTTAAAATACGATATTACCCAGATGCTGGCTTTTGCAGATTTCCTGCAAGGGGACAGGGATGGGATGAAGCTGGTGCTGGCTTTCAAGAGTATGGCAGATGCAATTTTAGATGCGCAGGAATATATGATAGAAGAACGCTCGTTTTTGTTTGGGATGGATACGGTTTATATAGGGCAGGATGGAACCGGGCAGTTGGTATGCCTTCCGGTGGAAAAAAAGCAGGGTGAAGGGTTTGCACAGTTTTGTATGCAGACCGTACAGCAGCAGGCAGTTGCACGGCATTTAAAAAACGGGCCGTTGGCATCGATTTATACGTATTTGTGCGGCAAAGCATTTTCTGTCAAAGAGTTTTCCAGCCTGTTAGGCCAGGTGGAACTCCAATCGGCGATCGCCCCAGGCCAGTCGGCCAAGCAGGGAAGCCAGCCTGTGGAACCAGTTATCCTTTCTGGGCGCAAACAAACAGGGGCAAAAAAACAGGAGCCAGTAATTTTATCGGGCAAGGGATTAAAAAACCGGCAAAATATACAAGATCCTGTTGGCCACAGGGATGGGAAGCCGGCCAAAAAGCAAAAGCCGCAGGGGCCGGTGATCCTGTCTGGCAGCGGGCGTGTACAGCAGCCTTTGCCAAAAGGGCAGGAAACCAGGCAGGGTTCGGCAGGCGCAGGCCAGGCGCAGGGGTGTTTGTACCGGGTTGCTACGAGGGAAAAAATAGCAGTCACAAAGGCTGTATTCCGGATTGGCAAGAGCAGGGAAGGGAATGATGCCTGTATTCAAGGCAATCATTCTGTTAGCAGGCACCATGCGGTTATTATCCAGCAGGAAGGCTATTTTTATATCGTGGATACCGGTTCGTTAAACCATACTTATATTGGCGGGAAAAGGATCCCTGTCAAACAGCCGGTGCCGCTGTCCAATGGGATGAAGATTAGCCTGTCTGACGAAAAATTTATATTTTTAACGGAATAGGGGGGAACTGGTTGAAAGGGCAAGGGAAAAAGGCAGAGGCAGCAAAGGGTAAGGAAAAAAAGGGGAAGGAGCCGCAGTATTTAAAAACGCACTCGGGTATGATAATGCTAAATTACCGGGTCTATCATATGGGAATTTTAGAAAAAGCCTTTTATTTTCTATTGGCATTTGCGGCAGGGGCTTTTGTAGGCTACCTGTTTTATGGGGGAGTTGGTGCAGATGAATTTGGGGATCCAACCCAATTTACCTATATATGGAATGCAGTAGTTATGGCAGGGGCTGGGATGGCTGCGGGGGTAGCATTCCTTCCGATCCGGACACAGCAGCTGCGGGTAGCCAGGCAGGATAAACTAAAAAGGCAGTTCCGGGATATGCTGGAAGCAGTGACGACATCCTTGGGGGCAGGAAAAAATGTGCCAGAATCTTTTGCAGCCGCTTTTGAGGATTTGCAAAACCAGTATGAAGAAGGCGCTTATATTCTGCATGAATTAAAGGCCATCAACGTTGGCTTGGCGAATAATATCAATATAGAAGCGCTGCTGGCAGATTTTGGGGCAAGGAGCGGCTGCGAGGATGTTGCTGATTTTGCAAATGTATTTGAGATCTGCTTCCGAAAGGGTGGGAATATAAAAGAAACCGTGCGCATTACCTATGAAATTATCAGTGACAAAATGAATGTATTGGAAGAAGTAGAAACCATCGTTGCCGGAAGCAAATCCCAGCAGATGCTGATGCTGTTTATGCCAATTATTTTAATTGCACTGATCAAACTGTCCAGTGCGGAATTTGCGGCAAATTTTACGACGCCAGCAGGGCTTTTGGCTACAACGGCCGGGGCAGCGACCTTTATTTTGTCCTATTTCGTTGGCAGGCGGGTATTGGATATTAAAGTATAAGGAGGGGGCAGTTTTGCAGATGGTTTATCCGGCTGATTGGGCCGTACTGGGGTTTGGCGCTGCCGTATTGGCCGTATGGCTGGTGCTGTATGTAAAGGGCCGCAAATATGCCAGCCTGTTTGACCGGCTGCCTGCGCAAGACTATCCGATGAAAGAACTCTATTTTGTCGGATATGCGCTGCTAAAAGTGGTCAAGAAAAGCTACAAATCAGCAAAAGACCGGACAAGGCGCAAGCAGCTGGCAGTATTGTACCAGGAAAAATACGCAGAATACTACCTGCGTGCCGTGTATTGCAAACAGGCTACAATGGCACTGCTGGTACTGGCATTTGCAGCGCCGATGTACTGTATTGCGGAAGGTTCTGTTTTAATGTTTTTTGTAGTAGTAGCAGGCGCAGGCGGAACGTATTACTATTATGGAGAGACAACCGTATCCAAAATAGAACAAAGGGGGCAGGAGCTATTGTCCGCTTTCCCAAATGTAACGTCAAAACTCGCGTTATTGATCAATTCCGGCATGATCTTGCGGGAAGCATGGGAACGGGCGGCAGGGTCAGGAGATGGCCCCCTATACCGGGAAATGCGCGCCAGCATCGTACAAATGCGCAACGGGTGGCCAGAAGCTGATGCACTATTCGCATTTGGCCAGCGCTGCATGGTTCCGGAAATTAAAAAATTTACCTCTACTTTGATACAGGGGGCAACCAAAGGGAATCAAGAGCTTGCAGCCATGCTGGCCCGCCAGAGCAAAGAAGTATGGGAGTTAAAAAAACAAATGGTACGCAGGCAGGGCGAAATGGCTAACAATAAGCTGATGATCCCAATTTTTCTTACATTTATCGGTATATTAATTATGGTCATAGTGCCGATCTTTTCCAATCTGGGTGCCTGACCATAATGATATAAAAACAAAAAGGAGGATTCAAAATGAATGAATTTATGACAATGGTGTATGTCAATCTGTTAATGTTGGGAAACCGGCTAAAAACCGGGATGCAGGAGTTTTTGTATGATGAACAGGGGGATGTTAATATTGTTTCGATTGTAGTGCTGATGGGGATTGCAGTTTTATTAGCGATCCTTTTCAGAGAGCAGATTCAGTCTTTGCTTGAATCGTTATTTAGTACAATTAGCGGAAATGCAGAAAGTGCTGTTAGTTAACGGTATAAAACAAAATAGGACAGCAAAACTGCTAGTTGGAAAGCTCCTGCTTTCTTTTCTGGCAATATGCTGCTAAAGTACATTGCTTATTTAAGATAGAACGTGTTTGAAACTTCTGCGTAGTTGCTATTTGATACAGAATACCATTAAAATACAGAACCGGAAAACCGTTCATGCAAGTGTAACGTTGCCCAATAACAGCCGTATCCAGAATGCTTAGAGGTACTTGTATTTTACAGCGGCATAGCAGGGACCTCACAGCATCTGGATCCGGCATTCAGGCGGCTACTTTGCCCAAACCACACTTTTCAACCATCCAAAAGGACAAAAAATGAAGGAAAGAAAGAAACAGCAGGAATACGGAGCAGTCCTGATTCTGGAAGCAGTGTTTGTATTCCCAATTATGTTTATCATAGTATTAATTATGCTAATGGCAGGCGGGGCTTACTACCAGCATGCAAGGGTAGAGCGCCTTGTTATCGAGGCAGCATTGGACGGGGCATCCCAGTGTGAAAACCCAATGTTAAAAAAAGTCCAGGAAAACGGCAGCGTCCCTACCGGTACTTCTGATACACAAGTTATGCCCTACCGGTACTTATTTACTGGAAACGCCAGGGGAATAGGCGATACGGTAGAAAGTGAGCTGCGCAGGAAGGTAGAAGGGCTTACTTCCCTGGCTTTTAAGGGGATGGAGCCCCAAAATGTGTCAGTGGCTGTCAAACCCAAAATGTTTATCCTGATGTCCAGTTTCCAGGTACAGTGTGAATTTGACATTGTGCTGCCTATCCGGATGATTTTTTCAGATGAAAATATAAAATTCCACTATGCAGTGCATATTACCGAGCCAATTGGCGACCCGGCAGAATTTGTGCGCAATGTTTCTACGGTCCAGGATATTTTGGAACAAAACGAGACGGTTTCTAATTTTGCAGCCAAATTTAAAGAAGCGGCACAAGAGCTGGCTGAGTTTATCAATTAAGGCAAGGCAGCAAAAATAGGTATGGGATACAAAGGCGAAAGGGGCAGGAAGATGGGGAGAGGAAAAAAGAAAAAGGGGCGCCGCGGGACAGTTTCCGTATTTTTGACCATAATTTTAGTACCATGCATTATTGTTACCTGCGCCTTCACCGACATCAGCCGGGTGCAGTTAAGCAAAGCAGGGGCGTCTTCAGCGGCAGATCTGGCCTTATATTCGCTTATGGCAAACTACGATGTGGATTTAAAGGATTATTACGGGCTGGTGGCTTCCTGCCAGGATATAGGCCAATATTACGATAAGGCCGCAACATATTTTACTGGTATGATGTCCGCGGGCGGCGTTTCCGGGGAAGGGAGCAGCCTTTTTACGGAGTATCTGCACTCATTGCGCACAGAAGGCGGCGTATCCGATTTTTTGAAAGTAAAGTTCCAGGAAGCGGCTGCAGTGGAACCTGCGGAACATGCGCAAATGGGGGAAAATGCGGCTTTACTGGAGGATGGAATTGTCGAATTTATGAAATATAGGGGCATAGCCTCCATTTTGAAAAAAGTAATGGAACGTTTTAAGCATTTGGATTTAAGCGGTGCGTCGTCCAATGTAGATAAAGATGAACAAATAGTAGAAAAAAAACAAGAATATGTGGAAAAAGAAAGCACCCTGCTGCGGGATGCATTGTACAGCTATCTGGCAGTCCACAAATATGAGCAGGCATGGCAGGCAGGGAACCCGGTAAAGGAAAAAGGGTATAGCGGGCTGGCACAGGATCTGTCCAATCTTTGGCAGGATCTGCAAAAGGCAGCAGAGCTGGCCGTTACTTATTATTTTGCAGATGCCGACCGCATCAGCCAGGTTGCATTCCCAACTTATAACAGTGTCAACCAATACCATTATCAAAAAGAACAGGTTGGAATCCGCACCCGGCAGGATGGGAACGTTATTTACTGTATCGATGCCGACAAACTGGAGGAACTGCTTGACGGCATTGACGAAGCGGCGGATACTGCCCTGGAAGCAGCCGATTCTATCCAAACCCGGTTCCCGCAGTTTACACAAGGGGCAAACCCGGCTGTCTACTTGCTGGAAGTACAGGATTTGTTTGCGGGAGGCAATGAATGCCGCACGGTTTCTGACCAAATGAAAAAGCTGCTGAAGCGTTATGCAAAACTAAAGGCGGCGTTGCAATGCGAACCGCTGCCAGAAGACAGCGGGCTGCCAGATGATTGGAAAGGCCAGATACAGGATGCCTGCTCCAAGATTAAGGAGGTGCAGAAGGTATTTTCCAACACTGGAAGCAGCGGATATATCACCAGCCTGCGCAGCTATCAGGCCTGTGTGGATACACATTTGTCAAAAATAAAAAACAGGTCCTATGAATTTGCAAGCAGGTTTGCCGGAGGGAATGTAACGCTGCAGGCTTTTACTGCACAGATCGCAAGCAGGCTGCCAGAGCTAAGGAGTGAGCTGTCAGAGCTGATTGGTTTTTTGGATGTAGCGGCCACAGGCGGGAGGATAAAAGTAAATGGCAGAGACCAAATGGTCGTCCCTCTTGATGACCTGGTTCAGCAGGCGATCCAATTTAGGAATGCCAGGGAGCAGTGGGGAGCTACAGCTGGGCGGTACCAGACAGATTATGCAAGGCAGGAGCAGGCAGCTTACCGGGGAGAAGGCATAGACGATATAGAGCGGGAAAGCGAAGAAATGGCTATGAAGATTGACGGGGATGCAGCCAATGAATTAAAACAGAGGATTACAAATATCCGCAATGATATGAAAGGGCTGCTCCAGGCACTGGATAACTTTACCTATGGCGGCCAGAAAGTAGAAACTGTACAAAGCGCCGATACCCTGATTTCCCTGACACGGACAAAAATGCCAGCACGTAGCAGCCGTTTGCTGGAGCAGAATGCGTCAGATGCCGCCGGGTATTTCCGTGCACTGATAGCACCTGGCACACAAGAAGTGTACCGTGCCCCAGCATTAGACAACCGGAAAGAAGGCAACAATCCCGATCTAACCGTACATCCGCCTGGACTGTATGATTATTTTAAAAAGAAATTTGAGGGGAAAGACCTGGATAAAATAGACGAAGAAACGCAAAAAAGCAAGCAGCAAGAGGAAGAACGTAAAGAACAGGCAAAAGAAGAAGCAGAGAAACAACAAGGGGTAGACAATTCGATTTTAGAAGGCAAGGGGGAAAACATTACTGGCGGGCATGGCGGGCAAGCAGTTACCATAGGGTCGGCTATTTCCAGCATTGCCCAGACCGTAGACAACCTGATTCACGGCCGTGCGGAGGAGCTGCGCGACCAGATTTATGTCTGTGAATATATTATGGATATGTTTAGCTATTCTTCCCTTTACAATGAAGCAAAGTATAAACAGGAGCAAAACCAAAGCCAAAACCAAAATCAAAGCGGGGATGGAGTGCAAACTTCCGACAGCAAGATCCTGTCTTTGACTAACCGTCAGATTTGTAAAGAAAATAATAAAGCGAATTTGGGGGAAGTGGAGTATATCTTGTATGGAAGCCCTTCGATTGATACAAACCTAAAGAAATCTTATGAAAATATTTTTCTGATACGGGAAACATTAAACTTGGTTTCTGGTTTTGTACTTTTTTACAATGGAAGCAATAATGAAACAGCGCGGTTGATTGAGGCAACAGCAATTGCGACTGCTACGGCAACAGGGGGTGTTGTACCGGTTGCAGCTACAAAATGTGTATTGATCGGCGTGCTTGCTACTACGGAATCGGCTAAAGATTTAGAACGGCTAAAAAAAGGGCAGCCGGCCGTTTTCTATAAGACGTCGGATGAACAATGGGAGTGCGCTGTCCATAATTCTGGCGGCGGCACAGGGCAAAACAGCCCGTCTGGTATGTATTACAGCGATTATATGTATCTATTCTTAATCGTGGGCCTGACATCCAATAGATATTCAGATATGCTGCTGCGTGTAGGGGATTTGGTTGAGGCAAATATGCAAAAATCCGGTGGCAGCAATGCGGGCTTTGATTTATCCAAGTCGGTTTGCTACTTTCATTTAAAAGCGATCCTTCAGGTGGAGCCGCTTATGCTGGCCCTGCCGATTGTCCGGTCGTATAATGGGGCAGATACTACAGGCGTACTGGAAAATTTAGACTGGTGTACTTATCAGGTGGATTTTTACCGGGGGTATTCCTAATCATAGAAGCAAGGAGGCGGGGCAGATGCTTGAACAGGGGCAGGACGGCAGGATATGCCAGAAAGCGGGGCAAAAGGGCGCACTTTACATAGAGGCGACCCTTTGCCTGAGTTTTTTCATGTTTACGATATTTACACTGCTGTCGGTAGTGCAGATAGCATATACGCAGTCCAGGGTAGCCGTTGCGATGGACAGTGCTGCAAAAGAACTTGCCGAATATACCCATGTCTATTATGCTACCGGGCTGGCACAGACATACAACACAGGGGAAGGCGCAAGTTCCAGGATCTTTAACAAGGTGGCAGAATTCCTGGGGGATTTGGGCGGAGATATAAGTGCAGTCCATAGCGATTTGGGGCAGTTTTTAACACAGGCTGGCTCTGCTTTGGCTGGCGACAGCATTGCCCAATGGCTGCAGACCGCGGCAGGCAAATCGCTGGTAAAAATGTTGATGGAGAAAAACCTGGGGGACGGCACGCCTGGTTCTGCGGAAACATTTATGAAACGGAACCATATTTTAAGCATGGATATGAATGGGTCAAAGTTTTTGGAAGGGGGAGACGCAGATGTGTTTATGCGGGTAAATTATGAGGTTCAAGTAGTGCGCCTTTTAAATTTAGATATAAAATTCCGTATGAGCCATTGTGCTTATGCAAAGGCATGGAAATAGGGAAACAGTTTTTAGTGTCATTTGGGCTTTCAGGCTTTGCCTGTGCTGTAGGGGCTGTGTCCTTTTGGGTTGGCAGGCAGGAAATAGCAGACGGGCAGCCAGACGCATGGCCTAGGCACTGGATTGCGGGGATGTGCGTATGCAGCGTGGCTCTGGCAGTTTTTTGGGCCGTTTCCCGGCCAGCAGGATTTTTGGAAATGCTAAAGATCGTATTGATGGTTGAGGTGCTTTGGGCCTGTGCATGGACAGACTGGAAAGTGTATTTGATTCCTAATAAAGTCTTGCTTTGGAGTTTGGTTATACGTGCAGGCATTTTTGCAGTAGAAGCATTGGTGGAACCACAGGAAGTTTTCAATATGCTGGCCAGTGCCGTAGTGCCAGCGGCAGCGCTGCTGGCAGCGGGCCTGTTGTGCCGGCTGGTGGTTCCAAAGTCGGTCGGGTTTGGAGATTTAAAGCTATTTGTGGTTTTAGGGCTGTACCTTGGGGCAGCCTATACATGGAATGCCATATTTTATACGCTGGCGGCATCGTTTGTTGCCTCGGTATATTTACTAGTTACTAAGCGGGCCTCACGGGCATCTGTAATACCATTTGCGCCGTTTTTGCTGATTGGCACGCTGGCAGCCGTTGTTTTAAGTGGAGGATAAGGAGCAGGGGACGTGAAAAAGTTTAGGTTAGGTGTGCCGCTTGTGCTGCTGTTGCTGTTTGCAGGGTCGGCATATTACATGTTTGACAGCCGGGCTGCTGTGATCGGGCAATATCACACAAAGCTGGACCAGGCAAGGGAATCGGTAAAAAACGGGGTATTGGCGGATGGGATTGCACAGTATCAGGAGGTATTGGCGATTCAGCCTTCGGTTGCCATTTATACGGAGGTTGGCGACGTATACCTGGATTCGGAGAATTTACAGGAAGCGCAAAACTGGTATGAACACGAGTTTGCCGCACATTATCCAAATGCGCCAGAGGCTTATGAATATGGCATCCGTGTTAGTTTAGCGGCAAAAGATTATAAGCGGGCCTTTGAAGCCTATGATCAATGTATCAAACGCGAAGCAGCCTCTGATAAAGTAGAACAGCTGATAAAACCCGTCTGGTATGCCTACGAATTATTATTCGGCAGCTATGAAGAAACTGGGCCATTTAGCAGCAGGAATGGGTATGCGGCAGTAAAATCAAATGAACGTTGGGGCTATGTGGATGCCGATGCCAAAAACCAGCTGAACCCGCTGTACCAGCAAGCAGGTGTATTTACGGATTATGCGCCAGTAGTTGGCCAGGATGGAAGCGCCTGTTATATTGACGAATCCGGCAATACGAAAATCTCTGCCACACAGTTTAAAGATAAGGATGGCAAGGCAGCCCAAGTACAGCGTTTCCAGCCTATCGTGGATGGCCTGGTTTTGGCTTATGACGGCAAGGCATGGGCATATTTTGACGCGGCATCTTATCAGGAACGGTTCGGCGGCTATCAGGATGCAACGGTTATTGCAAATGGTATTGGTGCCGTTACCAAGGATGGCAAGGCATGGGCCTTAATCGGCGCTGACGGGCAGGAGCTTACCGGCTACGACTACAGGCAGGCGGTTGCAAATGAACGGGGGGTTATCTGCTGTACCAATGGGCTGTTTGTAGCGCAGGACGGCTACTTTTACCTGGTAGATAAAACGGGCAAAAAAATCAATAGCAGCCGCTATGATACGGCAGTGGCGTTTAATGAAAATAGCTGGGCCGCAGTGCAAAAGGATGGCAAATGGATCTTCGTAAATGAATCCGGGAAAGAAAAGGATTTGGGCGATTTTGAAGAAGCAAAAAGCTTTTCCAACGGCCTGGCAGCGGTAAAGTCAGATGGCCTTTGGGGCTATATAGACCTGGAAGGGAATCTGGCAATTGACTGTATTTTTTATGGCGCAGGGGCGTTTAACAGTACGGGTGTAGCCTTTGTAAAGCCAACGGATAAGGAATGGAATGCATTAAGCCTGTACCGGTACCATTTTGATTGAGTTGTATCCATTTCATCGGGGAGGGGCGAATATTGTGGGTAGCCTAACAAATTTTAATTTCTATTTTTATGGAGGGATCGCAGTTATGGCCTTAGCGGGCCTTCTATTTGCAGCACAGGCCATTTTTTTTATAGCAAACCGGCAACGGATCAATAAAAAACTGGACGAAGAATACGGCCAGCCGCAAAAATACAACCGCAAAGGTGGAAGGGGTTAACTATGGCCGTAACAATCGCAGGGATTTACGAAATAGAAAAAAACATTGGTTCCGGCGGCGGCGGTATCGTCTACCTAGGCCGCCATACCCGCCTGGACAAGCAAATCGTCTTAAAAGCCGACAAGCGCAAACTCAGCGCAGGCACCGAGACGCTGCGCCGGGAAGTAGACCTCTTAAAAGGGTTAAGCCATACCTACATCCCGCAGGTATATGACTTTGTGCAGGAAGGCGACAAAGTCTATACCATTATGGATTACGTGGAAGGCACCAGCCTGGATAAAGTATTGGCAAGCGGCCAGCCCATCCCGCAAAAGGACATTGTAAAATGGGCCTGCCAGCTTTTGGAAGCGTTAAGCTACCTCCATAACCAAAAACCGCATGGGATTTTGCACGGGGATATGAAACCAGCCAATATTATGCTGCGCCCAGACGGCGATATTTGCCTGATCGACTTTAATATCGCACTGGCGCTTGGGGAAGACGGCGCCGTCAAAGTCGGGTTCAGCAGGGGGTATGCATCACCAGAACACTATGGCTCCGCCGGGGCGCTGGCCAACCCGTTAGCAGGCACGCAGGGCAATGTATCCAATTCAGCCGCTAAGACAGCCGCCGACCATGTCGGGAATACTGAACAGGTCAACCATCCAGCCAGCCGCCAGGCATCCAGCCAGCCGCCTTCCCGCAGCACAGCCAGCCGCACGTCCGATTCACAAAAACGGATCCTTTTAGATGCACGTTCCGACATCTACGGCCTTGGCGCAACCTTGTACCATCTGTTATCTGGGCGCCGGCCGGCACAAAACGCTGCCGAAGTCGTCCCGTTAACCGGCTGCTGCAGCCCGCAGATAGCCGCCATTATTAAAAAATCAATGGAGCCTGACCGTGAAAAGCGTTACCAGTCCGCAGAAGAAATGCTGGACGCCTTTTTGCACCTTCGGGCAAACGACAGCCGCGTAAAGAAAAACCGGCGGCGCTTCCTTGGCTTTACCGCAGCGTCCATCCTGCTGTTTTTGGTGGGCGGCGCAGGTACGTTTATTGGGATGAAGCAGGCCGAAAACTACGAAACAGCATTAAAAATGGCCAGCTATTCCCAGGCATCTTTAGCCGACGGCGATACTGCAGCCGCAGTGAAACAGGCCATGCAGGCGTTGGAAACCGGCGACGGGGTTTTCCGGGCCGATGCGCCAGCCGAAGCACAAAAAGCACTGGCAGACGCTTTGGGGGTCTATGAACTTTCCGATGGGTTTAAAGCAGACGGTAAGGTAGAGCTTGCAGCGGCGCCGTTTGACCTTACGGTTTCACCGGAGGGGACACGGTTTGCCGTTTCCTATGCATACGAAGCCGCAGTATTTTCCGCTGACGGCAGCGGGCCGGTGGCGGTGCGCGGGCTGAAAAAATCAGCCTTTTCCGATTGCCTGTTTTTGGACGAAGATACGGTCTTATACGCAGGCGGACAGGGCGTCGAAGCCTATAGCCTGGCAACAGGTTCCGTCCTTTGGACAGGGGAACCGGCAGCGTATCTGGCGCTTTCCGGCGACCGGAGCGTAGCGGCGGCCGTGGACCCGCAGGCGGACTACGCCGTTTTATACAATACAGCTGATGGCAAAAAGCTCGCAGAATGCCCGTTTGCCGGGCGGCATATCAAAGAAGGAGCCAATGATATTTACGCCGACCGGGCGGACTATATTTTGGAACTGGATAAAACTGGCAAATGGCTAGCCGTCAGCTTTTCCAATGGCGCACTTAGTGTTTTTGACACCTCGGATCCGGATAATGAACTAATTTTATATGACAAATCAGACTATGATGTATTTAGCGGCGGTTTTTGCGGGGAACTGTTTGCCTACACAGCGCAAGGCACCGGCCAGAATTTTTTCGGCGTACTGGATACCAAGGCATTGGAATTAATCGGCAGCAAGGAATCGCGCGACAAAATGATTGTCCAGGCTAATGAAAATGGAATCTGCCTTTCCGACGGGAACCTGCTGGCCCGGTTTGCCCCTGATACCCTGGAAGAAACCGAACTGGCCTATACGGAAGGAAATACCATCCAGGGGTATGATGTAGGGAGCCAGTTTACAATGGCCGTAACCGATGACCATATGGTTTCCTTTTACGACAACGGGGCAAACCTGGCCAGCCAGATGGCATATGGGCAGGAAAACAGCTTTGTAAAACTTGCAGACGGCTATGCGCTCGTTGCAAACCGCGAGGAGCCTTTGGTGCGTATTTTAAAACTGGAAAGCCACAAAGAATCTGAGCTGTTTTCATACGATACATCCTATAAGCATAACGAAGCACGCGTAAGCGCAGACGGTGAATATCTAATGCTGTTTGGCTACGAGGGGTTTTGCACCATTGGCCGTGATGGAAAAAAAGCCGCCGAGTACCAGCTGCCGGATGCAGGCCAAATCTATGACCAGCAGTTTATCCGGGACGGAGAAACCTCATACCTGGAAGTCATCTGGTACGACGGCACCGTGCGCCAATACGGTATGGACGGCGCCTTGCTTTCAGAGGAAACACGCGAAACGCCGGACGCAGGGCTGGAAGAAGAATTTCTAACCGGTCAATACCGCATCGTTTCCAGGCTGCACGAAGCCCCGCAGGTATACAGCCGAAAAAATGATAAATTTTTATCCGAACTGGAACCCGATGCCGAGCTTACCTATGTAACGCAGCTGGATAACGGGTATCTTATGACGGAATATGTCGATTCCGCCTTAAGGCGTTATGGCATACTCTTAGACGGGGATCTAAAAAAACTGGCAAAACTGCCAGACCTGTGTGATGTATACGGCAATACCGTAGCCTTTGATTATCAAAACGGCAGCATCCGCGCATGCAATATTTATTCTTTAGAAGAATTGGCAGCATTGGGCAGGGAGTACCAGTAACCAGCCAGGCTTACAAGGCGGTCCGTACACCCTGCCCTTTCACCATAGAGTTAGGAACTGCCTGGAAATAAAAGGTACAAATTATTTTATGGCAGTTCCCTACCATAAAAGCGCCCGATGCCATACAGGGGAGGTGTAAAAAACAGGCGTCTGAAAGCAGCGGGAACTCCAACCGCTGCAAGATGCGCACGCTGCCAGCCCTAAAACGGCAGGGCAGCCGTTTCACAGGTAACCGGCCATCCTGGCTTGTTGCCGCAAAAGGAGAAAGAAAGGAGAACACTAGATGGACAGATTCAAAAAAGGGGTTGCAATCCTGCTGGCAGCCGTGATGTGCATCCCCGCGGGCCTGCCGCTTCCTGCAAAAGCAGGGCCAAAACCCGCCGAAGATATGGTCAAGTTCAATACCGGCAGTTTTGAATACTGTGTGGTAGACGAGGGCAAACGGGAAAGCTTAGAAGCCGATTTTTCAAAAACCTACGGCGTTCCGGTAACCGACCATGACCTTTATGAAGATAACAAGGATGCAGCCGCAGCAGCTGAAGAACTTAGCCATTATGTGGCTTATGAGCCGGATGGAAAGTACTGCATCCAGACAGAAACCGACGCCTTTTTTCCATATGAAGTGCAATTTACTTACAATGGGAAAACCGCCAGCCAATGGTTTATGGATGCTGACGATACCGTGCAGGTAGGCGGGCACACGTTTTACCTGGATGCCCCGGCTTCCGGGACAGTGGTAACGCAGATGGGCTTTCAGGTAGGCGGAGATACGGTTACGGTATACCCGCAGGAAAAAGAGTTTACCAATGATCCAGACAGCTTGGTCCAGGGTACGTCCCTGCTTCCACTGGAGGAACGGCGGCTTACGGTAGACCTTCGTGAGTATTCGCCGATAGAGCTTACGAAGGTTGCTGTGGATAAAATCATTACTGGGGAGGATGAACTGCCGGAAAACAGTTCTGTTATGTGGAGATACAGTACAAGCGATGCGGATTATATGACCAATTCTTTGAAAGATACCTTGGATTTGAGCAAGGATACTTATGATGGAGGATTGTATGGAGTCGAGATGATCATAGGCGAAAAGGATCAGCTTGCGTCGGACAATATCCGTTATATTGTATCGATCCAATGTAAGGAATCCTATAATTGGCTGCTTGCGGAAATCTGTGCGGATTACGAAGGACGCCAGCCGCTTACCATTAGCCGCCAGGGGTATTATGATAACAGATATAATTTAAGTGAAGAGGAAATTATTAGAAGTTTTGAGGCCTATTTTAACTGCCAGCAGGAAGTATATAAAAATGGAAATTTTTTCCTAGGCTTAAAGCTGAATAAAGAGGTTTTTCCGGATCTGGACAGCGCTTCTATCAAAGTGTTTGAAGGCAAATATTCCGAAGCGCAGCTGCAAGGAGCCCAGGATATTACTGCAAAAATCTGGAATGTTGATATGGCGGCAGAAGGAAGCGGTTATCCGGTAAATGTACGTAGGTTATCGATCAATGATTGGCAGTGGATCACACTCGTATCCTATGATGAACGCCAAAATATAACCGGATGCCTGCCAGTGCGGCTGGAGCCGTATTTGAGTTCTGGATCGATTTCTTGTGAGTGGCTTCAGGAAAAAGAAAATAACATTTACGTTGCGAATTCTCCAGATTATAAGAGGGTAGATGGGGTAACAGAAGTTACGTATACATTGCACAGCGGGTATCCTGTAGATGGGGAATATAGATGGCAGTTATCTTGGCGTAGAGATGGCGTGAAAAAGAATTCCGAAGTGACAGCAGCATATGTGGGCGATTATGGTTCGATTGCCACGGCAGAGTCTGCTGGGGCGGCTGAGGTCAAAGCATCTTTATTCGGAGAAGGATATACAGATGGATATGTGGCGGATTACAGCAACGGGGTTCTTTTTTCCATATTTATAGGCCAGGACGATGATCCAAAACAGGAAAAGTACCGCTACCGTATTAAAACCGAGGCGGGTGCACTGGAAGGCCCAGGCGGGCCAAGCAGTTCTACTTATGTATGGTTTCGTAATGTGGTATCGGATGGAGCGACTATAACATCCTATAATCCAATTTCATCTTCAAATCTGGATTCTTATGGCAATGATTATTACGGCAGTAATTTCTATACGTTTTGGATCAATAGAGAAAAAGACGGCAAGCCGGTCGATTTAACAAACCTGGCGTTGGATTTTGGTAAAAACAAAGGCGTAAGGCTGTATGCAAGCGATAGAACCGACGGAAAAGAGGAAATAAGCCGCGAAAGCTACCATGATTTTTCGAAAGGGGCTGTACAGTTTACCGCCGCATCTGAGGATGGAAAAAATCAGGAAAACTATTTTGTCCGGATATTGCAGGCCAATTCCGAAGCAAATAATGGAAAACTGTATGTAAACAGCTTCGATGACCCGACTGCAAATACACGGGAAGAATCCGGTACCGTTTATTCCAACCGCGAAGTGCTTTTGGATTCCTATCATAATAACCGCCACGACATCCTGGCGGCAAATGCCGGGGTTACCACAATGGCGGCACTGAAAGTGGATCTGAATTCTGAATATTTGGATTTAAATGATTACTGGACTCTAACCGGCAACCATGACCTGTCGGGGCTACAAACAGTTGAACGCAAAACATCTTACGGGAAAATGGCAAATCTGGCAAAAGTATCTTTAAAGGCAAAAGAAGGCATCCCATCCGGCGAATACGACTTTGGGACAATGACCTTTACCTCAGAAGATAAAAAGCTGGTAGTACTTACCCTGACTGGTGTAATCGGTGACCCATGTATTACAACAAAGGAAATCCCGAACCCGACCAAATACATCCCATATGGCATAATGATCATGAACAGCAACAAATACCGATGGAACCATGTGTTTTATGAGCTTGTCGACGGCAAGCTGCCAGAAGGGATGGAGCTTTTTGAAAACGGCGAGTTATACGGCGTTCCAAAGGAAGCAGGCGAGTTTACGATTACGGTTAAAATGGTAAACAGCAGCGCAAACTTTAAAGATGATACCAAGACCTTTACATTTACCGTTTTGGACAACACAGACGAAAACGTAGACAATGCCGAGGATGCCGACTACAAACTGACACAAAGGATTTCTGGTATCTATGATACAACAGCAAATGGCGATTACCTAATAATTGCAGATGGTGTATATGAGGAATTTGTAGATGTGTATATTGACGGTGAAAAGCTGGCAAAAGGCACCGACTACCAGGCAGAAACCGGCAGCACCCGCATTACCATCGCAGCACAGTCCCTGCCAAAATCGGAAGGGACACATACGATCGGTGTCGAATTCCAGAAAAACGGGCAAAGGGGCCAGGTAAGAAAAGCGGGGCAAAATTACAGAGTCAATAATAGTTCTAGCAGCGGCAGTGGATCCAGCGGTGGCAGCAGTTCCGGCGGCAGCAGCTCCACAAGCAGGCCAACACCAACCCCTACGCCGACACCGGCTCCAACGCCAACCCCTACGCCGACACCGGCTCCAACCCCTACACCAGTACCAACACCAACTCCTACGCCAGTACCGGAACCAGAACCAGAGCCAGTGGTCAGCAAAGACATCCAATACGCCAAAACCTATACCGTAAAAGCCGGTGATACCCTACGTACCATTGCAAAAAAATATTACGGGAAGGCAAGCAAATGGAAGAAGGTCTACAACGCCAACAAGGACAAGCTCCCATCTTCCAAAAAGCTGACAGCAGGCACCAAACTGACGGTCCCAGCCATAAACTATACCGTCAAGCCAGGCGACACCCTGCGCAGCATAGCCAAAAAGTACTTTGGCTCAGGCGATAAATGGCAGCAGGTTTACGGCATCAACCAGGACGTGGTCCCTGCCTCCAAAAAACTAAAAGCCGGTACCAAGCTGGTACTCCCAGTGCCAGTATGCTGCACCATCTATGCAGTAAAAGCAGGCAATACGTTGGAAAGCATAGCCAAAAAATTCTACGGCGACAGCAGCAAATGGGAGAAGGTCTACAACGCAAACAAAAACAAAATCCCATCCTCCAAGAAGCTGAAAGCGGGAACCTCCCTTTTTATCCCGGCATTAACCTATACCGTGAAAAAAGGCGATACCGTAAAGGCAGTCGCGAAAAAATATTTTGGCGCAAACAGCAAATGGCGCTTTATCTACGAAGCCAACCAGGATTGCGTTACCTCTTCGCTGGAAGTAAAAACCGGCGCAAAGCTGGTACTCCCAGTCCCAGTATGCCGTACCGTCTACCAGGTAAAAGCAAAGGACACGTTACAAAGCATAGCAAAAAAATTCTACGGCAAACAAAGCAAGTGGAAAACAATCTACAACGCAAACAAGGATAAAGTTACAGCCTCCGGCAAAGTAAAAGCCGGGCGCAAACTCGTTATCCCAGCAGCAAACCACACCGTAAAAAAAGGCGATACGCTGGAAAGCCTTGCCAAGAAATACTACGGTTCAAAAGAAAAATGGCCAAAGATCTATAACGCCAACCAGGATATAATACCAGCATCGAAAAAGGCCAGTGCCGGAATGCAGCTGGTAATCCCAGTCCCGGCAGAGTTATAAAAGCTGCTATGGCATAACTCTTAGCCAGTAATCATGTAATATGGTGGAAAGGTAGGAGCAGTCCCCTTTCCACCATATAGAATATTTATATATTCTAGAAATATACCCGTTAGGATGTGTTAGTTGTCAATGGCAACCTGTGTAAAGTGCTGGCCATTTGCTTAATGGGTTTATACCTACATATCATGCTGCCAGCTTGTTTTGGCAAGCAGCGGAACAACAATAGAAGTAAATAGGTAAGTAATGTAAAGTAACAGAACGCAGCAGGGCAGTATGCATGGAGCCTTATACATAAAATCGTTAGTACAGCCCCAGCATACCATGCCTTGTTATAGCAAAATAAAGAAGAGGGGAATAGAAAATGGGCAAATTCAAAAAATGGGCTGCATTCCTGCTATCAGCTGTGATGTGCATTCCAGCCAGTATTCCAATGCCAGTCCAAGGGGGGGGGTGAGCAGCAAGACCCGTCCAGTAACATAATTAAGTTTAACACAGGCAGCTATGAATACTGTGTGGTAGAAGAATCGGAACGCGATAGGATGGAATCTAAGTTTTCCGAGACATACGGTGTATCTGTATCAGAATACGGGCAATATGAGGATAACGAAGAAGCAGTCGCGGCAGCGGAGGAACTCAGCCATTATGTCACTTACGAACCGGATGGCAGCTATTGCATCCAAACGGAAACCGACGCCTTTTTTCCATATGAGGTACAGTTTACAAGTGGCGGCAAAACAGACAGCAAGTGGTTTATGGACGCCGACGATACCGTTCAGGTAAGCGGACATACGTTTTACTTGGATGCCCCATCTACGGGGACAGTTGTGACACGGATGAGCTTGGAGGTAGGCGGGGATACTGTGGATATGTATCCAGAGGCGAAAGAGTTTACTAATGATGCGGATGGCTTGGTACAAGGGCAATCATTGCAGATGTTGGAAAGACGGGAGCTTGAAGTTGACCTTAGCGGCTATACACCGATAGAGCTTACGAAAGTATCGGTTGCCCAAGTTTTTATGGGTGAAGATATATCGCCAGAAAGCATCTTTGTTTTGGAAGAAGACATAAATTATAACGGTGGAAATTATAATGATGGAAATTATAACCAAAGTTTAATTGATGGTACGATTGACTTAAGCTATTATACTAGTTTGGGTGGAGGTATGTTCGCTATTATCGTAGGCGAGGATCAGCTTGCACCCAATAATACCCGTTATAGAGTAAATGTAAAATGCACAAAATCCAAAGATTGGCTTGTACCAACAATCTGCGTAGATAAGGAAGGTAAAAGGGAATTTTTAGAAACCAGTGCTGAGTATGATGATGCAGGAACTTTAGATTATCATAGAGCCAGGAACCTCACTATGGATTATTGCGGCTCGTGGCAAGGGGATTACTTTATTAGCTTGAAGCTAAATCCCGATGTATTCCCAGAAATAAACGGGCTTCCTATAAAGGTATTTGAAGGTAAGTGTACAGAAGATCAGCTTTTAAATACTCAGGATGTTACAGAGAAAATATGGGATATTGATATGGCGGAAGCCGGGAGTGGTTTCCCGTTGTTGAATGTTAGCGACTTTGAGTCTGTTGAAGAAACATGGGAATGGATTACATTTGCTATCTACGATATAAATAATCAAGTAATAGGATGTTTGCCAGTAGAATTAAGAACGAATAATCGTGGTAATTATGATTATAATGATGATGTGGTTCGTGTTTCTTGTTCTTATCTACGATGGGTTGGGGAAACTGCATTAGTGGAGTCTAGTAGAACTACAAGAATTGTTGACGGTGTAAAAGAAGTTACCTGTACGTTGTATAGGCAACTTGCTGTAGATGAGGAGTACTGGTTTTCATTTGAATGTCGTAAGGGTCAATATGGTTCAAGTTCATATATTACAGCAGCATATATAGGCAAATATGATTCGATTGCAGAGGCCCAGTCTGCTGGGGCACCTAATAGGAAAAGAGAGTTATTTGAGGATGGATATGAGGCAGACTATAGTGATGGCGTTATGTTTACAATATTCATTGGATCTGATAACGAACCTGGACAGAGAAGATTGTGGTACTGTATCAAGACTGAGGTAGGAGATGAGAGTTCTACCAGTCACTATTTTTCTGCCTATGCGCGATTGGAAGGAGTTGTATTTGGAGAAGCAGATGATGGGATTGGAAAATACTTTATTTCATCCCCCGATTCATATGGTGATAATAATTATTATACTATTTGGGTAGCTAGAGATGATGGTGAGCCGGTTGATCTGACAAAACTTGCTTTACGTTATACTACAAATTATGGAGGAAAACTGTATGCAGGCGATAACACAGATGGGACACCAGAAGTAAGTGGTAAAAGTTTTCATGATTTTTCAAAAGGAATGATGCAGTTTACAGCAGTATCAGAGAATGGAAAGTATTCTACGAACTATTTTATCAATGTACTACAGGCCAATTCAGAAGATAAGTCTGGGAAGCTTTACATAAACAGCTTAGAAGATACTTACGCTCAGACATACGAGGAATCCGGCATCATTTATTCCACCCGAGAGGTATTATTGGATTCTTCCCATGACCACCGGCATGACATTATAGTGGCAAATGCAGGAGTTACATCAATGGCCGCGCTGAAAGTTGACTTGGATTCCGAATACCTGGAATTGGATGATTATTGGAAATTGACAGGCAATCATGCTCTGTCAGGGTTTAAACGTATCTATCATGATTATGGTTATGATGAGGTAAAGCATCTGGCAATGATACGCCTAAAAGCAAAACAATCCATGCCGCCAGGCGATTATGATTTCGGCACACTGACCTTTACGTCAGAAGGCAAAAAGCTCCTAGTACTCACCCTAACCGGCGTAATCGGCGATCCATGCATTACCACCAAGGAAATCCCAACCCCAACCAAATATGTCCCATACGGCATGATGATCATGAACAGCAATAAATACAGCTGGAACCACGTAACCTATAAGCTTGTCGGCGGAAAGCTCCCAGAAGGCCTAGAACTTCTTGAAAACGGCGAAATATACGGCATCCCAAAGGAAGCAGGCGAGTTTACCATTACCGTTAAAATGACAAACAGCAGCAGCTTTCCACCCGATAAAAAAACCTACACCTTTACCGTTAAGGACAATACGGACGAAAACGTAGACAACGCCGAAGATCCCGACTACAAACTCACCCAAAGGATCTCCGGCATCAGCGATACCACACCAAGCGGCGACTACCTGATCATTGCAGCCGGAGCCTACGACGAATTTACCGACCTATATATCGACGGCGAAAAACTGGCAAAAGGCACCGACTACCAGTCAGAATCCGGCAGCACCCGCATCACAATCGCATCACAGTCCCTCCCAAAATCCGAAGGCATACATACGATTGGCGTGGAATTCCGCAAAGGCGGGCAAAAGGGGCAGGTAAAAGCAGCAGCACAAAATTATAAGGTAGACAAAGATACCAGCAGCGGCAACGGTTCTGGTGGCAGCAGTTCCGGAAGTGGCTCCGGTAGCGGCGGCAACAGTTCTGGCGGCAGCAGCGGTTCCGGTAATGGTAGCAGTGGTTCCAGTGGCGGTAATAGCTCTAGCGGCGGCAGCAGTTCCAGTGGCGGCAGCAGCTCTACAAACAGGCCAACCCCAGCCCCGACGCCGACTCCAGCCCCTGCGCCGGTTCCTACGCCAACACCAACTCCAGCCCCTACGCCAGTACCGGAACCAGAGCCAGTCATTAGCAAAGACATCCAATACGCCCAAACCTATACCATAAAAGCCGGTGATACCCTACGTACCATTGCAAAAAAATATTACGGGAAAGCAAGCAAATGGAAGAAGGTCTACAACGCCAACAAGGACAAAATCCCGTCTTCCAAAAAGCTGTCAGCAGGCACCAAACTGACGGTACCAGCTATAAACTATACCGTCAAGCCAGGCGACACCCTGCGCAGCATAGCCAAAAAGTACTTTGGCTCAGGCGATAAATGGCAGCAGGTTTACGGCATCAACCAGGACGTGGTCCCTGCCTCCAAAAAACTAAAAGCCGGTACCAAGCTGGTACTCCCAGTGCCGGTATGCTGCACCATCTACGCAGTAAAGGCAGGCAATACTTTGGAAAGCATAGCCAAAAAATTCTACGGCGACAGCAGCAAATGGGAGAAGGTTTACAACGCAAATAAAAATAAAATCCCATCTTCCAAGAAGCTGACGGCAGGAACTCCGCTTTTTATCCCGGCCTTAACCTATACCGTGAAAAAAGGCGATACCATAAAGGCGGTCGCAAAGAAATACTACGGTGCAAACAGCAAATGGCGCTTTATCTACGAAGCCAACCAGGATTGCGTTACCTCTTCGCTGGAAGTAAAAACCGGCGCAAAGCTGGTACTCCCAGTCCCAGTATGCCGTACCGTCTACCAGGTAAAAGCAAAGGACACGTTACAAAGCATAGCAAAAAAATTCTACGGCAAACAAAGCAAGTGGAAAACAATCTACAACGCAAACAAGGATAAAGTTACAGCCTCCGGCAAAGTAAAAGCCGGGCGCAAACTCGTTATCCCAGCAGCAAACCACACCGTAAAAAAAGGCGATACGCTGGAAAGCCTTGCCAAGAAATACTACGGTTCAAAAGAAAAATGGCCAAAGATCTATAACGCCAACCAGGATATAATACCAGCATCGAAAAAGGCCAGTGCCGGAATGCAGCTAGTAATCCCAGTCCCGGCAGAGGTATAGCAGCCGGCACAAAAATCCAAAACAAAAAACTTAATAAAGCGTAAAAAGGGGAAGGGCCAAAACGCCCCTTCCCCTACATTTTCACATCAATAAAACAGGCCACTTACATTCCATACTCAATACGGCAATACTGAAAATGCAACCCCACTCTCCCCACCGCCACAAAACAGCCGCATCCAGAAGCTGGGGCTTTCCTGCTGTACTTGCGTAGAAATGCTGGAACCTCTTAGCATTCTGCCACCATCAGAATTTCCGGGCACGGACGCCCGGAAAAGGGGATTGCCGCCACGGACGGCGGGTCAATCCCCAGTTCGTCCGGTACCAGCAACCTTGGCACAGAATGCTTAGAGGTACCTGCATTTCGCAGCGGTACAGCAGGAAAGCCCCAGCTTCTGGATGCAGCGTCCGGGAGGCCCCCACCATCACACACACCCTAGAAAGGGGAATAACATGAACCGAACCAAAAAAAACAAAAAGCCAACCACCCTGGCTATCACCATCACCATTACCATCATCCTATCCCTACTACCCAGCACCCCCACCCCAGCCGCCAGCACCCCCAAAGTAGTGGAAACCTACACCGGAGAATCAGAAATCGCCCTTTATATCAAAGGCATCCAAGGCGACGATCTAACCGCCACCATCCAAGCAGGCACCACACCCTGCGGCACCGCCACAGCCACCAGGCTGTCCGAAACCACCCATCCAGTACAAACCCTCCTTCTGCTAGACCATTCCCAATCCATCCCCAAAGCAGACAGGAAACGCATCCAAA
>CAMUML010000009.1 GCA_947089855.1 uncultured Eubacterium sp.
ACTTTTTTAACATTTTTCATTTTACCCATTGACATTTCTTAGCTGGACTTTCTTTTTTTTGGCGGTCTGTGTTATAATCAGAACAGTAACCGCCAGATTGGTTTAAAGGGTTTTATGTACTCCCAATCACGCAACATAGTTATCAATCTTTCTTTTCAGACCTGCTTTTGCGTGCTACTTTTGCTGTTTCGTTTGTTGTTGAGACTATTGTACATATTTTTATGTACTTTGTAAATTGACGCAATACACAAAAATATGTACTCTTATTTGTTTATATTGTACATGTTTTTATATACCAATTTAAAGTATAAAAAAAGAAAGTAGATAAATCTCTACTTCCCCATGACTTTTTACTTTACTTTTTACTTTATAATATATTCTTTATCTCCCTTTAAAACAGCTTTCATATTCAAATAATTAGCTATTTTTACAATATCCTCTGCTGTAAAAGTATCTCTTTGCATTTTATTTGAAAAACTTTGTTTTGTCATTTCTAAAACATTAGCAAGATCATTTTGTGTTAGTACTTTACCTTCTTTTTTAAAGTCATCTATTATATCCTTAATTGTATTTGCAAACATGAATATACCCCCTTATACAATAATGTTTCATATTTTAAATTATATCATATACTTAATTTTATATCAACAGTATATTTTTTTGTGTACTTTTCATATATTTAAGTACATAATTTTGTATACTTTTCCAATTTACACAGTACACAATATTATGTACAATAATCACAACAAATAAAACAACAAACACAAAACACTTTGGCAATTTAATAGACTTTATACTCTGGATGTGGTATACTGATTTCACAGGAGGAAAACAATATGACAGATTCCGAAAAATTAGATTTGATATTAAATAAAATATCAAACATTGAATTACACCTTGAAAATGTAACTGATAGAAATATTCAACTGCTTGCAGAGAATCACAGTAATTTAGTTGATAAACTTAACCAGGCCATACCAGTTGCAGACAAGAACCTCACTTATGAAGTAAAAGTTAATTATCTTCTTGAGAGAGTATCGACACTTGAAAAAAAGGTTCAAATCTTAGAAGCAAAATAGCCACATAAGAAACCACCAATCAGAGTGTAAAGCCTATTCAATTGCCAATATGCTTTGCACTTTTTGTTTACAAAAGCATAGTTGAGATACAGACGTTTTTAACGATCGCTATTTTGTGGTGATAACACATCTTTTGACACTCCACAACAATATTTCAATATTTTTCATTTCTTCATCACATACAAAAAGGATGTCAAAACCATTGACACCCTTGTATCATTTTCATACTGCTGTCATTTCTGCTTTGTCACTATGATTCTTTATGATACGGTTTACTGTGCTTCGGGATAGTTCTGTATTGCGTACTATGTCAGCTATCTTCATACCGCTGTCATATAATGCCATTACCATTTCTGCCTTTTCATTTTGTTTGCTTGGTCTGCCGCCATTGCGCCCCCTTGCCTTTGCAGATACTAACCCCTCTTTAGTTCGTTGGCTGATTAAATCACGCTCAAGCTGCGATAGGCCAGACATAACCGTTAGTAAGAAATCGTTGTAAGGATTATTGCTAGTAGTATCTAACCAGGTATCTTTCAGGCTTTTTATGTATGCACCCTTATTTTTGATTTTATCAACGGTTTCAAGCAAATCTTTCGTGCTTCGGGATATTCTTGTTAAATCAGCTATAATGACTGTATCTCCTGTTTCTAAATCATTAATCATCCTGTTTAGTTCCGGCCTGTCTGCTTTTGTGCCAGTCATTTTCTCACAATACAAATGCTTTCGGCTTACCCCTGCTGCTATAAGGGCATCTATCTGCCTGTCTAAATTTTGGCTATCTGTACTAACCCTTGCATATCCCAAAAAATCAGCCATATTAAAAACCCCTTTTATATTTGTTTTGCTGTTTGATGTTAGAATTATATCAAAAACATATCAAAACGTCAATAGATTATGATACGTTTTTTGAAACATTTTTAAGGAACAAGGATGTTGATTTTATGGGGTTTGCCCATGCAAGAAAAAATTGTACCAAAAACATTCGTTTTTGACACACTTAATATAGACGGGGATTACTGTTAGCCTTGTTATATGGTTGGCAAACGGATCAACGAAAGCATTAATTTTATTGGTTTATAGCAACGTACCGGTAAGGGGCGGTGCATTGAAAGGTAAACGTGTGGGCGGAATGCATACGTCGGAACTATTGGAGGGATTAGGACATCATACATAACAGTAACAATTTTTTATATGGTTAAGCCAATGCAAAGCAGCCACACAAGGGCATAGGGGGCGTATTGCATAAATATTTTGATTTTACTTTTCGGGTTGCCGGTTGTGCGGTACATCTATTCCTCAACGGTTTTTTGAAACCTCCCGAAAAATTGAGGGCGTGGACAAAATTATCAGCTGCCACTATCCATAAGCCAAAGCCGGTTTAACTGCTGCAATAGCTTTTTTAATCCGCTGGTTTTGACTTTACAACTGCTGCATCCCTCCGGCAATTATCTTTACCCCTTTTCTTAGCTTAAACCGCATTAGAACGCCCATATTCGCATTTTATACTGCTTACCCTAGAAGTTTGCCTAAACAGCAAAAATGGATTCTAGGGGGCGTATACGTGCATAAAATCCATATTTTATTATATGTGCTATCCAACCGACAAAATTGACGGATAGATCTTATTACAATAAATACGGGCACGAATTTATGAGTGTCCGTGGTTCAGCCCCTTGAGGGGCGTGCCGAATGAGCAAAGCGAGTGGGGTGAACCGGGGGAGGATCCCTGGCCTTATATAAAGCTGGCGCACTCGCAGGCTCGTTTGCCGTGCCGTTTCGCTATTGCTCAACAGCACCTGTTGTAGAAATAAAAAATGTGGCAATTTATTGTTAGGGTACTTTAACCTATAATAAAAAGTTTAAATAGCATTATAGGTTAAAGTACCCTAAATATTTTAAACCTATTTCAAATCCATATTTACTATTTTTGTTATATTAACTGTCGGTTAATAAACATTCACATAAATAGTACAATGTTTCAACATAATTTTCAGGGTACCTATAAGCTGATTTTGGTTTTGGCATATAAGGCCTCGCCTGTTCTGCCTTTTCCGTCTTGCCCTGCATGGAAAGCTTCTTTGCAAAGTTGGCGGATAGCTTGAAATCCTGTGTCGGATTGGGCTGGTATTTTTCGCTCTTCATTGATGAAGAACGAACCTCTTTACCTTCGACATCAATGTAAATTCAAAAATTTATTAGATGCTCGCTATCATAACTTGGCTACTCGCAAAAGAAGAACTGAATTTTGTAAGGATTTTGATAATAAATTTTCCAAAGACGGAGAAAGCATAACACAAAGTTGTAAAAATTGGTTTGCTCATGTTTCTACCCCTAATCTCGAAAAGTTAATGAATATTTGTGAATTGCTTGATTGCGATATAGACTATTTTTTAACTGAACAAGATGATTTTCAAAAAGAAGCTCGTTCCGCCTCTGAATATTTGGGACTTTCTTATAATACTGTTGAAAGAATATCTGATTATGACGATAAGATAAAAGGATTACTAGATGTTATTATATTTGACAATCACAATAATAGTTCAAATGAAGATATGAAAAATGCTGATTTACTTTTTGAATTATTAGATTCAATTCATGAATATGCAATAAATTACAGCACTTCTTCTATAAAATACAAAACTGCATCTGGTGTTGAACATGAAATAACCGACAAAAAACAAATTGATACACTGTTAAGAAACAATCCAATAAGGGAATGTGGTACTATATTAAACACTGCTTATGTAGAATATAGTGAAACCCGCCATTACAATGACTGGCTTCACATGAATGATATAATTATAAATTTATCAAAAAACGGCGAAAATGAAGACGAATTAAGAAAAAAATTTCATGTGCCAAAACAATACAATCATTCCATTCCTACACATTTCTAACAATGTTTCTCCTGTTAGAGAGATTCCATTTTCTATAAGGATATGAAACAATACAAAAAAGACTACCGGCAACTGCTGATAGTCTTTTTTTCCCTCTACACAGTTTTACATATTATAAAATGCAATCCGTGTAAAGTCCGTGTAAAATCACTATATAATCTTCATCTAACATTCAAGAAATGCTTTATTTATGCGGTTTTCAAGCCCTTTTACTTCTCAAGACTTTTCATCGTCGGAAATAATATTACATCCCTAATTGCACTAGAATCCGTCATAATCATAACCATCCGGTCAATTCCGAACCCTATCCCACCTGTCGGCGGCATTCCGATGCTTAAGGCATTTAAAAAGTCTTCGTCTGTATGGTTCGCTTCTTCGTCACCGGCTGCAAACGCTTTTTCCTGTTCTGCAAAACGTTCCTTTTGGTCGACCGGGTCGTTCAGTTCGGAGTAGGCATTTGCCATTTCCCATCCATTGATAAAAAATTCAAACCGTTCGACATATTCTGGATTATCTGGTTTTTTCTTTGTCAAAGGCGATAATTCAATCGGGTAATCCATAACAAAAGTCGGCTGGATTAAATGTTCTTCAACAAACTGTTCAAAGAAAAGGCTGACAATATCGCCTTTTTTATGCCTGTCCTCATATTCTACATGATGTTCATCTGCAAGTTTTTTTGCTTCTTCGGTTGTAGCAACGTTATGGAAATCAACGCCTGTATATTTTTTTATGGCTTCAACCATTGTAATGCGTTCAAATGGTTTTGATAAATCTATGGCCTGCCCTGCGTAGGTCAATACTTCTGTCCCAGCTACTTCTTTTGCTACATAGCGGTACAGGTTTTCTGTTAAATCCATCATGCCGTAGTAATCCGTGTATGCTTGATACAGCTCCATTAGCGTAAATTCTGGATTATGCCTGGTATCCAGCCCTTCGTTACGGAATACGCGCCCGATCTCGTAAACACGTTCCAAACCACCTACAATCAGCCTCTTTAAATATAATTCCAATGAAATACGCATTTTTAAATCTTCATTCAATGCATTAAAGTGCGTTTCAAATGGCCTTGCTGCTGCACCCCCTGCATTGGATACAAGCATTGGTGTTTCTACTTCCATAAAACCCTGCCCGTCTAGATAACGGCGGATACTGCTGATTATTTTCGATCGTTTCCGAAAAGTTTCTTTTACATCTGCATTCATGATCAGGTCAACATAACGTTGGCGGTACCGCAGGTCAGTGTCCGTTAGGCCGTGGTATTTTTCTGGCAGGATCTGCAGGCTTTTGGATAAAATTACAACCTCAGAAGCATGTACTGAAATTTCCCCGGTTTTGGTTTTAAATACAATGCCTTTTATCCCTAAAATATCCCCTACATCGTATTTTTTAAAATCTTTATAGCTGTCTTCCCCAATATCATCCCTTGCAACATATGCCTGGATGCTGCCATGCAGATCCTGCAGGTTGCAAAAAGATGCTTTTCCCATCACACGTTTAAACATCATGCGCCCGGCTATTGTTACTTCTTTTCCTTCCAGCTGGCCAAATTGATCTTTGATTTCCAGGCTGTGATGGGTAACTTCGTATTTTGTAATCTGAAATGGGTCTTTGCCATTTGCCTGCAGTTCCTGTAGTTTTTCACGGCGAACCTTTAACAACTGGTTCACATCCTGATTCTGCTGTCCGGCCATTTTCTTTCCTCCGTTATTTTCCATCATTTTATACTATATAAACGGCGTAAAATATCAGCGCAATATCCTTTATTTCTGGCCCGCCGTTTATCGGGTTTATTGTGCAGTATTCAATCGCCGAATATATAGTATGCAGTAAACTTTACCAATTAACGCCAACTCACGAGCGTTACTGCCTTAAGCTAAATGGCAAACTTTATCGCTCGTGAGTATGCATATTCTTAAGCATTTGATCTTTGTATTTCTAGTACTTTGTACTGCAAGACTCCTGCTTGTGTCTCGACATCTACAATATCGCCAATTTTATGGCCGATCAATGCACGGCCTACCGGCGATTCGTTTGATATTTTGCCTTTTAGGCTGTTTGCCTCGGTAGAACCAACAATTTTATATTCCAATTCTTCGTCAAATTCACAATCTAGTATCCTTACTTGGCATCCTACGTTGATTTTATCCAGGTCTACTTCTTCTTCAACAACTACTTCAGCATTTTTAAGAATTTTTTCCAGTTCTTCAATACGGGCTTCAATATCACGCTGTTCATCTTTTGCTGCGTCGTACTCTGCATTCTCAGATAAATCGCCCTGTTCCCTGGCTTCCTTAATCTTTTCTGCAATTTCTTTCCGTTTAACCAGCTTTAAATCCTGCAGTTCATTTTCCAGCTTTTGTAAGCCTTCGTACGTTAAAATGTTTTTCTTTTCCATTGCGTTTTAACCCTTCCTGAATTCCCGATCCAATCGATCTGTCTTTTGGCAGCATCCTCTCTGCTGAGGCAAGGTAATGCCCTTTACAACCAGAGTATTATAACCAACAGGCACCATTATGTCAAGATTTTCGGCAATTTCCCACGGTTTTTTATAAACAGGCACATAAATGATATCCGGACGCAGACCGCTTTTAGATGCCGTATTGTTTGCACGCTCAAAGTCAAGAACGAAATTCCCTTTCGCGCGCCCGCATTCTGATTTTGGCAGCTGCTGGACGATCAAGCCATTTTCTTCATACATCTCATCCACAAACAGTGCAAAATCAACTGGCCGGTCTGTGATAAGCATTAAATAATTAAGCTTGTCCGAAAGCTGTGCAAGGACATCAAAAATGTCTTCATCATCCTTTTCATCTCCAGCATCGATCAAGATCATCTCCAATTTTTGATATGACAGCTGCTTTTTATCCAGGACATACCCTAAAATTTCTTTCATACAGCCAATGCATGGATTACGGTATGCCAACGGTGAAAATACAAACGGGCTGTTTTCTGCCCATTTACAAGCTGTTTTCGAAAATAACAATTGCAGCTGTTTTACCAACGTATTCCAGACCAATCTCCCTTTTTGAATAAACCGGTTTGCCATTTTTATGACCGCCTGCTTTACTGCCTTTCTTTTCAATATATGCAGGAGATGCATTTTAAGAACCGACGGCTTCCCTTCTGTTTACGGCTTTCTCCATTAATTCTTCCAGCTGGGTATAAGTTTCAACACTGCTTATCTCACGCCGCAAAGCCGCAGCATACTTATATCCGTTTAAATACCAAGAAGCATGTTTGCGCATTTCCCTTATCCCGGTATACAGCCCCTTACATGCGATCTGCATCCTTGCATGCCGCAATATCATATCGGCCACTTCCTGTATACCTGGTTTTTTCTGATGGCGCCCTTCTGAAAAATAATACAGGATCTGTGAAAAAATCCACGGGTTCCCCTGTGCGCCCCTGGCGATCATAACTCCGTCGCATCCTGTCTGGCTTTTCATCTGGACCACATCCTCTGCTGTATGAATATCGCCATTTCCAATCACTGGTATAGAAACAGCTTCTTTTACCTTGCGGATGATGTCCCAATCTGCCTTGCCGGAATAATACTGTTCCCTCGTCCTTCCATGTACTGCAACTGCTGCTGCGCCGGATTCCTGTGCAATATGCGCCATCTCCACTGCATTCACATGCCCATCATCAAAACCTTTGCGGATCTTAACGGTCACTGGCTTTTGAATCGCCCTGGCTGTTTTTTCAATAATCTTTCCGGCTAAAACCGGATTTTTCATAAGTGCGCTTCCTTCCCCGTTATTTACTACTTTTGGAACCGGGCACCCCATGTTTATATCCAGTAGATCAAATGGCCTGTCTTCTATTTTTTTTGCCATTTCTGAAATAATGTCTGCATCCGCTCCAAACAACTGGAGGGAAACCGGATGTTCCCTACTGTCGATTGCCAGCAGCGACTCTGTATTTTTATTTTTATATAAAATGCCTTTTGCACTGACCATTTCCATACATAACAGCCCTGCGCCCTGCTCTTTGCAAAGCAGACGAAATGGCAGGTCTGTTACACCTGCCATTGGGCCTAAAATCAAATAATTTTTTAACGTCACATTCCCTATTTTTAACTGTTCCATCCTAATAACTACCTTCCAGACATGCCTGGCCCTTATTTTTGTTTCTCATAGATCAGACGCATTCCTTGCAGCGTCAAGTTTGGATCATAGACATCAATATATTTTGTCTCTGATGCAATCAGTTTGCCTAGCCCGCCAGTTGCAATGACTTTTATATTTTCATAAGATGATTCCTTTTTCATATGTTTGATAATATATTCGCTTTGCCCAATCTGGCCAAACACCAGCCCAGCCTGCATACTGCTAATCGTCTCCTGCGCCAGAATGCTTTTGGGCTTGCGTATTTCTACCTCTGGCAGTTTGGCTGCTTCCTCCCACATTGCTTTCGCAGAAGCAAGGATGCCTGGAGCTGTTACGCCTGCCACAAAAGCACCGGACTTGTCTACAAGGTCATAGGTTGTTGCAGTTCCATAGTCAATTACAAGCACAGGCCCGCCATAAAGTTCATAAGCGCCTACTGCATCTACAATGCGGTCTGCTCCAAGCTGCCTTGGGTTTTCCGTTGCAATACGGATGCCGGTCTTAATGCCAGGCGCTACGATCAGCGGGGTGACTTTCATATATTTGATAATTGCACTGGTCAATGAATGCATTACTTTTGGCACAACGGATGATAAGACGACTGCTTCAATATCACTGAAATGAATCTGGTTATGCTGCAGCAAATCCCGTACAACAATGCCATACTCGTCCGATGTCCGCACAATTTTTGTTGTCATGCGGAACGTCGCTTCTAGTTCTTTCCCATCAAATACACCTAATGTAATATTTGTGTTTCCTACATCCATTACTAACAGCATTCCCCGTCCTCCTCATACTTTCCGCCCAAAAAAAATACTTTATAAAACATTTCCAGTGCTTCCAATAATTCGTGCTTCTCCTGGCGAAGCTGCTTGATCTTTAATACGCTTCCAATTTCGTCATACGCATAATCGCTTTCCTGACATTCTGTACGGAGGTTCAAATTCCCTTCCTCATCAAATACAAGCTGTAGGATGCCGCCTACGTCTTCTGTATACAAAACACATAATATTTTCAATTCATCCTGGACCTGTTCCGGCAGATTCAAAAAGTCCTCATTCAAATAAAATTTTTTTGTATATGCACTGGAACCGCATAGCACAACTTCGCCTTGATACATGTTTTTTCCTCATTATACGTAACCATAAATTCCGCGTACCGATACTTCTCCTGCAGATACAAGCCTTCTGGATTCCCACGTGTCCACCAGCAGTTCCCCCCGTGCAGTAATACCGCGTGCCTGCCCTTCATATGGTTCCTTTGGATCCAGCACCCTGACAGCCTGGTTCCGGTTAACCATATAGGCATCATACTGTTTTACAATTGCAGTCAGGTCTTCTGTTTTCAGAAAAATATCGTAGTATGCTTCAAAATATTCACAAATTCTTTCAATCAATGCTGCACGGTTGACCTTTTGACCGGATTCTTTATATATAGACGTCGCCATATCACTTAATTCCTCCGGAAAAGACTCTACCTGCACATTGATTCCTATTCCAACTACAATGTGGTTTACAAAATCAATCTGCGCACTCATTTCGGTCAGTATCCCACCGACTTTTTTACTGTTAATTACAATATCATTCGGCCATTTGATCCCAACTTTCAGCCTGGTTGCATCCTCTATCCCCCTGGTGACTGCCATTGCAGCAACGAGGGTAAGCATTGAGGCATTATTTGGATTGATTTCCGGACGTAGCAAAAATGACATTGCAATTGCTTTGCCAGCAGGCGTTTCCCATTTTCTGCCGCGCCTGCCACGGCCACTCTCCTGTTTATCCGTTACAATCAAAGCCCCATGTGGTGCGCCTTCTTCCGCAAGCTTCATAGCCTTCGTATTGGTAGAGCCCATAACAGGTTCGTAATAAATAATATTTCCAAGCCACTGTGTCTTACGGATGCTCCTTAATTCGTTCTCGCTCAAAATATCAGGCGTTGATACAATGTGGTATCCGCGGTTTTGCACTGCTTCAATCTCATAGCCAGCTTGTTTTAGCTGATTTACTGCTTTCCATATTGCTGTGCGGGAAACACCGAATTTTTCACATAAATCCTGCCCCGACACATATCCGTCTGATTCCCTAAGTGCCGCTAGTATTTCTGCTTTCATGTAGCCTACCCCATTTCTTATGTAGCTGTATGATACATATTACAGATGATTTCTCTTGATGACGACCTTTGTAATATGTGGTTGCTTTGAAGCAGTTACAAGCTGCGGTTCTTTATCGCGGCATGGTAGCATACATAATTGCTTTGATGCTGTGCATACGGTTTTCCGCTTCGTCAAATACAACTGACTGGCCGCTTTCAAATACCTCATCTGTAACTTCCAACTCTTCCAGTCCGAATTTCTCATATACCTGCTGACCAATTGTAGTCTTTAAATCATGAAACGCCGGCAGACAATGCATAAAAATCGCGCTGTCTTTTGCACTTCCCATAGCCTGTGCATCTACCTGATATGGTTTTAAATCATGAATCCGCTCTGCCCACACCTCCTCTGGTTCTCCCATAGATACCCATACATCTGTATAAATTACATCTGCATCGCTGGTAGCTGCTTTAACATCCTCTGTAAATGTAATGCTTGCGCCTGTTTGCGCCGCAGTTTCTTTACAATAAGCAGCCAATTTTTCATTTGGAAAATATTTTTTATCCGTACATGCCGTAAAATGCATTCCTAATTTAGCACATGCTGTCATCAGGGAATTCCCCATATTGAAACGTGCATCTCCCATATAAACCAGCTTCACTCCCTCCAGCCTGCCAATATGCTCTTTAATAGTAAGCATATCCGCAATCATCTGTGTCGGGTGAAACTCATTTGTCAATCCATTCCATACCGGTACCCCGGCATATTCTGCAAGTTCTTCCACAATTTCTTGACCAAAACCGCGGTATTCAATCCCGTCAAACATTCTGCCAAGAACCCTGGCTGTATCCGCAATGCTCTCTTTTTTTCCAATTTGGGAGCCAGACGGATCCAAATAGGTTACATGCATTCCAAGGTCATATGCTGCTGTTTCAAAGGCACAGCGTGTCCTTGTACTCGTTTTTTCAAAGATCAATGCAATATTCCTGCCGGCCAGTTCATTATGGGCGATCCTTTTTTTCTTTTTTTCCTTAAGCTGTGCCGAAAGGTCGATCAGGTACCTGATTTCTTCCGGCGTATAATCAATCAGTTTCAAAAAATGCCTTCCCTGAAGATTCATTTTATCCCACCTTTCTGTTTCAAAATCATAATCTGTTTCCAACGTTCCATCCTAGCCATGTATCACCCCTTTCTGTTTTCAAACATGCTAACTGGCCGATACGTATGAATGTATTTCTGCCTGCACCGGCTTTTGGCACTAACTGTATTTTTATTGATACAAAGTAGTACAAAATCACTCTGCAGGCCGGAAGAAACATATAATTTACGGCCATCTATATAGAAAAAACAATCTTTTTCTATATAAATCAACGTAAATAAATGTTAAAAGGCTGCCTCATTAAGCGAAAGCCTGCAAGATGTACTGTATCCGGAATATACAGCCCGTTCCTTCATCCTGCATTTTTACACTTAATGTGGCAGCCCCATTATTGAAATCAGTAAAATAGCCTTACTTGTTAATTTTTTTCCGCCCCAACTTCAACAATGGACTTTGCCAATCCAGCCACACCCTGTATTTCCGATGGAATAATGATCTTCGTTGCTTTTCCATCCGCAGCCTTTGCAAATGCCTCCAGGCTTTTTAGCTGTAATACAGCCGTATCGGGTGCCGCCTCTTTTAAAAACCGCAGGCCGTCCGCATTTGCCTGTTGAACTTTTAAAATAGCTTCAGCCTGGCCTTCTGCTTCGCGTATCATTGCTTCCTTATGTGCTTCTGCACGTAGGATTGCCGCCTGCTTCTCTGCTTCTGCATCCAAAATAGCAGATTCTTTTTTACCTTCTGCAACAAGGATCGTAGATTTTTTCTCCCCTTCTGCTTTTAAAATTGCCTCCCGCCTTTCCCGTTCTGCTTTCATTTGTTTTTCCATCGCATCCTGGATTGCCTGCGGCGGGATAATATTTTTTAATTCTACCCGGTTCACCTTAATGCCCCAAGGGTCTGTTGCAACATCGAGGGAAGCCCTCATTTTTGTATTGATCGTTTCCCTGGACGTCAGTGTTTCATCAAGTTCCAGGTCGCCGATAATGTTACGTAAGGTAGTAGCCGTCAGATTTTCAATCGCCATAATTGGGTTTTCAACGCCGTAAGCAAACAGCTTAGGATCCGTAATTTGAAAATATACAACGGTATCGATCTGCATCGTTACGTTATCTTTTGTAATAACCGGCTGTGGTGGAAAATCTACCACTTGCTCCTTTAACAGCACCCTTTTTGCAATACGGTCTATAAACGGCGCCTTGACATGGATTCCAACACCCCAAGTTGCTAGGTATCCGCCCAAACGTTCAACTACAACTGCATGCGCCTGCGGTACAATTTTAATACAAGATACTGTGATCAATAAAGCAATAACAATGAGTACAACTGTAATAACCATCGGTTCCATAATAGGTACCTCCTTTATCCATTTACGCGGCTCAAATGATAATTCATCCGTGTAAATTTTCTTTATCATACTATAATTAACCCCAATTTACAACCATGAAAATATCGAAACTCTATGATAAATGCAAAAAATATTTGATTTTTAACAATACGCGCCAAAAAAACTGCTGTATTATCATACAGCAGCTTTATTATATGCAATATATTTTAATAAAATACATGATTTCCGATCACAAGGCCAGCCGCCCCATTTGCACGGTGGAAGAATTTTGCCCCTCCTGTATTATCGCTGCCGGCAAGCGCTGCCCTGGCTGCAGACGTACAGTACTGGTAATTGCCGTTGGAAAGCGCCCTTGACAAGGAACCATTGCCAACTGGCGAAAATTGCCCGCTTTGGTAAACCACGCTGGAAATCGAATTTGGGAAAGAACCGCTCTTGACACGGTTCATTACAACCGCCCCTACCGCTACTTGCCCTTCATAGCTCTCCCCACCTGCTTCACAAAAAATAATTGCAGAAAGCAACGTCAGGTCACTTGCTGAAACCTGTGCAGAACTATTTGTCGAAACTGCATTGTTGGAAGAAACACTTGCTGCAGATGCCCCTGATGTATTCTGGGCAGCTGCCCTAGCTGCATCTTCATCTGCTTTTTTCTTCGCTGCAAGCTGTGCGATCTCTTCCTGGATAGAAATTGCTTCGCTGGTACCAAGCCCTACTTTTACGTACTCATCGGAAACATATCCCTTTAAGCCGTTTAATTTAACAACAACCCATCCGTCTTTTGTATCAGCCTTTGGAACTACAGTAAGCCTGTCGCCTTTAAAAGCAGCATCCAATATCGTAGCTTTTTCACTAGGTTTTTTACGGACACGTAACCCATCTGTCTGGACTGTTGCATATGTTTTGCAGATTTTTTTAGCCAGTTTGTATGCTTTTTCACCAAATACACAATAACTGTTTTTTACATATCCAGTAACAGAACCAGATTTGATTTTCGTCCATTTTTTGCCTTTTTCTATAATAGTAGCAACATCGCCCTTGCGCAATTTTCCAACGATTTTTGAATTTTCATTAGAAGATTTACGGATGTTTAAACGGTCGCTAACATCAGCCATCAGCTTATTTGCCCACTTTTCAGCTTCTGATACCTTCTTTTCACCTTTTTTTTCTGTTTTTTTCGTATCATTGTTTGTTTTGCTTTCGCTGGTTTTTGTACTATTTTTTTCTTCTTTTTTTGTTTCGCTCTTATCTGTTTTTGTATCGTTTTTGCTTTCTTTACTTTCAGATTTTTTACTGCTGTTATCTTCTGTTTCCTTTTTTTCATCTTGGCCAGATTTTTTATCTGCATCAGATGCTTCTTCTTTATCTGAACCGGATGATTTTTCTGTTAAATCTGATTGATTTTGATCTATGCTATTTTTGCTATCTTTGTCATTTGCATCAGCAGCTTTTGGCGCATCGTTTTCCTGTTCTGCCTGTGTTTTGTCATTTGACGTTATTTCTTCGGCTTTTTTTTCTGCCGCTGCTTTTATCTGGCTGTCTGCTTCAGAAGAACTTGGTTCTTCAAAAGATGCTTTCACATCATCCATTGAAGCTGCTACTTTAAATATATTATGTTTTTCAATTGTCAGCGCCTGTGCCGGAACCTCACCGATCTGTTCATCCGGATGCAATTCAGACAGATGGCCTGCCAAGCCATTATTCATAATCTGGACTGTTCCTTCGGTCTGCCTTATCTGTGGTTGGGAAATGGTAACGGATAGTGCCAGCATCCCTGTTGCACCTGCAACGGTAATGCCCTGTACCAATCTCTTGTTTCCTCGCATAATAGTAAACCTCCGCTTTTTCCATGAATAAAAATTTATTTTTTCTTTACGTATTTATCCTATTTTATTCACATTTATTAAATTTGTTACAACTTTGTTACGAATGCATTCTATCATGTTGTAACAGTTTTGTCAAATTTTTTTTGAAATTTTTTTTAATTTTTTTTATGGATTTTGATTTTACAGCTAAAACAAAGGCTTTTCACTTGCTGCCAGCTTGTAGAAAATAGATATAGAATAATACGAAACAAAAAAGAACCGATAAAATATCGGTTCTTTTTCAGCCTTACTAATCTATTACATTTTATTACAATCTTATATTTTATTACAATCTCTTTAACAATTCTTCTTTTTCTGCTTCATAGCCTGGTTTACCCAACAACGCAAACATATTCTTTTTATAGCTTTCTACACCTGGCTGGTTAAATGGGTTCACACCTAACAAATATCCACTGATACCGCAAGCAAACTCAAAGAAATACATTAATTCGCCAAGGTAAAATTCATTCTGTTCCGGAATCTTTACCATCAGGTTTGGTACATTGCCATCCGTATGTGCCAATATCGTCCCGTTCATAGCACTCTTATTTACAAAATCCATGTCTTTTCCTGCCAGATAGTTTAATCCGTCAAGGTCGACTGGTTCTTCTTTTAATTCGATATGGCCGCGTGAATGTTCTACATTTAATACCGTTTCAAACATAATCCTAGAACCGTCCTGGATAAACTGCCCCATAGAATGCAAATCTGTAGTAAGGTCAACGGAAGCCGGGAAAATACCTTTTTGATCTTTGCCTTCCGATTCGCCATAAAGCTGTTTCCACCATTCGGATATATAATGAAGGCTTGGCTCATAATTGGCCAGCACTTCGACAGATTTTCCTTTCCTATGCAGGATATTACGGACTGCCGCATACTTAAGGGCATCATTTTCTTCAAATTTGCCCTCCAATGCCAGTTTCCTACCTTCTGCTGCCCCTTCCATTAATTTTGTAATGTCAGCGCCGCTAACTGCAATTGGAAGCAGGCCTACTGCAGTCAATACAGAAAAACGCCCGCCTACATCGTCCGGCACTACAAACGTTTCATATCCTTCTTCGGTAGAAAGATTCTTTAAAGCACCCCTTGCTTTATCGGTTGTTGCATAAATCCTCTTTGCTGCTGCTTGTTTGCCATATTTTTTCTCCAGCAGTTCCTTAAAGACACGGAATGCAATTGCTGGTTCCGTCGTTGTACCAGATTTTGAAATAATATTTACAGAAAAATCACGGTCGCCAATAACATCAATCAGCCCCTGCACATAAGCACCGCTGATACTGTTGCCTACATAATAGATTTCTGGGGTTTTACGCATTTCTTTTGAAATATTATTGTAAAATCCATGCCTTAAAAATTCAATCGCAGCCCTTGCCCCAAGATAGGAACCGCCAATACCGATTACCAAGAGCACATCTGAATCGGACTGGATTTTTTGAGCCGCTTTCTGTATACGGGCAAACTCTTCCTTATCATAGTCTACCGGAAGGTCGATCCAGCCAAGGAAATCGTTTCCAGCACCTGTTTTTGATAATAGAAGCTGCTTTGCATCATCTACCAGTTTGCTCATATACCCTACTTCTTCTTCACTGACAAATCCAGACGCTTTCGCATAATCAAAAGTAACTTTGCTCATGTCTTTAACTCTCCTTCTTCATTATTATATACAGCTTTTCCAAAAACTGCCATTCGTAACTATTATTCATTTTAACAAAATGCTGGATAATCCGCAAGACAATATATAAATTTTCAACAAAATTATAGGATTTACCTATGCCATAATGAAACAAGTGTGTTGTTTTTGTGGCAGTTAGGAACTGTCGTGAAATAACTTGTGCAGTTTGCTGAGGATAAATTTTCGAGAGTGCCCTGCAAAAACCGGAGGCATAGTGGGCTATGTTGAGGATTTTTGCAGGGTGCTATCGGAGATTTAGACCAGCAAACTGCACAAGTTATTTTACGACAGTTCCTTAGGACGCGGGTGATAGGGCGGTGGGCTGTAATCCAGTCCACCGCCTCATCACCCGCATCCGGGAGGCCAAACTATATACTATTGCTAATCAAAAATTTCCTGCAACACACTATCCAATAGTTCCTCATCCCTTTTTTCTTTCTTACGGGCCAAAGAAGCACGCATATTTTCTTCCTGCATGCTTTTTAATTGTGCAACCTCAAGCTGTGCCTTTGTATCACGCACGCTTGCGCGGCTTTCTGGATTCTGCTCCCTTGACCTTTGTATTCTTGTATCCTGCTCTTCCTGTATCGTTTCATTTTCTTGTGTACTTTCATTGAAAACCGCATTTAGATACCTTTGCAGCCAGCGGGCTGCACGGCTCAGTTTTTTATTAATCCGGCTTGTCTGCCCGATATGTATTAGTTCTAAAGCCACTGCTGTTAAAAGCAGGCAGGCTGTTATCAGTTGTACGTGTGACATGGCCAGTGCCAAAACCTGGTCTAACATGCCTTTTCCTCCTTTCTCCCTTATTTTTGTGTACACAGCAAGTATAGTAGAAAGCAAATGCAGATACTGTCGAATGATGCATGTAAAACAGCTTGTTCTATTACACTTTATCTGATAAAAAGCCATTAAAACAACATCCATACTTTTCATTCAGCCCAATGATACGGTACCGGGCATTTTTTGATTTTATTTCCCGTAATACCTGATCAGATGTCTGGGGCTGGATAGGGCACACCCAAAACAATGTATTCTTTTTCACATTTTGAACCAGTAATTCACTATCCCAATGATTCTTATTCCCACAATTTGGCAATGTAATTGCACGTGTCTGCTTAAAAAACATTCCAAAATGCTTTTTTAATTGCCCGATATGTTTATTTAGTTTCATATTTCCTAATAAAATCACGCCTGTACGTAGCTCTGCATCTTCCGTCCGATGGCAGTGGCATACATCATAATCATTGTACAGCATACATTTCAGGGTACACCTTCCCTCATCTGATGCAATATCAGCATGGCACAAATCATCTTTGTCAATTACAATAATATTTAATACGCAATCGGTCTGTGAAGCAGCAATTTCAACTGGACTGCAATACATGGCCAGCGTATCTACCCCAAAACTGGCAAATTCCTTACGGAACGTCAAAATCATCTTCTGAATTTGCCTTTCATCAAATTCTTTCATTGGTTTATTTTTTGTATAATGATAAAGAAAGTGGCGTATCATGCGCAGGTCTATGCCAAAATGCCCAAAGTAAAACAACATTCGGTTATTCATAATATAACCTGCTTTCAAAACCGGTATCCGTGCCCCTTCCATTTCTTCAATAATATCCAATATTTCTTCTTCCTGTGGTTCAAACCGGTATTCCGGGTACCATTTTTCACCTTTACTTTCATAAGGTTTTCCATTTCCATAAATAAAATAGAACCTTTTAACCGATGACTTCTGCAGATACGAATACGGATCTTTAATAAATTCTATAACGTCTGGATGATAGGCAGTTATTCCGTGTTCCAAAATTGTTTCCATTAGGGAAAAACGCTGCAGAGGAACTGTATAAGGAACCAAGGCCGTATCTACACTGTTGCAATGAACTACATAAATGAAACGCTCTATATCTTCAATAGAAAAAGACCCCATAACAAATAAATCGATTGGGCTTGTACCGTAACGCATCTGAGTTGCCTGGCTACGGCAGTATATATGGCTCATTTCACAAGAGTATACATAACGTATCTGTTCCTGCATGCCTTTATCCCATGTACATCCGGTCATTATTATTGCATTTGATGTGTTTTCAAACAAATAACGAAACAATCTTGCATCCATTCGCATCTCCTTAAAATATAATCGGCCAGCCATTTGCAACTACAATATCTATTTTCATTTTATTCGTTTCGTAGCCATTTACAAGTCTTTTATCTTAATTTTTTAAAATATTTGATGCAAATAAACTTTTTTTTAATAACCTTTTATAAATAATAGTCTTTTTTTGCAAGATTTGCATAAATTGTAAAAATAATAGTTTGACTTTTATCATCTTTGGTTTAATAATAAGAAGAGATAGGTATTATATTTGAGGAAGGAATTTCAAATGAAAAAAATAATATTAACCGGCGGAGGTACGGCCGGACACGTTACACCCAATATAGCCCTTCTTCCGCGCTTGCGGAAAGCTGGATTTGACATCTCTTATATCGGTTCCTACAATGGTATAGAAAAACAGTTAATGGAAGAACAGCAGATTCCTTACTATGCTATTTCTTCTGGTAAGCTGCGCAGATATTTTGATATAAAAAATTTTTCTGACCCTTTTAAAGTAGTAAAAGGGCTTGGCCAATCTTTTCGGCTGATGCGCAAGCTGAAACCGGATATTGTATTTTCAAAAGGCGGCTTTGTTTCCGTTCCGGTCATACTTGCTGCAAAATTCTGCCATATACCGTCCATTATACATGAATCAGATCTAACACCAGGGCTGGCTAACAAAATTGCAATCCCACATGCTGTGAAAGTATGCTGCAACTTTCCGGAAACAATGAAATACCTGCCAGAAGGAAAGGCAGTCCTTACTGGGTCGCCAATACGAAGCGAACTGCTGTCCGGAAATAAAGAAAACGCCCGTAAACTTTGCGGGTTCCATAAAGAAAAACCCGTGCTGTTTATTATCGGCGGAAGCAGTGGATCCAAATTTATCAATGATACCGTTCGTTCCCTTCTCCCGGAACTTCTGAAAACATTTCAGATTATACATATGTGTGGTAAAGGGAACCTAGAAGAATCGTTAAATAAAACTACCGGCTATAAACAATTTGAATATATAGGCTCTGGCCTTAATGATATATTTGCACTTGCAGACCTTGTAATCTCACGTGCCGGGGCCAATTCTATCTGTGAACTGCTAGCACTGCATAAGCCAAACATTTTAATCCCCCTTTCGGCAAACGCAAGCCGGGGCGACCAGCTTTTAAACGCCCATTCTTTTGAAAAGCAAGGATATAGTGTCGTAATAGAAGAAGAAATTATTACACCGGATAAATTTTTGAACATGATACTTGAAACTTATAAAAATAGGGACCGCTATATAAAAGCTATGCAAAAAAGCAATACCATTAACTCTATTGACAAAATTGTTTCTCTAATAGAAGAAACACTGCAAAAATAAAATTTGCATGGCAGGCTTATCCCAAATTTTACAACATTCGTTGATAAAATTTGGGATAACCTCCATAACCTATCAAAGCTTTAATTTTTTACATATATCGTCTTGTTCTTCCGCAGTAAATTCTTCATGTGTCCAAACCAAAAGGTCATCATTTTTCATCCCTTTGTATCTTGGAATTAAATGCATATGAAAATGGAATACCGTCTGGCCTGCCACTTCTCCATTGTTCTGTAAAAGATTCAGTCCATCGCAGTCAAGTACATCCGACATATGCGATGCTAATTTTTTTGCTAATGTTGCTGCTTTTGCCAGTAATTCTGTACTTATTTCGTATATATTAGCACAATGCTCTTTTGGAAGGATTAATGCATGCCCTTTGGATGCTGGGTTTACATCCAGGATCACTTTAAAATCTTGGTCTTCATAAATAGTCCTTGATGGAATCTCCCCTGCAATTATTTTACAAAAAATACAATTTTCATCTCTCATAATTCGTCCGCTCCTATTCTTCTTTTCTATGCTGCTATCTGCAATGCATTATGGAAATCCGTAACATCTTATTCTAGTTTTGCCTATATCTCATCATTATCATTGTAACAGAAACTAAAAAATGCTAGAATTTAACAAAGTATAAACTTATGAAAGGGCTATATTTATGAATTCATTAGATTATCAACGTATCCTACACGAAATCAAAAACACTGCTACACTAATAAACAGCTCTATGCAGTTGTTGGACAGCAAATGCACACAGCTGCAATCCGAACCGTACTGGGATACTATTAAGCATGAGGTTACATATTTAAAAAATATGGTTTTGGAAGTCTCCCAGGCAGGAAACATGGAGCAGCTTCAAAAAGAACCTGTCGATTTAAACGATTTACTGCAAAATACCTGCCGGTTTATGAATGATGCTTTTCCAAATCTAAATTGGGAATTCCACCTATGCGAAAACCTCCCATCCATTCAGGGAGACGCTACCAAACTAAAGCAGGCCGTTTTAAATCTGCTGAAAAATTCTGCTGAAGCTGGTTCACAATCGATTATCATCACAACAAAACAGGAAAACTCCCATACTCAAATAATCATTAAAGATTTTGGAGGCGGCATCCCTGTTGATTTTGAAGGCAAAATCTTCGATTTATTTACTACCCGCAAAAACCAGGGCACCGGACTTGGCCTCGCCATAACCAAACAGATTATTGAATATCACGGCGGGACACTTTTACTGGATAATTTTCCAGGAAAAGGCTGTACATTCACAATTTGCCTCCCAAACAGTGTGCGGTGATGGTTGGATACGGCATCCTATATGCGATAAGGAACTGTCGTGAAATAACTTGTGCATTTTGCGACAGTTCCTAAGGCTGCCGCTGTTTATTTTTTCTGACCGCAGCAGCCTTTATACTTTAATGCCACAGCTTGCCTTTTCTGAAGCTTTATCCAAAATTAAATATATCATCCAACATACGCAATGTTTTAAAATTACCCTTTGCAGTCAATTCGCCTGTCATAAATGCACGTTGGAATGTCATTTTTCCAGCAATGATACGGTCCAGGACATCGGTTGACATCTTTGTATACACATCAATGCCATCCTGCTTTCCATAACTGCATTGCAGATGATCCTGCTCTACTTCTATTGTCAGCGGTTTTGTCTTTCCTTCAATAATAAAAAGGTATTTTGCCTTAAAATCCTGCTGAGGCCGGAAGTTCGATTCAAAATCTGATATATAAGCTGGCGTTTCCTCTTCCTCTTCTGGTTTATCTTTGTCCAGAAGTCCCTTAAATTTATTTGCAAGCTCTTCAATATCTTCTTTTTGTTTTTTTACATAACTGTCGTCTGAAACATATTTTGACAGCTGCTCACTCTCCTGCGGAGTCAGGCCCAAATCCTGCGTACGGAGTACCGTCTTTGTAACCGCCTGGTTGCTGGTAGGCAGGCTCTTCATTTTCTGTGAAATCGTCCGGTACAAATTTTCCGCCTTTTTTTCTATGATCAGCGAATAATCTTGATTCATTTCAAATGTAAGCAGGTCTGCCACATATCCGCACACGCCGCTGCAAGGCAAGCCACCTAAAATTTCCCAAGCATTTGCTAGCGTAATTTCCCCTTCCCGTTCTCCATAAGTGGTAGACATAACTACTGGCTGCATATAGGTACTGCTAATTTTTTCTTTATCCCCATACAGCCAGCAGGAATCTAAAAACTGCTGCATATAGCCCCCGATTCCGAGCCATTCTACAGTTGTAGCAAGAATAATGCCATCTGCTTCTTTAATCGTTTGTGGAAGCGTTGCGATGCTATTTTTTTGTTCGTAAATATTATAACGTTCTACGGTAACACGAAGTTCTTCCAATACTTGCTGCATTTTATTAATTACATACAAAGTCGGATCATCCAGAACGCCTCTGCCTCCATAATAAATATTTACTTTCATATTTTTACCTCTCATTTGTATGTTTTGCCTTTATACCATGCTGCCTAAACCAGCCTCACCCATTTGGGCAGGAAAGACAGCGCCGGCACAAACCTTTTTAGCATTTTTATTTCCTGCCTTACCTAGTATATAGGCTTTTATCAATAATTTCAAGCATCCACAGATATTCTATAATAAAAGGATACTTAAGATAAAACCTCCAGCCAGCCCTCCAAAATGTGCCCAATTATCTATTCCTGTAGTTGTTATACCGTTATACAAGCAAAGCGCTGCCATAAACAACAGCCCTTTCGCAGTAAATCCTTCAAACCTGCCGTGGGAACGCACTGCTGCCCACAACAAAGCACCAATAATCCCAAATACAGCACCAGAAGCGCCTGCTCCAACCGCATAATCGCCTGAGTACCTCATAACAAAATATGACAACAGGTTTCCTGCCAATCCAGAGCCTAGATATATGGCCAAATATTTCCACCAACCAACCGACCGTTCCAATTTACTTCCAGCAGCAGCCAGTAAAACCATATTATTCGCCAAATGCTGTATACCAAAATGCAAAAACATCGCTGTAAACAAACGGTACCACTCACCCCGGTAAATGATAAATTCTGGATATAAGCCCCCAAACTGCACAATATAAGCCCCATCTAGCGTATCCCCAAAAAACTCCAATACACACCATACCGCTACATTTAAAACCACTATAATAATGGTTATTATAGGCCGTTTCTCACCATCTGCCTGATATAAAATCCTATCCCATACCGATTGATTCAATGTTTAGCCCTTCCTTACAAATATATTTCGTTTTTTGTAATGACTAAAACATAACATGTACCTAACCTACTGTCAATGAAAACTATAAGATTCTCCTGCAAGGCTGATAATATCACCTTTTTCTAATTTACATTTTTTACGGTACTGCAATAATTCACCATTCACATGTGTCCCATTTTTAGAATTCATATCTTCGATAAAAGTACCCTCTTCTTTTACTTCTACCCTTGCATGCACCCTGCTGACCAAAGGAAGCGGGATACAAATGTCACTTTCTTCTATACTGCTGCCTAAAATCATTTTCCCTTCCTTACAGCAAAAATCCCTAGATCTGTCTGCCCCCTGGTAAATAAACTGGTTTTGGATGCTTTCTTCCTGCGCCATCAAACAGACTGTTGGATTTCTGACAACTTCTTCTTGTATATCTTCTTCCGTAACAAATTCCCCTTCCATGTACTTCTGGCCGTCAGTATATATTTTTTTCCGAAGCAAATTTTTCAGTTTTTCGGCTGGCTGCTGTTTTTTCGCCACCTCCTTCGGATGTTTTGACGGCTGCGGGCCGACCTTTGTTTTCTTTTTAGCAGCAATACTCTGTTTTTGCGGCATGCAGTCTGCAACATCTTCATAAACGCTGCTTTGTGCTGATTTTTGTATGAAAGGCTGTTTTGGCATTGCCTGGCTTTGCATTGTGTCCTGGGCTTCCTTTTGTTCATACTGTTCTGTTTCTAGTTTTTCCATTTTCAATGATTTTATGATATTGCCTTCCATTCCGCCTTTTGTTATTTCTGCCAAAACTGAATGCAGCGCCGCCTTTTCCTCAGACACACGTTGATGGACTCCATATGCAAGCTGGACTGCCCGTTCATCTTTATGTTCTAGCTTTTGAAGCAGGTATTCCATAAACAGCTGGAACTGTTTACATATATCTGTTCCATTTCCCGGAAAATAACAATACATGACCCGGCCCGGTTCACTTTCTGTAAATATAAATTCGGCATCCAGCAAAATATCATTTTCGGCAAGCAGATATTTTTCGGCTTGTATACATGCCTGGTCGAAAGAATACAATATTTGAAATAGCATTGTGTAATCTAATGCTTTATATTCCAATAATTGGTCTAGGGAACGCCTGCCTGCAATATCATAATAGTATTGCAGCTCCAATCCTTGCTGCTGTACACGCATTGTTAAAAAGCAGGGGATTTTATTATAGTGGAACATTTCTATACTATCCCTGTCTGATTGGCTGTTGCTTTCTGCTGTTAAAATTAGTGAGCTTTTATTTATGCTGCGGCTGAATTCTGCTTTTTTAATCATTGGATCCTCCTTAGGAACTGTCGTGAAATAACTTGTGCAGAATTTTACGACAGTTCCTTAGCCTATTTTTAGATTACTTGGTTGTACTGCTAGAGCGGCTCTAGAGCATGTCTTAAAATTACTTATAGCTGTACATAAAGATTATCCATATTCATCCATAATCCCTTGAATAAATGTACACTTGCGCACTATTTTAACTGGATCCAATTTTTGAATTTCTTCCTGTATTTTTGAAGCATCCCTCGCCTGTTGGAACATATCATATCCTATGTTTATGCCGCCTACAATTAGAAACAATGTCATCGGAATGATAAAGGCAGCTTCTACGGTAAAACTCGCTTTTACTTTCTTATTTTGCTTATTTGCCATTTTTCCTCTTTTCTTCATTAAATCCTTTACACTATGTATTTCATTTCCCTGTCAGTCCTCTGTAACGATATAGTGTGTTTCAAAAATAGTTGTTTATGATCAGGTCACCGGCAAATGCTATGAATAAAAATGGGATAAATGGCATTTCATATTTTCGGCTTTTCTTTTTAATTACGCATAAATATAATGCATAAATAAAGGATAAAAAAATTGCATAGATAAAAATACGGAATGTATCTTTTACCCCAAGAAACAATCCTGTTACTATCATTAAATAACCATCCCCCTTACCGATGCTTCCTCTGCTCAGGAACGCAAAAACCAAAATAACAAGGCCAGGGAATATGGCAGCCAGTAATCCTATGGCTGGCTGTTTGTACAAAAATAGCCTGCACAGGCATGCTTCTGCAGCAAATGCTGTTATCCATTTGACAGGTATCTGCCTTGTCTTAATATCTTCTATGCTGCATATTCCAAACATTGCCAATATAGATAATTCTTTTACTATCATTTTCCCACTGCCCCTCCTATTAGCCCAAATACCGCCAATACCGATAATTTATGATTACAGATAATTACTTTTATTATCCTCCACATTTGCTGCACATTTTTTTACCAAATGCCTGTGACCTTCGGATCATAAATATATTGCGTTTTAATCCGCTGCAGGTAAGGCTGCTGTGATAGCGGTCACCATAGTTTGTAATATATACCATGCCTCTTACCGATCCATGTTTGCACTTTTCACATGGATGGTATTTTCCGCCGCTATTATTCCGGCTGCTGCCTGCCTGTGCATAAGTTACCCCTTTTATTGACAAATCCAAATGTGTACAAGACCTACTGGCATGGTATACTGTCCCATATTCTGTATAATACAGCCATATATCTGATTCCTGCCCTTCTTGGCCAAGCTGGTAGCCGGTCCATTTCCTGCATTTTGCTTCTTGTACGATCCGGTATTGGACATTGCCAAGCAATCCAACTGGCAGCTTCATACGGTAAACTGCTTTTAAATCTATATAATTGCCTGAAACGTCTGATTGAAGCAGGCTAATCCCGGCTGCCCCGCTTTGTATATATTGTGTTGGACATCCTTGTTTTTTCAATTGTTGATGGAAATATGCTTTTGCCTTGATCAGCTCCGTAAGGCTTTGCCTACCTGGTACCCCACTACCTTCTTGTACTGCTAGGCTTTGACTGTCTGATATTCCAGTGCCTGCAAGGCTTTGCCCGTCTGAAACTTCTAGTCCATCTAGCACCTTTTTACCCTTTGATGTTTCCAGGCCAGATCCTGCCGCCTGTTCCTGCTGCGGCTTTGTACTGCACTCTGCCGCAGCTTTCCTTCCTGCAAACTGCAATGCCTGGGAAATACCTGCCTGCACTTGCAAGATTCTAAAAAAGTATAATACAAATACAAGAAAACAAACAAAAAATGGAAGTATAACAGCAGCCTCAACCGTCAATGATGCTTTTTTGCAGCTATTTGCAAATTTTTTCTTTTTTTGAAAGAATATCTGAAAAAATGCACGCTGACTATGAAATGCTTCTTTTTTATATAGGCCATCCAAGAGAGAGCTTTTCTTTTTATTACTATAATTTAATTTTTGCCTATATCGATTACCAATTAACATCCAAAGCACCTGGCCTTTCCATTGTATTTCCATTTTGCCCAACTATCCATTATTTTTCATCCAAATAAGAAAACTGGTAAGTTTCTTTATATTGGTATCCTTTTTTTGACAAACCTACGATTGTTACCATTGATAAAAATACTTGCTGCGCCTTATATGCATGTTCTGCTTCCATTGCGGTAACCATACAGTCTAATTTGACCTGTTCATATCCAGCATACAGGCGGATATTTTTTTCTAAAAGATTGGCAAACCGGCTCCCTAGTTTCTCCATATTTTCCAATGCTAAAAAAGTATGCAGGTAATCTTCATACTGAAGCCCTTTTTCTACTTCTTTTGACTTAACCGATGTTTGAAAGAGGACAACCGCTGCTTGTGGCAGGCTGATTGTCCAGCTCTCTGCTGACTTGACTGCTGCAACTTTTCCACCTGAAAATAAAGTACGCAACTCTACAATACTTTCTGCATAAGCCCATGATGCAAGAAGCCCCATTTCAATCACCGAAACTGCAACCGGTACGCCAGCAGCAGCGGCGATTGTTGCCGCCATTGCATGTGCCTGTTCGCGTTTTGTATGGTCGGCCAGTAGATATGCAAAATTCATCCCTTCCCGTACAAGCAGCAGCCTGCCCGCCATTTTTTTTAAGTTATCTTCATCGGTATATTTGCCAAATAAAAGATATTCCTGCTCATAGGAAAGTGCATGGGAACCAGGTGCTTTATTCCTGAAATTTGAAGTATATTTTTTTAAATACTGGATAACCAAAGCCTTATCCAACAGGCCTGCTTCATGGGTGGAATCGTAATTTCCTATATTAAGGGTGCGTTGTTCAACAGCATCTGCTTTGGAAATCTGTTTTGCAGAAACGTGTTGCCCGTCCGATAAGACCTGTGACAGTAACGGGGAACTTTTTGCATCCTTTACATCCTCCATAGGGTTCTCAACTTCTAAATCTATATCTTCTGGATAGATATTGCCGGAATCTGTCCCAAAACCTGATAAGCTGGCAATACCGGATACCTCTTTTATCCCTGCTTTTGTTTCTATCCCATTTTCTGCTTCCTCTGCAGCTTCTTTAGCCTGTTCCAATGTATCCAGAGCCCCATCCAGATAGCCATCTGTCTGTTTTCCTTTTTCACAGGATTCTTTGACATCTGTAACTTTCTGGTACACCTGCTGGGCGATGTCGGTTCCAATTTCTTGCTTTGCTACCTGGACGGCCTGCTCTATCAATGGGCCTGCACTTTGGTCTGTAGCAATCTCATATTTGACTATGCTGCTGTCAACCACATCCATCTGTAGAAAATTAGTATATCTCCCTAATCCCACAACAGATGGATTTAAGTTTTCCTGCCCTAATTGCTGCATACGGGCATTCACATTTGACAGCAGCAGTTCCCCGCTTCCATAACCGCTATCCATCATAAACAAATGGTACTGCTGGTAAGTAGGCACATTATATTCTGCAAACATAGATTCGGTAACACTTTGGCTGTTTAAAACAGCTGCCATGCCAAGCATAATAAACCGGGAACCTTCCAGCAATGTGAATAAAAGCGATGCCAGAATCATCAGCATTAGGCTCATAAATACCGTAATACTTCCATTTACCGCTTTTTCATCCGTCTTAATCTGTGGTAGACACATCGGTAGCACCTTTTGTAATCGTGTCAAAAATATCTTTTACTAATTTACGCAGGCTGTCTTTGAATATCAGCACAAGGCCGATCAGTACTACCAGGATTAAAATCAACTCTACTACACCAATACCATCTTCTTCATCTAAAAAGCTAATAAAATTATTCATACAATCCTTTTTCCTTTCTTAATATTATTTATAACTAACTTTCAAATCCTTCTTGTTATCATCCAATCTGTATGGAAAGGAATGCCGGGACTAAAATTATGACCATAACAATACATAACATCAGCATCATTGGGATCAGGATTTTTGTACCTGCTTCTTCCCCTGCTTTTTTGGCATGGTTCTTACGCAGTGCAAATGCTTCCGATACTTCCTTTTCCAAAATCTGGCGCAGCCCGCAAGACCCCTTTCTTAAATTCTGTATGATCAGCATTGCCAGTTTCCGGTATTGCGGCGTCCCACAGCGTTCCCCAAAACGCTCATATACTTTTAGTTCCCCTATGCCATCCTGCATTTCCCGGTAAGCCAGCAGCATCTGCTCATATACCTCTGTTTTCTGCGTCTGGTGCCGTTCTAACTGCCTTTGGTAATTAAGTACGATCCGTTCCCAAGCACCGCTTAATGTCATACCTGCGCCAAGCAGAAGCGATATTTTGCTTACCATATCTGGATACTGCCTTAGAAGCTGTTCTTTCCGTTTTTGCTCCAATTTTTGCTCCTGCATCCCCTGTTGGATATAGACAACTGCAGCGGCAGCCAGGCCAAGCAAAAGGATAATCTGATAGGTACGTTCTGGGCTTTTAGACCATTTCAGCCGCATGCCGTTTAACTGCGCCGGAAGTCTCATATATTGTTTATGTTTGCTGATTTCTTGTTCCTGTTCAAAATACTCTTGGAGGCTGGACAATAATTGCTCCATACCGCTCAACTTCCGTTGGTATACCATACAGCCAAATGTATGGTTACGGACTTCTTCAAAATAGCTTAAAGTCAACGATACCATTACCAACGTGCCATTTTTATCCAACGCTTCTGGATAAAGTTCCCCTTCGCTTCCTATTACCTGTTCAGGATTAAATTCCCATTTTGCGCGTACCTGTCCATCTTGAAGGTTTTTTGGCAAAGAAACCGGATACTCAATTCGGTCAAGTGATAAATTGCTGTTTAGGAATGCCTGTTCTGCTTCTTTTCCCGCATTATCAAATAGCTGTTCCAGTTCATCGCCCATCAGCCTTTGTGCTTCCACTTCCACCGTATAATCAAAGGCTTCGGCAATACCATCGGCATAAAGCAATAGCTCCTGCGTATCCGTATCTCCCCCAGCCGCATTCCTTTTTAATTTTCCATCCTCTGTTAATTTTTGGCTCTCGGAACCCGTTACACAGATGGCCAGCCCTAATAACCCAGCCACGGCCATTACTTTCGCAGCATCTTTCTTATTTTTTTCTTTCCCTTTGGCATAAAGCCAGAGCAAAACAAGCAAGCTGACTGCCATAACCGCCAAGCATACTAATTTTTCCGCCATCTTTCCCTCCTGTCAGTATTTGTCATTTTGTCTGCTTTGTCCACGTCAGTTTTTGTCATTTTGTCTGCTTTGTCCACATTTGAAGGCACTTATCCATACATTATCAACAATTTCCATATTGTTTTTCACATTTCATCAGCTGAATGCGTTTTTCATCTGTGTTTTCTACAAAAACCGACGTACTGTAAAATACTTTCCCACAAAGTTTTCCACATAGTGTTTATACTTCGATTGCCATGATTTTTTCGGAAAGCAGATAAGATGCCAAATATAATACCAAGCAGGCCGTCATGACGCAAATACCAAATGCATTGTGGTACAAGCTGTCCAAATATCCTCCAAAAGATATATCCACATACAATAGGATAAATAAAGGCATCAGGTTCATGATTTTTTGTTCCATCCGTTTTCCAGAAATCTCTGTCTGGATGGCTTCCATCAATTCACTTTTTTCCGAAATCCTGGCAGATGTCATACGGATAATTTGGATAAAATCCCCTCCGCTGCGTTTCGCAAATACAAATACTTCACAAAAACTCCTAACATCTTCCAGTCCGCTGCGGTTTGCGAAATCATACAGCAACTCTTCCAATGGTATATTCAGCGACAAACAGCCTGTCAGATACCGCAGCTCTTCTGTCATCAATGCATGCTCCCCGTACTGCATACGCATTTCCGTATATGCTTCCCGAAATGCATTCTCAATAGAATAACCAGCAGCCATTGATGCAGCCGCACACTGGATACTGTCTTTAAACTCCCTGCATAAAATATCCTGGCGTTTTTGAACCTTTTGTTTTTTCTTGCGCCGGTAATATACTGGAAATCCAATCCATATCGCAGCCATTACCATCCAGGAACGGTAAAATAAATAGGAAAACCCTCCGCTTAAAGCTAAATATCCACAAACGATACGTAACAATTCTTTTTTTGAAAAAAAATACTTACGATAATCAGTGCCTTTTTGCTGCTGTTGTACATTTAACTGAAATCCTGGCTTATTATCTGTGTTTTTTTTCTTTTTACGCTCCCTATCCTTAATCTGTTTTTCCTGCTTAGGATAGATGCCTAACACATACCCGCCCTTTTTAACTTCCCGGAATGCAGCAGCCCGCCTGTTTTCTCCCATATCCCAGTTACCTTCCCCTCTCTATTATCCTGTGTTGTCTCTACAAACCGATAAATTGGATGCAGCTGGACCTCGCCATTGGCTATGCCGTCAATTTCGTCCACATTCAACACTTTCCTGGAACGGTCCCTAAGCCTGCCTAGATGAACCAGAATATCTATCCCGGAAGCAATCTGGCCACGGATTGCCGAAACCGGCAAATCCATCCCCATCAGCACCATTGTTTCCAAACGCTTTAGCATATCCTGGCTGGAATTGGCATGCCCTGTGCTAAGGCTTCCGTCATGCCCAGTATTCATAGCCTGCAGCATATCCAATGCTTCAGCCCCCCTGCACTCTCCAACAATAATACGGTCTGGGCGCATCCGCAAAGACGTACGTATCAAATCCCGTATCGAAATCTCCCGCACCCCTTCCATATTGGCAGTCCTGGTTTCCAGCCTTATTAGATTAGGTATTGAATGGATCTGCAGTTCTGCGGAATCTTCAATCGTAATCAACCGCTCATCTTTTGGGATAAATTCCGATAATGCATTCAGAAAAGTTGTTTTTCCCGCACCTGTCCCCCCAGATACAAAAATATTATAACCTGCCTGCACGAGCTGTTTTAAAAACCCTGCTACTTCGTTTGAAATAGCGCCAATCTGAACCAGCTGTTCCATCCGCATCGGCTGTTCTGGAAACTTTCGGATCGTGATAACTGAGCCGTCAATGGCAACCGGAGCCAGCACAATATTGACCCGGGAACCATCTTTAAGCCTAGTATCTACAATTGGATTTGCTTCATTTACAATTTTATTTCCAGCCGCTACAATCTGCTGGATCACATCTTCCAGTTTTTCCACGGAATAAAATTGCCTGTCCCACTGTAGTACACGGCCATCTTTTTCAAAGAAAATACGCTGTGCGCCATTTACCATTATTTCCGTAACTGTTGGATCATCTACTAATTCCTGCAATGCATCCAGTTTACGGAGCGAATGGAAGATTTCTTTTTGAAACTGCTCCCTTTGTTTTAAAGAAAGCCCCTGCTGCCTGCTGTAGCCACCAACTTCATCGTAAATAAGCCCGGCCAGCTCTTCATCGCCTGTTTCCCTTGTCATATCCAGCTTCGTCAATATATGCTGGCGGAGCTGTTCCATCTCCTGCGTCATTTAGCTAATTACTTCCTCCATTTCAAATCATCCTACCGCAAGTTTCACCTGCTCTCCAAATTCCCCATTTCTAAGCTGGGCAAATAGGTCGGCTTCTTGTATCAATCCCCCCAATCCTGCTTGCAGGCTGATACACTTTATTTTTTCCTGCAGTTTTTTCCACTTTCCCTTTTCCAGAAACTGATCAAATTCCGCTTTTCGGTATTTTCCAAACATATTTTCTTTTGTCAGGCAGATAATGCTGCTACTATGCTCCATAACCTGTGCCACCGCCTGGTTCCATGTCCCGCAATTCCAGACTACCAATTCATATTCCGTCTGTTCGCGCAGTAACGTAAGCAAAACTGCCACATCTTCCTCTTGCGCTTCATACAGGTCCTGCGGGCTTCCTGGCGGCTGTACATAGTCAAATGTTTCTGCATGGTGGAGTACGCTTTGCAGGCACAGTTGAAACTTTGCTTTCCGGTGCCGGATACCATAGACCAGGTCGCTGAAATTTTCCCCCTCTTCTTCTGCAAACAGTTGCCCCATACCGGTAAATTCCGCCAAGTTTAGGTACAAGACTTTTTTCTCCTCCCCACATAATGATGCATAAGCCAATGAAAACGGCAGCTGAAGTTCATGCCCGCCAGGCGCATAAACAGCCGTCATTGCCAGATCGGCTGTTTTACACCAGCACACCAGGTTTTTATTTGATTCCTTTTCATAAATTTGAAAGGCCTGGCGCAATATTTCCGGCCCTTGCTGGTAACGGAAAATAAACGGGCCTGTTTCATCCCCACAGCCTTTGCTGTCTGCTAACAAAATCTTCACGGTATGCTGGGGCAGCTGTTTTGGCAGTGCCGCCCCTTTATCATACAGTAAAATATCTGGTGAAAGCATTTCTAAAAATACTGGCAGCTGCACTGCCTGCAGGCAGCTTGCTACTTCTAAATATTCTGGCGCATTTTTGCGGATGCACTCTGCCAGCCGCCCTGCATATGGGGCAGCTCCGGCAACTGCCAGCTTTAATTTGCCCAATCACATCCCCCCCCCTTCAAACTATTGGCTTTACCCAATCATTTCACATACGCTTACAGGCGATAAATTTTCCATATAACTGAATGTTAATAATGGAAGCTTATGCAAGCACGTTAGTGGTTAATCTTTTACTTGCCAGTATATATTCACAACAATGAAATTTCCCATATAATTTTACGCATAAACATTTATGTATTGCGTTTCTTGTGCATTTTTTGTTTGTGTGCATAAATTAAGGAAATGACTGGATCAACTTACCGGCAAGTACATAAATAAATACAATAGCCAATAAAAATTGCAATGGAAAAATGCAGGAAATTCTGCTTTCCGTCAGACGTATAATCATATTTTGCAATACATTTTGTATCCAGAACTGTCCTGACATAATTGAAAAAATAGATAAGGCGTGTATACAAATTCTTATTTTGCATCAAAATAAGAAAAGAAAATACTGCCCCAACGAGAAACGAATAAACAATTACCTTTGCTAATCCTACAAGTCCAATACAGCTGCCAATAACGGAAAATAACTTGATGTCGCCTGCACCAAACGCACGCATAAGAAACAATAGATAAAATATTAGAACCGGTATCGAAATCTGCAATAGAAAATGAAAACTTCCACTCCAGCCATATACGTATAAATTACGGATAAAGCCAATCCATAAGCCAAGGCCAACCAGCCGGTTACTGATTTTTCTTGTACGTAAATCCATCCAGACTGCCATCCCCAACAGGCAGAACAGGAAGGCTACTATAAAGCACCCAATTGAACCCCCTCCTTTTTGATCCGGCATCATCTCTTAGTGTTGTTTGCCAGATGTATTTTGTAAGATGGATTATACGGGCATTTGCGCCGTTTGTCTACCCTTTTTTGAAAATTCCTTTAATTTTGGCATATTTTCACAATAAACTGTAAAACAAAATGCCGTAAATAAGCGCAAACCCGCCTGTACCAAGGCTTCCGATTGTCAAAAGGTTTAAAGGGTTCAATCCTGCCGATACAGGAATACCCTGTTTTTGCAGAAAATCATTTAAAAAAATAATTGCAACACATCCAACAATTGTGCGTACTAAAATATTTAACAGGATTGCTGCCCTGCGTTTCAGCATACCGATAATCAACACCAATGCGCAAATACCGGTCATAATAAAAAATACGGTTTTTTCGTCCATATATTCCCCGCTGGATTATTGGTCATTTTAATTTATGCCTGTATTATGCAAAATATGTCCATTTTTTCTTAGCCAGTTTATGAATATTTTTCCATGTCTTTGACTATACTTTTAATACTCATAAACGGAAGAACAGAAAGTGAGGTAGCCCTTTGTTTCCATTTTTTAAACAAGAACCACAACCGGATGAAACTTACCAGAGCCTGTTAGATAATATTATGCAGGCAAAAGACAGTCTTGATCTTGCTTACCAGAATTTTGAAAATGCCACAGACCCCGAGCTGATCGACAGTTACATCTATGAAGTGAATGCGATACAAATGCGCTACAAATTTTTGCTCTGCCGTCTAAAATCCTATGAAACGGCAGAGCCTTAATACTTAACCACTCAATTTAGGGAAGATAGCCTCTGGTACATTATACCAAAAAGCCCCTGGACGCCCCTATATCATAACTTTCATTCAAATCATTTTTGCCATATGTGTATCCTGCATACACTTGCTGCGTATTCTGCATCAGCGGCCGGGAAGCGTCCTGTTTGGACGCTTCCTGGAACGACTCGTAAAGCTGCTGCAATAGCTGCCTGCTTTGCTCAAGCTCTGTGAGCGAATGGCGCATCAGCACTTTGGCCAGCTGCCTGCGGTGGAAATCGTAAAGTGCAAACAGGCGCGCAGATATATCGTATGAAAAATCAAGCGTTTCCTGAAAACTCTTTAATACTGCATCGGCACGGCGTACACTATAGGTCAACTCTTCTTTATCATCTTTTTCAAATGCCGCACATATATCATCAAAATATACAAACAGCATTTCAAATTTTATCAACACAAGGCCGCTCCTGTTCGCCTGTGTGATCTTTCTAGTAAAAACAAGTTTTTGTTCGTTTGTCATAAACCCCTGCCTTACCCTTGCAGCAGCGATAATACCTGCTGCGGCAAATCATTTGCCTGTGCCAATACGGAAATGGATGCCTGCGTCAATACTGTGGCATTGGTATAAGTCGTCATTTCTTTTGCCATATCCACATCTGCGAGGTTTGAAAGCGCATTGGTCATATCTTCTTCCGTTTCATCCAACCCTTTTTTTGCATAATCCAGCCTGTTTTCATAGGCACCCATTTTGGCACGCGCTGCGGATACGATGCTGATCGCATTGTCCAATTGGGCCATCCCCCTGTCTGGGCCGCCTTTTTTGGTTACGTCCACATCGTCAATATAAAGGCTGCGTGTGTTTAGGATTGGCACCCGGACTGCCAGTTCCTGGTCTTCATTTGCGCCAATTTGTAACTGTAGTGTGCCGATGTCGGTTGCTTCGATCGTAATTTCAGAAGAAGCCCCCATACCCCCGTATACCTCAAAAGAAATTTCAAAACCGCTTTTGTCTGTAATAACGACCCTATCACCAGAAGTCATAAAAGATACCTGGCCTGTATATTCATCATAAGGCACGAAAATATTCCCAGTAGGGTTGTTCGGATCTGGCTGTGTATTGCCTAATTCGACTTCTGCATCTATTCCAGGTACACGTGTAAAGCCGCCAATCCCCAATAAAGCGCCCAATGCTCCATTACTGCATGTAACTTCCACATCGCCTTGGGAACCATACCTTTCAGCAACAAATAGGAAATTCGTTGTACCAGGAGTATAAGTTATATCTTCTCTATATCCTTGTGCATCTAACCGGTCCGCCGGGACAGGGTTTTGCTGGACATCTCCTGCATTCGTTGCAAAAACATTTACACATGCAGTTTTCCCAGCATCGCGGATTGTATCAAATACTTCTTCTGGCGTCATACCAGCTTTAATTTCCGCTTTTACGCCATTGATCGTTACCGTCCCTGCCTGGCCTGCCCCTACCACACCATTGGTATAGGCCGACCCGCTTGCATTTGCCAAACAGTACGTATGGGTTGGAGGCGTATCAATACTGACCCTATATGTTCCAGCCTGCACTTCATCTGAAATAATGATATTTGATATTTGGTCAAATATGCTTTCTGTCCCATTTTGTCCTTCAGCCGTCACATAAGTCCGCCTGTCCATCGAACCGTCCAGAAGTTTCATACCGTTATATTCCGTATCCGTGGAAATACGGTTTATTTCTTTCTTTAACTCTTCAATTTCTTTTTGCACTGCCGCCCTGTCTTCCGGCGTATTTGTGTCATTGCCTGCCTGCACGCACAGTTCCCTCATACGCTGCAGCACCTCGGTCATCTCACCGATAGAACCGTCAACGGTCTGCACCAGGCTCGTTCCATCGGTCGTATTGGAAGAAGCGCGGCCCAATGCATCAATCTGCGCCTGCATTTTATAGGAAATTGCCACTCCGGAAGGGCTGTCTTTGGAACTGTTAAATTTTACGCCGGACGACAGTTTTTTTACAGATTCGGACAATTTAAACTCATTGCGGAGCAAATGGTCATTTACGATAACTGCTGATATGTTTTGATTTATTTTCATAATTGTACTCCTTTATTTGTATTAGTATCTATTTCGGACAAAAACAGGCAATCCCTAACCGGAACCATAAAGATTTCACATTTGTACTTCCAATTGCCTGAGCACCCGTATAAAACCTTCTGCCATGCCATACAATACCTTTGTCTGTACTTCTTGTTCTTCCTCTGTTTCTGGCTGTACACTCGTGCCGCTTTGCGCTGCAAAATGATTTAAATTTAAATTTGTACTGGTCACATAACTAATTTGCAACGGCCCATCCTGTACCCCCTGCAATGCCTGTGTAAACTTCCCATCTACGGATTTTAGAAAATCCCTTGTCTGCCTCGAATTGGCGGCTACATAGCCGGTAATGCCGTTTTGCCTTGCCTTAAATTCTGCTGCAATTTTACCTAAGCGGCTTGTTTCTAATGTGATATTAACCAGACCTTGTTTGCCTTTATCACGAACAATTTTTAGGGTAACGTTGGTGACTTCTCCGTCCACTACAATTGGCATAGAAAAGCATTCGGAAGATGCCATTTTCGCATTTACGGATATTTGTGCGTTCATCAACTTCAAACTGCGGATGTCAAGGCTTGTTACATCCGGTTCCAAAATCATTGTACTCATGCATTTTTCAGCACATTCTGCCAGTTCTGCCATTGCCTTGGCCAGTTCTTTTGGTTTTTTGATTTCTTCGCCAAACCGCTGGAGCAATTCCGCCTGGATTGCTTCAAAATCAACTTCTACACTTCCGTCTTCCTTTGTTTTCATGTACTGGTCCGTAGATTTCGCGGAATCCGGGGTACGGCCAGGGTTCCTGCCAAAGAAACTGCGGTATGCGCCATTCCGGTTTTTCATAAGTTCTGCTACCGCCATAACGTTCATAACGGTATTTGGCAGTTCATACTGTTCCAATACTTGATAGACTTCGTGTGATGTGTTTGCACACTTTTCCAAATCTTCCAGCTGCTGTTTATAATACGATTCTTCAGCTGAAACATCTTCCGGTGCTTCCTGAAGTTTTTGCAAAAACTGCTCTGGTGTCAACTGTTCCCATCCAGATTCCTTGGTAACGGTATGCAGCCGCTGCGGGGATATTTCATTCATTGCCTGTTTTACGCACTGCTGCTGGTAGCCTGCTTCAATCTGGCTGGTAATGGAATTGCGGTATCCGCCGCTTTTTAATTCCCCAAACAAATCATCAATCGTAATATCCATATTTCCATGCATTTCTGACCGGACTGCAGTCAATAGGTTACGCATTGTCAGATCCGCCCCTTGGTTGACCAAAGCGCCAATAGCAGCGCCGTCCGATTGCGCGACATGGTTCATCAAACGGTAAATACCGATAAATGCACTGCGCTCTTCCGGCGTAATGCTATGGTTTTGTTCTAATTTATATAAATACTCACTGTATTTTTCTTCCGGAGCATTGATATTTAATTCTGTTTTTATCTGTTCTGCCTGCCGGTTCAGTTCGGTAATATCCAAATCGAGCGGGTTAATGCCCCTGCCGATAAATTCCCGGATGACAGACGGGGTCATATTTTGGAATGCCGTCTGTACCTGCTGGTCAGCCTTTTTCATTTTTGCAATATTTTCTGGCGTAATTTCAATCTGGTTATACCCTAAAATACGCACGGCACGTTCATTTGCAAGGTTAATATCCTGCCCTAATTCCCGTAAAATATCGTCTACGGTATAAAATGCCTTATGGATCGAATCGCCAAGGTCTTTGCGTACCTTTGTCTGCATTGTCTCATAACGCTGGTTTGCCTGGTCAAATTCCTGCTGCATCTGGCTGCCGTCCTGATGGAGTTCTTCAAGCGTAACAACCTCGATATTCCTGGCACCCAATGCATATGCCGGCATATCTTTTAATTCTTCAACTTTTTCTGTCGTTTCCGCAAACAGGCTGACATTCGCTTCTGTCGCTTCCACGCCGCCTTGTTCTAACAGCTTTTCATAATAATTATGCTCGATCTGTTTCAGTTCTTGGATCAACTGCTCCATCGAAGTGGTATCCACGGAAATGCCTTGTTTTAACATAAAGTAGCTGGATTCTACCGTCATCCGGAGCCTAATCTGTTCGAGCAGCCTGCGCTCGGATACCAGTGCGATCGTCTGCTCGTCGTATTCCATATCCTGGTTTTGGGAAGGGTTGCCTGTACCATTGCCCATCATGCCGGAATCTGCTGTTTCTTCTTTTTCACCGGCTGGCTGTATATACGTATCGGTATCCATTGAAGCCTGCGGCGTTTCCATAATAGAATCTGCTTGGGGCTTCCCATTCATCCCAGATGCTTGGGCTACTGCACCAGAAATCGCCTGGGCTGCCGTATTTTCCGTAACGGCCGACGTCATAGCGTCTGCATGGACAGCTGGCTGGTTGCCTGCCAAGCCCATATTGAAAGAAGAGGTACCTGCAGCTGCCTGGCTTTGCCACATTCCGTCTGCCTGCGCCACATTGCCTGCACCTGCAGCTGCCATGCCGACTGCGCCATCTGGCTGGCTGCTGTCCGTCCCAAATCCTGGCATATTTCCAATTCCTGCTTGGCTGCCTGCATCCGCGGACTGGCTAGCTGCACCAAGGCCTGTGATACTGCCTGCATTTGCGAATTGGCTGGCTGCGTCAAGGCCTGCCATACTGCCTGCATCCGCGGACTGGCTAGCTGCACCAAGTTCTGCCATATCGCCTTTATTGACCGGCTGGCCGGATGTATCCTGCCCTGTTATACCTACTACAGCAGCTCCATTCCCCGCCATATTCCCTGTGTTGACAGAAGTACCATTTTCGATAGCCCCTGCACTGGCAGTTAACCGGCCCTGAGACAGCCCACCATCCGCTGCCTGTTCTGCTTTTTCCGCCCCCTGAACCAGATGGACTGCTGCCTGCGCTTCTTCCCGGCTGATCATTCCGGCTTTGATCTGGTTGTGTACCCTTTCCAGATTTTTAATCGTAACTGCTTCCCCCTGGCTTACCACATATGCCAAGTCCACATCGGTTACCCAATGGAGTACATCTACGGCCTTTTGTGCCTGGCCCATCAGGGAATACCCATCTAAAAGCATGGCATCCTGCGGCCTTTTTCCTTCCGAAATAGCGGTAACCATGCTGCTTAACATTTTATCTGGATCCTGAGGGAATTCCAATGCCTTTAGCTGCTCTAAATAATCCAGGTTATCAGCTGTCAAAAGGATCTGGTTACGCAACATCCACTGGCTGTCTGACAAGGTCTGCGCATCTTCTGGCAGCCCAGCCTGTGCGATAACCTTTGAAATCTGCCCCTGCATCCCGCTCAAATCAAGCTGCTGCGTAGATGGGTCTGCATAAAGCGCGCTTCCGGAATACTGTGCCTTATACAAATTTGCTATAGACGGTTCCAATTGATTATCCAACATATACTTTAAAGCACCATCATTTAACTTATGCAGCTCCCCTGCTTCTTGAAGCGCTTTCTGGCAGTCCCCTACATTTTCTACCGTAAGCGGAATGTCCGCCTGCATCTGCTGGATCTTGCTGGCAAGCTGCCTGGCCAAAGCTGCATTTTGGCCAAATTTCTCTAATTGTTCAGCACTTAGGCTATCGCCAAAATAGCTGATGTCCACGCCTGCTTTTGCAAGCTCTATCTTAATTTTATCCGTTACCGTAACAATCGTTTCTATTTCTGTCTGCTGCAGGGAAAAACCATCTTGTTCCACATGCTTACAGTCCGTTGTTGTCGTGGTATTGGAGGCGACTACCATTTTATTTTTCATCAGCCCTGCGTCTATATTTTCCGCCTGCTGCATCACATCTTCCATCGTCCCCGCATGGTTTTCCTGCTGCGGCTTTTGATAGGTTACCTCTGTTGTCTGCTCCCCTTTCGACAATTTTTCCGACTCATATATTTTCTCATATGTTCCAGTGGAAACGGTTCCAAAATCAAAACCATCTTTTGGGCTATTTCCCCCAATTCCATCCAGAAGGGCTGCTCCATCTAATTGAATATTCTGCACCCTTTGCATTGCATATCCTGCCTTTCTATGAAAATCTCAGCTTCCCTGCATTCCATCCTCATTTTATGTATCTTCCGCTTCCTGCGTCCGGTATCCGCGGCTGCTGCCCGCATCAAACCATTTAGGCCCCAACCATATAAAGTATGTCGGCTATTTGTGCCTAAAACTTTACAAACGAGTAATGGACGGAAGTTACTATTCACAGCCACCTGAACACCCAGCTGTTCAGGTGGCTGCCAAGCTGATTCAAGAGTGAGCAGGCTCCAATTTGCAAGGCAAATTCTTTCAATGAGCCTGCGAATGTTACTATTTACAGCCCCATAACTTAGAATGTTTGTCAAGAGCAAATTGGCTGTGAATAGTAACGGACGGAAACGATGGTTACAGGCAATCATAAAAAAACTGCGTGTACCTATCCAGGCACACAGCAGTTTTCGGTTGCTCTATTTATACTTTATAATTGAATTCAAATATTGCTACCCCATAAGCAGGCAACGGGTATGCAAAGGAATATTCCCTGTCATCGCATTCTGATTTTACAGTCCGGTACCGGACAGGTTTTGGGTTTCCAGAACCACCGAAACGTTCCTCGTCGCTATTTAAAATCAGCTTGTACGAGCCTTTTGTCGGCGCCCCTACACGGTAATCTTCCCTTGCTACCGGCGTAAAATTAATGATAAACAGCAAGTTGCGTTTTCCATTTTTGCTCTTACGTACAAAACTAAAAATACTGCGTGAAGCATCGTTTGCATTGATCCATTCAAACCCTTGCCAGGAATGGTCCAGCTCATACATGGAAGGGTATTTCCGGTATATATGCATCAATTCCCGGAAGAAATCATGTATCTGCCTATGGTTTTCTTCTGCCAACAGGAACCAGTCCAGCTCCCGCTCTTCGCTCCATTCCCGAAGCTGTGCAAAATCCTGGCCCATAAATAACAGTTTTTTACCTGGATGGCCAATCAAGAAGGCATATCCAGCCATCAGGTTACGGAATTTATCTATGCCAAGTCCAGGCATTTTATTAAGCATCGAGCATTTTAAATGGACTACTTCATCATGTGACAGCACCAGGATATATTTTTCCGCCTCATTGTAGCTCATAGCAAATGTCATCTTATTATGGCAGCCTTTTCTAAAATATGGGTCTTGTTTCATATAGTCCAGGAAATCATGCATCCATCCCATATTCCATTTAAATGTAAAATTCAGCCCGCCATCCTCTGCCTTGCCGGTAACGTTTGGCCATGCAGTTGATTCTTCGGCAATCATAATAGCGCCGCGGTTCCTGCCTGTTAGGGAAGTATTGATGTGTCTGAAAAACTCAATTGCTTCTAAGTTTTTGTTCTCTCCATATTTATTTGCCACCCACTGGCCGTCGTTCTTCCCGTAATCCAGATACAGCATAGAAGCCACCGCATCCACCCGCAGCCCGTCTACATGGTAATGCTCAATCCACATTAAAGCGCTGCCGATCAAGAAATTTTTAACCTCGCTCATCCCATAATTAAAAATCTTGGTACCCCAATCTGGATGTTCGCCCATTCTTGGATCTGGATATTCATATAACGGGCAGCCGTCAAAATCTGCCAGGCCATGCGCATCCCTTGGGAAATGCGCCGGTACCCAGTCCAAAATAACGCCTATTTTATTGCGGTGCAGGTAATTTACAAGGTAAGCAAAATCCTCCGGCGTACCGTAACGGGAAGTCGGAGCATAGTAGCCCGTTACCTGGTATCCCCAAGAACCCTCATATGGATATTCGGCAATACCCATCAGCTCTACATGGGTATAGCCCATCTCTTTGACATACTCTGCCAGTGCTTTGGCAAATTCCCGGTAACTGTAAAACCCTTCGTCTTCCCTGCCTGGATGGCGTTTCCAGGAGCCTGGATGCACTTCATAAATCGCCATCGGTTTTTCAAATGGGTCTGTCTGCGCACGTGTTTCCAGCCACTGCTGGTCAGACCACTTAAAGTGTGAAATATCGGTTATAATTGATGCGCTCCCCGGCCTTAATTCTGCATAATTTGCATAAGGGTCCGCCTTGTACAGCCGTTTTCCATCCGGTGTTTCAATTAGGTATTTATACATATCCCCGCATTTTGCACCTGGTATAAACAGTTCATAAATACCCATCTCCACCGGTTCCAGCCGCTTCATCTCATGGCTGGTTTCATTCCAGCCGTTAAATGTACCAATGACATACACCTTTTTTGCATGCGGCGCCCATACGTCAAATACCGTCCCTTCTTTTTTATGGACTGTCATTGGATGCGCACCCATCTTCTTATAAATATCGTAATGTGTACTCTGACCGAATAAATACATATCCAGCTCTGTCATGTTTCTCATGTAATAACCCTCCTGTTAATTCTACTGCTCGAAATCCTTTTCCCGTAAAATAATATAATTGTCATTATTATATCTGGTCGATGTCAAAATGCCCAGCACTTTTTTTAATGCCCCTTTTTCTGCATTATCAATCGCTTCATCAATTATTTCTTTTACTTCTGTCAGTGTTGTGACATGGTTCAATTTTTGTATACTGCTGATACGTTTGTATAATGCAAGCGTACCCATTTCATCTATATCATAATTCAGGTCATTTGCATATGCCCGGCCAAATTCAACGAGTTCATCGCTTGTAAAAAACGGAATGGATATTTTTTCCGTAAATTTTGCTGCAAACGAGCTGTCCCGGTTCAATGCTTTTTGAATACCCTGTTTTGTATCTTCTAAAATATACAGCGTACCCGAACGGTCTTTTTCCATGCATTCGGAAAGTTTTACGGCTGTCTCACGGGCAATCTTTCCCGCCGACTCAATGATCAAACAACCGCCGCTAATTTTATCTGTCAATACGTCCAAATCTTTCTGGTTCAAAGCACTGGCATCAATCCTGCCGATCTTGCCGTTTGGACGCTTCCATTCTTTTTGCAGGACCTTTATAATATCCGTAATCAGTACCGTCTTTCCACTTCCGCTGATCCCTTCTACAATAAAATTGCCAGTAATCGAATTTTTATCAAACCGCAGATGATTGGAAACACCTTCCAACAAATCATATATTTGGGCCTCCATACCGGAAATCGGCACAAAATAGGAAAACACTTGCTTTTGCTCCGGCGTAAGCAGCTTAATCCCTGTATCATCCGGGCGGAAGCCTGCTGCCTGGGCGGCTGCTTCCATATCTGCTTCCGAAAATTCCTCCATAGATGCCTGAACCTGCGCCTGTGTCCGAAACCTAGGTTTTCCTGTCAAAGAAGTATGTGTATGTTCCATGTCATCCTGAACTGCCTGTCCTGGCCCTATCTGTGTTGCATCCGGGCCGTTTTCCTGCCTTTGTTCCATGATCGAACCTTCTTCCTGTATGCCATACCCTTGCTCCTGCGGCATACTTGCTTCTATCGGCATTTGCGGCTGCATCCCATAGCCTGCGCCATTTCCAGGGCCAAACCCTTGCGGCTGGAAACTTTCTGGATACGGACTTTCCGGATATGATTCCTGTGGCCTATAACCTGTTTCCATATATGGGCTTTGGCGATACCCTTCTGCTTGCGGATATTCCCTGTTTTCCATGCCTTGCAGATATGGACTGTCTTCTACCGGTCCATCTTTTGGATATATTCTATTTTCCATTGGCGCCTTTTGGGGATATATTTTATTTTCTTCCCTTTCATTTTCTGGATATACCTTATTTTCTTCTATCGGCCCATCTTGTAAAAATGCCCTTTCTTCCGCCTGTATGTCTTGCGGATATGGCTGTTCTTCTGCTGGAACATCTTGTGGATATGGCCTTTCTTCCGTAAAGCCCTTTTGTGGATATACCCTTTGTTCTATCAGACTGTCTTGTGGATCTATCTTTTCTTTTATTGGACTGTCTTGTGGATCTATCTTTTCTTTTATTGGACTGTCTTGTGGATCTATCTTTTCTTCCTTCTCGCTGTCTTGCGGATATACCCTTTCTACTATCGGCCTCTCTTCCGGATCTATTTTATTGCCGGACTGGCCATTGTCTGGATATGCCATATTGGCTGCTTGATAGAAAGCATCACTTCTTGCTACATCTTGGGCTGTTTTAGATACAGCTTCATCCGGTATTTGCACGTTGTTCGTTTCATCTACATTTCTATCAACCGCTTTCTGGTCAATTGTAATATCTAACCGGCTGGCCGGCACTGCACGGGTTTTTGCCTCTGGCTGCATACTTGCCTGTTTTTGGCCGGGTTCCTTCATTGGATGCAATTGCTCCTGTGCCTTTCCACGTGTACCTCTCATTGCCTGCCTAACCCGCTCAATCCCTGTTTCTATATCCGGTTTTTCTGGTACTGTCCGCTGCAAAGCTGCCGCAGCTGCACCTGTTTGGTTTGGCTGCCTAGCTCCTGGCATCGCTATATCCGCTGCATTTGGCTGCCTACCTCCCGGTATCTGCATACCCATTGGACTTGGCTGTCCCATTGTAGCTGCCTGCTGGACCTCTGGCCGTCCGCCTGCTAAATTTGCCTGCTGGACCTCTGGCATCTCCATGCCTGCTGTCTGTAGCTTTTCCTCCAGCATTCCATTGCCTATTGGCTGTTGCTTTCCTGTGATTTCTGGCTGGATTCCTGTTGCCGCCCCCATAACGGCTGAATCCATGCCTAATACTTGCTGCTGCATACCTGTTCTTACCTTTGGGCTTTCTTGCCGGATCCCAGCTCCTGCCTTCATTGCCTGCTTCACACGCTGAATCCCTGTTTCCATACCCAATGGCTCTTCCTGCATTCCATGCCCTGGCTCCATGCCCTGTACCTCACTTTGGAATCCTTGTCCAGATTCCATCCTTATTTCCTGAAATCCTTCTCCTGCCCCCATTCCCCGTCTATCCTGGATTTCCTGTCCTGTTCCTGCCCTTTCCTGGATCCTTGTATCCATTCCACTGGAATAGCTGCCCATCTGCGGCAACGCAGCGGATCCCTGTGCTGCCAGCAGTTCCTCTGTCAATATTGGCAGTTCCTGTGTTGGGTCTGCCGGCACATATACCTGCAGATCCTGCTCCTGCCCTTTTGCAAGTAAACTGTCAATCTGAGACTGGAGCAACTGGTTCATACCTGCAATGATCCTGCTGGCCTCATCTATGTCGCTTTGCACCGCACCGTAGCCTTGCAGCCCTTGCGATGCTTCTGCCGGAAACTGTGGAATAAGTTCCTTCAAACGTTCCACCAAATGTTCCGCCTGTTCCAAAACTACCCCATTTTCCGCTTCCAACCCAGAATTGCCAGCACTTTGCAGTGTTTCCTGCGCTGCCTGCTTTGTCTTTTCCCAATCCGACAAGATCTCCCCCAGGCTCTTCCTGCTTTCTGTTACTGGGGTTTCATCCTGCTGTACTGGCACATATGGATAAGGAAGTGGAAAATGCGGAAAACCTTCCACTATTTTTTTAATATGCTCCATTGCATTGGATGCATGATCCTGCGCTGGCGCATTATTATACGGATCTATGCCGCTGTTTATGGGCAAATCGGCTGGCCCATTTGGATTTTCCTGGCCATCTGCCTGCAAATTGCCATTTTCATATAACTGGCCGCTTGCTGGCATCCCTGCTGGATTTGCAGCATATGCTTCTCCTGCTGCCCCCGTTTGGCTGCCCGCTGCTGTATCTTGCCCACCGGCTAGGTATTGCTGGCCGGGGGCTATGGCTTCCTGCCCGGACGGGTATAACTGGCCATCCGCTTCCATTTGGCCGCTTATTATATTGCTTTCCTGCCCCTGTACATAAAATTGCCCTGCCTGCGGTACCCCGCCAGATATTGGCATCTGCCCTGCTTGCGGGATCTTGCTGGCGGCCGGTATCTGCCCTGCCTGCGGTACCCCGCCAGATATTGGCATCTGCCCCGTCTGCGGAATCTTGCCAGTGATCGGTATATCTGGCCTTACTTCAATAACACCAGCCCGTTTTTGCCGGAACAAACGATATTTTTCTTCCTGCGACCTTGTCAGGGGCTGGTAATTCATTTTTAATTCGAGCGCTTTTTCTACATAAATCCCATCTCCAAACCATAAAATCAATTCGTCACAAGCTTCCACACATCGTTCAGGATGATTGGCTTTATGGTATAAAAAAGCAAGTTCATATGCCCATTCCTCAGAATACTCCTGTTCCTTTAATTCCTCTAGAATGTGTATCTGGTCTTCGTACGGAAGGCCCTGTGCTGCTGTCATTTTATATTTTAAGACATATTTTAAATTATCATGCGGCGCAATATCGACAAATTCATCATAATATTCCTGTGCATCTTCAAAATTCCCTGTCTTAATTGCGATTTCAGCCAGACGATAAATGATATTCCTTCCAATTGGGGACTTATCGTATGCCATAAGCAGTATTTCTTTACTTTCATCATACCGCCCCACCTGTTCAAAAACTTCGCCAGCCAGCACCAGAGCGTTTAGGTTACGAATTTTGCGCCAGTTAATTGTTTCTGCAATTTCTGCTGCCGCATCATATTTACGCTCATTGACCAGCGACTTCATCTCGTCAACTTTCAGTTTAAACTCGTATTTATCCACGCCCGCCACCATCTATATCTAATAAGGAGGAATGGCCTGCCATCCCTGCTGCCTGTTGCCAGTTCTTATACTTCAGACCGCCAGATATACAATCATGTAACCAGGAAAGTGCCTGGCTGGCGGCCTGAAGCCGGGTTATACTGTAAATAAAACCCTAAGATTAAGGAACCTGCACATAACATACGAAGATTACACATACCGCAGATTCCTATTGAAAACATAAACACCGTTATTAGTTTACCATAGGTGGGCGCTCCTGTCAAAAAACTACTGGTTAATTTTGCATTTCCTGTGCAGGCACCTCCTTTTTCCGGTGCGTTTCCTCCAGTTCTTTATCATCCGCATATTTGCCATACCAAAGTTCGTTGCTGCCAGGCTCTACGCCGGTTGCTTTGATATAAACGTCCGTTTCCATCGGCATCTCTTTTTTTGACAAAAAGAAATGGATCGTTTTTTGGACAATATAATATATCACAGCAAATACCGGGCAGCCAAGCACCATCCCCATCACACCGAACATGCCGCTGCCTACCAGAATCGCAAACATTACCCAAAATGAAGATAACCCAGTAGAATCACCCAAAATCTTTGGCCCAATAATATTGCCGTCTACCTGCTGCAGTACCAATACAAAGATCACAAAATACAATGCATATAATGGATCCGCCAACAAAATTAAAAACGCGCTCGGGATTGCCCCAATGATCGGCCCAAAAAATGGTATTACATTCGTAACTCCCACAATCACGCTGACCAGCAGCGCATATGGCATTTTAATGATCGTTAACCCAACATACGCTATGATCCCGATAATTAATGAATCCAGCATTTTTCCTTTGATAAAGCCACCGAACACAACATTGCTTGTATGAAAAAGCTGTATCACCTGGTTTGCAGCGCGTGCCGGCAGCAATGCAAAAATAATCTTTTTCGACTGCCCTTCAAAATTTTCTTTTTCACACATTGCGTAGATAGACACGATCAGCCCAATAATGATATTTTTAAAAGCAACCAGCACATTTATAACACCGTTAGTAAATGAAATTACATAATCTTTTGTCTGCGGAAGCAGTGAATTTTCCAAAAAATCTTGAAGCCAGTCTACAAAAATCATCAGGTTTTCTTCGATCATCTGCACAATTTCATGGTTTCCAAACTGCCAGTCATCCATAAGTTTTACTAACATCGTAATCTGCCCTGGCAGCGTATCGACCAAATGTGAAATATTTTCGGATAACTGTGGGATGACCATTGATAAGAGCATGGCAATTATCAAAAGAAATACAAGGACTGCCAAAATACTGGAAACCGTACGGATCAAACGGCGGAATTTTTGTTTTCCGCCCATATACGCCACCAGCTTCGTTAGCCGCCGCTCGAAAAACATCATGATCGGGTTGATCAGGTAGCCGATTGCCAGCCCATATAAAATGGGCTGTGCAATCCCGACAAACATATTAATTCCACCTTTAATTGATTCAAACCGGAACAATAGGCATACAACCAATATACAACAGCAGAACACAATAAAGAAAATCAGCCCCATTGCCAGATAAGGCCGTATATTCCAATCCGAATCTGCCCCAAACCGATGCTGCTTTTTTTGTTTTACGTTTATTTTTTCTTCTTCCATAGTTTCTGCTCCGTTTTGCCGCTGTAAAATACGGTTAAATACTGTTAAAATTAATCAGGCAGCCTTTTAAGATAATTTCGCGTTCGTCGTCGGTCAGTTCGCCGAAAGACATAGAAAATTCCTGCATGCTGCTGCCTTTTACCGCATAGGCTGTAATATCGGACGCTTTTTCTTCCACTGCCTTGCGGATATTTGGCAAGAATAAATAGTCGCCATTTTTAAACGGCAGATCCCCTTGCGCAATCAGCAACGGAAGCATGCCCCAGTTGATCAGATTGGAACGGTACCGCTTTGTCGCATATTCATTTGCAATATTTGCCCATCCGCCCAATACTTTCTGGCAGGACGCTGCCTGTTCACGTGCAGACCCGTCGCCCGGCTTTACAGCAAAAATAGTGCTTCCAATACCAGTATTCTTTTCGTTTGCATCCGGAAATTTCTGTAAGATCACATCCACTGCATCTTTTAATTCCGGCAATACCTCATATGGCTGGCCGCCTGCTTCCCTTGCCTGCTCTGCCTTTTGCACTTCCTTTGCACGGCCTACATATGCAGGGTCTTTCCTGGACAGTGTAAACTCAGCCAGGCCTAGCGGGTTGGAACGGTAAGAAGACGTTTCCCCTGACGGGATAAGTTCGTCTGTTGTTGTAACCGGGTCGTGTATTTCCGATACTACTTTTAATACCAAATGTTCTGTCAAAGCTGGCATTGCAGGCCAGTCCTTAATATTCGGGCCCATTTTCACCTGCACGGAAGTATCTGCTTTGCCGTGGCTGTCAAAAACACGTTTTTCATAAATGGACTGATCAAAGAAATATTTCGGTTTTGTAAAATTCACATCCATATCTGCCGCAGAGGTTAAATAGCCCTTATTAGCTGCTGTTGCCGCGATCGACCGTGCATCCATCAATGCAACCGAAGCAATCTGCCCGCTTTGTACTTTGGATCCTTCCCGGTTCGGGAAATTACGGGTCGAATGGCGGATAGAAAAACCGTTATTCGCAGGCGTATCCCCAGCGCCAAAACAAGGCCCGCAAAATGCGGTTTTCATAACGCCGCCTGCCGCCATGATCTTTGCTGCCGCACCATTTCGCACCAGTTCCATATATACCGGCATACTGGCTGGATATACGCTTAATGTAAACTCGTCCGCACCAATGCCTGCACCGTCTAAAATATCTGCCGCATCACAGATATTTTCAAATCCGCCGCCTGCACAGCCTGCAATAATCCCCTGGTCTACATATAGTTTGCCATTACGCACTTTATCCTTTAAATGTAACGAAACTGCACCATTAAAACTTACTTGCGCCTTCTTTTCACAATCATCCAAAATATCCATTAAGTTCGCATTTAACTCTGCAATTGTATATGCATTGCTCGGATGGAACGGCATAGCGATCATAGGTTCAATTGTATCTAGGTTCAGCTCGATCATGCCATCGTAATAAGCAGCCTGCCCTGGTTTTAATTCTTTATAATCTTCTGCCCTGCCGTGGATTTCATAAAATTCCTTTACCTGGCTGTCCGTCTGCCAGATCGAGGATAAGCAAGTCGTCTCAGTTGTCATCACATCGACGCCGATCCGGTAGTCCACACTCAGGTTTGCGACGCCTGGGCCTACAAACTCCATGACTTTATTTTTAACATAGCCATTTGCAAATACTTCCTTTATAATTGCGATTGCTATATCCTGTGGGCCAACGCCTTTTTGTGGCTTTCCAGTCAGGTAAACTCCGACAACGCCCGGCATATTAATATCATATGTCTGGTTGAGCAGCTGTTTTACAAGTTCTGGCCCGCCTTCGCCCATTGCCATTGTGCCAAGCGCACCGTAACGGGTATGGGAATCCGAGCCCAAGATCATTTTGCCCCCGCCAGCCATCATTTCCCGTGCAAACTGATGGATCACTGCCTGATGGGGCGGCACATAAATTCCGCCATAACGTTTTGCACAAGATAATCCAAACATATGGTCGTCTTCATTGATCGTCCCGCCAACTGCACACAGGCTATTATGGCAGTTTGTCAGCACATAAGGGATGGGAAATTTTTCTAACCCGGAAGCACGAGCCGTCTGTATAATTCCAACAAACGTAATATCATGGGAAGCCAGCTTATCAAATTTAATCTGGAGTTTATCCATATTTCCAGAAGTATTATGCCCTTCTAAAATATGGTAGGCAATCGTCTGTGCCTTTGCCTGCTGTTTTGAGATTTCCACGCCTGCCTTTGCTTTTAGCATTTCATCCGCCTGTGGGGTATCTTCTATTAGATCGGTACCATTTACCAGATATACCCCATGTTCGTATAATTTCATTTTATACCCTCCTGTCTTCCTATATATTTTATACTGCAAACCGCCAGAATGTACAGTAATACAACTAAGAAAGTGCCTGGCTGGCGGTATACAGTCAAGTTATACTGTAAATTTAACTGGTATGCAGTATATCATATCAAAATGACCGTTTCTTACCCATTAATTTATCTAAAAGAGAAAATTTTTCATGGCGCTTTTCTTCTTTTTCTTCAAAATCATCATCTTTCCATTTAAAATAATCGTTATCAAGCTTTGTGTTTAACAGTTCCATCATCGCTGCCCTGTCTTCTAATGTGGTACCAAGGTGTGGCTGTATGATTTCTTCTTCTGTATCCTGATCTTCATCCATATCGTCCTGGCCCTGCGGGCTTGCCTGTCCATTTTTTGCACCGGCCTGGACTTCTTCGTCTGGCTCTGTACCGCCCTCCTTGATACTGCCTTTCGCCTTATCTTCGCTTTTATCTTTTTCTTTATCCTGAACTTTTTCTTTGTCCTGATCTTTTTCTTTGTCCGGTTCCTTGTCTATATCTTTGCCGTTATTTTTTCCTTTATTTTTATCCTTGGCTTTTCCTTTCCTGATACCATTATCCTTTTTATCCTCTTTGCCTTTGTTTTTATCTTGCCCAGCATCTTCTTTTTCTTGTACCGCTTCCCCAGCTTTCTTTAAAGATGATTCAATAACCCCCTCGTCTTCCAAAGGAGTCATGACTTCCCCTTCTTCATTGCGTTCGATCACGCCCTCTTCTTTGGATTTATCCTCATCCTTTTCTAATGGTATCCCAGCTTTGCGGAAATATTCCTCATTGATACGGATCTCTGGTTTTACTTTCAAAAGGGAACCGACCGTTTTTTCTTTTAGTTTTATCCCTTTTTTCTCTGCCCGCTCCCGTTCAATCTCATGGTTGCGTTCTTCAATTAAGCGCAGGTATTTTTCCGTATCCGCTAAAAGCTGTAATTGGCTCTTTAGCTCCAGATGGTTTTCCCTAATCGTATCCTGCTGCCGCTTCATATTCTCCTGAAAATCCTGGTACAGCCTGCCAATTGTAGTATCGGCATCCTGGACAATCAAATTGAGGTGGTTTAAAGCCTCTTCCGTATACAAGACCGATGCCGCATAAATATCTTCCGCCTGGCGGCTGGCGTCCCATATGATCTTGTCCCCTTCTTTCTTCTTCTCACGCAGCGCACGGTCCCTGCTCTGCTGTGTCAGCTCATATTCATCCATAATTTCATAAACGCTGGCATTCAGACGGTCCATCAGGTTAAATATGTCGGTTTTGCTGACAATGATGCGGTCTGCGTCATATGTCTCGCTCTTGGAAATCATAACGTGTATATCCCTTAACACATGTTCGAGCTTATCCTGTGAACTCATTTATTTTCCTTTCTTCTACTTATCGCCGGCACAAACCTAGCCGTTTATTTCTTACTCCAAATACCGGATGCGTTCCTGTTCCGTCTCTACCAGGCCCAGAAAAATCGGGCTTTCCCCTATTTCTTCCAGGCATTCTGCAGCCCGTTCTGAATTTTCTTCTGACACAACCAATAGCATTCCTATCCCCATATTAAATGTCTGCCGCATCTGCTGCATATCAATATTTCCATCTTTATGAAGCATCTGATACAAAGGAGGGATAGAATCCATCCTGCGCTTTACAACCGCGCCGTTTTTTTCCTGTAACAGCAGGCGAAGCGCGCGGTCAATTCCGCCGTGTGCTACCTGTACGCAGGATTTTACCTCAATATCCGATTCCAGCAAATGTTCCATTCCTGTCCGGTACATCCTTGTTGGACGCAAAAGCTCGTCCCCCAAGGTACCGCCCAATGTGTCATAATAGACTTCCATTGTCCCTTTTGACAAAAACAACTGCTTTCTTGCCAATACATATCCGTTATTATGTAGGCCATCCGAAGCCAGGCCAATGATCACATCCCCATCCTGCAGCCGCACCCTGCCGATTTTTTTTGCACGGTCTACAATCCCTACAATAAAACCCGCCAATTCATACTGGTCAAACGCATACTTATCCGGTAATTCTGTAATTTCACTCCCGGCAAATTGGATACCGGCTTCTTTGCATCCCAATGCAATGCCATCTTCTAAAATCCTTACCTTATCAGCCCTTGGCCTTACACATGAAATATTCGCATAAAAGAACAACGGTTCCGCGCCTAAGGCTGCCATATCGTTTACACAGGCAGCCACGCAGTCATACCCTATTTTATCCATTTTGTCCATTTCCGATGCAATATACAGCTTTCCGCTTAAGCCATTTGTCTTTGAAACCAGCGTCGGCTGGCTCATTGTACGGAAACGGTCCAGTAAAATTTCATTATGTAGTTTTGCTAAACCAAATTTTTCCCTCAAATTCCCTGCCCTGCCTTTTTAATAATCTTGTAACCGTTCTGATAATGCATTGAACGGTTACATAATCTATTTCCATCAAATGAAGTAATCCCCCGTACCTTATTGACAACAATAGGCAGATAATTTTTTACAAAATATAAATGCATGTCAATTTATCTTTCCAGACCAGATTTATGGAACCGTCAACTGATTTGCACACACAGTTAAACTTCAATCAGCTCATACTGGTCCGAACCAAGCCCAATCTTTACTGCATGTTCAATACAGGATTTCCACTCGGTATCTGGATGTGTCATATGAAAATGGTCATGTCCTTCGCCGTGCTGGCTGTCCTGCTTGATATGGTCACTTAGGATGCTCCCTTCGATGGCCGGCATTTTATTGACAGCATCTGCACAAGCTACATCCAACGCAACCGGGTCAAAGGAAGCAAACATCCCTACATCCGGTATAATCGGAATATCGTTTTCTGCATGGCAGTCACAATTTGGCGATACATCACAGATCAAAGAAATATGGAAATTTGGACGCCCTTTGCATACCGCAAGGCTGTATTCCGCCATTTTGCAGTTCAACCGTTTTACCGAAGAACTGTTTTGCGCTTGAATGACATCCTTTGGACAGACTGCCAAACACCTGCCACAGCCAACACACTTATCATGGTCAATATGTACCTTTTTATTTTCCATAACCGGTGCCCCATGTGCACAGATACGCTGGCAGCTGCCGCAGCCGATGCAATGTTCTTCGTCTACCACCTGTGGTTTGCCGTCATTATGCATTTCCATTTTCCCAGCCCTAGAACCGCTGCCCATGCCGATATTTTTCAATGCGCCGCCAAACCCTGCCATTTCATGGCCTTTAAAATGTGTCAGCGTCAAAAAAACGTCTGCATCCATAATTGCAGATCCGATTTTTGCTTCCTTCACATATTCTCCATCCACCGGCACGATCGTTTCGTCCGTGCCTTTTAGCCCGTCGCCGATCAATACATGGCAACCGGTAGCATACGGGGTAAACCCATTTAAATAAGCAGTCTCGATATGGTCAAGCGCATTTTTTCTGCTTCCTACATACAAGGTATTGCAGTCTGTTAAAAACGGCTTCCCGCCGCACTCTTTTACCAGGTCAGCGATTACTTTGGCATAATTCGGCCTCAAAAAAGCCAGGTTGCCATATTCGCCAAAATGGATCTTAATAGCTGTATATTTATTGGTAAAATCAATGCCTTTGATCCCTGCTTTGACTACAAGCCGACGCAGCTTCTGAAGCAGGTTTTCGCTTAGGCTTGTCTTAAAAGAAGTATAGTACACTTTTGATTTTTGCATTGTTCATCTCCTCCATCATTTACATGAAACTTCTGCCTGCCATACGGCAGGCTTGCAAATTTGCCTGCTAAATGGAAATATCATCCGCTTATAACGATTTATTCTAACATATTTTTATTCTTTGCAAAACCTATTTATCTGAGAAATATTATAAATCTTTTGTAAATTTGGGTTTTTCGGCAGGATTCGATGCATGTAATGCAAAATACAGCCAGACAGAAGAAACGAATGGCCTGTATGCGGCCGCAATTAACTATGTAACACGTAATTAACAAATAAAACGCGGCACAGGAATTGCCTGTGCCGCGTTGCTACCGCTATAAAGAAAATAATAATCTGTTATTTACTGCGCTGCAGATAAATTGTGGTCGCCTTTTTCTAAATCGCCCACGGAAAATTTAAATGTTTTTGTTTCCACACTGCTTACGTCCGAACCGTTCTTTGCCCTGAACTGGACGCTAAATTCAGCGGTGGAACTGCTGCTCAAATTCGAGATAGTTTTTGTAAGCGTAACTGTACCGCTTGCTGTTTTCCAGGTATCGCCATCTTTGTATTCAACAGTGCCTTTTTCGCACGATGCTTTCGATACATCAACGGTAGCCGTTACAACTGCTGATTTTACAGCAGCCCCTGACGAAACGCTGGAACCGCTTGTTACGGATACCGTTGCTTTTGCGGTAGCCGTTACTGCGCTTACATTTGGCGCTTTTATTGCCGACGGTGTCGTTGTACCAGTGGATGGCTTATTATTTGTTGTATTTCCTCCTGTACTGCCGCCCGGAGTTGTTCCGGCCGTAAGAATATCGGAAGATTTGCCAGCATCTACGGTTGTCTTTGTGCCGTCTGCTTTTGTAACGTCCATCTTGGATGTAGTATTATTTACAACCGTTGCTTTTACATTATGTGTTTTTACATTTACGGTACTTCCTTCTGCACCTTTCGCAAAAGTAAGCGTAACTGCTGCATTTACTGTAACATCCAGTTTTACAGAAGAAGTTAATTTTGTATCGCCTGCTGCTTGCGCGATAGTTACCGGAATCGCTGCTTCCGGCGTACCTGAAATATCAACGGTTGCTTTTGCGCTGATAGTAAACAGCGTTACTTTTCCGTTTACTTCCAGTTTTACTACACCATTAGCCTTAGCAGCATCGATCGATTTTACCGTAAACCCTTTGCCTACTACTAACCGAACATTGTCAGCCAGTAATTTCATAGCATTGCCGTTTGCATTTTCAAACCATGTATCGCCTTTAATTGCCTGGATCTCAATAGACTTAAATACACCTGCGTTTGTAACGTCTGATAAAGGAGCATTTACGACTAAGTCTACATTAGAATACGTCCCAGCTGGAATTTCAAATTTTTCAGCCGTTGTAGCGTTAATAGTAATTTTCGTCAAATCTTTGTTTGCCAATGCGGCCGTTAACCCATTCTGGTCTTGCACCGTTGCCGATGTTTCAACGGAAGGCCCGGTTGGATTGTCTGGCTGCTGTGCTGCTGGAACATTTACTCTACATTTTACTGTTTTTGTGTTCTTTGTTTTCCTTGCTGTTGTTTTCAATTTTGCGGAAACGGTTGCCCGTCCTGCCGAAACAGCAGTAATCTTAAAATCTTTTGTAGTCTTGTTCGATACTTTTGCAATGCTTGTGTCGTTTGAAGAAATACTTTGAATCTTCCAATTAATGGAATTGTTCTTCAAAGTCATTGTTGTGCTTTTGCCTACTTGTAAAGTCTTGAACTTCGTCCGAAGGTTCACATAGGCTTTCGCAGCAGATGCAGTTACTGGTTTCCTTGTTGGTACAAACGAACAAGCCATAGCGATAGACAGAGAAACTGCAAGTGCTTTTTTAATGAGACCTTTCTTCATCATCATCCTCCTCATTTTTTTACCCATTTTGGGCAGTATTTTATCGTTGCTCTGTCATTATACTCCTTTAAAAAAAAGAAAACAAGGTATTTTTGAATTTAATACAAAATTATTTCAAATTTATATTATAGTTCAGATAATTTACTGGACAACTACAAATTATTTTTGGTTTGCAGGTTCGATATTGATCGTCTTTCCTTTAATCTTTGTCTTGGACATCGCTTTTAATACTTCTTTTCCATACTCACGCGGAACTTCTACAAATGTATATTTATCATACATATCGATCGCGCCTACAAGGTCGCCCGAAATACCCGATTCGCCTGCAATTGCCCCAAGGATGTCGCCAGGGCGTACCCTTTGGTTTTTACCGATATTAATAAATAGCCGGACCATACCTTCTTCCGCACCGGTATCGCCAAAATCAAAAATATCGTCGTTGGTACGGCCAGTTTCTTCGTATCCATAAAGTGCCTGCCTTAAAAATGCAGCGGCTATATCCATTGCGGTATAATCTGCTTCGTTAATCTTTCCTTCGATTAAATCAATCATACGTGACAGGTCATTATCTTCCATCACATGCTCCAGCTGTTCCATGATCTTTTCTGTCTTGATCACAGTCACATCATCCATCGACGGAAGCTTGCGCGCCAGGATCTTTGTCTTGCAGTAACGTTCAATTTCTTTCAGTTTATAGACTTCTTTTCCTTTTACAAACGTAAATGCCATACCAGTCTTGCCTGCACGCCCTGTCCTGCCGATGCGGTGTACGTAATATTCGTCGTCCTGCGGCAAATCGTAGTTAAACACGACCTCCACATCATCGACGTCAATCCCCCTTGCAGCTACATCGGTCGCGATAAGGATTTCGGTTTTTCCGTTACGGAAGTTTTTCATTACACGGTCACGCTGTGCCTGCTTCATATCCCCATGAAGGCCCTCGGCAAAATATCCGCGGTCGGACAATTCCTTGGTCAGTTCATCGACGCAGCGTTTTGTATTACAAAATATTAACGAAAGCTTCGGGTTATAATAATCCAAAAGGCGGGTCAGCATGTCCACTTTGTCACGCCGTTTTGCATCGTAATAATACTGTTCGATGCTTGGAACCGTCAGCTCTTTTTTTACAATCTTAATCGTTACTGCATCATGCTGGTATTTTCTGGTAATATCCAAAATTGGTTTTGGCATAGTTGCGGAAAACAGGACCGTCTGATGTTCTTGCGGTATGTATTCCAGGATCGTTTCAATATCTTCCCGAAAACCCATATCCAGCATTTCATCTGCTTCATCCAGCACAATCGTATCCACATTTTCAAAGCGGATAGTTTTCCTGCGCAAATGGTCCATTACACGTCCAGGCGTCCCTACAATGATCTGGCATCCGCCTTTTAGGGAACGGATCTGTTTTGTGATTTCCTGTCCGCCATATACTGGCAGCACTTTTATGCCATGCAGGTGCTTGCTTAGTTTGCGCATTTCATCTGCTACCTGGATAGCCAGCTCCCTGGTTGGGGATAAAATAACCGTCTGTGTCTTTTTGCAGGACGGATCTACTTTCTGCAATACTGGAATGCCAAATGCGGCGGTTTTCCCAGTCCCTGTCTGTGCCTGCCCGATAATATCCTTGCCTTCCATCATAGCAGGGATTGCTTTTGCCTGTATCGGGGTTGCTTCTTCAAAGCCCATTTCCTTTATCCCGCGCATAATCGCAGGTATTAACTCTAATTCATCGAATTTCATGTCTACTCCTTCTATACTATTAAGGCTGCAACGTTTTCCATCATAGCAAACCCGGTACAAAATGTCAAATACTGATATGATTTTCCAGCAAAATTTTTTCCAAGCACCCTTGTTCGATCAACTGCTGCTTCTGGCTGCGCCTTAGCTTTTTAATAGCAGCCTCCCGCTTCATCGCTTCCGATTTTGTATCCAATATTTCTAAGTACCGCAGTTTAACCGGCCTTCTGGCACGTGTGTATTTGGCGCCTTTTCCGTCATTGTGGTCTTTGAGCCGTTTTTCAATACAGTTTGTCCATCCAGTATACAGCCTTCCATCGCTGCATTCTACAATGTATGTATAATTTTTATGATTATTTTTACTGCTATTTTTTTCTATCTCTTCCTGCTGCATGCTATTACCTACATTATGTAAGGGGCTTAAAACAAGCCCCTGTGCTTTTATATGCAATCGGCCAATCTGCGCCACGCCCAAAACTGCCCGGCCGGGGCGCCAAGTACTCCATTCACATTGTCCCTTCGCCGGCTTTTTCTAAATGAAATTGTTTTTCGATAACAATTGGCCGTTACAAAATTAGTATATGCTGCATTTGGCATTTTGTGTACCTATCTATTGCATATACTGCATCGGGTTGATCGGCTTGCCATCTTTTTGCAGTTCAAAGTACAGGTTGCTCCCTTCTACCGAATAATATTTCGTCGGTTCGGCAACATAGCCAATAGCATTCCCAGATTCTACCACGGCGCCTTCTTTATAGAGCACTTCTTTTAACTGGCCATATTTTGCAGTATACCCATCACCAAGGTCCATTGTTACTGTAACGCCTGTTTCCTCATTGGCCGATATATCCGTAATTTTCCCAGTAGCAGCAGCCTGCACGGGATCATTTACTTTTGCTGCAATGATTACCGCCGGATTATACTTATACTGTTCCAAAGTTGAAAAATAAACCGTCTGGTCCATACTGTAGTTCATGATCACATCACCCTGCATCGGCCATGCCAGGTCTGACTCCGGTGAAAAATGCAGTGAAACTGATTTTGCCGGTTTTGCCTGTGTTGCGGTATCTTTTTTTTCTTTGGCCCCATTTTCCTGCATCTGCTGGCTGGACGGCTGGCTGCTGTTTGCATTTGAACTTTCCTTCTCCTGCGCTTCAGATGTGCCTGCATTTGCTGCGGCATTTGGCTTTGCGCCAGTTCCTGTGCTTTCTGTATCCGTATCCAATTCCACACCGTTTTCCTGCCCTGCGCCGGTACTGCTGCTGGAATCTACGCTGGATTCTTCACTCGACTTTGTACTGGAACTAGTATCGTCCTTATCGGAATTATTTTTGTTTTCCTGCTGGCTTTTTTCCGCTGGCTTAATAACCGAAGTAACGCTTTTTACGTCTTCCTCCCCTGTATCCGGCAGACGGCCGGTATCAAGGTCAGGAGCCTGTTCTTCCTTTGCAATATCTGCCCCTTCATTCCTGCCAGTAATGCTGTTCGAAAAGTATATACCGGTCATAACAGCAACTGCGGCAAATAATACCAAGGAAGCAATTGCATACTGTTTTTGTTGGATAAATCTCCGAAGCCTGTTTCGTTTCATCTCACACCATCCTCTTTCTATCGTTTAGGAATAGTGTTGCCCGAAATCTCCCAGCTATGCAAAATTCTCCATAAAAAATTTTCCAATTATATCAAGATTCTGTAAGCGTAACCCCGCTATAAAAATACTCCAATATTTCCTGGTAACTGCTTCCTTCTTTTGCCATTTCATTCGCCCCATACTGGCTCAATCCATAACCCTGCCCATATCCTTTGGTAACGATCCGCACCTGGCCGTCTATTTCTTTCATAGAAAAACAAGGCGAATGCAATGAGAAAACTTTCCCAAACTCCTCCCCGCTTACTTTTTTGCCAGGAAGTGCCACAGATAGGACATAGGAAGCCGTATCGCGTTTTTCAACCACAGCCATATGGTCCGCCCCTTTATCCGGAAATTCCAGCTCTGGATAAGCCGCTTCCAATTTATTGCGGAACTGCTTTAAGCTGTAAAACTCGATTTTTAAAAACTGCCCACACCGCAAGTCATTGGCACAGGATACCGATTTTAGATACGGCATCGTATTTTTCCCGTCCACTTTTGGCGCATCCCTTGTTTTTCCGGCGCTGACATAGTGGTAAGGAAGCTGTACTGCTTTCCCTTTCCGCGTAACGGTCTGGCCAGCGGTTTCTTCTACACAGCTTTTGAGCAGGTCATAATATTTTTGAAAATCTTTTGCGCCCAGCTTTTCGCGCATGTCCTCCCAGGAGACGCCCTCTGGTTCTGCCTGGTCGTTTTCCATCGCATAAGCGACATTGGTCCGGGCTATCACTGCCTGCGCTTTGAGCGCTTCTTTTTCAAAAGAAACCGGCATCTCATTTGCAAGCAGCAACACCAGTTTTCCAGTATCCTCATCCTGTTTTTGTGCATCCCCTTCTTCTGTTTCCTCACTATTTAGGAAATCCCCTTGCACAACAAACGTAATAAGATATGGCAGGCATATAACAATAACAATGATTGATAAAAATGTTTTTAATTTCTCCATCATGTTATTACTATATGTCCTGCCATTATGAAAAATGACTATGATATTCGCTCAAAATATCTGCAAGAAGCGCAAACTGTTCCAGCGTCAGCGATTCGCCGCGCACTGTAATAGGAACCCCAAGCCTTTCAATGCCTTCTTGTATCTGGCCCTTCGTCAGTAAAAGCTGCGGGCAGTTTGCAAGCCCATTGGCAAGCGTTTTCCTACGCTGGTTAAAAGATGCCCGGATAATGGCAAACAAAAACGCTTCCTCTTTTACCTGCACCGCAGGCTCCTTGCGGCAGTCAAGCTGGACCACAGCACTCCCGACTTTCGGCCTTGGCATAAAACAGTTGGGCGGTACATAAGCCACCACCGACGGATCCGCATAATACTGCACAGCCAGCGACAACGCGCCATAATCTTTCGTACCAGGCCCAGCCTTCATACGCTCTGCAACTTCCTTTTGCACCATAACCGTAATGCTGTCTGCCGGTACATGCTGCTCAAACAGCCCCATTAAAATCGGCGTCGTAATATAATAAGGAAGGTTAGCTACTATTTTAATATGGCCCCCGTTGTTTTTTTCCTGTACAAGACGGTTTATATCTATATCTAAAATATCCCCTTGTATAACTTCCACATTTCCATAGCCGCCTAAAGTTTCCTGCAAAATAGGGATTAAATGCGTATCGATCTCTACTGCTGCCACAAACCGCGCCCGTTCGCATAAAAACTGGGTCATTGTTCCAATACCTGGGCCAATTTCCAGCACAAGGTCATTTTCTGACACACCGCAGGATGCCAGGATCTTGCCCATTACATGTGCATCAATTAAAAAATTTTGCCCGAACCTTTTTTGAAACTGAAAGTTGTACTTTTTTAATATAGAAACCGTATTCTGCGGATGGATCAAATGGGCCATAGATTTTTCCTTTTCTTTCTTTAAACAATCCGATACAGGCTGCATGCATTCTGCCTCGTTTCCTCTATCACATCCTGTTTTGTTACGTCTTTTATCTGCGCAATCTTTTCTACTACATACGGCAGATAGGCGGAACAGTTGCGTTTCCCGCGGTATGGTTCCGGCGCCATATATGGGCAGTCTGTCTCTAGCAGTATCCGTTCCAGAGGGATTGCAGCAACCACTTCCCTTAGTTTCTTTGCATTTTTAAAGGTAACAACACCGCCCACCCCGATATAATACCCCATTTTCACAAACTCCTGTGCCATTTGCACCGAGTAGGAAAAACAATGGATTACGCCTGGAATATTCCGTGCATGGGCCTCTTTCATGATCGCAAGCGTATCCTGGGCAGCATCCCTGGAATGGATAATCACAGGAAGGCCGGTATCCGCCGCAGCTTCCAGCTGCCTGCAGAACCAGTATCGCTGTTTCTCTTGTACCGCTTCCTCCTTATCCCAATAATAATCCAGCCCAATCTCACCGATTGCCACAACCTTCGGGTGTACTGCCTGCCCACGCAGCCATTGTATGCCCTCTTCATCCAGGCAGCCAACCTCACTCGGATGTACGCCGGCTGAGGCATAGACAAATGCATATTTTTCCGCCAAACGTATGCTCCGTTTCGTCGTTTCTATGGTAGAACCCACATTTACGACCGGAGAAATCCCACGCCCAGGCATGGAAGACAACAGCGCGTCCCTGTCATCGTCAAAACATTCATCTTCATAATGTGCATGTGTTTCAAAAATCATATTCCGTCCTTATTTTATGGATGCACTAACAGATCGTCGCACCTGCAGGCATTGGTTTTTCCGGTGCCATCAAAGCAAGGTTTCCATTTTCGTCTTCTGCGCAAAGCAGCATCCCTTCGGACAATACGCCAGCTAGTTTCGCTGGTTTTAAGTTCACCAGCACCATTACCTTTTTACCGACCATTTCCTCCGGTGTATAGTACTTTCGAATACCAGATACGATCTGCTTTATCTGGCCGCCTATTTTTACCTGGGAACAAAGCAGCTTTTTGGATTTTTCCACAGCCTTGCATGCAACTACCTCGCCTACTAGAAATTGCATTTTTTCAAAATCATCGAATGTAATTTCCGGTTTTAATTCCACGTCAGCCAGTTCCTGTGCAGCACCTTCTTCTACCTGTACATCCTCTTCCTGTGGATAACGTGCATTTACCCGCTCCATTACCTCATGGATGTCCAGCCGGGCAAACAAGATCTCCGGCTTTTGCGTTACTTTTGTCCCGCTTTCATAATTGCCAAATGTACCTAGCTTGCTATATTCTATTTCATTTGTATTTAACTGCGCAAATATCTTGTCTGCAGTTTCCGGCATAAAGCTTTTTAATAAACTTGCCCCAATTGTAATACCTTCTGCAAGGTTATACATCACTTCTGATAGACGTGCTTTTTTTGATTCCTCTTTTGCCAGTATCCAAGGGGTTGTCTCATCAATATACTTATTGCAGCGCCGGAACAGGTTAAAGATTTCCGTGATCGCATCTGCTACCCGCAGTTCAGCCATTTTTGCAGCCACTTTGCCCGCCGTACTGGTAACCGCATCTTTAAAGCCAGCGTCCATATCCCCTGTTTCCCCGGTTGCTTCCACAACACCGCCAAAATATTTGTTGCTCATCGAAATGGTACGGTTTACGAGGTTTCCAAGCGTATTTGCCAGTTCCGAATTTATGCGCTCCACCAGCAGCTCCCATGAGATCAAGCCATCGTTGTCAAACGGCATTTCATGCAACACAAAAAAGCGTACCGCATCTACACCAAAAAACTCGACTAACTCATCTGCATACAAGACATTCCCTTTGGACTTGCTCATTTTGCCTTCTCCCTGCAGCAGCCACGGATGCCCAAAAATCTGCTTTGGAAGCGGCAGATCCAGCGCCATAAGAAAAATCGGCCAATAAATCGTATGGAAACGGATAATATCTTTTCCGATCAAATGCAGGTCTGCCGGCCAGTTTTTATCAAATAATCCGGAAGAACTTCCGCCGCAATCATAGCCAATTCCAGTAATATAATTAGTAAGCGCATCCAGCCATACATAGATCACATGGTTTTCATTAAAATCGACCGGGATGCCCCAGTCAAAAGATGTCCTTGATACGCACAAATCCTGCAGCCCAGGCAGCAGGAAATTATTCATCATCTCATTTTTTCTGGAAACCGGCTGGATAAATTCCGGATGTTCCTCAATATACGCAATCAGCCGGTCTGCATATTTGCTCATTTTGAAAAAATATGCTTCTTCCTTTGCCGGCTTTACTTCCCGTCCGCAGTCTGGACATTTGCCGTCTACAAGCTGGGATTCTGTCCAAAATGATTCACAAGGGGTACAGTACATCCCTTCATAAGAACTTTTATAAATATCGCCTTTGTCATATAGTTTGCGGAAGATTTTCTGGACTTGCTTTTCATGCGGCTTATCCGTAGTACGCACAAAATTATCATACGAACAGTTCATCAAATCCCAAATATTGCGGATCTCATCTGCTACATGGTCCACATATTCCTGCGGCGCCATCCCTTTTTCTTTTGCCTTTATTTCTATTTTCTGTCCATGCTCGTCTGTCCCAGTCTGGAAAAAAACCTCGTAGCCTTCCTGCCTTTTAAACCGCGCGATCGCATCCGCCAGTACAATCTCATACGTATTTCCAATATGCGGCTTGCCTGACGCATAGGCAATGGCTGTCGTCATATAAAATTTACCTTTGCTGTCCATTTTGCTTTTCTATCGCCTTTCCCTGCGTATTTTTTATATTCCTGGCTTAAGCGCCAAAAACAGCAGACCCGTTTTTGGCGCTTCCCTATAAAACTTTTTCTAAAATTTTATCCTCCGTTTTACATATCCTGGCTTTCCTGTACAGGTTCTTCTGCCTTTATTTCTACTGTAACGGTTTTTTCTGCCGATACTTCTTCTACCGGCGCCTGGTTTTCATCTGCTTCCGACGTAACTGCCTCTGCTTTTTCAGCTTCTTCTTGGCTTTCGTCAACCGTACTGTCTGCCGGCTGCTCATCTGCTTCTGCTTTTGGTTCTTCTTTTTCTAATTTTGCACCACACTTACTGCAATAATCCGCTTCCGTTGGCATTTCCTGGCCACACTGCGTACAGCGGACTGTCCCTTTGATCTGGTTCAGCTGCTTGATCAGGCCGTCCAAAAGTTCTTCCGTTTCTTTAACCAATGCCATCTGGTCTTCAAACTCCTGCTCCTGCTGTTCTTTGTGTGCTTCATAGTAAAGTTTCCCGATTTCAAGATACAATTTGTTGATATAATCCTTTTTGGAACGGATTTCCATTTTAATCTTAGCAAGATCTGAAATATCTTTTGCCTTCTGCGTTGCATCTTTTGAAACAGATACGATTGTATCACCTAATTTATCAAATATTTCCATACCCATGCTTTCCATCCTTTCTGCATGTTCCGAAAAAAGGCATAGAAAGAGCCTATTCCGGAAATGACTTGTGCTTTTCCTCTTGCTTTATGCCATTATAATATGTGCCTTGAGATTTTGCAAGAGGATTCACAATATTATATGAAATATATTATTATTTATGTTATAGTTAGAAATATCTAACTTAAAAAATAACCGTTTTAAAGCTTCCGGTACTGGTTAGGTGTAATATGATGGTAGGCGTGAAATACCTTGCAAAAATAGCTGCTCGTCCCAAAACCGGCCTCCAACGCTATCTCTAAAATACTTTTGTCGGTACTTCGCAGCAGCTCTTGGGCCTTCTGCAGCCGCAGCGATAAGATAAACTCTCCAGGTGTAATCCCAAGTATACTGCGGAATAGCCGGTAGCATTCCCTTTCACTGACATGGATTTCCTGGGCCAGCCTTGCTGCGGTCAGCTTTTTATCGTAATTGTCGCTGGCGCAAGTCATCATTTTTTTGATACGCTCATCTTCTAGCGGTTTATAACCGGAACCATCCCCCTGTTTTTGCATGGCCCAATGATAAACCGTTTCCCAAAGGCTGGAAAAAATATTCCTGATATGAAGTTCATAAAACGGCCCGCGCCGCATGCCTATTTCAGAAGCTTGCTGCAGCGATTCCAAAAAAGGGCGGCTGCCCGCATCCTTCCAGTACAGCGGCATAGCATCCAAAAGTTTTTGGTCTTGCACGGGGGCAATATAGCGGATGTCAAAAATACTGCCAGACTGCCCTGCAAGGAAATATTTATCGAAAAACTGCGTCTGGAAGCTGCAATCCGGCTGTTCTAACTGCAAGGAATGCAGAACCCCGGAATTAATAAAAATCCCATCGCCGGCATGCAGCAGGAAGGCATGGCCATTTGTGCGGTAACAGACGCTCCCGGTGCATACCTGTCCAAATTCAAATTCATCATGCCAATGCCAAGGGACTTCTTTCAGCCCCCTGCCCAGCTGTGGTTCATAGATGCCATAATGCAGCATTTTATCCTGAAAAGCAATGGTTTCTTTTTTCCTATCGTCTATATCCATATACATACCTCATTTTATTTTTGGCAGAATATTGCAATTATCAGTCGCTATCTTTATAGAAGTATCCTTTTTTTTGCAGTATAATGACAACATCGTTAATCGTTTTGGACAGAACCAGAAAGGAGCAATCTATCATGACCTATTTTGTATCAGCGGATGCCTGCCCAAGCGGGCGCGGCACAAAAGAAGAACCATTCCATACCATCAGCCAGGCTGCAGCTATTGCGCGCCCTGGAGATGAAGTGGTTGTAGCGCCAGGCATTTACCGTGAATATGTCAATCCAGCTTGCGGCGGAACTGACGAGGGACACCGGATCACTTACCGCAGCGAAGTACCCCTTGCCGCTATTATTACTGGTGCAGAACCAGTAAAAAACTGGACAAAGCACGAAGGTACCGTATGGATGGCACGCATTCCAAACGGGGTATTTGGCAATTATAATCCATATACCACCGAAGTAAAGGGCGACTGGTACCATGCAGTAACACCAGCCCATACAGGGGAAGTCTACTTAAACGGAAAATCCCTGTATGAAACACACACGCTCGAAGATGTCATCCATCCGTCCGTATATAAAAGTTCCTGGGATCCGGAATTTACCGTATATAAATGGTACACAGAACAAGACGGAGATGTAACCATTATTTATGCCAATTTCCATGAGAAAAACCCAAATGAAGAAAATGTAGAAATCAATGTCCGCCGCAACTGTTTTTATCCGGATCAAACAGGAAAAGGGTATATCACACTTTCTGGATTTACCATTAAGCAGGCTGCCACCAACTGGGCGCCACCTACCGCATACCAGGAAGGCATGGTAGGGCCGCATTGGTCAAAAGGCTGGATCATTGAAGACTGCGAAATCTCACACTCCAAATGCAGCGGCATTTCCCTTGGAAAATACCTGCAGCCGGAAAATGAAAATAAATGGACTACTTGGCTTTACAAGGACGGTACACAGACTGAACGTGACGCGATCTGCCAGGCACAGCGGGAAGGCTGGACAAAAGAAGCCATTGGCTCCCATATCGTGCGCCGCTGCCATATCCACGACTGTGGCCAGACCGGAATTGTAGGCCATTTGGGTGGCGTATTTTCTCTGATCGAGGACAACCATATCCATCATATCAACAATAAACAAAACCTCGCCGGTGCTGAAATCGGCGGCATTAAAATGCATGCAGCCATTGACGTTACTTACAGGCGCAACCATATCCACCACTGCACCCGCGGTTTATGGCTCGACTGGCAGGCACAGGGTACACGTGTTACCCAAAATCTGTTCCATGACAATGTACCGCCAAAAGGGACCGACATTGCAGACGGGCTGGCACTTGGTGAAGATATATTTATCGAAGTATCGCATGGCCCGACCTTGATCGACAATAACCTGCTGCTGTCAGACTGCGCTGCCCGTGTGAGTACCCAGGGGATTGCATTTGTCCACAACTTGATCGCCGGTTCGTTTACTTGGGTAGGAAAAGGCACAGATAATGGCGGACGCCGCCTGGATACCACGCGTTATACGCCTTACCATGTACCGCACCGTACCGAAGTAGCCGGTTTTATGAGCATCCTGCATGGGGACGCACGCTTCTACAACAATATTTTTGTACAAAAAGCAATCCGGGAAGATTTAACCGATTATGCAGAAAAAATACATTTTTCTTCCCCTGACCAAGTCCATTTTAACTGTGGTACCGTACCGTATAATGGGTATCCAGCTGCAGATGCCTATTTTGGCCAGTTTACTCTGGAAGCCGCGATTGACCATGAAGGGCACGACCTTTATTATGACCATCTGCCGGTCTATACAGGGGGCAATGTCTACTTTAATGGGGCGCTTCCATGCGATACCGAACAGAACTTCCGTACCGATACGGAACACACCATAACCCTGGAATTAACGGAAACCGACGGTTCCTACCATCTGGACACCAATTTGTACGATTACCTTCCGGCTTTTGAACTGTCTACCATCAGCACCGAAACGCTTGGGATGGCATTCGAACCGGAACAAAAATTTGAAAACCCAGACGGCACGCCAATCGTATTCAGCCGTGACTATTGGGGCAAAGAACGCCCACTGGTTCCATTAGCTGGGCCATTTGCAGACATCACGGATGCAGGAAAAAAATTAGCATAGTATTTTGGAACCCCGCAGGACCCCACTGCGGGGCTTCCGTCTTTTCTAAAAACAGGAGGTATGCTATTTGAACTTTAAAAAACTAGATTACAACAGCAAAATATCCCGGTTTTTGACCCGTATTATGGAACTGGTGCTGCTGAACTTTGTATTTATCCTTACCTGTATCCCTATCCTGACAATCGGCGCCTCTATTACTGCCCTTTACGCTATTACGCTAAAAATGGTACGCGGCGAAGAAGGCTATATCATACGGGGGTATTTCAAAAACTTTGTACAAAATTTAAAGCAAGGGACGGCTTTTTTTGTAGTTGCGGCAATTTTATATTTTCTGCTTTATATTGTATATATGGCAGCTTTTGTAAACGGGGGCGTACTGCTTACCGCGTATACGGCCATTACTTTGGCCCTTGGGCTTATTTACAGTATTTATTTCCTGTTCCTTTTTGCATTTAATGCCGTTTTTGAAAATACCATGAAAGAGGCTGCTTTTAATTGCCTGCGGGTGCTGATCTCGCATTTCCCGATGGTGCTTACCGGCTGGCTTACGGTTGCAGCCCCGTTGTTTATCAGTTTTGGTATTAATGCGGTTATTATGCAGTATGCGGTGCTGTTTTGGATATTGATCGGATTTTCGGGGCTGGCTTTGTGGGGTTCCGTGTATTTTAACCAGATTTTTTCCCGTTATATTGATGGGGCGGCGGGGGAATAAAGGTGGATTTTTGGTGGCGGGGAGGGCGCCAAAAAATAATATCCTCCCCAAGCTTCTAAATACATCTGTTATTAGAAACGGCATTTATTTGATAAATACATCCTGAATTTCCTGCTCCAAAACTTTCACATCATCTGCATTTAAATAAAACTGCTCCCTTCCATTGACACAAGAGGTATACTTTCCGCCCTTATATGCATAGATAATTACTTCATAATCCTCAGCGCCAGCCAAGTTCCTTTCATAAGTGATGGAAAGCAGCTCTTCTTTATCTTTATCTGGCGTAGCATCTTTATCGATTTCCCCATCCAGCATAGGCTGCATTAGGCATGCATATAGATCTAAATATTCCTTGCGGTCCGCGTTTTTGCCATTTATGGAATAACTGTCGTTTTCCGCTATCATTGGAAATTGTTGTCCCTGGTAATGGATGGTTACTTTTTTTACGGTATCTGCTTTTATGACATAAGGGATTTTTAGTATCATGCTGTATGTGTCCCGGTGCAGGATGCTGTCGATGGATTGTGCGTTTAATTGCAGTGGATTATTTTCCTGGCCTTTTAATGTACAAATATAGTATCCATTCTTTTTCTGACCGATCAACAGTGTCATTGTATAGTTTGGGTCTGCCTGCCCGCCGCTGCTTGTATCCCCTTTGTAGTAATTTACAGTAAGATAGCTGCCTGTGTTGCCCATTTCCGGCAGGCTTCCTGTGTTTGCCCCTGGTTCCTTGGCTGGCAGGCCATCTTGGTTTGCCCCTGGTTCCTTAGACGTCAAGTTATCTTGGCTTGCCTCTGGTTCCTTAGACGTCAAGTTATCTTGGCTTGCCCCTGGTTCCTTGGCTTGGGTGGCGCTGGCATTGGTAAGGTCTAGGGCTGAAATGGCTTCAAATAAAAGGTACATGTTTTCTGTATCAACAACAGCTGTAGATGAATATGGTACCGGCATGTCCCAAAATAGGTAGCTGTCGCGGTCGTTTCGTGGCGTATAGTTAAATTGGTAACGGATGTCCCCTCCTTCCGCTACGGAAACACCACGAATATCTTCTTTTTGAAGCTTTGGATGTTTTTCGCTTTTTAACGATTTTGCTATCTCTTCCGGGTTGGATACCGTACCGCCAGTGGCTATTTCTGCCGGCTGCCCGTTATTTGCAGCGTTCTCCCCACTGTTTTTAACGGTATCCTGGCCTTTTTTGCCATTGTTTTTTCCTGTGCATCCTCCTATAAAACAAATACTTGCCAATAATGCAAACATAAAGGCTGGAACAATCGCCCGTTTGCTTTTTTTATGCTTGTTTTGCATAATCCCTCCTGTTTATTATTTTAGTACCAATAGTTTTACTCTTTTTTCTCCCGTACTTTGCTCCGGTAAGAAGTCGGCGATACCCCGCAGTGCTTTTTAAAAGCCAAGGAAAAATAGTTTGTATCATTGTAGCCGACCATGCCTGCGATCTTGCCAGTGTTAAAATTGGTTGTTTCCAGCAGTACACAGGCTTTTTCAATCCGCCTGCAGACAATGTATTCATTGCATCCTTGGCCGGTTACCCGTTTAAACAGCCTGGAAAAATAATTGGGCGATACAAACAGGCTTTCGGCAATATTGCCTACTGATAAATCTTCGGATAGGTTCTGGCTGATATAACGTTTTGCCTTTGATACGATCTCATGTACGTCTTTTTCCCCTGTATCCAGCATTTTGAGCAAATACTGCCGTCCTAGTTCCAGGCTTTCCGGCCCGCTGCAGCCTTGTACTGCCTGCATCAGATTTTCTAGGCCGCGCCCTTTTACCATTCCACCTGCGGCCAGATAGGCATAACTAAGGCCAGCCAGCAGTTCAAAACAAAAACGGCCAACCGACGCACTTGACAGATGATACGAATCTGTTGTAATGCAAAAAGAATCAAAAATACGCATAACATATGCAGGATCACCGATATTTGTACACATCTGCATTTTCATTTCTTCGTATACTTCTTGAAACATCCGGCTGCGGCTGATGTCGTTTTGCGGCTGCAGGATCTGATGGACATCTGTTTTATCGTTTTGAAGCAGGTATACAGCCTCCTGATAGGAAATGGAAAGCTGCGCAAGCCCGTCTACTTTACTGCCGATAGCCGCTTTTGGCGTGTTTCCAAATTCCACTTTTAAAATGTCCTGCAGATTCGTAATGACATCCATTGTATCAGACCCGCATTGCTTTTCAAACAACACGAGCAATGTCCGGCCGTCTTCTTCATCGTCAAAGGTAATCCCAAGCCCTTTTGCATCGATAAACCCTAGGCAAATATTTTTAATCTGCTGGCGCTTTAAAATCCGGTCTTGTTCATTTACCATAAAATCCATCTCTGGCTGCAATACGACTGCCATCAAACATGTATCGCTCCGGATATTAAAATCTTCCTGGATAATCCGCAATGCCTCTTCTTTTTTGGTTCCATGTACCAGATGGTTCATTGCATGCTCCAATTCCAGTTGTGAAGCTACTCCTTGCGTCCGCTGCAGGATACCGTTTACTTCCTGCTCTTTAAGCCAGGTAATTTGTTTGCGGACGCATTCAGTTAGTACATTTTCGTCAATAGGCTTTAACAGAAAATCTTGTACCCGAAGGCGCAGGCATTCCCTCGCATATTCAAAACTGTCATAGCCAGTCAATACCAGGATCCGCATTTTTGGAGCAAGTTCCTGCATATGTTCAATTAACTGCAATCCGCTCATTTCAGCCATGCTTATATCGGTAATCATAATATCGGGCACTGTTTCCCTGGCTAGTTCCATCGCTTCTTCCCCAGATGCCGCCGTCACTACTTCCGTTACTTCTAGATCCTGCCAACTGACCACTTTCTTCATGCCTTCCCGGATCATCCGCTCATCATCGACAATCAGCACTTTATACATGGTTTTCCCTGCCCCCCCCCAAAAAAATCAAGTCCGCTTCTTCTTCATATTCTTCTCGAAGCAGAATTTCCACCGTCACGCCGCCTTGGCTGTTAATCTGGTAATGTAGGCCGTAGCCAACACCAAAGGTCAACTCGATCCGTTTATTGACATTGCGCACACCATAGCCAAACTCTTTGCTGTAATCTGAAATGGAATCATTCATTTCTTTGACCTGCTGCGGCGACATCCCACATCCGCTGTCTACTACTGCAACCTGGATTCCTTTTTCCACCCGTTTGGCCGTAATGCCGACTGCCCCGCTTTTGCCATCCTTGATACGTATGCCGTGGTAGATAGAATTTTCCACCAGCGGCTGCAAGGTTAGTTTTGGAATTTTTACATCCAAAAACGTTTCGTCCACATCAGGTTCATAATCGATAATATTACCATACCGCTTGTTTTGGATCAGCAGGTAGCAGGAAATATGCTCCAACTCCTGGCGCAACGGGATCAGTTCCTTGCCCTTGCTTAAACAGATGCGGTAATAACGGGCCAACGCCATAACCAGCTCCGATGTCTCCCTGTTGCCATCCGCCCGCGCCTGCCAATGGATACAGTCAAGCGTATTATACAAAAAATGCGGCTGGATCTGCGACTGCAGCATATTTAACCGTATCTGGTCTAAACACCGCTGCTCCTCACGGACTTCTTCCATTAATTTTTGAATATCGTCCATCATCTCATTATAGCCGTTGCCAAGTTTTTCAAAATCCCTGCCCATGTGCTCTGTATCAATCCGAAAATCCAGCTTATGTTCCGCTACCATATCCATTGCTTCGATAACCAGCCGCAGCGGCTGGTAGCTGCGTTCTATCATAGTACGGATAATTTTTAGCCCTATGATAAGCAGTGCTACAGTAAGTGCCGCCATCCACACTGCCATCTGGATACTGCTTTGAAATAAATCGGTAAACGGGACAATACTTACTAAGTAATAATTCCAGCCGGCAATCTTTTGGCAAAACCAGACCTTGCCGTTTTTTACCAATGAGCTTTTGCTAGCCTGTGATACATCCAGTATTTTTTCCCCTTTTTTATCCAGCCCGCTTTTATCCGAAAAAATCAGCCGCCCGTTTAAATCTGTCATGCAGATTTCAAAATTCTTTTGTTCATCCAGGCTACTGGTTAAAAAATCGTCCATATTGATGCAGGCTACCCCCAAAACCCTATTTATATCGATACTGGAATAAACCGGCCGGTAAAAGGTCATTGTCTGTTTTTTCCCACGGTAATAATCTTTACTATAATTAACGAAAAATGTCCCCCTGGCCCGGCCCTGTATGCTATCCGCATAATTATCTTCATAAATTTGGCCGAACTGATAAAAGGTAATGCTCTGCTTGCCACTAAATACAGATTTCCCCGTTTCCCCATTGATAATAGCAATAAAATTCACATTTCCATTGACATATAAATAATCATCCAGAAATTCTTTTGCTTTCGTATACTGTTTTTGGTATGTTTCCCCTTCCGTTTCTTTTTGGCTACAAAACGACTGTACACTATCGTCCATTTCCAGTGACTGCATCATGGTATATGCAGATTCCATCCAGTTTAAATAACTGGCTGCCATAAAACCAAGCTGTGCCGAAGCCTGCTCTTCCGACTTCCGGTAAAGGGAACAGACGGCTGATATGGTAAACACAACCAACATCAGGATCATAATTGCCAAAATAGTAACGGTAAAAAATACCCGAAGCTGCTCATTTAAATTTTTCCTTGCAAACCATTTCCTGCACCTATCTTTCATTGCTGCACCCCCTCCGGTTATCGACATTATATCAAAAATTTACCAAAAAGAGACTGCGCACACAATGTGCCGCAGCCCCATATGAATGAAAACATTTAACCTTTGACCGCACCTGCTGTCATACCTTTGACCAGTTTATCCTGAAGCACTACATAAAGCAGTATCATAGGCAATACCGTTAACGTCAGCACAGCCATGATCATAGGCGTATTCATCGCATACTGCCCCTGAAAATCCCATACTGCCAGCGGCAGCGTCCTTGCGGTTGGGGATTGCGTCAGCGTATATGCGAACGAAAATTCATTCCACATTGTAACTCCATTATAAATCGCCAATGTAGACAAGCCCGGTGTAGATAATGGAAGTATCATAGTAAAAAACATCCGGTACCGGTTGCAGCCGTCAATTGATGCCGACTCTTCAATCTCAACCGGAATGCCTTTCATAAAAGCAGTCAAGATAAAAACAGAAATCGGGACTGCAAATGCCACATACGGCCCGATCAAAGACCAGATCGTATCATAAAGCCCCATAGTACGCGTCATACGGAATACCGGAATCAACGTAATATGCATTGGGATCGACATACATGCCACTATCAAACTATAAATCGGAGCATTTAATTTAAACTTAAACCGTGCAAGCGGATAAGCCGCACATGCAGAAATAAATAACAACACTACAAGTGCAATAAGCAGCACGATCAATGAATTTAACAAGTAGCGTAAAAAGTTCCCGCCGATCACTTCTGCGTAATTGGACCAATTCAAAGTTTCCGGAAGCTGAAATACCCCTTTTACCAGCATTTCAAACTTATCCTTGAATGAATTCAAGATCATAAAAATAAATGGTACGATCGAGATAACCATCCAAATAACAGCTAGTATTACGCCTACTATCCAAGGGATTGGATTTGTCTTTTTAATCGTATATTTTTGTTCATCTGCCATTATTCATCGCCTCCCATATTCAATAGTTTATTCGCTACAAGCGCAACAGCTGTAATCAGGATAAACATACCGCCCGCAACTGCAGACCCGTACCCCATATTAAACTGGGAGAACGAAAATTTGTACATATAAGTCGCCATTAGCTCCGTTGCATTGCCTGGGCCGCCACCGGTCATAACATAAATCAGGTCAAAATATTTTAAGGAACCAACCAGCGACAGGATCGCGCCTGCGATCAATGTTGGTTTTAAAAGCGGAAGGGCAATATTCCAAAAATACTTTCCCCTCGTCGCCCCATCCAGTACAGCAGCTTCATATACATCAGCTGAAATACTGGAATAGCCAGCCATAGCATAAACCATATAAAATGGGATAAACTGCCATGCAATAATTAAAATTACAGTAAACAATGCCGTCTTCGGATTTCCGAGCAAATCGACATTACCGCCGCCAAACCAGCCAGAAACCGTACTGATAATACCTCCATTTGTTGCGAGTGCATAAGTAAACAAAAACCCGATCGCCACCGATGATGTCAGGTATGGCAAAAACCAGATCGTTTTAAATATTTTGCTGACTACCTTTTTTTTCGCTACAAATTCAATAAACGTCGCAAGCATCAACCCGATTGGAATTTGTATCACAATCGAACATACCATAATAATGATATTATGCCAAAAAGCCTGCCAGAAATTTGTATCTTTTATTAAAGTTACCCAATTGTCAATTCCAATAAATGTCTTATCAGCAGAAATCCCGTTCCATTTATATCCGCTAATTATAAAAGTATCCAAAATCGGATAAAATATATAAACAACCAAAAAGAAAAATACTGGAAACAGAAAGACTGCTGCACAAATAGCAGTACTTTTCTTCCTCTGTTCCCCAAGTGTACTACTTTTCATCCTCTTCCCCCTTTTTTCCTATAAAACTACTCAAGAAAACGTTTTCACAATTCTTGGCAAATGGCAACATACAAGCAGCCGCGCAGCAACTGCCCATATGCTGCGCGGCTGCTATTTTCCGCCATTTACTATTTTTGCTCTGAAAGATAATCCTGCATTGCCTTCTGTGTTGCTTTTGCTACTTCTTCCGAAGTCGTCTCCTGTGAGAACAAAAGCTGGGAATTATCCAAATGTGCATTTGCCACTGCTGTCGGCAGATACTGGTCATACCACAGCTGTACATCGCTCGCACCCTCTACAAATTCGCAAATCTTAATTGCCAAAGGATCCGTCAGCTTTTCTTTAATATCGTTAATTGGAGGGATCTTCCCTTTTTCTACCATCAGGTCCACTGCCCCGTCAGTAGAATAATAGCTTGCGCATTTAAATGCAGCATCCAGCTTATCCCCAGTACAGTTAAAGGATACGAACTGGTCGCCAACCGTACCATTACAGATATTTGCAAAATCTGCACCGTTGTCTACTTCATCACATTCCGGGAATGGGAACCATCCCATCTTTTCATAAAACTCCTGGCTGTCCGCTGAAAATGTCCCAGTAAACCAAGAACCCGAATACAGCATAGCTGCCGTTTCCTGATAAATTGCCTGGCGGTCCTGGCCATCATCTGTACTTACGCCATTGCAGCCTTCTTGGAAATAGCCTTTTTTCGCCCAATCTAAAATTTTATTGCCTGCATAAATAAAACAGTCTGCTTCAAATGTACCGGAACCATCGTATGCTGCCCTAAAATCATCCAGCCCAGCATAGCGGGTAGCCAGCCCCTGATAGTACATAGAACCCTGCCACTTGGTACTGTTTCCAAGTGCAAATGGCGTAATACCATTTTCCAGCAAAGTATCGCACACTTTTTCCAATTCGGAAATTGTCTTTGGCTCTTCCAGTTTCAGCCTATCAAAGATTTCTTTATTGTAAAATACCCCGCTGATTGATACATTGATAACTGGAACCCCATAAACCTCCCCATTTACCGTAGCCTGGGAAGTAGCCGCTTCCATATAGACATCTTTAAGCCCTGCAGACTCATACAGCTGTGTCACCGGCTGTGCAAATCCAGAATTAATATATTCATTCAAAGGGCCGCCAGACCAGCTTGTGTACATATCCGGGCATTCACCAGAACTCATTGCGATAACCAGTTTTTCTTTATATTTGTCATTCTGGATAGCCGTCATTTCAACAGTATAGCCAGACTCCGCCCCTTCGTTTGCATTATACTGTTCTACCGCATATTTCATAATGCTTGCATCCGGATCTTCCGTACCAATATTCCAAAAGCTGATCACATTGTCGCTTCCTGAACCTGATGAACCACCTTCATCCGACGCACCGCCTTCATCCGATGTATTGCCGCCTGCATCCGATGTACCGCCGCCTGCACCGCCTTCATCCGATGTGTCCGCGCCGCCTGCGCTGTCGTCGCCACTGCCGCATGCTGCCATGGAAACCGCCATTACCACTGCAAGTCCAAGTGCTGCTAATTTTTTCTTTTTCATGCTGATTCCTCCCTTTAAAATTACCTATTGCCTTGTTACGTTAAAACCAGTATACCATTTCAAATTAGTCTGAAAAATCAAATCATATGTCTTTTATATAGAAATTTCTTACCATTTCTATATTTTTTGTGTATTTTCACAAAATTCATGCTACAATCTGGAAAGCAACATAATGTATTATACACAATACCATTACGTACAGGAGCCGGCTATGAATCAAACAACCCTATTAAAAAAAATAAAACAGGAACTTCTTTCCGACCATGAAAAAACAAAACAAATGCCATTATTGCAAAAACTTCAATATTATTTTATGTACTATAAAGTACCACTCATCCTATGTACTGCCCTAACCGCTATTCTAATATCCATATGCTACAGCCGTTCCCAAAGCCTGGAATACGTATTTGACGCAGCTTTCCTAAACGCTTCCCATACTACCCAAGATGAAGCAATCGGCCGTGACTTTCTTTTAACATTAAACATGGATCCAGGCAAGTATGCAGTATCCATTGATTCTGGAATGCAAATAGAAGGAAACTCACAGGCTTCTATTGCCAGCACAGAAAAACTATTTAGCAAGATCAATGCACAAATGCTGGATGCCTGTATCATGCCAAAACATCTGTTTACTGAATATGCACGGCAGCATGCATTTGCGGACTTAAGGGATATATTAACAGACAGCCAGCTAGAAATATATCAAGGGAAGCTGTTCTATACAGACGGCATACCAACCGGCATTTACGCAGAGGCATTCCCCCGTATTGCAGCCGCCGGCCTATATAGCAGCGGCAGCTGCCCTATCTATGGTGTGGCCGGCAATACGGCGCATCCGGATACTAGCAGTTTATTTCTGGATTTTTTAAATACTACAAGATAAAATCAATTTTCCCTTGACAACCACCCATTTTCCCCCTATAATGCAAATAATCATAAAAGCAAAAGGCTATGACAGGAACAAGTAATAATAAGCAGTACAGACAGAAAGCTACCGGTTGATGAGAGGTGCATGGAACACTTATTATGAATACATTCTCGAGCTTTGTACCGAACCGTAACCATACGCAGTAGGCTGCAACGGATAGAACACCCGTTATCGTGTTAAGTATTAAAACGGATAGACAGTAAATAGCTTATAAAAGTAAGGCAGCTGCTGTTTATTATCATCCATAGATACTTTATAAGGCATCTGGCGTGAGCCAGCTGTAAATTAAGGTGGTAACACGGGAGAAGCCCGTCCTTTTGAGGACGGGTTTTTTTATTTGCAAATCAGTACCGCACAGCCTGTCACCCTTTGGAAAGGAAAATTAATGACATTATACGATGAATTAACTGCCCGTGGCTTGATTGCCCAGGTAACCGATGAAAAAGAAATCAAAGAACTGGTCAACAATGGAAAGGCTGTATTCTATATCGGCTTTGACCCAACAGCGGACAGCCTCCATGTCGGCCATTTTATGGCACTGTGCTTGATGAAGCGCCTGCAGATGGCCGGAAATAAACCAATTGCGCTAATTGGAGGGGGAACCGGTATGATCGGCGACCCATCTGGCCGGAGCGACCTGCGCCAGATGATGACAACGGAAACAATCCAGCACAACTGCGAATGCTTTAAAACACAGATGAGCCATTTTATTGATTTTTCGCAGGACCGTGCTATTATGGTAAATAATGCAGACTGGCTGCTTGGCTTGAATTATATTGAGGTGTTGCGTGAAATTGGGCCACATTTTTCTGTAAACCGCATGCTTACCGCCGAGTGCTACAAACAACGTATGGAAAAAGGGCTTAGTTTTTTGGAATTTAACTATATGATCATGCAAAGTTACGATTTTTATATTTTATACCAAAAATATGGCTGCAATATGCAGTTTGGCGGCGACGACCAATGGAGCAATATGCTGGGCGGTACCGAATTGATCCGGCGTAAACTTGGCAAAAATGCATATGCAATGACCATTAACCTGCTCTTAAATTCAGAAGGAAATAAAATGGGGAAAACCCAAAAGGGAGCTGTATGGCTGGATGCAAATAAAACTTCGCCATATGATTTTTACCAATACTGGCGTAACGTCGCAGATGCGGATGTTTTAAAATGCCTGCGTATGTTGACCTTCCTGCCGTTGGAACAAATTGATGAAATGGATCATTGGGAAGGCAGCCAGTTAAATACTGCAAAAGAAATACTTGCCTTTGAATTGACAAAACTTATCCACGGCGAAGACGAAGCAAAAAAAGCCCAGGCAGGCGCACATGCACTTTTTGCAGGGGTAGGCGACAATACTGCAATGCCAGCTACCGAACTGTCCGAATCCGACCTAGAGGAAGGCTCTATTGACCTTATTTCCCTTCTTGTAAAATCAGGGCTTGCTGCCAGCCGTTCAGAAGGCCGCCGTGCAATTGAACAAGGCGGTGTTTCCGTAAATAATGAAAAAGTAACCGATGTAAAAGCAGCTTATACGGTTGCTGACCTATCCGCAGATGAAAATGGGTTTCTATTAAAACGCGGAAAGAAAAAATTTATGAAAATCCTGATAAAATAAGCAATTCCAAAATGTTTAAGCGTGCCGTATACATACTTTGTTTTGTATGTGCATGGCACGCTTAAAATTTTCCATATTTCTTATCTCAATTATTTTCCAGGTTCCCTTACCCTTATTTTTACCATTTCGCTTATAACAGGGTATAGTACGCCTGCCACTGGCCATATCAGCCAGGTGATCCCCCATGCACCGCTGATAAAGCTCCCTACTAAATAAACTGCAACTACTAGAGGCCAATAAATAGAAGATAATGCCTCTTCTATTTTCTTTCCGCTTTTTTTCTGCACGGTAAAATCTTTTTCCTGAAGGATCACTTTATACGATTCTTCCTCCATGCCCGCAGTAATAAACAAGGCGACGGCAAAACCTACCATAAGCAGCATCACGGCAACTGCTGCCACTGATACAAACTCAAGATGCAAAAACGTTTCGGCCAACAGGATAGGTACCACAGAAAGGATGCATAACACAACGCCAAATGCTATTTTAAAAGCAAACATCCCTTTTCCCGCTTCCCGCATCTCAAAAACCACCTGTGCAAATCCCTCATCCAGTAAAAAACATTCCTTTTTTAAGTAATCATATTCATTCATACGAAAGCCGGCATGAATAAACAATCCAACTGCCGCAGCAACCATAAGCAGCAATCCTGTAATACCTACACCTTCTACAATGGAATCTGGGATTGGAAAAAGGAAATCTTTTATCCCTTCCAAGAGTAAAATAAATATTGGCGAGCAGATACAAAGAAAAACCCCTGTTGCAATTTGCCCTGCAGATTTTTTGACTAAAGATAGATAATCCTCTGCTTCCATATCCGTTACTGTCCGAAAACTGCTCTCTTTTTGCCAAGGAGCATCTGCCTGAGCCCTGTCTTCTTCCTTATCTTCTATTACAATATTGGGTTTCTTTGACTGTTTCGTTTGACCGGAAGATCCTTTTTCTAAAATAGTAACCCCCAGTTCTTCCGCTAATTCCCGGATATTTCCAAATTCTGAAATAACGATCCCAATTGCTTCGTTTTCCATTTTGCCATCTGCAACCAGTTCATTGTATTTATCTTCCATCATTTCCGCCAGGTCTTCTTTTGCCCTGACCACTTCTGGTGTTTGCGGAAAATTTAAAAACATATTATCCAAATAGGTTAAAATAGTCTCCATAAGCTCATCTCCTTATTTTTATTAAAAAACATCCTTCTTAATTTTGATTTATTTGACTGTATTTTCCGCTTCTATAAATACTTTAAATACTTTTAAATACGATCTGCCCTGTTTTCAGGCAATACAGATACAAATTTATCTACCAGTTCTTTTACTTCCGACCATTCCCTGCATTTTCTAGCATAATGTAACCGCCCCTCCTCTAAAATATGATAATAGACCCTTTTCTTTCCATTTGTTTTGCTGCCGGCATAGGAAGCAATATAACCTGCTTTTTCCAGCCTGGTAAACGCTGAATACAGTGTTGTTTCTTTGATGATATATTTTTCTTCTGATATTTTACGGATCTGCTTCGATATATCATATCCATAGGAATCATTCTGAAGCAATAAATTTAAAATGATAATATCTGTATAGCCTCGGATAACATCATTGCTTATCACCAAATCACCTCCCATATCCATATACTACGTCTGATGAAGTAACTATATCATAATTACTACGTCAGGTCAAGTAATATAAACAATAAAAAGGGAACCTCCCATAAAGGGAGATTCCTTTACAATTCATTGATCGTGTCTGTAATTGCCATATTCCGGATCCGTTTTGCTGGGGCATATACCGCAATGGCAGTGCTGGCTGCCACAAATAAGAGTATGGCCATTAGCATTACGGCTGGAGGGCGCCACATTGTCCCATAATACCGCGTGATCAGCCGGCTATACAACATGTAGCTGATTGGAAGCCCAATCCCACAGCCAACTGCAAGGCCGGATATAGTATAAGTAAACGCTTCCGCCGTTATCATCCGTTTCAGCTGCCTTCCGTCCATGCCCACCGCCCGCATAATGCCATACTGCTTTGTACGGGCAGCTACGCTAATGGAAATACTGTTAATAATATAAAACATCGTAACCATTCCAATGACCGCCAAGAATCCATATACACCGGCTTGCACTGCCATATAAAAAGTATTGCTTTCCCGCGTACTTTCCCTCAAATCAGAAAAAACCACATCACTTGCAGCAAATTTACTGATTTGCCGTTCCGCCTCAGTGTCTGCATCCTTGCCAAGCTGCACGCCGATAAATGAAAACTTCCGTTCCCCTGTCAGCCGCTCAAACGTCTCCTGCGAACAGATCACAAGCAGTTCACTTGGATACAGGCTGCTGGATACAGAACAGGTAATCTTAACCTTTTTTCCCGCGATCTGGATAATGTCCCCGACTTTTAGGGGATTATCTTTACTAAATACAGTCATCACCTTATCGCTGTTGCCATAAATATCCGATAGATCTCCTTCCGCCATCTGGCCTAGCGCATGTTCCAACAAACAGTCATCATAAGATTCCAGATTGATATGGCTGATGTCATTCCGTGAAGAAGATGCTGGAATATTTTCCAAATAGGATGTTCCAAAAACACGTTTCACGCCGGAAATACCGCTGATCTTATCTTTTATACCCTGATCGAGCACCAGTGCGTTGTCATAACCGTTAAGCGTAAGATCCGGCTGCCAGGATTTTAAAGTAGGCATCAGCCCCCGGGCAAAATCCAGTCCGATTGAAAAACATAAGGCCAAAATAATCGTAAGTGCAAACGAGGCTGTCATTAAAAACCAATTCTTTCTGGAATTTGTTGCATGATAGACTCCAAGCGTCCTTTCCACCCTTCCGACTTTCCTCCTAATTGCACGGCGTTTTGAAAGCGCTAATTCTGAGTTGCCAGAAACAGCCGACATAGGGGAAACTTTAGCGGCCCGCTTTGCAGGAGCCTGCGCCGCTAACAAAACAGTCACAATACCTACCAGCACACCGCTGGCCAACCCGACAGGGCTCAAGGCTAATACCTGCATAGCGGCAAATTCGCCTCCGATACCATAACGCATATATGCACATATCCCGCAACTGGCCAGCGTACCCAAAATTAACCCGGCAGGGACTGCTTCTTTACACCAGTTCAATGCTTCCAGCCTTACAAACCGGGTGATCTGTTTGCGGCTTGCACCAATACAGCGCATCATGCCAAAAAATTTCGTCCGCTGTGAAATATTGCTGTTTAAGCTGCCAGAAATCATCAATACCCCCGCCAGTAGCACCATAACAAACAATACAGCCGCTATTCCATATATATTTTGAATACTTTTGTTGCTGCTTTGCCCTGAAAGGCCCATTGTAGCGGTATTTTCAGAAATGCTCCCATCAGCTAGGCCATACTGCTGCTGGATGTCTAAAACTGCTCCGGGAGCATCTGATGCCTGTTGGAACTGTACATAACACGATGGATGTTCCTCAATTGCATTTGCAGCCAAAATTGAATGAAAAGCATTCCTTGTCATATACACGGCAACCAGATACGTCTGGCCCTGATAATACTCTTTATCATCGGATCCAAAACCAGATACGGTAAAATCCGTATCCCCTGCAGGTGTACGTATAGACACATGGCCGCCAATCTGTGCATCCAAAGCGAGTTTCGCATTATTACTGAGCATCACTTCATTATCATTTTGCGGGGCGCTTCCTTCTTCAACACTATTTACAATCTGTGTAATATAGGTTTGGTCCACACCATACAATGCCGCTTTCCGCTCTCCAATATAAAAGTCCTGATCCGCATTCGTGTTGAAAGAATCCAACCACCCAATGGCTGTCACATCCGCACGCTGGCTGACTTCTTCCACAGCATCCTGCGAAATTTGATCAAACCTTATATGCCATTTACCATGTTTTTCTATCAAGTATTTTCCCTGAGCTTGTATGGACATGTCTGCCACACTAAAAATAGCCGTTACTAGGAACACAGAAACAATAATACACAAAAGAGTCATACTATTTTGGCGCCTGTGTAAACGGGCGGAAACCGGGATCAGGCTAAGATAACTTTTCATTCCCCGCACCTCCCAAAATCAGTCAGTTTCCCATCCGATACTTGCAGGATACGGTCTGCCGTCTGTGCAATGCCCCGGCTATGGGTGATCATAATAATCGTTTGCGCATATTTTCTGGAAGCTTCTTTTAAAAGCATGATCACTTCCCTGCTGTTTTGGGTGTCCAGGTTCCCTGTCGGTTCGTCCGCAAGGATCAGGGCAGGACGGGTGATCAGCGCCCGTCCGATTGCAACCCTCTGCTGCTGGCCGCCTGATAACTGGCTTGGCAAATGATTCCGCCGGTCTTTCAGATTTAATACTGACAAAAGTTCCTCCAAATAGGATTGATTTGGCTTTTGATAATCAAGCAGTACTGGGAAAATCATATTCTGCTCAACGGTCAGTTCCGGTATCAAATGAAAGCTCTGGAAAATAAATCCAATATTCCTGCGCCTGAAAATAGTAAGGTTCCTTTCTTTCATTGCAAAAATATCCTTGCTGTCAATATATACCTTTCCAAAAGAAGGCATATCCAATGCTCCGATCATGTTAAGCAGCGTACTTTTTCCCGAGCCTGACTCTCCGACAATTGCGACAAATTCCCCTTTCGGTACCGAGAAGCTCACTTTTTTTAGCGCATGTACGGCTGTATCCCCTTTTCCATAAGTTTTGGAAACCGACCGAACTTCTAGCAAATCCATAAATAAAAACACCTCTTTCTTAACCATCCATAGGGCATGTATTTTAAGAATCCCTTTAGATATAAAAATTCGTACATCGTAAATGAAACAGGCACTTCATTTTTGATGTACGACAATCATATCACGGCAACCTTACTGTAAGATTACTTTTACCCTACAATTTTGTAGGGATCAGTAAGGAACTGCCGTGAAATAACTTGTGCAGTTTGCTGAGGATAAATTTTCGAGAGTGCCCTGCAAAAACCGGAGGCATAGTGGGCTATGTTGAGGATTTTTGCAGGGTGCTATCGGAGATTTAGACCAGCAAAATGCACAAGTTATTTTCTGGCAGTTCCTAATAATTATAAAATTGGAAAATTGATATAAAATGCCGTTCCAAACCCCAAACTGCTGTCTGCGGATATACTGCCTCCGTGAGCTTCAATAATAGATTTCGCAAGTGGCAGTCCAAGGCCAATCCCCTGTGTGTCTTTGGAAAAACGGCTTCGGTAAAACCGTTTAAAAATATAATATAAATCCTCTGGATGGATCCCGCTCCCGTTATCCTTTACAGCAATCTGAAGCAAAGACGCCGATATTTTCCATTCAATCTGGACCGTATCCCCTTTTTTTGTATGGTCTAAGGAATTTTTTACAAGATTAGCCACAGCCTCTATCAACCAGTTCCGGTCACAGGTTAGATCGGCCGACCCATCTCCAAATAAGAGAATCTTTTTCCCTTCTTGCCCAGCACGGAAATAAAATTGTTTTTTTATACACTCCATCATCTCAGATACATTTTCGGGCACTTTAACCATAACAATCGTACCCGCATCAAATTTCGAGATTTTTAAGAGGTTTTGTACTAACGTTTCAATCCTTTCCAATTCCTGTTCAGAAAGGCATACAAACTCTTTTACTGTCGGCAGATTTTCTGCTTCTCCCTGGATAATGCCGTTATAAATCGATAAAGCTGCCAAAGGCGTCTTTAATTGATGGGAAATATCTGATATTGTATTTCTTAAAAATTCTTTCTCTTTTCCTTCTTTTTCAATATGGGCATTCAAGATAGAAACCAAAGTATTCACCTCATGGAACAACCGGTATAGCTCTCCTTCATCATTACATTCAATACGTGTATCCTTGTTGCCGTCAATATATTTTCTAATCTGTTCCGTGGCATGTTCCATTATCCTATTTTGTTCTTTAAAATAATGATAGCAAGCCATCAATATCAAAATCCCCATCCCAAAAGCAAAAAAACCTACATAAACCTCTGACCGTTCTAATCGAAACTTTATAATAACTGTAAAAAGCAATAAAAATCCTATTATATAAAACAGGATTTTATAAAAAAGCTCTTTGATTTTTTGATTTGCCAGTATTTTTATGATACAGCCAAACATGTGCTCCGCCTACAATTCCTTTCTTTTTCATTTATCCGCCAAATACCATTTATAGCCCATCCGGCGGACAGTTACGATCTTTTCCGGCTTTCCTGGGTCGTCCTCTATCTTTGTGCGGAGCCTGCGTATATAAACAGTCAAGGTATTATTATCTACATAATTTTCATTACAATCCCATAGCCTGTTTAAAATCTGCTCTGGTGAAAGTACAATATTTGGATTTTCCATAAAAAGGCACAATAGTTTATATTCGCTTGCTGTTAAGTCAACCGTTTTCCCATTTTTAAACACCTCCCCTTTTATCAGCTCTACCCGTATACCATTTGAATTCAGCTCTGGAGCCACCTGGCTAAAATTGCTGCTTCTTCGGAACAAAGCATTGACTCTTGATAAAAATACTGCCAATTTAAATGGTTTTGTAATATAATCATCTCCACCAATATCAAGCCCCATTATCATATCTGTCTCCTCATCGGAAGCAGTTAAAAATATAATTGGAACTTTTGAGGCCACTCTTATCTTTTTACATAAATCAAATCCAGAACCGTCGGGGAGGGAAACATCTAAAATAATCAAGTCATATTTCCCATTCGGCCAAAGCGCATCCGCTTCCAGGCTTGTACGGGCAACATCTATCTCATATCCTTCCTTTTTGATAGCAAAAGAAAGTCCGCCAACCAAGCTTAGGTCATCCTCTACCAATAAGATTTGTTTCACTGTATGATTCCTTCCCTTACCGTAACATATTTGACGTTTATCATGCTGCATATTACAAGAACATTTGAAAAGATTATATGATAAAGATACCTTTTAGAATAACATTAAAAATAAAAAGCCTCAGAATTATTAATCTCTGGGCTTTTTTAAGAGGCGCAGACCGGATTTGAACCGGTGGATCAGGGTGTTGCAGACCCATGCCTTACCACTTGGCTACTGCGCCATAAAAACGAATACTATATAAAATTTACAACACTTTGATAACACAAGCCTTAAACATGTTACATATTACACCTTATCACTCGATTATATCAATGCGCTAAACTCTTTATCTAGTATAACAAATAATATCCTGTCAGTCAAGTTTTTCTTAAGAAATTTCCAACTTAAAAATATCATCTGCTAAAATAATAAATTTACAAATCCCATAAATATTCCTAACAGCCCACCAAACCAAACAAGTGCATGCAATTCCTTTTTTGATATTTCCATAATCATTTCTTCTAATTCTGACAAATCAAATTCATTAATTCTATTTTCTATTATTCCTTGTATATCCAATACCGACAAAAATTCATATAATTGATTATGGATCATCTCCATATATTTTTCCCATATAACTTGTTTCAAATTGGAAGCTTTATCTTCCACAAATTCTGCTAACTCCCGAAATGGCTTATCTTTCCACGTGTTATAAATCCCATCAATATAATTTCCTACAAATTCTGCCCCATGTGCTGCCAGCAGTTCTTCTAAACGCTTGATCATGGCTTCCTGTGCTGTCAGCAAAGCATTTTTGCCCACTTTATACATCCACGGATTCATTTTTTCTTTTACGTGGCTAAAAGCTTCTTCTACCAGTCTGCGTACTACTTCCTGTTCCTGGCATTGTTGAATTAAATATGCAGCAATAAACTCCCGGCAACTTGCTTCTATACGGTCCGCCAATTCGTTTATCTGATATTTATCCAACATTTCCCCGCACGTAAAAGGGGACGACTTCCATTCCAACAGCATCGTATCGTATTTCTGTTCGTATGCTTCACGTATGGTATCGGATGTAAGCGCATTTAAAATCGTGCCGTCATCCAATATATGGCCCGATATTACTTGAGCAATCGCATGTGCAATTCTACCCTGTTCTTTTGGGATCAGACCAGGCGTAAACGGAACATGCAGGTTTGCTATCCTTATTTCCTTATATGGCCGGAACAGCATTTTAATCGCAAGGCTATTTGTAACAAGTCCAATCAGCCCGCCGATTACAGGAGCCGTTATCATTTCTATATCCATTTTCGAAACCCGCTTTATCCTGCTATTATATGTCTATAAATAACAAAAAACCCTAAGTTCTATTAACACTTAGAGTTTTAAAAGGCGACAATCGGAATTGAACCGATGATAAGGGTGTTGCAGACCCGTGCCTTACCTCTTGGCTATGTCGCCATATACTACTGATTTTGAATAACAATGACCCCAACGAGAATCGAACTCGTGTTACCGCCGTGAAAGGGCGATGTCTTAACCGCTTGACCATGGGGCCGTAAAAAACTATAGCAGCCATAGGCGCTATTACCTATGGCTTATCAACTCCCCGAGTTGGGCTCGAACCAACAACCCCGCGGTTAACAGCCGCGTGCTCTACCAACGGGTGCGGTCGCACACCGAAAAGAGAAGGAGCAATATCTCTATCGTATGTCGTTTTCACGACTTAAATATATTATCATGTTTTCGTTGCTTTTGCAAGCACTTTTTTGGATTTTGTAAAATTTTTTGTATTGTGCTTTTCATTCCACCTCTTATTTTGTATAGAAACGACAGGATATATTACGCATAATGCACGGCTCAATGAAAAGCACACATTTATATTTCTATAATATCTGACTTGCTCTGCTATCCATGTGGCGATTTTGGCAAAAATCAAACATACCCTCCCAAACTCCAAAAACGAAGTTGAGAGGGAATCATTTTTTTATTTTTCAGGGCTGCTTTTTCCTATTGCTTCATTTTTTCAGTTAAACTCGCCACATTTGCAACACTCATCTTTGAAAGGATAGCCGCACGCTGGTCTGATGTAAGATTTTCCAATATCCTGACAATCAAATCCTCTTGATCCGGCATCATGCTGTCGAATACTTTTGCCGCATCTTTGGGTTTCATTGCGGAATAGGTATCTACATAATCCTGCAAAGCTGCCGCCGCCTCTGCTTCTGCCTGTGCCTGCTCTGCTTCTGCCGCCGCCTCTGCTTCCGCCGCTTCTTCTGCCTCCGCTGCTGCTGCCGCTTCTGCCGCTGCCTGCTCCGCTTCTGCCGCCGCCTCTGCTTCTGCCGCCGCTTCTTCTGCCTCCGCTGCCGCTGCCGCTTCTGCCGCTGCCTGCTCCGCTTCCGCCTGTTGCTGCTCTGCCGCCAATTCAGAAGCGTTTTTCTTTTGCAGTTCCGCTGGCAGGATACTCCTTAATACCGAAATATCTTCAATCACCGGAGCTAACGCTTCACTGGCAACGCCTCCCGTATCCAGCTTGACCATCCCTACAAAAATCCCCAACAACAGCATGAGCGACATACAAAAAACCATTACGCACAACGCCTTTCCTTTTGCGGTATTTCCTTTCAGTTCATCAAGCTCCTCCTCCATCGCTTTCTTTTTCATTTTAAGGTCTTTTATTTTTTCTTTATCCGCTTTCCTTCCACCTGAAATAGAAATACTCTCTAAGGTTTCTTCTTCTCGTATATCTCTTCTATTCCGCTGTCCCAACTTTTTCATCCTCCATTCACTTGTAAATTTTTACTCGGTTTTTCTAATAAATGCCAATGATATTACAGAAAAGTATAATAGTAGTTGCATAAAAAAGGCATGTCCCGAAAAATCCATATATGGATTATACCAGTCCAACGCCTTTGCAATTATGCATATAAAACTGCATATAACGCCTACATGAATGAAAAACCCTCTTAATCTTCCCATTGCAGTCCCTCCGTAATAAAAATTCCATCTGCCACTTCATGTTCCGGTTTATATGGATGATTCGCCATCCTGTCCTCAAATGTCATAAACGAACAATGCCCTCCATCCAGATTGTAAGCCGCCCTGCACCCTAAATCTTCAAATACCTTTGCCATTTCTTCAGGGAACATTCCTCTGGAGCTTTTCTGCCTGCCATCTACCAGCAAAAGACAGTAATGCCCCGGTTCATAATATCCAATCGCTGTTCTTGGATGGGATTGCTTGATATAGCTCCATGTAAGGAAAGATTCCTTTGCTTTCCCATTTTCATCCAGCAGGCTCGGCCCGAATATCCAGCTTTGATATGCGCCCCTGTCTATAAGGTGCTGTAAATCTATCTGATCCGGGCTGTAAATATCCATTGTCCCATCCCAGTTCAGCACACAGGTTTCTGCGTCTGTCTGGCTGCTCCGGTAAATCACGCCATTCCTGATAATTGTCCCATTGTCCTTATGGTGGTTATTGCTGTAGGAATCGCCATTTACAGCAAGCACCGCTTTCATTTCCCCTGACATATCTGACAACTTTTCCGAATACCCTACACCATAAGTCCCTTGTGCAAATGCAGTCTGAAGGCAGGTAATATCTCCTACATAAATATCTGCAAGCACATAAGAAACCTGTGTCCCATATTTTATATGTTTTTCTGAACTTAACCTGTCCAGAATTCCCGTATCATAATGGCTATACGATAACTGAATGGACAAATTGGGGCTGGTATAGGAATCCTCCGCTGCATAAATAGTATCTGTGAATTTGTCCGCAAACTTTTCATGCCAATCCTGCGTATCCAAAACCACATGGGTCCTCATCAGGGAATCTGACTGTGTTTCTGGCTCTTCTAACAAAGCATCCTGCCCAAATCCCCTCTCCGCCCCTATTTGCGGGAACTTTACTTCTTTTATTCCCTTCTGTGGAATTTTATAATTCGCTGCCCAAATTGCAAGGATAGCCAACGCAGCTATGATCAAATCTGCCACAATCCATAAAACCCGCTTTTTCATAGTTTAGCCTTTCCACCCACAAATAAATTGCACGGCAGGCATTTCTCTTTCCGAAAAATGACAAGGTTTTGTACCAGCCCGCTTAAAATAAACAGGATGCATTCTGTCAGCAATTTTGCCGGATACACAGATACACGAAACACCTGTACGAACATTTCCAGAATCAAGTTATTCATTGCCAATATAAAACCTGCCAGTGCAAAATAATGTACGGTTGTCTTTACGCTGCGATTTGTATGAAATACAAACCGGCAATTCATGCTATAGTTATAAAATGCGCTGGCCATCCTTGCCGCTATATTTGCAAAGAGTGCATATATGGCTGTATGCGGCATAAAAATCATTAGCAGTGAAAACAGCAGATAGTCCAGGACAAAGCTGGAAAAAGATGATAATGTAAATTTCAATATATCCTTATAAATCCTTGCGGAATCTTTAACCTTGCGGAAATGTGAATTGGAATTATTTTTGTCCCGGTAAATTGTATGGACCGGCACTTCTTCCATCGGAATTTTTTCTTTCGCAAACGCCATTAACATATTCATCTCATATTCATACCTTTCCCCTTCCACAGAAAGCAACCTCGGTATCAGTTCCGGATCAAACGCCCGCAGTCCCGTTTGTGTGTCCGACACCTTTTCGCCAGCCACAAGTTTAAATACCGCCCCTGTAACCAGATTTCCCAATCTGGATTTCAAAGGCATTTCCACTCCAACATCCCGGACGCCAAGTATCAGCGTTTTTCTGTGCTTTCCGGCAGCTTCCAATAGTTTCATCATATCTTCCGGCAAGTGCTGCCCATCGCAATCCATAATGCCAGCCATGCCACTGTCCCACATTTCTTTTTTTATGTAAGACAAGGCAGTTTTAATCGCTGCGCCTTTTCCGCAGTTCTCTGAATGCTTCAGAACAATACAAACATCTTCCACTTTTTTAAAAATATGCCCGTATTCCTGGCCGCTGCCATCATCTATGACAATAATCTGGCATCCATATGCCCAAAGCTGGTCTGTAATGGTTACTAATGTTTTATCCGGTTTATATGCCGGAATGATTACTACTGGCATAACTCCATCTCCTTCCCTATTCCATTACTCTTTTGCCCGCCCAAAACAATCATTTCCATTTTCATTACTTACACTTGTTTCCTTTATCATCTGCATCCCCAGAACCAATATCACGCTTTAATGGATATAGATCATATCACTGATTCTTCTTTCCCTTCCTAAGCTTGGCCGGTTTAAAATTTTCCCTTTCCGGTACATGGTAACAGAACCTCCTCCGTCCAGATTATAAGCCAGTCTGCATCCATGATTTATAAAGACCTGGGCAAATTCCGAAAATGTCATCCCACAGCTGTATCCTTCCGCCCTTCCATCTACCGCTACAATAAGCAGATGATTTTTCCCCAGTATGCCGATCCCGGTACGAGGCTGTTTTCCACTAATGCTCCCGCTAAACAAATCCACCTGATAGGGTTTTTCCAGCCCTCCACGGATTTTCCCATCCTCCACCAGGACCGGCCCAAATGAAAACACATTCCATGCCCCTTTCCGTACCAATTTTTTTCCTGATACCGTTCCTTCAAACATTACATCCGCAGTCCCATCCTTATACATAACCAGGCATTCCCTGCCTGTGGGTTCATCCCTGTATAAAACCCCGTTACGTATCACTACCCCGTCCTTTCGGAAACCATAGTAGTCGCCATTCACCGCAAAAACCGCGTGATGTGCCCGTGCCATGCCTGACACCGTATCCTTAATATTCAGCCCATATTGGTTATTAGCAAACGCCGACTTTAAGTCCTCTGCCTTCCCCAGTTTTATATCCGCTGCAAAATACGTGATCTTTTCCTCCCCTTTCCCTATTTTTTTCCGGCGTATTTTTATAACAGGCTTTACAGTCTTAGCATTTTTATGTTCCGGCAGGATTTCTGTTTCTTTCACATTCCGTTCTGCCACTGGAAATACATACCGTTTCCCTGCAGCATAAAGCAGGAGCATGAGCAAAACAAGTAAGCTCCCTATAATCACCCGTTTACGGTTCATTTTTTCTCCTCTTTTCCAATTGGCCAATAAACCATGTACCGATATATCCGGCTGCAATTCCTGTTATCATACCTCCCAAAATATCTGTAGGGTAATGCACATATAAATACAGCCTCGAAAACGCCATTACCACCGCAAGCGCCAAAGCTGGCTTCCATAATTTCCATTTTATTGCCGGCGTTTCTCCTGCAAACCAGAGCGCTGCAGCCGCTGCAAAGGATGCAGCCGTATGCCCTGACGGAAAAGAGAAGTCCGCTGGCCTTTCAACTAAAAGCCGGACGGAAGTGTTTACATCACAAGGGCGTATTCTGCAAAACAAATTTTTCAGTATTCCATTACACAGAACAATATCCACACATAACGCAGCCGCCAGTACCGCTCCGCTTTTTCTTGTTTTTGGAATAAGCAGTAAAATAATTGCCATCAAAATCCATATTGCTCCTGCATCCCCTAATTTTGTAATACGAGGTATCAGAATATCTCCTATTGGAGTCCGAATACTTTGTATCCAATCCAAAATAGCCATTTCAATTTTCATTGACCGCACTTCTTTCTTTTATGATTTGCATTCCTAAAACCAATGCCGCTCCCATAACCGCTGAAATAATATGGAAATTACCAAAACTTAAAGCATCCTGCGGTATTTTTAAAGTTGTCGGCCCCATAATAATTGCATAAAAGGAACCAATCATCATTCCCAAAATCATATACACAGTCTGCGTATGGAACCTTTCAAGGCAGGCCTTGATTGCCTTCACAACCGCTGCCGCCCCTGTGAGGACACCGCATCCAAAAAAAATCAGGCATGGAAGATAGGAAACTTCCAAAGACAGAACGCCTTTTATTGCTGTAATTACCGGAATATACGCTCCGAAAATCAGAAGTAATGTGGAGCCGGATATTCCCGGAAGAAACATTGCTGAAATTGCAGCCATTCCAATAAAAAACAGCCTGACTGCTGTTTGGATGGAAAACTGGCCTAAATCCATAGCTGCACTGCCGCCCTTACTGTTCGCCCATGTAATCCCCATAACGGCCACAATCCCAAGCAGGCAAAAAAGAAACCCTTTCCCGACATCCCGTAAACTGTTTTTTTCCGCTTTTACAATCAGTGGAATTGCACCGCCAACAAATCCAATAAACAAGGAACTGACGATATAAATATTTCTTTCAAATAATGCTGAAAGCACAACCACCGCTATACCCATCCCAATGATCCATCCTACCCCCAACTTTGCCAGATACATCAATGCCGATTTTTTTTCTTTCATCTTCCCAAACGCCAAGTCATGAATAGAACCGATAAACTGGTCATAAAAGCCCATAATAAATGCTACCGTTCCACCGGATACCCCTGGCACGCTGTCTGCCAATGCCATGCATAACCCATTCATTCCTTCTTTTAACATAAAAAAACCTCCTAGTATAATAATGGTGTAGTCAAGAATGACTACTGGTTAATAGCTACA
>CAMUML010000010.1 GCA_947089855.1 uncultured Eubacterium sp.
AGAGCACTTGGCTACGGACCAAGGTGTCGGGGGTTCGAATCCTCTCACGCACGTCGCAAAATCCCTTGAAAACATAAGGTTTTCAAGGGATTTTTTCTGTGCTATAGTAGAAAAACTAACAAAAAAACTAACAAAAACAAAAGCTAACACAACGGATAATCAGAGTAAATAAGCATTTATTTGGAAACGGAGGATGCAATGGCTGTTAAGTGGAAGAAGATAGAGAAAAATATTTACCAGAGTATCGAGAATCCAAGAAAATATAAAGTAGTGCTTTATTTCGGACGCGATGAAAGGAATAAGCTGATTTCAAGCAGTAAAGTAATCGAAGGCAATCTGGCAGATGCGAGGAAGTTATTAAAATTGCATGAGGCAGACCAGGTAAAACAAATGGCACAAAAGCCAGTAAAGGTAACGATACAAGAATTAGTGGACAATTGGAATACAACGATTGGAGATGTCCAGAATGTGGAGACTACGCAAACCTCTACACGCAATCTGCAGCGCCATATGCTGGACTATTTTGGTAATATCAGGGTAGACAAGTTAAATACATCGTTGATCCGCAAATATATGGTGTATTTACGAAAGGAAAAGGGGTTGAGCGCAAAGACTGTAAATAAGCATAGGACGCATTTTCATACGTTATTTGACTATATGATTTCCGAGGAGGAAGTCTATGGAGTCTATAAAAACCCGGTAGATGCGATTAAACCATATCCTGTAGAAGAATTTGACCATGAAATTTATTCGCCGGAAGAAGCAAAAGAGTTACTGATTGCATTGCGGGCAAGCGGGCGCTATGCATTGGAAATAGCGGTTAATCTGGCTTTCTGGTGTGGTTGCAGGAGAGAGGAAACCTGTGCTTTGGAATGGCCGGATGTGGATATGGAAAACAGGGAAATAAAAATCTGCCAGGTCAGGACAACGGCTAAGGGCACAATTGTAGAACGAAAATCTACAAAAAATAAGGAAATCAGGACAGTTGGTATTCCTGCATGGCTGTATGATTGCCTGCAATTGGTAAAAGAGCGTCAGCAGGAGATGAAAGCATTGCTGCAGGGGGAATATTTTACGGAAAGGGATTTTGTTTTCTGCCACGATAATGGAAAACCGTGGAACCCGAACTCACTCAGTAACCAATATAAAGATTTTTTAAAGAAGAACGGATTTAAACATATCCGTTATCATGATCTGCGACATACAAACCTTAGTATGCTGATGACCAGAATGAGTGCAGTAGATGTTGCAAAAATAGGGGGACATAAGCAGGTGTCAACCACAACGGATATTTATGGGCATTCTTTTGACGATTCGGTAGAGAGAGGTGCCGAGACAATGGATGAAATAATGGGAGTTGTGCTAAAAAAAGAGGGTGAAAGATAATAATGAAAATACAGAAGTGTCCTGGAGGAATAGGATGCTTCTTTTTTGATTTACTAATGGCAGCAGATAGGTATAACACTGGAGAAGTGGAGATGATTGGAATAGCTTGCAGAAAGTGCAGAACGCATGAAAAAAGATACAAACATGTATGCAGTTTGAATGAATATCGGTAAATGTAAGAAGCGTTTTTCAGGGATGCATTCTTAAATGATGCTGATAGCAGTGTTTGGATATATGGGGTAATACGAAGATTTTGAAAAAAGGAGAAAATAGTATGTCAGAATTATGGACGAAAATTTATGATGAAGTTATTACTTATGAAAAGGACTGGACGGAAATGAGCCGCTGTGCGGAGAAAGGGGTTGCCAGATTATTCCAGAAGAATTTAGAAGATCAGGAAGATGACAAAGTGGAACTTGCAAGGGATGATGTCATGATTGTGGTAGACGATGCAGTATGTGGGGGATTTTACCTGGGGATGAAATATGGGTTCCGTTTGTGTATGGAAATGATGAAGAAATAACAAAAAAGTGGAATATCATCGGTAAAGGCGGCGTAAAGGGATATGAGCAACAAACAGAACAGTGTAAATACATTGCATTTTTTGTAGAAAGGAAATATAATGGAAACAGCAGGGGAGATGAAAAGGGAGGGAGAGGGAAGTTGGAACGTGAAAAAACAGCAATCGCATACCAGAATAAGGATATTGTGAGCAAAGTGTTAGCAGAAAATTTTAAAGGGAAATCATTCCGGGTTTATGGGCTGGACTTGCCAGAGATCAGAAGGGCGCTCCCAACAAATATCCCGGCGGTAAAGGCGAATGAGCTGCGTCTGGATAATCTGTTTGAGCTTGTTGACGGTACAGTAGCGGTTGTGGACTATGAAAGCGTATACCGGGAATCGGATAAGGAAAAATACCTTAACTACCTGGCCGGGATAGTAAACCGTTACCGGAAAGAAAAGAAAAAATGCCCTAAATGCCGTATGGTCGTAATTTATACAGGGGATATTAGAAGGGACGAAACATCTGCTAAATATGATATAGGGGCCCTGAAGATGTGTATAGAACCGGCATTCCTTTCAGAGCTGGACGGGGATGGAATATACAACCATCTTAAAGAAAAGGTGGAAACGGGGGAAATGCTGACGGATGAAGAGCTGATGCAGTTTATTATTCTTCCGCTGTCTTACCCGGAAAAAGTAAAGAAACAAGAAAAAGTCCGTGATACTGTTTTGCTGGCGGTACGGATCAGCGACAGGAACCAGCAGTTTTTTGCACTGGCAGGGATACTGGCATTTACAGATAAAATTATTGACCGGGAGACTGCAAATAAAATAAGGAGAGTGATTGAGATGACACAGGTAGCACAGATCTTTGAAGAAGAAAAGCAGCAGGCGATACTACAGGTAACACAGATCTTTGAAGAAGAAAAGCAGCAGGCATTAAAAGAAGAAAGGTTAAACACGGCAAAGCAGGTTGTGATCAATATGATAAAAAAGGATTATTCCTCAAAAGAGATTGCATCCCTGGTATTGGACTATTCACAGGATGATGTGGATAAGCTGAGGAAAGAACTAGAATAATGGAACTATCTAGGAGATAGCAGGGTTAAAAATCAGACTCAGGAAAGCTGGTAAACAGAACGCATTCACGGTTTAGAGTGCGTTCTGTTTTTGTTATGGAAATAACAAACTTCAAGGAATTTTCTTATCTATAGGGATGATTATGTGGAAAGATGGAAGGACTGGATTACAAGGTTTATAATTTCTTCCATAATTTTCTGCTGTTTGGGGGAAAGCTTCTGTATACGTGAAAATGCGGATAAGGCATTTTCCGGGCCATCGCTGTCATCACGGCCCAGCAGGAGAAAATCTGTTGAAATGGACAGGACATCGCACAGCCGGATAATGGTAGATACAGACATTCCGGTAACTCCCCTTTCCGCATCAGATAAAAACTGCGTGGAAACACTGATGCGTTCTGCAAGCTGTTCCTGTGTATAGCCGGATAGTTCCCTTGCCTTGCGGCATCTTTCGCCAATCTGTATATTTAATTCTTTTGGCTGTCGGCGTTTTACACCGTTTCTTTGATTATTCATGCAAATACCACCTTTGCTATTATTATAATTAATAGTTGTATACTTAGACATAATGTGTTATCATTAGATAAAGAAATAGCATTGGTTTTATATAGGAGTAAAAAGCAGAAAATATGAAAAAGAATTTACTTTTCAGGAGAAATATGAAAGTAGATTCTTTGAAAAATCAGATTTTTTTATTTTAGAAAGGAAAAAGTGATGGGTTACAGCACAAGATATTTAAATGAAGAAGGTTTTGCTGCCTGCGTTGACTGTAGAAGAAAAAAATTTATAAATGACCTGGCAGAATGTGCGGTATGTGGACGCTGGGTTTGTAAGAGCTGTGCAAGCTACCGTAGACAGGGGAATCCGTTTGGCTATGTATGTAAGAGGTGTAAGGTTAAATTGAAAGGATAGGGGGAATATTGGACGGAGTTGTTTTATATGAGTTTAGGAAAGGTGGTTATGTTTTTTGGCTGGGAAACTTTGTCCGCGTTGCAGGGAATTAACGTTTTATAAAACTACGGGTGAAAATCGTAAATGTACAAAGTGCGGTTACGAAATGCGTATACCAATAAAGGGGAAAGGCCGTGGGAATAAATGTTCCTGCTGTGGCCGTCTGACGGTGCAGGAGCAAAATGGAAATCTGGTTTGTACAAATTGCGGGGCTGTATTTAGAGGAGGGAGAAAAAATGGGTAAATCGAAAGAACATATGCCAAAAGAATTAGAAAAGAAGTGCCATGTTGCTATACATTCGGCAACTGTGGCTGCTGGTGCTGCTGGTGCAATACCATTGCCTATGTCTGATGCGCTTCCGATTACGGCTGCGCAGATTACAATGATTATCTCATTGGGGAAAATTTTTGGAGTGTCATTGTCCCAGTCAGCCGCAAAATCTATTGCAGGTGTTGCAGTGACACAACAGGCGGGCCGGATGATTTTTTCAAATGTATTAAAAGCTATTCCAGGGGTAAATGCAACTATTGGTAGCGTTGTTGGTGCAGGCACTGCTGTAGCCTTAACAGAAACTATGGGCTGGCTTGTGGCGGATGATTTTTTTCGAATGGCCAGTGGACGGGAACCACAGGATATTATAGATGCAGCAGCAGGTCTCCAGGGGGCATTTGACGGATTTAGAATGCCAAAGTAACGGACAAGACGTATAGTTATAAAATTGAGGAAGGATATGGTATTTTTTTGATTTGTTGTAAAACTATAATAATGCTGATTTATATAGAACACCAGTTTACAAGTTTTTGATACATAGCATATTAATAGAAGATACAGTTATAACAAAGTACAATATATTGTCTATATTTTCACAAAAATAGATTAAATTAACGGCGTTCGTGAGTCGGCGTTATTTGGCAAACCTTAGTGTTCGTTAGTATAAAACTAAATAAAAAAGTTCTGCGAATGACATTGTGCATCGCAGAACTTTTTTATTTAGTTGGTATTCTTTTTTGCATAATCAGAAAGAGACTTTCTGCTGATGCGCCAAATCTTCCCTCCAACCCTCGAAGCTTTAATTTCACCTTCATTTAAAAGCCGGTACATTAAGTTTTTCCCGATTCCAAGCGCAATCCTTGCTTCTGTGGCGGTCATATAATCTGAATAGTCTTTGAACATCCTGTATTCCTCCTTCTATTCCCCGTATGGGTTATCTTATCACTTATTGTGTTGTTTAAGCAGATATATCAATATATTATTTCTGCATAAGGGACGCGTTTTTCAAACCTCATGTTGTCCAGTGCCTAGCCGGACAGCTTATACTTGGGACAACCAGATCTGCACCATGCGTGTAAGAGGTATAGGGGGGACCGGAGCGGTCAGAAAACACGCCCTTGAAAAAATAATGGTTTATTTTAGGAAAGGAGATGAAAAAAGGCTCTATGAAACAGATTTTTTACAAAGTGGTGACAGCTGCAAAATATGCGTTGAATGCTGTCCTGTCACTGGCTTTACTGTTAAATTTGAGGAAAGGACAGGGAATGGCCCAGTAGGATGAATGATTTTGATTTTATCCATGATGACGGAATAAGCGGTAACGACCCATGCGGGGAAAATAAGGAAACAGATGGGGAACATACAGCGCTTGTCCATGTAATCAGCCTGCTGAAAGCCCTGGTTGGGATTCTGGATATTATAAGCGACCATCTGGGAAAGTACGGATAGAAGCAGGAAACATGCAGGGGCAGAAGCAATATTACAGGCGTTTGGCCAGTAAGCAGGGGACAGGATGGACAGGTTCAGGTGAAAAGAAAAACAGTGCAAAATAGACGGGATAAGAAAGGGGAATAAAAAATGGCGGCAAATGTGGAAACAATGTTTTCTGTAAGGGAAAAACCCTGGCATGGGCTTGGGACAGTAGTAGCAGAAGCGCCGGATTCGAAAGATGCTTTAAGGACCGCGGGGCTTGACTGGACCGTAAGCCAGATGCCGGTTTCTACGGAATACGGGATGATTGAAGGTTATAAGGCAAATGTCAGGAGTACGGATAACAGGGTGCTTGGCGTAGTCAGCGACCGTTATAAGATTATCCAGAATGTAGATGCATTCAGTTTTACAGATGCGCTGCTTGGCGAAGGGGTGCGCTATGAAACGGCTGGTTCCCTGCAGAACGGCAGGAAGGTATGGATGCTTGCAAGGCTCCCAAAGGAATATATCATTGCAGGGGAACGGATCACTCCATACCTGGTGTTCAGCAATACCCATGACGGTTCCGGGGCAGTCCGGGTCGCAGTTACCCCGGTCAGGGTTGTATGCAACAATACGTTGAACCTTGCGCTTTCTACGGCAAAGAGGAGTTTTGGCATGGTACATACCGGGGACATAAAAGGGAAAGTGCATGAAGCAAGGAAGACGCTTTTCATGGCGGATACTTATATGGAAGGGCTTGGGCGCGAATTTGAAAGGCTGCGGAAACAGAAGGTTACAGACGCCCAGGTGATGGAATATATAAAGATACTCCTTCCGCTTGAAAAGGATGCAAGCCCTGTAACTGTGCGCAATGTCTCAAAACTGAGGGATGATATGGCAGCGCGTTATTTTGACGCGCCCGATCTGCAGGATGTTGGTAAGAACGCCTACCGCTTTGTAAATGCGGCCTCAGATTTTGCGACACATGCGAAACCTGCAAGGAGGACCAGGAATTATCAGGAAAACTTGTTCATGCGCACATATGAAGGGAATACGCTGATCGACAGGGCTTACCAGCTCGTGGCCTAGTTCCATATGGCCAGAAAGCCATAAAAATATGGCCTGGGGATGTTCCGGCATGGTTCTTTCTTAACTTTGGATATTTCATTTCAGACAGTTTCCTAATTTTGCCGGGAATTGAATGCTTCGGCAAAATGGAAACAGAAAGTATACACAAACACGGGAAAGAGCCTCCAGCATCTTCCGGGCCTGTTTTTATATTCAGCGGTTAAGAGAAAGGGCGATTTGATCAATTTCATTTACTTAGGCTTTTCATAGGCAAAATTCCATTATGATAAGCTTTATCATCAAGTATTTCTTGATCCAGATTATAGCTGCACGGTTTAAGCTAATGACATTGTCAATTTGCTGGCTTTCCTACAGGATAACATCTGGGGGATTATCAAATCTTTATAGCGGATAAATATGTTTCAGGGTATCAATAGCAGATAAAACGGTAGTTCTGGTTTCAGTATTGAAAGAAAGGGGACATTTCGATTATGACAGGAAACAAATTGTATGAAAAGATACCGACAGCCGGAATGGATACAAACGAATGGCTGATGTTAAGAAAGACAGGAATCGGAGGTTCGGACGCAGGGGCAGTCTGTGGTTTAAATCCATACAGCAGCCCGATGAAAGTATTCTGCGACAAGACATCGGATGAAGTGGAAGAAAAAGACAGCGAATCCATCCGCATCGGACATGACCTGGAAGGTTACGTAGCGAAGCGTTTTACAGAAGCAACCGGCCTGAAAGTAAGACGTTCCAATTATATGTACCGGAGTATAGCGCATCCGTTTATGATCGCGGATGTGGACCGCCTGGTTGTCGGGGAGGACGCAGGGCTGGAATGTAAGACCGCAAGCGCATACAATGCGGATAAATGGAAGGACGGGGATATACCGCTGCATTATGTCCTGCAATGCGCCCATTATATGATGGTCACGGGGATACGGACATGGTATATTGCCTGCGTTATCCTCGGAAGTGGGTTTGTTTACCGTAAATTAACATGGGACGACGGAGTGATTGACGGGCTGGTGAAAGCAGAAAGTTATTTTTGGAACAGCCACATTATTCCGGGGATTATGCCGGATCCGGATGGTTCCGCGGTTTGCGACCAGGTCCTGCAGAAATATTTTAAGTCAGCGGAAAAAGCAGATGCTATAGAGCTTGTGGGTTTTGATGAAAAATTAAAGCGCAGGGAGGAAATATTAAAAAATATGGACGCGCTTGCAAAAGAACAAAAGCAGATTGACCAGGAAATCAAACTGTATATGAAAGACCATGAGCTCGCGGTAAACGGAAGTTACAAAGTGTCCTGGAGCAATGTGGACACGGCGAGGCTTGATACAAAACGGATCAAACAGGAAAAGCCGGAGATCTATTCTGACTACGTGAAAGTATCACATACGAGAAGGTTTGAAATAAAGGCAGCATAAAAGACGTATCTATGAAAAGGCAGAAGTTCCGGATTCTGAGGGCTTCTGCCTTTTTATTTTCTGTTATGGAAAATGAAATGATAGAAGCAATAAGATACAGCATTTATATCAGCAATCAAGAAAAAGCCAGGAAACAAGAGACTTCTGGTTGGCCAGTGTATTATATAGAAAAAGTATTGGCAACGCTTGTGATAGAAATGAAATGCAATATTTTTCAGATCCATTATTTTTATATTAGGTAATTGCGAAACAACTTTGCATTTTGCCTAAATGTTTTGATATTTTGGAGAGGAGGAAAAGATGGAAGACCACAGGATCAGGCTGCTCCGCGCAGAGGAAATAGAGTGCCGTGCAGCCGTTGTAAAAGAAACAGGATTAAGTATCCTGCTTTATAAGGACGCGAGGGTTGACCAGCGTATTTTGGATGAGACATTCGGGATGTTCGGATGGAAACGCAGCCATCAGAGCATTGACGGGAACCTCTACTGCACGGTGGAAATTTTTGACAGGGAATCCGGCGTATGGGTATCGAAGCAGGATGTTGGGACAACCGGATATACGGAAAAGGCAAAATCCCAGGCTTCGGACAGTTTTAAAAGGGCCTGTTTCAACTGGGGGATAGGACGCGAGTTATATACAGCCCCGTTTATCTGGATCGTTTCCGGAAATGCTGGGATTCAGAAAAAAGACGGCCGTTTTTACTGCAGCGACCATTTTTCGGTCCGGGAGATTGCGTATAACGGGGACAGGGAAATTACCTACCTTGCTGTAGTAAATGACACAAATAAGGGGCGGCTTGTATATGAGTTCCGGAAAGAAAAAGATATGGCTGGCCCTCAAACGGATGCTGCCAGAAAAGCGGGGAAACCGAAGCCAGGCTTAGTAAATACAGGGAAACTGGAGCCGGATTCGAAAAATACAGGGAGGATTACAGATATGCAGATGCATTCGCTGGAAGCGGAGATGCAGCGGACCGGGGTCGGGGCCGATGCGGTAAAAGGAAGATACCAGATCGACGAACTTAGCAATATGTCTGCGGAACTTTATGGAAAAGTAATGCAGGCATTGGCAAAGACAAAATCAGCGGGAAATGTTGCGTGAAAGAAAAATAATTATGGAGGTATTGGAAGTGGAAAAAGAAAATCCATTGAAAGGGCATACAGTAGCGGTAACCGGGAAACTGGAGCATTTTACAAGGGATGAGGTTATGAAAAAGATTGCATCCCTGGGCGGGGCGCCGAGAAGCGGGGTCAGCAGGAATACGGATTACCTGATCTGCGGAACAGGTTCTGGCAGTAAGCTGGAGAAAGCACAGGCTTTTGGGGTCAGGGTCATTACAGAGCAGGAATTTATGAATATGATTGCGTAAATAGGAGGGAGTGTTATGGACAGTATTATGAGTTACAGCGAATTTATCTGGAGAATCATAGAAGGGCTGAAAGGGAAGATGGGGGATGGGTATCATTTTACTGCGGATGTGTCGCTGGGGAACAATGGCAGGGTCGAAAATTTCCTTATGATCAAAGATGGGGGATCGCCTGTTGCGCCGCGCATACCAATGGTTCCATTTTATAGCAGGTGCATACAGGAAGGGGATAAAATCCCTGGCCTTGTGGATGAAATTGTAGATATATATAGGAAGAATGAGTGCAATGGCAATTTTGACGCAGCTTCTTTTATGGAATGGGGACGTATCCAGAGTAATATACGCTGCTGCCTGCGGAACAAGGGGATGAATACAGCTATGCTGCCAGGGGTTCCGCATAGGGATATACTTGATTTGTCGCTGACCTATTATGCAAAACTGCCCCTTCCGGATGGGGGATTTGGAACGGTGCATGTAAACAACAGCCATATGGATGTATGGAGGGTAGATGAAAAGGAACTATACCGGACTGCGGTTCATAATATGGAAGAAACCAAAGACGCTGTCCTGGAAAATATTACGGATATTACAGGACACCTGCTGGATGCAGGGGGAATAGGGGGCCTTATAGATGCGGACCGTATAGCATGGATGTATGTGCTTGGGAATAAAAACAGGATTTATGGGGCCGTGCAGATACTGAATACCGGAATCATGGAAGAAGCCGCTGACAGGTTAGGGGATAATTTTATCATACTTCCGTCTTCGGTTCATGAAGTAATCCTTGTGCCTGATGTCCAAGACCAGGAACTATCCTATTATAAGCAGATGGTAAAGGAAATAAATGAAACGGAGCTTGTACCGGAAGAAATATTATCCGGCCATGTATACCGTTATAGCAGAAAGAAGAAAGGGGCTGGGATTGCGGCATGACAGGGAAAATGCAGTTAAAACGCGGAATGTTCAGTGATGAGGAGCGCACACTGTTTAAAAAGGTGGAACAGGAGCATGATTTGTTTATGTACCGGATGTTAGCAAGCCCTGCAGAGGATATATACGGCCATTGCGGTAAAATCCGGTTTTATGAATGCGTTTATGAGTATTTTATGTATGCGGAGGAAATTGACCGGAAACATATCCTGGCCTGTTTAAAATGCAGTAATATTATGCGGACGTTATATGAAGTTTATCTGAAACGGGAATATCTTGACTATTCCTCATTTGAGAAAGTCCGGGAACTGCTGGATGCGCTTGCAGAGGATATGGAAAAGTTGCCAGAGCGTTAAAAAAGAAATAGTGATATTTGGAATTTGATGATTTTTACATGATAGACTAAAATGTAAATATATAAATTTAACCATATTTCCAAAAGTGTTTAAAATATTGCTTTTGGAAACATGGTTAGAATTTTATAATTTATACAGCATTCTTTCGAGAAGATTGGGGCAGGGGTTCAATAATTCTTTTTTTAAATGATCCGTCGCAAGTAAAACTGGTTAAGGGGATTCGTTTAATTCTTTAGTAAAATACATTGTAAAGTTATCACACAAGCAGTAATAATAGCCAAAATCTTCTTGCAGACGATTTTCTGGATCAAAGTGTTTAGAGGTTGGCAGAAAAAGGGTTTCTGTCTTGTAATTTATAAATCGTTTAAATAGTTCGTTAGAAGCTGATTCTAAAAAACTATGAAAAGATGCTTTTTCAAAATCTGTTGAGTTGCTGTACCATGAATCAAATAACTTATCATAATCATCGGGATGGAATATACTCGTTTTTTTTATTGGAACAAAGTTAGAATAGAAATAAAAGACTGATTTTAACCGCGCGTTCCTTTCGGTAAGATATTCTATAAAATCAGATGTAACCTTCCTGTTTTTGAAAATATCCTGATGGCTGTGTATAAATTCCGTGTCCAGTTCTTTTATATGTTTGACATAATCCTCTAAAAAAATTTTATTCTTTCCCTCATGCGTGTAGTTTGCAATAATTGGTTCTAGAATTGTGTCTTCTGCCAGAATAGCACGGTCAACATAGACTATGTCTTCTAACAGAAAGGCATTGTCAACCGGGTCCAGAAAGAAAGAATCTGATAAAATAGACAGGACATCATATAGACGGATTATAGTAGAAGCAGGTATCCCTATAATGCCTTTTTCTGCATCAGATAAAAATTGTTTGGAAACGCTAATGCGTTCTGCAAGCTGTTCCTGTGAATAGCCGTATAGTTTCATTGCACTGTGGCATCTTTCAATAATCTGTTTACTTAGCTCTTTGGATTTTTGATTTGTTATCCTATTTCCAAAATATTTTAAAAAATCAGAAATGGTTATATCATCCATGTTTTTAAAGGTTTTAATTATATCTAATAACTGCGTTTTATTTATCTTTTTCAGAAAATCTATTGTTCTGGTTTCAAATGGATTTTCCCTGCCTTTAGGGGATTCAGGTGAACAATTGCAATTATCGGTTTTATCATATATATTTCCAAAGTCCATATATTCACATTTAGGATTTTGGATTGTCAATTCCTTCGCCATCATATTCTGATTAAAATAATTACAGGTTAATGGAATAAGGGCGTTATATACAGGCATTATATAAGGGATGGTGCGGGTGGTAAATGGGGTAACCCATTGTGTCATCCTGTTTATTGCATACATAGTTAATGGGCGGCTGTAATTGCTCCAGGAAAAATTATCGAAACCTTCCAAATCCCGCAGGAAGAGAAGGAATGTAATAAAATTTTCGCCCATTAGCGGATTATTATTAGGATAGTAGTTTTCATCATGGTATATCTCGTATTTTTTCCTGTCGGATTGGTGGTCTCTTAGCCTTTTTTCGATTTTGCTTTCAGTAAGAAGGACGAAAAAATTTTTAGCATAATAATCAACCGTGTTAATATATGGCTTTGCACAATTGGTGTATTCCGGGAGTTTCCATCCGCCAGAATAAGTGTGCCAGACACCTCTGGCTAATTTTGTGGATTTATATGTTTCCTCGGCTAAAAGTATTTTTTTGTATGTTGACTTTAGGGAGTGCAGTGCTTTTGTTCCCCGGACAATGCAGCTTTCTCTTTTAGTAGTAGTCCCTGAAAGCAGTGAAAATAAATACAATAGTTGGAAATTTCCCCGCAGGTTTAATTCGATAAAATCATATAGCCATAAATTGAAGTTTGAATTTTTCTTTTCATCTAGTATTTCATTATACGAGTCTCCCAAAATGAATACGATAATGGGGAATAACTTGTCGCACAATGATGAGTTGCAGCTGTACAATATAGAAAACCAATTCTTACAATTACGAATAACTTTCTGTTTGTCAAATAGATATTTAGGCCTGGATTGTTTATATTCAAATTTTTCAGGGGTCTGCTGGCATAAAATGTCATGGCTGAATAAATTGTCCGTTGCTTTTTCAAAGTCTTTTTCTTGTTTTGAATCAAGAGTGCGGCTGCATTTGTTTTTGGAATCGATAAGATTTTCCAGCATTCTAAATAAATAGCTGTCCGCATATAAGCATTTAATAAATTCAGAATCAAAGTACTGGAAAGTGCCAAATAGATCTGAAAGGATAGATTCATTTGCTTGGCAAAAAGTATCAAAATTCATGTTGTTCCTCCTTGTGTGAAAGCCGACAAATTTTTCTCCGGGCTACAAACCTTTTCAAATTAGTTTCAAAGTATTATTATAAATGCAGGAATTCCGAAAAGCAATAGGTGTCCGGACTAATATTGCACACAGTCATTCACAATTTAACGGGGTGTCTGAACCGTTATCAGTTATCGCTAGGAGGAAAAAATTATGCAGAATATTTTTTTTGATGAAAAAACGACGCCTGAAGGTGTGGAATTTGGGAACACAAAAAAAGAGGTTAAGCCGAAAAATAATGGACTTTTGCCTCCGGATGATTTTCTGGATGTAATTTGCACTGATGAAATCAGCGCCAAAGAATTTGCCCATGACAAGATGATGCGGGATAATTTGGTGGTTGTCCCGGACAGAGAAATCGTTGGCAAAGGTGTGGAAATGGAGATTGACCGCTGCGATCTTTATTTTAGAAAGGCTGATCACGAATTCAAATTACATGTTACGTGTGGTGATGAGATTGAACGGTATAGCACTGTTCCGCACGATATTATCATTGCCGTAGTTGGCGAAGCGGAAGAAATATGCATTGTTTTGCCGAATCCTGACGGGGCAAGCCCGGTCTACCAGCTTACGGATGATGTCGTTGCCGCGATTTATATTGAAACCAGGCAACATAGGTTGGGAAACCGTTATTTTGTATGCGTTGTCTATGACAAAGAATCTGATAACTGTCATTGCGCTGTTACAGCAGATCCGAACGAGGCACATTTTCTTTACAATTCATATTGTGATGTAGTTTATTCTGAATAAGGAGGAAAGGCCCTGGGGATTGCCAGCCCAGGGCCTGATAAATTATTGAGGAAACGAAAAAATACTTTGGAAAAATTTTATAAAGAAAACCCAGGCAGGTTTCCAGAAATGGAAGAATGCGAAAGTAAAATAGATAGCCAGCCATGCAGGCGGAAATATAGGATGGAACGCCGCCAGGATACTTTAGAAAGATTTCATAAAGAAAACCCAGGCAGGTTTCCAGAAATGGAAGAATGCGAAAGTAAAAGGCAGATCAGCCTATTACGTGACAGCATTTTAACAAAAAGCCGGGAAAAAGATGGCAGTAGTAATCATTCAAAGGGAAAGGAAGAATCAATCCATGAGGCTGCTGAAGGAAGGGGGTTAAAAGATTCAAAGGAAAAAAGGAAGGGGAAAGGCAGAAAGAACAAAACCAGAAAGGATACTGCTTTAGAAGCCAGGGAGCCTGGAAAGTGTGGTAAATTTGGAAATGATCCAGGCAGTGTCTGCCAAAATCGAAAACGAGAAGTTGATATTGATGCAATTTTGAAGTTTTTGAAGCAAAACCACGAATTTTTATGCATTGCAGGAAAAAGGCTTTATGTTTTTACAGGCAGGCATTATGAAGACATTTCGGATCCAAATAAAGCGATAGCGGTTTTTAAAGAATTTCTGTCCGAAGAAGTGAACAGGCTTATCCGTGACTATATGGAAATTTACAGGCAGCTTATGAGTGACAGGGATATTTGGTACAATAGTATGATGTCAGTAAATAGAAATCGGAATGTCATTGTTTTTGAAAATGGAACTTACAATGTTCTGGAGCAGAAATTTTATGAAGGACAATTTTGGGAGAAGGATTATGTTTTTTCGATCATCCATTTTTACTATGACCCGGATGATATGACGAATGCCTGCCTGGTAGATGATTTTGTGGAACAGTTTTGTGACGGGGATTGTAGGAAAAGGGAACTTTTATGGCAGATTGTTGGTTTCTGTATTTCAAACTACGAAAACAAGAAGGCCCTTTTTTATTTCCTTGGCGTGCCGGATTCCGGCAAGAGTACACTGTGCCGGTTTTTAGAAGTGGCTGTCGGGGAAGATGCTTATATTTCAGTTGCAATCAAGCAGTTAAACGGAAGGTTCGTTTCTGGCGACCTGGAAGGTAAAAAAATTTGCGCAGATGAAGACGTGGCAGTTAAAACACCTTTAAAATCGGAGGATATTTCAATGGTAAAGAAGATCACATCCTCGGATAAAATCCGTACAGATGCGAAGTACCAAAAACCTGGGCAGCTCCATCCCGAATGCAAGCTGGTGTGGGCAGGAAATGGAATGCTGACGTTTGAAACAAGCGAGGACCTTCAGCCGTTTATCAACCGGATGATTATTTTCCCGCTCGAAAGGGCGGTTCCAGAGGAACAGCGTGATTCATGCATTGTGGAAAAGCTGATAGAAGGAAGGAATTATATTATATCCAAGGCTTTGGAAGCATTGCAGGATTTAGTGGACAGTGATTTCAGGTTTACGAAAGTGGTACAGGCAGAGAGGTATTTTACATCAAAAAACTGTGCATATGGGATCGACCAGTTTGTTGAAGAATGGTGCGTTCTTGATGAAAACGGGCGAGAAACGATGGCGGACCTGTATAGTGCATACAAGGATTTTTGTGGGCTGCACCCTGAGTATACAAGAAGGGCAATAAATCCGTTCAGCGCTTATCTGAGTGATAAATTCCATCTGGAATCGTACAATGACGGGGAGAGCAGAGGGAAGAAAGGAATCAGGCTCTTATTGTTTGAGGCTGACGCACTTACGCAGTAGAGTGGTTAGTTTTATCTGGCAAAATGTTGTAGAAAAATTTTGGTTTAGGAATGATGCTTACGCATATACATAAATGGATAAGCGTTGCATTTTTGTCATGTTTATTCAGCCTGACGCGCTTACAGTAGAAAGCATGGTGTGAAAATGTGTTTACTATGTCAATTGCGTTAGGTGAATAAGCGGAGATTATAGGTAAGTGCATGAAGATATAAAATAATAGTTTTACTGTGTCAGTGTGTCAGGTAAAAATAGATGGGAAAAGATCTGTTTTGGATAGATGGCTGATGAAAATAAGAATGTTTAGGACATATATTATTTACTTGAAAGTGAATAAGCGGTTTCCGTGAATGAAAAATAAACAGGAAGTGGAGGATAAAGATTATGAATGAAGAATTGCGGAATATGACAGTGTTAACGGCGGGCGATATTCAGAAACTGCTGCGCATCGGAAAAAATAAAACTTATGATTTTTTGAATGATAAAAATTGTCCGGTGCCGATTATTAAGGTAGACCATCAAATCAGGGTTCCGTCAAAGCAGTTTTTTGAATGGCTGGACAATCTCAAAGTAGCAGCAGTGTAAGCAGAGGGCCGGAGGTATTTTATACTTCCGGCTTTTTTGTATATGGACGTAAAAGGAATACTTGTTTTTACACCATAAATATCATATACTTAGGTAACAGCAAAGGAGATAAAACAATGGGGAATGGGGATATGCAGTTTGATGAAAATGGAAACATCAAACGAGCTGCAAAAGACAGCGTATTTACGCATTTATTTCAGGATAAGGAATATTTATTACAGCTTTATCAGGCGCTGCATCCAGAAGATACAGAAGCGGAAGAAAAAGATTTGACGATTATAACGTTGAAGAACATTGTTTCTGGCGGTATTTATAACGATTTGGGCTTCATGTTAAAGGAGAAAATAATTTTCCTGATAGAAGCGCAGTCAACCTGGACAGTGAATATCCTGGTAAGGGTTTTAATGTATCTGGCAAAATCATATCAGGATTATATTATAAGAAAAGGACAAAATATATATGGGAGTAAAAGGGTAAAATTGCCCAAAGCGGAATTGTACGTAATATATACTGGGGATCGGAAAACAAGGCCGGATGTCCTGTCATTTGCACAGGAGTTTTTTCCAGGGCAGGATAGTTTTCTGGATATAAAAGTGAAAATGATCTATGGCGATGGAACCGGGGATATTATCAGCCAGTACGTGGCATTTACAAAAATATTTGATGAGCAGGTAAAAAAATATGGGTATACAGAACAGGCAGTGCGGGAAACCATCCGCATCTGTAAAGACATGGATGTTTTGAAAAAATATTTGGAAAGCAGGGAAAGCGAGGTAGTGGATCTTATGATTACGTTGTTTAGTGATGAAGAAATACAGGATATGAGGGAAAGAAGTATCCGGAGAGAAACAGCAATAGAGACGACCGTTGAAGAAGGAAAAGACTATGGAGCCTCAAGAGAAAAAATATTTATGAAATTGCAGCGAAAATTTGATTTGTCTGAAGAAGAGGCGGAAGAGATGATGGAACTATATTGGCAATAACATACTGGCAATATATATGAAGCTTGTATAAGTGTGGAGCAGATAGTATGATTACGTTGTTTAGTGATAAGGAAATACAGGATATGAGGGAAAGAAGTATCCGAAGAAGAACTTCGGGAAGAAAGGCTAAAAAAATATGAAACTGCTGATTGACACAAATTTCATATTGGACATAATTTTAGAACGTCAGCCTTTTTATAGTAATTCTGTTAAAGTTTTGAGTCTGGCAAAAAAGGAGGATGTCGAAGAATATATATCGGCATCGGCAGTTACAGATGTTTCTTATCTTTTATACCGCCAGTTAAAAGATAAGGGACGGGCGAAAGAACTGCTGAGAGAACTTTTTGAGATTGTATCTGTTGCAGGCGTGACAGATCTAGAAATACAAAAAGCAATGGAATTGGAATGGAAAGATTTTGAAGGTTCTGTCCAGTATGCAGTTGCATTATTGCAGGAAATGAACGGAATTGTGACCCGCAATCCAAGTGGTTATGGAGAGTCGGAAATTTTAGTCTGGCTTCCGGAAAAGGTTTTGGAACTAATAAATTAGCTGGAAATTTAGAAAATTAGTAAAACGGTTCGGTAGGAGAGATGTGAATGAAGGAAATAATCGGTTATTTTGACGGAAATACAGTACAACTGCTTGAGGATGCACCTGCAGTAAAGCAAAAAGTGATAGTGACTTTTATGGATGATGACGAGGCTGCTTTTGATGACCTGCCTGTGGGTGCATTATTCCATTATGCAGATGCAGAAAAACGAAATCTGGAAGAAGGGGCATTTGAGCGTGCTATGGTGGCAAAACATGGTAATGGCTGATGCAAATAAAATGATACGGTGTATTGTCGGGGATGATGAACAAAAAATCCTGGAATTCCAGAAAGTGCGGTCTGCGCAAAAAATCATTTATACATTGGAAGTTGATCGCAGAGGTTGTTTATGTCCTGGCTAAAGTATATAAGGGCTACGGAAAGAGGTCAGCCTGGTTGTGCAGCAGTTTTTAAGGGCAAGGAATATCGTCTTTGTAAATGATCAGATTGCAATAAGGTCATTACAATTATTTGCGGAAATCCGTCTGGATTTTGTAGACAATGTACTGCTTGCCTATCATCAGATTCAGGGAATCAAGATATATAGCTATGACCATAAGTTAATGAATGCGATAAACAGAGGGGATATAGAGCAGGCCAGTGACAATGGAATAGTTTAGCAACTTGACTGACATAAAACTAACAAAAAAACTAACAAACCAGCTAAAATCAAATAAAACAGGTAAAGACAAATGAAAATGCATCATTACAGAGTGCTTGTTAGAATGCAGTATAATCAGTGGTAGATAGTGATTATTAAATCGTATTTAAACGGTGTAAATTTATGTTCATGAGAGTTCGAATCCTCTCACGCACGTCGGGGAATCCCTTGAAAACGTAAGGTTTTCAAGGGATTTTTTCTGTGCTATAGTAGAGATTTATTATTCCATCAATAAGGCTGAAAAGAATGAAGGTATTGGAACGGGTTTAATTCCATTTATCCATAATGACGGCGGTTCTTTTTATGCCATGTTTTCCATGATAGCAGGCTTTGTCACAAACATGATCCTTGATTACCTGTTTGTATGGGTGTTTGGGAAAGGTGTAGCAGGGGCGGCATTGGCTACCATTATCGGACAAGGCGTTACGATATTGATTGCATTTGAATATCCCATTTTCCAAAATGGGGACGGTATCTGCATCCATTATTAGAATTGGGATTGCCCCTTTTGGGCTTGTTATGGCCCCCAACATATCTTTGGTTATTATAAACCGCTTTTCCATATCTTATGGAGGGGAACAGGCAATCGCCACCTATGCGTGCATTGCCTATATCATATGTATTATTTATTTGATTTTGCAGGGCGTTGGGGATGGGGGCCAGCCGTTAATCAGCAGACATTATGGCGAACGTGATTTTAAGAAGCTTAGGAATGTGCGGAAATTAGCATACGGATTTTCCATGCTGCTGTCTGTCATTGGCTGCATAGTCATGTTTGCGTTCTTTTTGCCGCCATTAACCGTATTACGACAGCAAGTTTTTATGCTACGGAAAAAAGTACATTTTCTTATATTTTGACATTTATAGAACCGCTGTTTATGCTAGTCCTTATGCTTATTTTGCCGCCCTTATTCGACGGTCAGATAATGATTTGGTGGAGCACGGTATTTGCAAGGATTTTGTCAGCCGTTTTAGCAATCGTGTTGAAGCAGTATGTTGATAAAAAGGAAATCCAGAAAGGCCGGCCTGCCTTGCGTGGACTGGCCTTTTTACATTGCATTGTCGAAATTTGTCAATAAATGGTAATAAATTTTCTTGAGATTCTTTCAAAAATCTTTCTGGATTGCCATGCCGAGATGTGTTCTGGCATTACGAGGAGGTGATTTTTATTCATGAATCGAAAGCCCGAACGCTAAGTGTGGGCGGTATGATAGTTATAACCCCTGGGTATAAACTGGAGAACAAAAGGAAACTTCTGCCGGTTAGGTATCCGGGGTATACTTAAATTACTGATCATACAGAAAGGAAAGGTGAGACAGATGAAGGAAGGAAATAAAAAGTTGTTTCGCATGGTATCCGTTGTTCTCGTGTTAGTTGCTGTGATGTGTACGCTGATTGCTTGTGGAAAAGAAAAAAGTACAAATGCCCCGGTAAAAGAGACAGATACGTCACAGGAAACAGCTGCAGATAAGACAGATGCCCCACAGGGGACAGATAATTCTGAAAATAAAGAAAATGCCGAACCCGACAGCAAATCCGATGAAAAGATTTTAATTGCTTATTTTTCATGGTCGGGAAATAGTAAATCCGAAGCGGAACTGATTCAGGAAAAGACAGGCGGTACACTTTTTGAGATTGTAAGAGAAGAAGCATATCCGGAAGATTATACGGAATGTACGGAAGTGGCTAAAAAGGAAAAGGAAGAAAATGCCAGACCTGTGATTAAAAATCCACCAGAGGCTGTATCAGAGTATGACAAGATTGTAGTCTGCTATCCGATTTGGTGGCATACGGCACCGATGTGTGTGGGAACCTTTTTGGAGAAATATGATTTGCAGGGTAAAACGGTTTATCCAGTGTCCCAGTCAGCTTCAATGGATGAGGACCAGTTTGCAGAATCCGTGCAATTTGTAAAGGATTGTGCAAAGGGTGCTAACGTGGAAGAAGGGCTTTTTGTGGATGCGGATGATGACGAAGCCGTTACAAAATATGTGGAAGAAACTATTTTACAATAGATTTTGATGATGGAGGTGTTCCATGAAAAGAAAAAGAATGGTAACGTACCTGATACTTTTGGCTATGGCAGTTTCCCTTTTTGCCGGAGGCATTAACAGTCAGGCAAAGACGAAAAGTATATCTTTGAACCAGAAGAAACTTACCTTGCGGGTAGGCCAGAAGAAACGGCTGAAGGTCAGGGGAACATCCAAAAAGGTAAAGTGGTTATCTTCTAATAAAAAGGTGGCGGCGGTTTCTAAAAAGGGTGTTGTAAAGGCGAAGAAAAAAGGAAAGGCAGTTATTACGGCAAAGGTGGGAAAATGGAAACGAAAGGCAAGGATAACCGTAAAAGCAAAAAAGAAAAAAGACACTTCATCTGGAGATAATCAAACCAAACAGCCGGACGGAACAGAAAAACCAGTGGTTACAGACAAGCCAGATGTGACGCCATTACCAACAGAGAAGCCGGGAGGTGGTAACGGAGATGTAAGTGTAGCGGACAATGAGAAAATCCCGGAAAATCTGCAGGAAATTCCGGCAGATTATTATACGGAGATAGACAGACAGGGTTCTCTGGTGGAATTAAATTATGAAACCTACGAATCCAAAACCTATGAGCAAAAGAGCAGGAAACTGAATAAAAGAGCCATTGTATATCTGCCATACGGTTATTCAGAAAAAGAAAGATACAATGTTTTCTATCTGATGCACGGAGGCTGGAGCAATGAGACGACATGGCTTGGAACACCGGAACATCCGGGAACATTCAAAAATGTGATTGACCATGCAGTCAGTGATGGGAAAATGAAACCATTTATCATTGTATGCCCGACGTATAACAATGAAAGTCCATCCGACAGCGGTGATTACACGCTGGCATATGGCACGCTGACAGTTAATTATCACAATGAACTGATGAATGATTTGATTCCGGCAGTGGAAGGGACATATTCGACCTATGCAGGCAATGTGACACCGGAGGGAATTAAGGCCTCCCGTGACCATCGTGCCTTTGGCGGGTTTTCTATGGGTTCTGTGGCGACATGGCACACCTTTTTGAATTGTCTGGATGCGTTCCGCTACTTTATGCCGTCCAGTGGAGCCATTGATTCCAGTGGAAACAGGCTGGACAGAGCGGTGGCGGAATCCGGTTATACATGGAAGGATTTCTTTATCTTTGCAGCTACGGGTACCAGTGATTTTGCCTGCAGTCAGTTTACGAATCAGATAAATGGAATGTTGGGGCAGGAGAGTGGTAATTTCCGTGAGGCCGATAATGAGACAGAGGGCAATCTTGCCTTCCGTATCAAAGAAGGTTATTCCCATGATTGGAGAGCTTCTGCGGAATATGCCTACAATGGGATGCTATGGTTCTGGAATCATGGGAGCAATAAACAGTCTGTGGAAAAGGTGACGGAAGATACGTTGGTAAGAGATGTGATAAATAATCCGGTGTTTGGCAATTATGGGCGGTTACTTTTTCCGGTTCACAAAAATATCAGCGATACACTTACTCTGGGTAATGTCGGTGATATTCTTACATGGTATCATAATGTAAGAGCGGAAAAGACAGTGGAGATTGTCAATACACTGTTGGAACGGGCGGCAGGCGGGGAAATCGTTTTCTATGATATTTACTCCGATGAGGAGAAACAGGCAGATTCAGCCAAAGCAGATACTGGCTTGTTTTTCTTCAAAGGAAAGCCCGGTGCGAAATTTGCCGTTGTCAATGCAGGCGGTGGTTTTGTGTATGTCGGGGCAATGCATGACAGTTTCCCGGTAGCATTGGAACTTAGCAAAAAGGGATATAACGCCTTTGCCCTGATTTACCGTCCGGGCGAGCAGACGGCATGTGAGGATTTGGCAAGAGCTGTTAGTTTTATCCATCAGCATAAAGAAGAACTGGAGGTGGATACAGAGGATTATTCCCTTTGGGGCGGTTCTGCCGGGGCAAGGATGGCGGCTGTTTTGGGAAACCGGGATTACCTGCAGGAATTGACAGGCAGGAAGGATATTCCGCAGGCATCTGTGGTAATTATGCAGTATACCGGCTATACAGATACCTCAAGTGCTGATGCGCCTACCTATGCGTGTGTGGGAACCAGTGATGGGATTGCATCAGCGGATACCATGAAAAGCCGGTTGGAAAAACTGGAGAAAATGGGGATTCCTACGGAGTTTCATAGTTATAAAGGATTGTCGCATGGATTTGGACTTGGAACAGGAACGGTGGCAGAAGGGTGGCTGGATGATGCTGTTCAGTTTTGGGAGAGATTGGAGGGAACGAAATGAAGCGTTATAAAAAACAAACTTTATAATCTGTACCGGAAACAGGGTTTATGTGAAAAGCAGATAGAAAAATTACTGGTATTGGATGTGAAGGACAGCAGTTATTTTCAGGGAACGGGTATCACCTATCAGCATGGCGGGGGCTATCTGTTCTGCCGGGATAAGGATATTATGGGATGGCTGTTTAAGGAATAAGGAATTGATAGTTTCTAAGAAAGGATGGATATTAGAATGAAAGTATTGATGATTAACGGAGGACCGCATCAGGAAGGATGTACTTATACCGCTTTGAAGGAAGTGGCAGTTACGCTGGATAAGGAAGGAATTGATTCTGAAATTGTATGGATTGGAAATAAACCGGTGGGAGGCTGTATTGCCTGCAAGGGCTGTGCGAAAAAGGGGCAGTGCGTGTTTGATGATATTGTCAATGAGGTTAGGAACAAGGCGTATGAGGCAGACGGTTTCATTTTTGGGACGCCGGTTCACTATGGGGCAGCTTCTGGTAATATGACCGCTTTTATGGACCGGTTGTTTTATTCCGAACTGCGCGGCAATGCAAACAAGGCATTTTATATGAAACCGGCGGCCGCTGTGATTTCTGCAAGGAGAGCAGGGACTACGGCGACCTTTGACCAGCTCAATAAATATTTTACAATTCAGGAAATGCCGGTGGTATCTTCAAGGTACTGGAATATGGTTCATGGAGCGGCACCGGAAGATGTAAAGCGAGACTTGGAAGGACTTTATACCATGCGTGTGCTTGGCAGGAATATGGCATATATGTTGAAATGCAGAGAGGCGGCGGCTCAGGCGGGGGTATCTCTGCCGGAACAGGAACCTGCTATTTTTACGAACTTTATCCGCTGATGGAGGGCAGTCTATGAAAAGGGTTGGAGGTGCCCGGATGAAGAAGAAAAGGATCATTATAATTGATAACAATCCGGAATCGAAACTCAGTGATGACAGCAATGTGTAGGTTGCCTATTTTTCATGGTCTGGAAATGGGCAGCAGATGGCAAGATGGATTTCGGAAGAAACTGGCGGGGGCCTGTTCCGTATGATACCGGAGGAACCTTATGGGGAAGATTTTGATTCCTGTGCAGACCGGGCAAAAAATGAGCTGGATAATGGTATCCGGCCGAAACTTTCGGAACATATAGATAAGATTGTTAAATGAAAGGTATCATATTTGTTTGACGCTGCCGGAGCATGAAAGTTTTTCTGATATGCCGAAAATCCGGTATTTTCCGCATTCTCCGGTTCCCATCAGGATGCGATTGCCAAAGGGATGGATTACCACAAAGAAAAGGGTGTGGATGATTCCGCTCTATTTCATTATGAATCTTGTCATTGATGGGGCTGTTTCCTCTGGCCTGCATTAAAAATGTTCCCCATATAAATCTTCGTAGGAAATGATTTTGCTGGCAGAGAGTGGATGGAGCTTTGGCATGGCAGAAATGATAACGGCCGAATTCCAGAAAATTTGTGAATTTAGCAGTGTTTACGGAATTGTGGGGACCCAGTTCCTCTGCGGATGCATGAAAGGGACTGCTTGCAGATGGTCCGCTGATGATTGACATGAGCGATTATGGCAATATGGAAAAAGTGGGGCCGATTGGAAAAGATTTGCCGATAAACGATGAAGATGTAACTACAAGAGCAGGAAATTTGATTCTTTACCAGGGTAATTCGCTGGTAATCTATTATGATGAAAATACGTGGAATTTTACCAGGCTGGGAAAGATTGAGGGAGCAACAGGCGAGGAATTGCTGGATGCATTCGGGGATGGGGACGTAACGGTTACTTTTTCACTGTAACCATGCCTTATATGTATTTCTAACGATGTAATATAAGCATTAGACATTTGTTGGATGCTGTAATAAGATAATAGTAACGCATAACATATGGGTTAACCCTTTGTTTTAGGCTGTATTTATCACAGATATAAAATGAATGGAGGTCTTAGCTATGAAGGTGAATAACAAGGAAGAATTTGACAAGTTGAATGTGTTTGGATTGGGGAATGCCAATACGGCATTTGCAGAGTATTTCATTGGCAATTCCTATCTGAATCCGCTGACGGACCCGAAAGAATGTGCCGTATTTCTGGCAAATGTGACGTTTGAGCCGGGCTGCCGTAATAATTGGCATATTCATCATGCGAAAAGCGGAGGCGGACAGATTTTAATCTGCACGGCAGGGAGCGGCTGGTACCAGGAGGAAGGAAAGGCACCAGTCAGTTTAGAGCCAGGCACGGTCATTACAATACCACCGGAAGCCAAGCACTGGCATGGCGCAAAGGCAGACAGTTGGTTCAGCCATATTGCGGTGGAAGTTCCCGGTGTGGATACCAGCAATGAATGGCTGGAGGCTGTGGATGATGAGGAATATGCTAAGTTATAAATGAAAGCAGGAGTGGAATACAGAGGTGAAAGGTTATGTTTAGCAATAAGGATTTAAGAAGACTGATTGTCCCTCTGTTTTTGGAACAGCTTCTGGTCATACTGGTGGGGTTAGCAGATACTTTTGTCATTAGCTTTGCTGGGGAAGCTGCGGTGTCTGGGGTGTCGCTGGTAAATTCCTTTAATACCATTTTTATCTTTCTGTTTACGGCGCTGGCATCGGGTGGTGCTGTGATTGTCAGTCAGTATATTGGCGGTAAGAAGAAAGAGCTGGCAGGGGAGGCTTCCAGCCAGCTTTTGATGGTTTCTACCTTGTTTTCGGTAGGGATTATGGCTGTGCTGCTGCTGTTTGGCTCTCCGCTGATGGGGCTGCTGTTCGGAAAAGTGGAAAGGGATGTGATGGATGCCTGCATGGTTTATTTGCGGATTTCTGCCTATTCCTATCCGGCGCTTGCCGTTTATAATGCGGGGGCAGCGCTTTTCCGCAGTATCGGGAAAACAAGCACGACCATGTATATTGCCATCTTTTCCAATGTAATCAATGTCGTTGGAAATATCATTGGTGTGTTTGCCTTACATGCAGGGGTGGCGGGAGTAGCAGTTCCCTCCCTGATTGCAAGGACATTTTCGGCAGCCGTGGTGACTATTCTCTGCTTTCGGAAGGGAAACAGCATTTATTATAAAAAGCAGTGGATTTGTCATTTTAATGCCGGGCTTTTGAAACGGATATTAGGGATTGCGGTGCCCAATGGTGTGGAACAGGGGATCTTTCAGTTTGTCAAGGTGGCTTTAAGCAGCGTGGTGGCACTGTTTGGCACATCGCAGATTGCCGCCAATGGCATTGCCCAGAGTATCTGGTCTCTAGCAGCACTGGTCTGTGTGACGATGGGGCCGGTATTTATTACGGTCATTGGTCAGTGTATGGGAAGCCAGGATACGGAGCAGGCAGAGTATTATTTTCGGAAACTTCTGAAAATAACGCTTCTGATTTCTGTCGTGTGGAATGCGCTGATATTTGCCCTGACACCTATGGTCATGCAGTTTTATGATGTATCGGAGGAAACGAAAAAACTGACGGTAATGCTGGTTCTGATCCATAACATTTTTAATTGTATTGCCTTTCCTTTTGCAGACCCGCTGGGGAAGGGGATGCGTGCCGCTGGGGATGTGAGGTTTACCATGGTCATATCCCTTGTGACTACGATTGGCGTGAGACTGGTATTTTCCCTGCTGTTTGCTATTGTGATGGATATGGGGGTGATCGGCATTGCGTGGGCAATGTGTTTAGATTGGTGTAGCCGTGCCGTAATTTTTTATATCCGGTTCCGGAGAGGGAAATGGAAGCAGTTTCGGTTGATTTGAGAGATGGAATAGTCTCGCCGTAGGCGGGCCATTGCAAGTTTGGCAGAGCCAAACTTGTGGGATGAGAGAAAAAAGTTTGCAAAGCGAGGAGGAATAAGATGAAGATTTTAGTGATTGAAAGCAGTCCGCATAAAAAGGGGTCGTCAAATTTGCTGGCAGAACATTTTATCAGGGGAGCGGAGGAAGCCGGCCATGAGGTTACGGTATTTGACGCCGGCCATGCGAAGCTTCATCCATGCCTTGGCTGCGAGGCATGTGGAATGGCAGGATCCTGCTGTCAGAAGGATGATATGGCAGAATTAAAAGAGCAGATAATGGGGACAGATATGGCAGTGTTTGTGACGCCGCTGTATTACTTTGGCATGTCAGCACAGCTTAAAATGGCCATTGACCGTTTTTACAGTTTCAATGGAGAATTGACAGGAAAGGGCTTAAAGACAGCGCTGATTGTAGCTGCCTGGGATGATAAGGACTGGACGATGCGGGAAATCAAGGCGCATTATGAAACATTGTGTGAATATCTGCACTTTCAGGACCAGGGACAGATTCTGGGAACGGGCTGCGGTAATGTTTCGATGACGGCATCGACAGAATTTCCGGAGAAAGCCTATGAATTTGGAAAATCGCTGTAAGGAATTGGCCTGAAATTTGATACTATCTTGGAGGCATTTATATGGAACTGCGAGTATTGAAGTATTTTTTGACGGTGGCAAGGGAAGAAAACATTACAAAGGCGGCGAATCTGTTACATATTACCCAGCCTACGCTTTCCAGACAGCTGATGCAGTTGGAGGAGGAACTTGGTATCAAACTTTTCCACAGAGGTAGGCATAATATCCTGCTGACGGAGGAGGGGATGCTGCTCAGGCGCCGGGCACAGGAAATTGTGGATTTGGCGGAAAAGACGGTAAAAGAGCTGGCACATGGTGCGGAAACTGTTTCCGGGGAAATATCTATTGGTTGTGGGGAGACACAGAATATGAAACCTTTGTGTGAAATGATTGCTGCTTTTCAGAAAAAATACCCAGAGGTGGTGTTCCATATATATACTGCCATTGCAGATGATGTGACAGAACGGTTGGAAAACGGCGTACTGGATATGGGGCTTTTGCTGGAGCCGGTAGAAATCAGCAGGTATCATTTTGTAAGGATGCCATTGGAAGAAAAATGGCAGGTTCTTATGCGGAAAGACAGTCCGTTGGCAGAAAAGGAAAGAATATGTCCGTCTGACTTGGCAGGGCAGCCCCTTATTATTGCCAGAAGGCAGTCGGTACGCAATTTATTGGAAAATTGGTTTGGTAACGTGGAAGAGGGGGTGCGGATTGCCTCAACCTGTAATCTTTCCCATATCAACCAGTCAGTCATGGTGGAAAGTGGTATAGGAGTAGCGATGGTAATGGATTTTTCATGTAATGATCAGGCATTGTGTTTAAGGCCTTTGGAGCCAGAGATTGTAAGTGGCTGCGTGTTGGTCTGGAAAAAGAACCAGGTGCTTCCATTGGCTTTAACGAGGTTTATTGATTATATGAAGGCATCTTTGGCATTGCCGACAGAAGGAAGGAGGGGAGAATATGACGCTAGAGAAGATAAGTGAGTGTTACCTTATCCCTCTTGATATTCTGAAAGAATATGAAAGCTGAGGATTATGCGATACCGTAAAAAAGGTAATGGGAGCATGGGAGTATGACGACCAAGACATAAAACGGTTCAGCATGAAACGCAGAGAATTCCATGCTGAACCGAAAAAGAAGCGGAACGTAACAGACGGCTTTTTCCTTTTTGAAGGAAGGGCCAATTTTTTTCTCCATTTCATTGAGGAGTGCAGTGCGGAAAGCATTAAGCAGATAGTTATAGCTGAAATGGCGCACATGTTTCCAAAAGCCGCTGTTGCTAAAACCGCCTTCGGATAAAAGGCAGTGGATATGCGGGTTCCATTTTAAGCCGCGGCCGAACGTGTGAAAGACAAGGATAAAACCCGGCACATAGTTCATGGATTTGGCCGTGAATAGTAACCTTTCGGGGCGATATTGGAAGTTTGCTCCGCAAAATCGCCCCTCACTCCTGAATCATGTTCTCACGGAATGCGCAGTTAATGCGCATTCCTGGCCCGTGAATAGTAACACAGAGGGCAAAAATCAGGCACTTGTTTCCAGTAATTCCTTGAAGAAAAACAAATAACATGATAAGATGAAGCAGGGGGTATCGGTTACAGGCAGATATTTCAATACATTTCAGATATATCAATTACTGCATCCGATACTGCTATACTCTTACCTTACATCCGCATCATGCATACTACAGGCAGGCCTGCCTGGCTCTGCCAGCGGGCAGGCATACCAAAAACAGTATCGCAGAATAAAGATGTATCGGTAAGCAACGGTTCATACGATACCGTCCTGTATGATGAACAGTGAATGCATTTCACGATAATAGTTCAACCTGCTAATCTAACGAATATTGTATACGAAAGAGCATCATTGTTTCCATGCAGTTCGGTGTCAGGTTTCAGGAAGAAAGGAGGAGCGTATGAAGCGGATGATTTCTAGTCTGCTTGCGGCTGCCCTGGCTTTATCGCCATGTATACAGGCAGGCGCTGCAGAGGCTCCGAAAAGCCCGCCCGCAGCAGTGCAGACTGTTACCAATGCGGCGGCAAAAGGCCAGGTGGATATTTCTGTTGTTTCCGCATTGACCATAATGGAAGAAGTGCCATTTACGTTTTCTTTGACAGGGCAGGAGGCACAGGTAGTACCGCTTGCTTCTAATAAGGATAGCAGCGTACCGACAAAAGCGGAGGCATCCTTTGGGAATCTTGCAAAAGGTACTTATACACTGGAAGTAACTGCACCTGGATTTGCCCCATATAAGCAGGCGGTTGAGGTGGAAGACGAGGCATATGCTGTAAAATTGCTGACTGGCTATGCCGCTTATGAGGCTGGGTCAGCCCATCCGGGCGTGTTGCGTATCGGTGATGTAAACGGCGACGGCGTGGTGGATGACCAAGATAAAAAACTGCTTGCAGATGCCGTGGATGCGGGCAGCACAGACAAAAAATACGACTTAAATGGCGACGGCAGCGTGGATTTGGTTGACCTGGAGTATTTTGCCAAGGGAAGCCAGGAAGAAATCGATGCTGTAGCGGTTTCTACAATAGAAGTCAGTGTCCCGGCGTCTATGATAGATGTAGCGCCTGTTGAGGGTACAGCCATTACTGGCGGCGATGTAAATTCACTGCTGAAAAATGGTGGTTCCATTCAGCTTACACGGGCAGATGGCCGTGGCATCTCGGAGCGGTGGCCAGTGGAAGTAACGTTTGGCCTTGACAGCAACAGCAGCGCAGTTGGGGGCATTGTTATTGATGATACAGCAGATTCCATTAAGACGGGATTGGCTGAGATTACTTATACGGATGCCGATGGGAAAGAGCAGACAGTAACAGCTGGCATTCCAGACGACGGTACAAGGCGGATACGCAGTAGGATTGAAGCCCCGACCGTAACAAGGGAAGCTGGCGGTGCAATTTGCATTAACCTTGGTTCCCAAGTTCCAGTCAAAAAAGTTACACTGAAGATTACAGGTGTTAAAAATAATAACAACCTGGCGGAAATATCCAAGGTTACATTTATCGGCGATATGAAGAACCGTATCCCGGAACCGTCAATGGACCGGCCGGAGGGGCTTGCAGCAGAACCAGGCAGCGCATCGTTTACGGTGGCCTGGAATCCATGCGTCAATGTCACTGGCTATGAGGTGTGGATTGAAGGGGATGCCCAGCAGCCAAAGGAAGAGGAAGGCAGTACCGGGACAGCAGAACGTATCCATGACGTGGTGCAGGTTACCGGCAATACACTGATGGTATCGTCCATTGGGGAAGAAAAGCTGGTAAATGGAAAACCATATGAGGTAAAAGTGCAGTCTGTCAATGGATCTTGGCGCAGCGGCTATTGCGATTCCATTTCCGTTGTACCAATGGCGACAGAAAAACCAGATCCACCGGATTATGTGAAAGCAGCTGGCGCATACCGGGCTATTAATGTGAACTGGAAGGATATGGAAAATACGCTTACTTACAACCTCTATTGGAAAAAGGACGGCGACAGCGAATTTACCAAAGTAGAAGGCATTGCGAAAAACAGTTATAGCATTACCGGGCTGGAAGACCATGTGAAATACCTGGTTTATGTAACGGGTGTGAATGAACTTGGTGAAAGCGGGCCTTCCCTGACTGCCAGCGCAGAAACGCAGGATATTACGCCAGCGCAGATGCCGCGGTATAAACTGCTGAATAAGGCGCAAGAAGGCAAAGTCAGCCCGAAGATCATCGCTGCCCAGGCAGTAAGCGGCGAAATGCAAAGCAGCCCGCTGGATACCGAAGGCAAAACAGCATGGGGCAGCGTAGATAATAACTATGAATCTTATTACCTGCTAAACAGCTGGGACGGCGGCGGTTATAATCCGGTCGGGGGTTCCTTGGGGAATCATGGCTTACGTTATGAATTTGACCAGCCATATAAAATGGACCGCATTGCTTTGCAGGAGCTGAATGCACAAAGCCCGAATTATGGGTATGCAAAAGTCTGCTATTGGAATGAAGCGGGCGAGGCAGTACAGCTTGGCAACGTCACGATTCAAAGGAAAACCGACGCAGAAAACAGGGCTTATTACCTGTTACGGTTAAAAGAGCCGATTACGGCTAAGAAAATCCAAATCGGACTGGCGCGTAGTGTGGCATCCGGAACGATCACGGTTTCTGAGGTTTACTTCTACCATTATGATTCATTGGAAGCAGACATAATGGGGCTTTATGCGGATGACCTGCATACTGTATTAAAAGAGGGTGTTACCCAGGTTACAATTAACCAGCTGCGTGAACGGATTAATACCGTAGAAGAAGAAAGCGGGGAATACCATCCGGATAAGGAAATGCTGGAGCGGGAGTTAAAGACAGCAGAAGATATTTTAAATGATGAACTTAATGCACCTGCACGTATTCATAACAGCATTACGACCAAAGATGCAGGACGCGGTTTTGGCGGGCTGAATGCATGGCAGCCGCTTGGCGTCGTTGCGGCAGCCGGGGAAGAGATTACGGTTTATGTCGGCCATAACTCCAAGCGGACCGGCGATAATACTGGTTTACAGCTGGTTGCAACCCAATACCATGCGGAAGCAGCTTCCATGTTTAAAGGCTTGGGCAACTTGAAGATTGGAAGGAATGACATCACCATTCCAAAGATCTGGAGTACGGACGAAGAATCCGGCGGTGCGCTGTATGTGCAGTATACCGGCAACCGTGCGAACGACGAATATGCAGTACGTGTAAGCGGAGGCGTAGAAGTCCCGGTTCTGGACCTGTACCATATCACAGACAGCAGCACGCGCCTGCAGAGGACTACAGAATATGTAGAAAAACTCGAAAATTATGTCAGCACGATGGAAGCAAAACATAATGAGGTCCATGCAGGCGGCAGAAACCAGAATGTCAAGTATGATTACAGTGTGCAAAACTGTATCCTTGGCGCAACGGACATTATGCTGGACAATATGATGTTTTCATTGCCGGCGCCTCAGGTACTCAGAGGGTCAGGCAGCGGCACTGCACAGCAGAAAGCAGAAAATATCCTGGCTTCTATGGATGCAATGGAAGGGATGATGAACCTCTTCTATCAGCATAAAGGGCTAAATAATAATGCACCAAACCAGATTGACCAGTTCCCATTGCAGCATCAGAATATCCGTTACCAGCGTATGTTTGCAGGTGCATTTATGTATGCGTCCGGCAACCATATCGGTATCGAATATAATTCGGCCGCAGGCATGGTAAACTGTAAATCAGTCCAGGCAGACGAAGCTGGCCGGTGGGTCAGCGGCAATTATTTTGGCTGGGGCATTGCGCATGAAATTGGGCACTGTATTAACCAGGGCGCTTATGCAGTCGCAGAAATAACGAATAATTATTTTGCTGTGCTTGCCCAGGCAAAAGAAACCAATGATAGTGTACGCTTTAAATATGACGAAGTCTATAAAAAAGTAACTTCCAATACAAAGGGGCGTGCAAACAATGTATTTACCCAGCTGGGCATGTACTGGCAGCTGCACCTTGCATATGATTCCGGGTATAATTTTAAGACCTATGAAGATTATAACGAACAGCTTGCAAACCTGTTCTTCGCAAGGGTAGACCACTATGCGCGCACACCAGCGAATGCACCGAAACCGGGTAATGTCACATTGACGCTTTCCGGCGATAAAGACCAGCAGTTAATGCGGCTTTCCTGTGCGGCAGCAGAGAAAAACATCCTGGATTTCTTTATACGCTGGGGTATGGAGCCAGATGCAGATACACAGGCATATGCAGATCAGTTTCCGGTAGAAACAAGGGCGATTTACTATGTCAACGATGAAGCACGTGCTTACCGTGTAGAAAATAGCGGGAGCGTACTTGGCACCGAAGGGGCGGTAGCAGCGGTAGCTGACGGTACAACAGCAGTAGTAAATGCATCTGCTGCAAACCAGGTAGATTTTACGCTTAATTCGGTTGGAATACCAGAAAACGATATACTTGGCTATGAAATTACACGATGCACGACGTCGGGCGGAGAAGAAAGCAAACAGGTCGTAGGCTTTACTACACAAAATACATTCACCGATACGATCTCAACATTGAATAACCGTGTAGTAACATACGAAGTAACGCTAATTGACAAATATCTGAACCGTTCGGCGGCCAAGAGGCTTGCACCGGTGAAGATCGAACACGAAGGCAATATAGACAAATCCAACTGGTCGGTTGCGGTCAATGGTATAGAGGCAACAAACCTTGAAACCATTGAAACGGATGAATATATTCCATGCCCGCCGGAAGAAGAGGATGTTTTGCAGAAAACAGTACGCAGGATGATAGACAACGACCAGTCTACGGCTTATACGGGCGTTGTTGGTACTGGAGCTGAAATCATTCTAAACTTTAACCAAACCCATGCAGTTACCGGTTTAAAATATGCCGTTTCAAGCGGTACGCCAATCAGTGGTTATGAGATTTCTGTACAGGAAGAAAACGGCCAGTGGACAAAAGCGGCGGAAGGGGATTTCGCAAACGGCAACACCGTATACTTTGGAAATGGGGCTAATATAGCCATTTACAAGGCACAGGCTGTGAAACTTGCGCTTACCGGCCAAAGTGGAACGGAAATTGCAATTTCTGAGCTGGATGTATTTGGCGTGACAGGCGATAATGTAGATTTCCGCAGGACAGAAGACGGCGGCCCAGTCATCGGCAAGCTTGCAGCGGAATATCTATATAATGACGGCCAGGATTCAATCCCGGCAAACTCTATTGTATTTACTGGTTCTTATAAAGGGAATCCGGCATATAATGTCGTTATCCTATACGACCAGGATGGAAACATTGTCGGGGGAACCGGCGCAGATGGCAGCTTGAATGCTTCACAGATTGTATTTGCGGATGTTCCGGTAGGCGCGCAGATTCAGGATGTCCATAATGGTACCTGGATTTACTGGATTGAACCGCAGGATAATATTGACCTGTCAGGCTTAAAACAAGTCCGTGCAGAGTTGTACCGTGTGGATAATGCGGAAACCAATGAAGGCCAGCGGATGGTCAGCGATTCCTATTTGGTAGATGTGCCTCAGGAACTGCCGACGGTTACGATTGACGGCAGCCAGGCAGCGGCAGCCAGTTTGCTGGAACCAGATCAGGATGAGGATCAACAGCAGCCGCAGGAAGAAGGCGAAGGCCAGGATAAGGATAAAGGCCAGGATCAGCAGCCACAAGAAACAGGCCAGCAGCCAAGCGGCGGGCAGCAGGGGACGGATACCACGCAGCAGCCAGACGCTGGACAGCCACAAGATACTGCGCAGCAGCCAGATGCTGGAGATGCGCAGGAAACAGGCCAGCAGCCAGGCGATGTGCAACAAGAGGATCCGCAGGATACCACGCAGCAGCCAAACGGCGGGGGTCTGCAGGGTACCGCGCAGCAGCCGGACGGTGTGCAGCAAGGGGATCCACAGGATACCACGCAGCAGCCAAGCGATAGCCAGCAAGGGGATCCACTAGATACTACGCAGCAGCCAGACGGTGTGCAGCAAGGGAACCCGCAGGATACCACGCAGCAGCCAAGCGGTGGGGATCCACAGGATACCGCGCAGCAGCCAAGCGATGGCCAGCTGCAGGAACCAGGCCAAGCAGAGTGAGGAGTAGAATATGAAAAAATATATAACAACCGTACTGATAGCAATATTTACCTGCTTCAGCTTCATCCTGCTCCCTCTTTCTGCTTCGGCGGCAGGGAAGACGGAAGGAATTGAGTTAAAGCCGTCAGGCAAACAGGTATCCGTCCAGCTTACACTTCCAAATGCAGACGGAGAGAAGGTTTCTTCTGTCCAGCTCACCATTAAGCTGGATGCTGCTGCAGTGTCGGATGCTTCCTTTACCTTTAGCCAGGATGTAACGGCGAAGGCAAAGGTACACGAAGCTTATTATGACAAAGAAAAGAAAACCATGAACCTTTATATCGCAGGTACCAAACCATTGTATACAGAAGGTGTGGATACATTGACACTCGGAAGCGTGACGATAGACGGCTCCGGTTCCGTAGATGTCCATGCAGGCGATGTAAAGATAGTACGTGGGGCAGTTTTGGAAAATAAGAATTTATCCGCAGACCAAACGGTCCAGTTAGGAAGCTCGTCCGGTTCCAATACTGGTTCCGGCTCCGGTTCTGGTTCCAATTCCGGTTCAAGCTCCGGCTCTGGTTCCGGTTCTAATACTGGTTCCGGCTCTGGTTCTGGTTCCAATTCCGGTTCTGGTTCCGGTTCCAATACTGGTTCTGGTAATGATCCAGGAACTACTAAACCAGGGGATAACCAGACGCCGCCTACGGATCCAGTAACCCCGCCAACGGATTCCGATCCAGAAACGCCAGCGGCAGTTCAGGCACCGAAGCTGTCAAAGGCAAAAAATGCAGCTGCAGGGGTAACGGTTACTTGGACAAAATCATCCAATGCAGCAGGATACTATGTATATCGGAAAACACCAGGCGGAAAATGGAAGCGGATTGCAACGCTCAAAGGAAAGTCAAAGGCCAGTTATACGGATAAAGCCGTAAAATCCAAAAACGGCAAAACGTATATCTACACGGTAAAGGCATACAATGGAAAGGATAACAGCAGCTACAACAAAGCCGGCCTGACCGTTTACCGGCTGACAGCGCCGGAGTTTTCCAAAATAACGAGCAAAGCATCTAAAAAAATGGTTGTAAAATGGAAAAAGAATGCAAAGGCAACCGGTTATCAGATCCAATATGCAACCTCTGCTGATTTCAGCAAAGGAAAAGAAATGGTAACGGTAAAACCTGCAAAAACTATTTCCAAAACCATTTCAGCACTGAAATCGAAAAAGGCATACTATGTCAGGGTCAGAAGCTACAAAAAGACTGACGGAACCAACTATTTCAGCGCATGGAGCAAAACAGGTAAAGTGAAAATCAAATAGTAGCCGTTAGCAGGGGCCGCTAAACAATTGATAAAAGAATAACTGGCAGAAAAAGGATGCCCAGGATTTTGCAGTTTGCTGCAAGGTCCTGGGTACATTTGTTTCTGATTCAGCGAAAGAAAGTTTGTTACTATTCACGGGCCAGGAATGCGCATAAACTGCGCATTCCGTGAGAACATGATTCAGGAGTGAGGGGCGGTTTTGCGGAGCAAACTTCCAATATCGCCCCGAATGGTTACTATGAGCGGCCCCCAGGCCGTGAATAGTAACGAAAGTTTTGGAAAGTTCCATTAAAATGTCCGCCGCCTATTGACAAAAAATCAGTTCTGCATATAATAAATTTATATATCTTGCTTTTCAATAAAGCTGGCAATGGCAGCATAGCCAAAAGACAAAGGATTAAATGATTGGGGGCATTTATTTCGACTTATCAGCCAGCATTCGGATGCTGCGGCAGGAAGCGAAGCAGCGGACAGGGAGTATTTCGTACGTAGGCAGCGTGCTATACACCCTTTTTGTATTTCTATGGCCAAAATAGGCAGTATCTGTGCAAAAGTGCAGGAGGGGTATGAAAAGATGCGGGATAGCAATCAAATGGAGAAATTTGGATTTATCATGTCGAATATCTGGTGGATGCTTATTGCAATGGTCTGGTATACCAATATCCTGTTTCGATGTATCGGCAGCCTGGATTTTGGAAAGTCGAGGGCAGTTTTATGGACTACGCTTATAGTACTTGTTTCTGCCGGCATCTGCCTGGAATTGAAAAGGCGCAGGAACGGTTTTAGTATAGCCGTGAACCTGGCGATTCCCTATGGGCTGTATACAGCAGCTGCTTACATATCGATCCGTAAAAATTTCATTCTAATTATCCTTGGCATTGCAGGGGTGCTTTCGGTACTCTATGCGGCCGTCATTTTGGGGCGCAAAATAAAAAATAGGCGCCGTATCAAACAGGTTATCCTCAGACGTATCCGTTGTGTGGCAACCGGTGTGCAGACGACGTTTGCAGCCGCTTTTATGGTAATTATTATTTCACTTGGGTGCAATATATTGTTTGGTTCTACCTTGATGCAGGCATCTGTTGATCCGGGAGATTTGGAAGATGCCGGAGGGCAGGCAATCGAAGAACATATGCAAATGGTACTTCGTCTACAGGAAAACGTTTGGAGGAGGCTGTCGGTGGAAGAAAGGCTGGATGTCCTACAGGTAATTGCCAATCTGGAGCAGATCTACCTTGGATTGCCAAATGAATTGAATGTCGGTATGGCTAATCTGGAAAAGGATTTGCTTGGCTATTACCGGGACGGTACCCATGAGATCGTGTTAAATATGGATAGTTTGCTAAATGACGATGCCGCAGAACTTTTGAATACTTTGTGCCATGAAGCGTACCATAGCTACCAGCATAGGCTTGTGGATGTTTACCGGGACACGGAAGGCAGTATGCGTGGGCTGCGCCTATTTAAAAGTGCAAAGGATTATTTTTGGGAATTTAGCAATTATGCGGATGCTTCCGGTGATTTTTGTTCCTATTATGAACAGGACTGCGAAAGCGATGCAAGGGAATATGCAGAATTGGCCGTTGCAACATATTATGAGAAGATCGCGCAGTACCTAAAAGATCATCCTGGGTTTTGACTAAAAGGCGCCGCAGGGAAATTGTTTCCTTGCAGCGCCTTTTTATATTGGGGTTTGTAAAAAGTACAATTGAAAGCTGTATTATTGAAAAAGCTTATTATTATAAATGGAAGGTAGTACCGGTTGCACCCTGGATAGCATCCCTGGATTTTTCCAACAGTGTTATCAGTGCTGTCCGCCCTGGTTTCGAGGATGCGAAATCAACAGCGGCTTCTACTTTCGGCAACATGGAACCAGCGGCAAAGTGCCCTTCGTTAATATAGTTGCGGGCTTCTTCTACCGATACGCTGTCCAGCCATTTTTCATCTGGCTGCCCAAAATTTAAAGCTACTTTTTCAACGGCTGTTAAAATGATAAGGTAATCCGCATCCAGTTCTTTTGCCAGCAGGCAGCTTGCAAAATCTTTATCAATAACTGCGCTGGCGCCTTTTAAATGGTTTCCCTGACGGGTGACCGGAATGCCGCCGCCGCCGCAGGCGATTACAAGGTCGCCGGAATCCACCATTGTGCGGATGGTACCGATTTCAATGATTTCCACTGGCTTCGGAGAAGCAACGACACGGCGGTATCCACGCCCGGAATCCTCTTTCATAATATAATTGAAATTTTCCTCCATCATTTTTGCCTGTTCGGCCGAGACGAATTTGCCGATTGGCTTGGATGGGGACTGGAAAGCCGGGTCGTCTGCGTCTACACGTACTTGGGTAATCATAGTCGCAACTGGAATATTTGTAATATTACGATTTAACAACTCTTCCCGCAGCGCATTTTGCAAGTCATAGCCAATATAAGCCTGGCTCATAGCGACACAGACGGAAAGCGGTGTGTTCGGCTGTTTTTCATCTTCGTGGGTCAAGGCGATCATGGCATTATTGACCATGCCGACCTGCGGGCCGTTGCCATGTGCAACGACCACTTCGCAGCCCTCTTCGATTAAATCCACAATTGCCCTTGCTGTAATTTTTACAGCTGCCATCTGTTCCGGCAGTGTATTTCCCAAAGCATTTCCGCCCAGGGCAATTACAATTCTACGTTTTTTTGCCATTGGATTGTCCCCTTTCTTATTTGAATACTCTTGGGGTGCCTTTTTCTTCCAGCTTCTTTAAAATATCCGCTGGGTCAGCAAATTTAGCAAGGAAAATCATGGCAGCGATAATATATGGCTTAAAGCTTGCTTCTTTGTATAACGGGTTGCGGTAACGGTCAAATACAGTAGCGTCTACTTCGCCTTCTTCGCAGCTTACGCCAGAAATATCCGCCGGCAGGCAGTGTAAATAAAGTGCTTTGCCGTCTTTTGTTGTTTTCATCAGCTCTTCTGTGCAGGCCCAGTCTTTATGCTGTGCATTCTGTGCCAGCAGTTCTTTTTCCAATGCTTTGATCCCTTCGGTATCGCCGTTGCCATACAGTTCGGTACGTTTTTCCATAGCGGCAAACGGAGCCCAGCTCTTTGGATATACAATATCTGCATCTTTGAACGCTTCTGCCATGCTGTTTGTCTTTGTAAAAGTGCCGCCGGATTTCTTTGCATTTTCAGCAGCCACTGCTTCTACTTCCGGGAATACTTCATAGCCTTCCGGATGGGCAAGTACAACGTCCATACCAAACCGGGTCATAAGGCCGATAATACCCTGCGGGACAGAAAGCGGTTTCCCATAGGAAGGGGAGTAAGCCCAGGTCATAGCCAGCTTTTTGCCTTTTAAGTTTTCGACACCGCCAAATTCATGGATAATATGCAGCATATCAGCCATTGCCTGTGTCGGATGGTCAATGTCGCACTGGAGGTTTACGAGTGTAGGTTTCTGTTCCAGGATGCCGTCTTTATTTCCCTGTGTAACTGCATCTACTACTTCATGCATATATTTATTGCCTTTTCCGATATACATATCGTCACGGATACCGATAACATCCGCCATAAAAGAAATCATATTTGCGGTTTCACGTACAGTTTCACCGTGGGCTACCTGTGATTTCCCTTCATCTAAATCTTGTACTTCCAGGCCCAACAGGTTGCAGGCAGAAGCAAAGGAAAAACGGGTACGTGTAGAATTGTCGCGGAATAAGGAAATCCCAAGGCCGCTTTCGAATACTTTTGTAGAAATGTTATTTTCGCGCATAAAACGCAGTGCATCCGCAACTGTAAAAACAGCTTCCAGTTCTTCATCCGTTTTTTCCCAGGTAAGGAAAAAGTCGCCATTGTACATTTCCTTAAAGTTTAATTTGTTTAATTTGTCGATATAGTCTTGTAAAGTCTTCATTGTGCCCATAGTAAAATCCTCCTTGGTTTTTATGGAAAACATAGTTTTTGCTCAAAATAGAATAAAAAATAAATAGTAATATAATTAAAATGTATTATTTGCAGTATTCAGACGGCAGTGCTGCATATACAGCGGCGCAGGTTACTAAATCCTGCTTCCAGGTCTTTTCATTCGGTGCATGGGCCTGCGCTTCCGCACCTGGGCCAAACCCGATACATGGGATACCGTTGCGCCCCATAATAGATACGCCGTTGGTAGAGAATGTCCATTTGTCCGTTAATGGGCGTGCCTGGCGCATTTCCAAGGTTTCCGGAGCACCAATACGCTGTTCGCCGTATAACCCTTTGTAGGCTGCTTCCAGAGCCTTTGTAACCTTGTGGTCTTTTGGAATAGCCCAAGTCGGGAAATAGCATTCGATTTCATAAACGCATCCGGTGTAAGATGGACGGTCATAGTTATACATAGATACTTTTACGTCGTCGCCATATTTTTTTACATTTGGAAGGTTGCGGATTTCATCCAAACAGCTTTCCCATGTTTCGCCAAACGTCATGCGCCGGTCAAGGGAGATCGAGCAGGAGTCTGCTACGGCACAACGGCTTGGGGAAGTATAAAAAATCTGTGAAACGGTTACCGTGCCACGGCCTAAGAAGCGCGCCTCTTCCCAGTCCTTGTTATATTTTTCATCCAGCATTTTAATAAGGCCTTTGATCTCGGTACCTTCTTCGGCGTCATTTTCATTTAATGCACGGATGTCCTGTAAAATATCAGCCATTTTATAAATAGCGTTATCACCGCGTTCCGGTGCGGAGCCGTGGCAGGATACACCCCTTACATCGACACGGATTTCCATACGGCCCCTTTGGCCACGGTAAATCCCGCCGTCGGTTGGTTCTGTGGATACGACAAATTCCGGGCGTACTTTGTCTTCGTTTATAATATATTGCCAGCAAAGCCCGTCACAGTCTTCTTCCTGGACGGTACCGACTACCATGATCTTGCATCCCTGCGGGATAAGCCCTAAATCTTTCATGATCTTGGCACCATATACAGAAGAAACAATGCCGCCGCACTGGTCGGAAACGCCGCGGCCACCAATCTCCGTATCGTTTTCGTAGCCTTCATATGGGTCAAACTCCCAGTTTTCACGGTTGCCGATGCCTACGGTATCAATGTGTGCATCATAGGCAATGATCTTGTCCCCGTTGCCCATATAGCCGATCACATTGCCTTGCGGGTCAATCTGGACTTCATCAAATCCCACTTTTTTCATTTCAGCAGCAATCGTATCAATATGCGCTTTTTCATCGCAGCTTTCCCCTGGATTTTTTACAATGGCGCGTAAAAATGCGTTCATATCTTTGCTGTAACCTTCTGCTGCTGCTTTAATTTTTTCAAAATCTAACATGTGGCGGTACCTCCTGTGAATTTTTATATTTGAATTGTATATTTTTTATTTTATGTATAGTTTGTGGAAAATGAAAATTATATTTATTTTAAATCCGCAAATGGCTCTTTATCCGTGCCGCAAAGCCCTTCCCATGTGATTTCCCGGTAGCGGTCTGGATCCGTATCGCCTTCTGAGGATACGAGCAGGACTTGGGAATGTTCATCCAATTTCAGTGTTTCTTTTAAATCCCTATATTCCGGCATTGTCATAATGGCATGTAAAAGCCCCATTGTTACCGAGCCGGATTCGCCGGAAATTACCCGTTCGTCACCGCGGCATGGAGAACCATAGATACGTGTCCCGTTAGCGCTTACCCAGTCTGGGCAGGAAACAAAGGCGCTTACGTGATTCCTTAAAATATCCCAGGAAACGGTATTGGCTTCGCCGCAGGCCAGGCCGGCCATGATCGTAAGCATATCGCCCGTTACATTGACACGGCTTCCATCGGCTTTCAATGCCGAGCGGTAGAGGCAGTCGGCTTCCCCTGCTTCCGCTACCACCATAATAGGAGGGTTTTCTGGGAAACGGTTTGCGAAATAGCCAACAACGGCACCGGAAAGGGAACCTACGCCAGCCTGGACAAATACATGGGTTGGACGGCTTCCGTCTGCGGCAAGCTGCTGGTCTGCTTCCATAGCAAGCGTCCCATAGCCTTGCATGATCCAGGTAGGAATTTCTTCATAGCCGTCCCATGCCGTGTCCTGGACGATAATGCCGCGTTCTGTTTCTTCGGCTTCTTTTGCCGCCAGGCGCACACAATCGTCGTAATTCATATCTTCGATCGTTACTACTGCGTTTTCTTTTGCAATATTTTCCAACCGCGTTTGCGTAGAGCCTTTTGGCATACGCACCACGCATTTTTGGCCCAGCTTGTTTGCTGCCCAGGCAACCCCGCGCCCGTGGTTTCCGTCCGTAGCCGTAAAAAATGTTGCCTGGCCAAACGTATCCAGAAGTTCTTTGGAAGTAAGGAAGCTATAAGGCACTTCACTGACATCCCTGCCGATTTCTTTTGCGATATATCTTGCGATCGCATACGAACCGCCGAGTACTTTAAATGCATTTAGGCCAAAGCGGTAGGATTCATCCTTCACATAGACACGGCCAAGGCCCAAGTATCCGGCCAGTCCAGAAAGCCTGGTCAAAGGCGTTACGGCATACTGTGGAAAACTTTTGTGGAAGTTGCTGGCTTTTTTCATTTCTTCCAGGGACATGTTTGCAAGCTGCCTATCGTCGCTTGGGGTAATATGGTTGGCCGTCCATTTGATCGGACTCCCTGCTGATTTGCTCATGATGCGTCCTCCTTATTTGTTAATATCTACATAACTATAGAGTGTGTATTTGGAGATGCCAAAATATTTTGCGACTTTATCTCCAGATTTTGTAATAAGAAAAGCTCCGGTATCGTTCAGAAAATTAATGGCTTTTATTTTATCTTCTTTTGTCATCAGCGGCACCGGGATACCGACCAGGTTGACTGACTGTTCAATTAATTCATCCAAAAGGGTACTGACATCATGCGTAATCGTATGCGATGCCTGGGAGCCCGGCTTGCCGTCTGCATCAGGCGGGCAGGAAGTCAGCGAGTGGATGCTGTTTTCCAACGCAAGCAGGTTTGTAATGTCATAATTGATAGAGAGGATATAGCGCGGGCGGCCAGAACCATCCTTAATATACAAGGTACTGGATTTTAACGTGCGCCCGCTTTCTGTTTTGGTAAGATATGCAAGCCGGTCAGCCAGCGGGCCTTCCGGATGCTTTAAGGCTGAAAGCACAGCCCCTGAAGGCCCGCCGCCAGCCTGGCGGCCTGTGATATGGCCGTTTTCAATATGTACAATGGAAGCATCCTTATTGCTGCCAGCCAGATCGTGTATCACGACTTCACAGTTTTCCCCAAACTGGGCTGCCAGCCCCGCCGCGACCTGTTTTAAAATTTCCAGTATCGTATCTGCCATGCCAGCCTCCTGTCTTACAGCCTCCATAAGTATACCTATTTGCCGTATAACGGTTGATAGGCGCAATTATACACGGATGCCGATCAAGATTTTCTTACTACGGTTTGTCTGCCTCGTAATTTATTTGTCTATATTTATTATAGCATCAGAAAAGAAAAAAGCAATAGAAATTTAAAAAAATTTTTTCAAAATACAAATTTTTTATTAAATATTTTTACTACATGAATGTTAGTATCGAATACTACCTTATTAAATAAGTATCCGGTTGGCGCATCTTTTATCTATTCATGAAAAAATATACAATTTTCTAAATGCATTGTTTAATAAAAAATTATTATTTATAGAAAAAATTTTTATAAAGGGATTGCATTTTGGTAATAAAGATGATAAAATAATTCTAAAGAAAGCAGCATTTGTTGAAACTGCACGAGAAAATGGGTTTCGCATTGCAGAGGTAACGAAGGATGCTATGTTAGAGTATATTTGGTAATGGTACGATACCTCATAAAAATTTTTTGCCCAAAAAGTATCTGCAACATACACCCAAAGCAAAGGAGGAAATGTTACAAATGAACAATGGAACTCAAGCGAACATGTCTGCTGAATTGTTCCGGCTGGATGGAAAACCTTCGGCCATACAGGCGCTACCACTTGCCCTGCAGCATGTGGTAGCCATGATTGTCGGGTGTGTAACGCCGGCAATTATTGTATCTGGGGCCGCCGGGCTTTCTGGAGAAGATTCCGTAATCTTAATTCAGGCTGCACTCGTCATGTCGGCAATTACAACTCTGGTCCAGCTGTATCCAATGGTCCGTGGGAAAGCGTTCTCAATCGGATCCGGGCTTCCGGTTATTATGGGCATTAGTTTTGCCTATGTGCCTACTATGCAGGCAATTGCGGGCGACTTCGGGGTAAGCTCCATACTTGGGGCGCAGGTTGTGGGCGGTGCGATCGCTATTTTAGTAGGTATTTTTATCAAGCAGATCCGGAAATTTTTCCCGCCCCTGATAACAGGTACGGTTGTATTTGCAATCGGGCTTTCGTTGTATCCTACGGCGATCAACTATATGGCCGGAGGTACCGGCAATGAGGGGTATGGCTCCTGGCAAAACTGGCTGGTTGCAGTGGTTACGTTAATTATTGTAACGGGGCTGAACCATTACGGCAAAGGGATATGGAAATTATCTTCGATTCTAATTGGGATCATTGCAGGCTATATCGTATCGTTATTTTTTGGGATGGTTGATTTTTCGGCCGTTGCGCAGGCATCATTTTTCCAGCTGCCAAAACCGGTGCATTTTGGGCTTGCATTTGAGCCGTCTTCATGCGTGGCACTCGGCGTTTTATTTGCCATTAATTCCATACAGGCCATTGGCGATTTTACGGCAACTACAACAGGCGGGTTAGACCGTATGCCGACAGATGAAGAATTAAACGGGGGCATTGTCGCATATGGATGCTGCAATATATTCAGCGCTTTTTTCGGCGGCCTTCCGACCGCGACGTTCAGCCAGAATGTTGGGATCGTGTCTGCGACGAAGGTAGTAGCTAAAAAGGTATTTGGGATTGCGGCAGGCATCCTTTTGGTCGCTGGGCTGATTCCAAAGTTTTCATCCCTTTTGACGACAATTCCGCATTGTGTGTTAGGTGGGGCCACCGTATCGGTTTTTGCATCGATCGCGATGACAGGCGTCAAGCTAGTTACTGCGGCACCGATGAATTACAGGAATACCACGATTGTTGGGCTTTCGATCGCGCTTGGTATGGGTATTACACAGGCAAACGCTGCATTGGCCAGCTTTCCGGCATGGGTTACTACTATTTTTGGGAAGTCCCCGGTTGTGCTTGCCACGATCGTAGCGATCATATTAAACCTTGTGCTGCCAAAAGAGAAGGAAGAGGAAGCGTCTATTAAAATTATGAAAAAAGAAGGAGGAGCATAATATGGCTTTTATAATAGGAAACGGCAAGCTGTTTACGAGGGACAGCAGTATGCCATATATTGAGGACGGGGCGGTAGCAGTTGACGGGGCAAAGATTGTGGAAGCAGGTGCCTGCAGCGAACTGAAAGAAAAGTACAAAGGCTTTGAATTTATAGATGCAAAAGGCGGCATTATTATGCCTGCATTTATTAATACGCACGAACATATTTACAGTGCAATGGCTAGGGGCTTAAGCATCAAAGGATATAACCCGCAAGGGTTCCTGGATATTCTGGATGGCCAGTGGTGGACGATTGACCGGAAACTTACTTTGGAACAGGTCAAATACAGCGCAATGGATACCATGATTTCCTGTATCCGTAACGGGGTAACTACGATCTTTGACCATCATGCCAGCTTTGGGCATATCAAAGACAGCCTGTTTACCATTGCGGATGCTGCAAAAGAGCTTGGCGTGCGTGCGTGCCTTTGCTATGAAATATCGGACAGGGACGGCATGGAAAAGGCTAGGGAGTCGGTTATGGAAAATGCGGAATTTATCCGTTATGCGTTAAAAGATGACACGGATATGGTTGCGGGCATGATGGGGATGCACGCACAGTTTACTATATCCGATGCGACTATGGAACTGGCGGCATCGCAAAAGCCAGACGGGGTAGGGTACCATATCCATGTGGCGGAAGGGATCGAAGACCTGCACGATTGTTTAAAGAAATATGGCAAACGCATCGTAGACCGGCTGATGGACTGGAATATCCTTGGGGAACAGACACTGCTTGGCCATTGCATCTATATCAACCCGCATGAAATGGACTTGATCCACGATACTGGTACTATGGTAGTACATAACCCGGAATCCAATATGGGCAATGCCTGTGGATGCCCGCCGACGATGGAGCTTGTAAAACGCGGTATCCTGACCGGCTTAGGGACGGACGGCTATACACACGATATGACAGAATCCTACAAAGTGGCGAATGTGCTGCATAAACACCATTTATGTGATGCCAATGCCGCATGGGGTGAAGTTCCAAAGATGCTGTTTGAAAATAATGCAGCAATTGCAAACCGCTATTTTAAAACACCGCTTGGTGTGATCCGCCCAGGCGCTGCGGCAGACGTCATTGTGGTAGATTATGACCCGCCAACGCATCTGGACCAAAACAACTTAAATTCCCATATCCTGTTTGGCATGACCGGGCACGATGTCGTTACGACGGTTGCAAACGGCAAAGTGCTGATGCAGGACCGGGAAGTAAAAGTGGCGGATACGAAGGAAGTTATGGCAAAATGCAGGGAATCGTCGGCGCAGCTTTGGAAAAGCATAAATGGATAACGCCAGCAGGATTGCCTGCATAGTTTTGAAATGTAAAATGGATAACAAAGGCTGCATATTTGCAAAGTTTTGGAAAAGCATGGGCGGATATGCAGGCATTTGTACAGGAAACTTATGAGGATTTAAGGAGGGTACTATTATGGGCGATATAATGACATGTATGCCATTTGCGCAGCTGTTTCGTTGGATGCGGACAGAACACGATACAAAAGGGTCCGTTTTCGGTGTACATAGGCCGTATATTGCAGATGCGGCAAAAGCGCGCACGATTTTTGGGCGTAGCCTGGAAACGCCGATCGGCCCGGCAGCAGGCCCAAATAGCCAGCTGGCACAAAATATTGCAGCGTCGTATTATGCAGGGAGCCGTTTTTTTGAACTGAAAACAGTACAGAAAATGGATGGCGCCGAGCTGGCAGCCTGTGTGAATAAGCCTTGTATCAAAGCAGACGATGAAGGCTATAACTGCGAGTGGTCCACGGAGCTGTATGTCCCGCAGGCACAGGATGAATATATCAAAGCATGGTTCCTGCTTGCGTTTATGGCAAAGGAATATGGGCTTGGCAGCCTGGATGGCTTCCAGTTTAATATCAGTGTCGGCTATGACCTGGAAGGGATCAAAACGAAAAAAATAGATGATTTTATCGAGCATATGAAAAATGCCGCACAGACACCGGTATTTGAAGAATGCCGGCAAGAACTGTTGGCACACGTGGGCGAATATCAGCATGTGACAAAGGAAGATATTGAGCAGATTACGCCGTTTATCTGCAATTCCGTAACAATTTCCACACTGCATGGCTGCCCGCCGCAGGAAATTGAAAGCATTGCCAATTACCTGCTGACAGAAAAGAAGATGCATACATTTATCAAATGCAACCCGACGCTGCTTGGGTATGAGTTTGCAAGGGATACGCTGGACCATATGGGCTATGATTACATTGCGTTCGGACGGTTCCATTTTGAAGACGACCTCCAATACCGGGATGCCGTTCCGATGCTGCAGCGGCTAATGGACCTTTCCCGCAGCCTTGGCCTGGAATTTGGCGTAAAGATTACCAATACCTTCCCGGTAGATGTAAAAGCGGGGGAACTGCCAAGCGAAGAAATGTATATGTCCGGCAAGTCCCTGTTTCCGTTATCCATTGCACTTGCTGCAAAGCTGTCGCGGGAATTTGACGGGAAACTGCGTATTTCTTATTCCGGCGGGGCTGATGCATTTAATATTGACAAAATTGTAGGTGCGGGCGTGTGGCCGGTAACCGTTGCGACGACTATTTTAAAGCCGGGCGGCTACCAGCGCTTAAAACAGATGGCAGAGATTATAGACGGCCTGGAGGCAAAGCCGTTCCAGGGGATAAACGTACAGGCGTTGATAAAAATTGCAGAAGATGTCGTAAGCGATAAACACCATACAAAACCTGCAAAACTCCCTGCTTCCAGAAAATCATCGGAAAAAGTGCCGTTGCTGTTTTGCCATACCGCACCTTGTGAAAATGCCTGCCCGATCCATCAGGAGATTACAACTTATGTAAAACTGGCTGGCGAGGGGCGTTATGAAGAAGCGCTGCAAGTGATCTTAAACCGGAACGCATTGCCTTTTATAACGGGTACGATCTGTGCACATGGATGCCAAAGCCACTGCACCCGTAATTTTTACGAGACACCGGTACAGATCCGCGATACCAAGCTGCTCTGTGCACAAAACGCTTTTGATAATGTACTAAAAACCGTAAAGCCGGCAGAAGCAAACGGTAAAAAAGCAGCCGTTGTCGGCGGCGGCCCATCCGGTATGGCGGCAGCTTATTATCTGGCAAGGCTTGGCGTAAAAGTAACGGTTTATGAAAAACGCGGGCGGCTTGGCGGCATTGTCAGTGCAGTTATCCCGGATTTCCGTATCGATGATACAGTAATAGCGAAAGATGCCACTTTGCTGGACAAACTAGGCGTAGAAGTTTTGTGCGGCAAAGAAGCACCGCCGGTAAAAGAATTAAAAGAAGCTTACGATGCAGTTATCCTGGCAGTCGGCGCTTATGAGCGGGGCCAGCTTGTATTGGAAGGCAAACAGGCGTATAACGCACTGGAATTTTTGGAAGATTTCAACCGGACCAAAGGGCAGGTGGAATTGGGCAAAAACGTAGTTGTAATCGGCGGCGGCAACACTGCAATGGATACTGCAAGGGCTACAAAGCGCTGTGCGGGCGTAGAACACGTATATCTGGTATACCGGCGTACCAAACGCTATATGCCAGCGGACGAACACGAACTGCAGCTGGCACTGGACGACGGTGTGGAATTCAGGGAGCTGTTAGCCCCAATTAAGATGGAAAATGGAATGCTTACCTGTGGGCGGATGGCGCTCGGAGAAATGGATGCATCTGGCAGGGCCAGCGTAAAAGAAACAGGGGAAACTGCACAGGTGCCTGCGGATACGGTGATTGCCGCAGTCGGTGAAAAAGTGCCAAGCGGATTTTACGAGCAAAACGGCATCCATGTCGATGAAAAAGGGCGTGCGTTTGTAGATGGAAATTTGCAGACAAATATCGAGGGCGTCTATGTGGTCGGCGACGGCCTGTATGGCCCATCGCTTGTGGTAAATGGCATGGCACAGGCGGCCAAAGCGGCGGAAGCCATTGTTGGGTCAGAAATATCCGCCAGCATGGAACAGCGCGTAGACCCTGCCGCTATTTACGGGCGCAAAGGGATATTGGCAGAGCCATGCAGCGGCAGGAATACACAGGAAACCGCAAATTTAGAAGCAGGCCTGTGCCGGGAAAAAGAAGCGGACCGGTGCCTGGGATGCTCCAGCGTCTGTGAAAACTGCGTAGACGTATGTCCGAACCGGGCCAATATCGCAATACAAGTACCAGGCATGGACCACACGCAGATCATCCATGTCGATTATATGTGCAATGAATGCGGCAACTGCAGAAGCTTCTGTCCATATGCAAGTGCGCCTTATTTGGATAAATTTACACTGTTTGCAAATGAAAAAGATATGGCGGACAGCAAGAACGAAGGGTTTACTGTATTGGATAAAGGCAGCATTAAGTGCAAGGTGCGTTACCTTGGCGAAGAATTTATCTGGGAAAAAGGGCAGGAAAACCGGATGTTTGAAGGGCTGCGGCAGCTAATCGAAACCGTCTGCACGGATTATAGCTATCTGCTTGGGTAGCCCCCCTTTTCAAAAAATGTATAATGATGTTTAGGCAAAAAAGAGGGAGGCAGCAATATGAAGCAGTTATTCTACGGCGGCACAGTGGTTAGCAAGGACGGCTGCAGGAAGGCCGATATTCTTACAGAAGGCGAAACGATTATTGAAATAGGGGAACACTTGCCCGCACAGGATGCAAAACGGATTGATGTAACTGGGAAATACCTGTTTCCTGGATTTATAGACGGGCATACGCATATGGATCTGGATGTTTCCAATACGGTTACAGCGGATGGGTTTGATACTGGCACAAAAGCGGAATTGGCAGGCGGAACGACCTGTATTGTGGATTTTGCAACACAAAATAAAGGGGAAAGCCTGGATTTTGCCCTAAAGCACTGGCATCAAAAAGCAGATGGGAAAGCCAGCTGCGACTATGCATTTCATTTGGCATTATCGGATTGGAATGAAGCGGTCAGCAAAGAGCTGGCGGCAGTCGTTGAAAACGGCATCCATTCTTTCAAATTGTATACGACATACGATGCAATGGTAGTAGATGACAAAGCCATTTACGAAATCTTTTCCCGTTTAAAACAGCTGGGCGGGATTGCAGGCGTCCACTGTGAAAACAAAGGCATTATTGATGCGCGCCTGGAAGAAGCCCTGAATAAAAAAGGAAACAGGCGCAGTGTGGCGGACTATCCAAAGACCCGCCCGGCGGCTGCAGAAGCAGAAGCGGTCAGCCGTATTTTAAAAATAGCCGCATGCGTAGATACGCCGGTTATTATCGTACATTTAAGCTCAAAAGAAGGATGGGGCGAAGTAGCCAGGGCAAGGGCCAAGGGCCAGACGGTATATGTAGAAACCTGTCCGCAATACTTGTTGCTGGACGATAGCCGTTATGAGGAAGGCGGCAGCGAAGCCAGAAAGTATATGATCGCCCCGCCCCTGCGCAGCAGGCAGGATCAGGAAGTGCTGTGGAAAGCGCTTTCGGACGGGGGGATACAGACGGTATGCACCGATCATTGCAGCTTTACAACCGCACAAAAAGAAATGGGCCGGGATGATTTTGCCAAAACGCCGTGCGGGATGCCTGGGGCGGAAGAACGGCCTGCCCTTATTTACCATTATGGGGTGAATGCAGGCAGGCTGACTTTGGAGCAGATGTGTGCTTGCCTGTCCGAAAACCCTGCAAAGCTTTACGGCCTCTATCCAAAAAAAGGCGTACTGGCGAAAGGGAGCGATGCAGATATTGTAGTGTGGGATCCGGAAGAATTATGGACGCTTACCAAAGAATCGCAGCAGTCTGCGGCAGACTACAACCCCTATGAAGGGGTACCGCTAAAAGGAAGGGCCGTGCAGGTATACCTAAGGGGCGGGCTTGCGGCAGACCACGGAAAAATCTGCAGCAGCTATAGCGGCCGTTATATTACAGCCGGTTGATACAGGGCAGGCAAAGGGTAGTGGCGTAACGGCCATTACCCCTCATGGCCTAACTGGTCAGCTCGCTTAGATACCGGTATATCGTTGCAGAGGAACAGCAGAATTGTTTGGCTACAAAAGAAATCGCCCCTTTTAACTGGAACAGCCCCTGTTTGTGCAGTTTTTCGATAATTTCTTTTTTCTCCTGCTGGTTTAACCGGTCTATAGGGGTTGTAATGGATACTGTGGCATCGGCAAATATTTTCTGCATCAGTGACGGAATATCCATTGAAAAATTTTCGGTAATTGGTTCAGGCTGTGTAGGGGTTTTTGCCTCACCTGCAAGGGCGCCTTCCACAGCAGGGGCTGTAACAGCCTTTGCGAATTCCTCTGGATGGATAATGGAAAGCAGGTTTTGATGCAGATCCTCATAACGGCTGTCGTCAAAATTAATGCATAAAAGCCCTGCCGGTTTTCCCTGTGCATCCTTAATAAACATTGTGGATGAGCGCAGGAGGTGCCCGTTTTCTGCAATCCCTTTATAATTACATAAATAGTCGTCGGTTTCATAAGCCTTGCCGGCCAACATTTTTAAAGAAGCATTGGTCAGCGGGCTTCCAAGGCCGCGGCCGCTGATGTGGCTATTGGCAATGGCAACGATTTCATTATGATCCGGGTGCAGGTCATGAAGGACGATCTCATAATCCGGGCCGAGTGTTTTTCCTAGGAATTGGACAATTACGGTATATTGCTGAAGCATATCTGATGTCATAGCAGTTTCCTTTTCTTAGCGGTAATTAATAATGAAACGGTTGCAAAATATAAAATCCTGAATTATACTATTATCGCATGCGTTTTTGCAAATTTCAATACGAAAATTGCAAAATTTTTAAGGCAGCAAAAATTTTTTTTAGTTTATTACATAAATGAAATCTAAGGAGGTCAAAAATGAAAACAATTATAAGTACAACCAATGCACCGCAGGCAATCGGCCCATATTCCCAGGGCGTTGATACTGGAAATCTGGTATTCCTTTCCGGGCAGCTCCCGATCGTCCCATCGGAAGGGAAGATCGTAGCGTCCGATATTGAAGGGCAGACGAAGCAGTCACTGGAAAATATAAAGGCGATCTTAGAAGCAGATGGGTGCACAATGGACGATGTCTTAAAGACAACCGTTTATTTAAACGATATAGCCGATTTTGCAAAAATGAACGAGGTGTATAAAGGGTTTTTTAAAGAAGGCAGCTATCCAGCCAGGTCTGCTTTCCAGGTAGCAGCGCTTCCACAGGGGGCATTGGTGGAAATCGAAGTAGTAGCTTTGAAAAAATAGAGTATGTCGGAGTGTTCTTATGCAGACAGGCGCAATCATTGCAGCTGCTGGAATCTCAACCCGCATGATGCAGTTTAAGCAATGGATGAAAGTAGAAAACCGTGCAATGGCCGAGCGTGTGATCCAAAACTGCCAACGGGCAGGGATCAGTGATATTGCGGTGGTAACTGGCCACAGGTCGGCACAGCTGGAAAAAGAATTACATAGTTTTAATATAACATTCCTAAAAAATCATGCATACCAAACAACACGCATGTTTGAATCAGTGAAAATCGGACTGAAATATTTTCAAGGCCGCTGCAGCAGGGTATTATTTTGCCCGGTAGACATTCCATTTTTTATGGAAAAAACCGTAAAAGCACTGTTGGCGCAGGATGGGGACGTAGTGCAGCCAGCCTATGGAGGAAAATCCGGACATCCGATCTTAATCTGTGCATCCCTGATCCCAGAAATTTTAGCTTATTCTGGGGAAGGGGGCCTGCGCGGGGCACTGGGCGCCATACCTGGGCTTAAGCGTGTACGGATTCCAGTGGACGATGAAGCGATATTAATGGATGTGAATACAAGGGATGATTTTGAGCGCCTGGCTAGCCTGCACAATGCCGGATTAATACATCCGTCTGTCGAAGTGTCCCTGGAAAGCTATAAAATGCTGGTAAATCAACAGACGGCGGCATTGTTGCGTGGGATTATCCATACCGGTTCTGTCAGGGAAGCCTGTATTGCGGCTGGGATTTCCTACAGTAAAGGCTGGGGCATTATCCGTGACGCAGAGGATGGGCTTGGCAGCCAGATCGTAGAACGCCAGCCAGGCGGCAAAAATGGAGGGGCGGCTTCGGTGACGGAGCGCGGGCTTATTTTGCTGGAGGCGTTTGAAGAGTATGAAAAACGGGTGAAGCGGGCGGCGGAAGAAGGGTATAGGGAAATTTTTTTAAAGAGCGATTTGTTTTGAGATGCAATTCGGTTTGGGGTAGGTGATTTTTGAGTGTTGAGCAAGCGTTATACGCTATAGGAGGGGGCTTGGACGCTGGCTGCGCGGGAGGTGGATGCAGCGTCCGGGAGTCCATAAAAAGCATGAAACAAGCGCCCGGGAGTCCCCAAAAAGCATTTGAATACATCCTGTTCAGAAGCTCCAATTACACCAAAGCACTACAGAAAGGGCAAACATTATGAAATATATAAAAACACAAGAAGCAGCCGGCCATATCCTTTGCCACGATGTTACGCAGATCATTAAAGGGGTTTCGAAAGGAGCCAGGTTCCGTAAAGGGCATGTCATTACGGAGGAAGATATTCCGGTTTTGCTGCGTTTGGGGAAAGATCATATTTATATATGGGAAAATGATGAAACGATGCTCCATGAAAATGACGCTGCCCAGATCCTGTATGAAATCTGTGCAAACAGCCATATGCGCCCATCGGAGGTCAAAGAGGGGAAGATCGAACTGATCGCAGAATGCGACGGGCTGTTGAAAATTGACAGCGCCCGGCTTGAGAAAGTGAATGCGCTTGGTGAAATGATGATTGCCAGCCGCCACGGGAATTTTCCGGTAAAGAAAGGGGATATACTTGCAGGTATGCGGGTGATCCCGCTTGTAATAGAAAAGGAAAAAATGCGGCGTGCCAGGCAGGTGGCTGGGGATACGCCGATCTTTGAGCTGAAGCCATTTTTGAAAATGTCGGCGGGGATTGTGACGACTGGAAACGAGGTCTATTATGGGAGGATTACAGATACGTTTACACCAGTGGTAGAAGATAAACTTTCGGAATATGGCGTAGAAATTATGGGGCATGAGATGAGCGACGATAGCCCGCAGCATATTGCAGCGGCTATCCAAAGCCTGCTGCAAAAAGGTGCAGGTATGGTGGTTTGCACTGGTGGAATGAGTGTAGATCCAGATGATAAAACACCGGCGGCTATCCGCAGCGCGGCTGCGTCTGTAGTATCTTATGGCGCGCCTGTGCTGCCAGGGGCTATGTTTATGTTGGCGTATGATAAAAGCGGTATTCCAATTATGGGCCTGCCAGGCTGTGTGATGTATGCAAAGCGCACGGTTTTTGATTTGGTGCTTCCACGGATTATGGCTGGGGACCGGTTGGAAAAGGGGGATTTTGACTGTTGGGGGGAAGGAGGGCTGTGCCTGAACTGTCCAGTTTGTACGTTTCCGAATTGTGGCTTTGGAAAGTAGCAAAACGGATGGCAGGTAAGCGGCTACATAATAAGGAAGGTGGTGCAGCATAATGTGTGGTATGCGGGACTTTGATTTCTACCAGGCAGTTAAAAATTTAAACCCGGATGCAAAAAATATGGTGGCAACTTGTTTGGGCGGGGCATGCCAAGGTATGAAAGCGTTATTTTCAGATGGCAGGGGCATAGGGTGGCAGTCGCCGTTTCCTAGCGGCAAAGGGATAAGGTGGCAAAAGGGCCAGCTAGACGATGGAGCCGGATGGGAACCCCAAGTGCATAGGTTGCTGGGTGATGAAACCGGTTGGGAGCCAAGAATGCGGGGCTTGCCAGAGGATGGAACCAAATGTGGCTTCGATGCGCAGGAATTGCCGGATGATGGAACCAAATGTGGCTTCGATGCGCAGGAATTGCCGGATGATGGAACCAAATGTGGCTTCGATGCGCAGGAATTGCCGGATGATGGAACTAAGCTTGGCCCTCATATACTTGGATGTGCTGGTGGGAAGGCTGTGCGGTTGGCCGAAGTGTCAAAAACCGGAATTTATGGATCGCAGATGGACACTGTTTTTTGTGAAATGCTGGCTGGGGAAGCTGAAATTGTAATCTGTGGGGGTGGCCATGTGTCGGTTCCGGTGATTCAGATCGGGAGGATGCTGGGGTGCCAGGTGACAGTGTTGGAAGACCGTGCGGAGTTTGCAGGGCATGCCAGGCAGGCTGGGGCTTCGGAAGTTATTTGCAGGCCTTTTGAACAGGGGCTGGAAACGATTGCGGGCGGCAAAAATGTGTATTTTATCATTGTTACGAGGGGGCACCGTTATGACCAGATTTGCCTGGAGCGCATTGCGAAAAAGGAGCATGCCTATATTGGCATGATGGGAAGCAGGAAGCGGACAGCGGCTGTCAAGCAGGCGCTTATTGAAAATGGTGCAGATGCAGATGTAATCAACCGTGTTTATACGCCGATTGGTCTGGAGATCGGGGCCAGGACGCCGGAGGAAATTGCAGTTGCTGTTATGGCACAGCTGATCCAGGTTAAAAATAAAAATCCAGGCAGTGGATTCCCGCAAGGGATGCTGGATGCTATTTTGGATGAAAAACGGGCGGCAGGGCGGAAAGTGTTGGCGACGATTATAAGCCGGACAGGTTCTGCGCCGCGTGAAGTTGGTACGAAAATGCTGGTATTGGCGGATGGAAGCTGTATTGGCACAATTGGCGGCGGCTGTGCGGAAGCAAAAATCTTACAAAAAGCACAGCATTTGCTGGAAGATGGGGTGAAGAAGTTCCAATTATGCCAAGTGGATATGACCGGAAGGGAAGCAGAGGAAGAAGGCATGGTATGTGGTGGGGCCATTGAGGTAATGCTGGAAGTTCTTGGCATGGAGTAAATCGTTACTTTTCACACCCACGCCACGCACTCCGCTGCATGGCGTGGGCCAACAGATAAATTGCTTTTCGGCAGCTTTAAATGGACGGGGTTCTTTGCCCAGGTATGGGACTATGGAAATGAGTGTTTTATCGCTGGGAATGGGGCGGTAGGGGATATGGATGATAGATTTGGAAGGGGCATTGATTATATGCGGATTTCGATTACAGACCGGTGTAATCTGAGATGCCGTTATTGTATGCCAGAAGGGATTTTGCCAGTTCCAAAGGCAGAAGTATTGTCTTTTGAAGAAATTGGGCGTATTTGTTGTGCTGCTGCAAAGGAAGGGGTACAAAAGATTAAAATTACAGGCGGCGAGCCGTTGGTACGCCAAGGCTGCGCGGGCCTGGTAGGAATGCTGAAAAAGATTTCGGGGATTAAGCAGGTTACTATGACGACCAATGGTATCCTTTTGCAGGAATGCCTGCCGCAGCTTTTGGAAAATGGGCTGGATATGGTAAACATCAGCTTGGATACACTGCAGCCGCACATATACCAGGCGGTTACCGGAACAGATGGGCTTTCCCAAGTGTTGGCAGGTATTCGGCAGGCAGTGGGGGCAGGATTGAAAACAAAAGTTAACTGCGTGCTCTTAAAAGGGGTCAATGATAAGGAATGGGGGGATTTGATACAGCTTACCGTGCAGATGCCTTTGGATGTGCGTTTTATAGAAATGATGCCGATTGGGCATGGGAAAGGTTATGAGCCTGTTTACAACGATGGGCTGTTGTACCAGATAAGGAAGCGGTGGCCTCAGCTGGAAAAAGATACAAGCATTCATGGAAATGGCCCGGCGGAATATTATAAAATACCAGGAGCAAAGGGCAGTATCGGGTTTATCAGTGCTATGCATGGAAAATTCTGCGGCAGCTGCAACCGGCTGCGTCTGACGTCAACGGGGAAGCTAAAGCCATGCCTTTGTTTTGAAGACAGTATTGACTTAATGCCTATCCTGCGTGGCCAGGAAGCTGGTATACCCCATCCGCCAGCCAAGACAAATCCGTTAGGCCCAGGAGGCCAGACGGCTCAGATGGAAGCGCTTTGTGCGGCTTTCCGCCAGGCTATCCAAAGGAAACCGCAAGGGCATTGTTTTGAAACGGCCGCACAAGTGACGGAAGCAAAACAGATGGTTCAAATCGGAGGTTAGCAAAGGAGAAACGTATTGTTGGGAAAAATAATTGCGATATGTATCAGTGAGAAACGGGGTACACAAAAAAAAGAAACGGAAACTGCATGTTTAAAGCCTGGTTTTGGGATAGAAGGCGATGCGCATGCGGGAAACTGGCACCGCCAGGTAAGTATGCTGTCCGTTGAAAAAATAACGGATTTTCAAAAAGCAGGCGCCCAGGTGGCATTCGGGGCGTTTGGGGAAAACTTGGTGGTGGAAGGGTTTGACCTGCGCACCGTGCCTGTTGGGACAAGGTTCCGGATAGGGGAAGCTGTTTTGGAGCTGACGCAGATTGGAAAAGAGTGCCACAGCCATTGTGAGATTTACAAGGCGATGGGCGACTGCATTATGCCGCGGGAAGGCGTATTTACCAAAGTAGTCAAGGGAGGCAGTATCCATGTGGGGATGGAAGTAGAAATGCTGCCGCTGGAAGAGAACCGGCCGTTTTCGGCGGCTGTGATTACACTGAGCGATAAAGGCGCCGCAGGGCAGCGGGAAGACCGCAGCGGCCCGTTGGCAGCGGGTATATTGGCCAGGCATGGCTATGAAGTGGTGGCACAAATGATCCTTCCAGACGGCCGGGAAGCGTTGGAACGGCAGTTGTGCCAGCTTGCTGACCAGCGGCAGGTCAATGTAGTGTTTACAACGGGCGGAACGGGGTTTTCACAGCGGGATGTTACGCCAGAGGCCACAGAGGCTGTCTGCGACCGGATGGCAAACGGGGTTGCAGATGCGGTCCGCCAGTATTCCCTTACAATTACAGGACGTGCAATGTTAAGCCGTGCCGTTTCTGGGATCCGGAAAAAAACACTGATCGTAAACCTACCGGGAAGCCCGAAAGCGGTAAAGGAAAGTTTGGAATATGTGCTTCCGCACATTGGGCATGGGCTTGGGATTTTGCGGGGCACAGACGGGGAGTGCGGGCAGGATATAAAAAGATGCCAGTAGAGTCAGTTAACATGTAGGAAACGGCAAGGCGAGGCAGGAAGGCCATTGACATAAAGTATCGGATAAAGGAAACGGGAAGGCCATTGATATAAAGTATAGGATAAAGGCGGGAAATGATTTTGAAAAAAAGGCTATTATCGTTATGGATTGCGGTTTTAACAGGCGGTGTACTGCTTTCCGCATGCGGCAGCAGCGCTGGCAGTAAAAATAGCGGCCAGCAAGGGGACGCAACGGCAGATGGTTCCGGTCATGCGGGACAGGCAGGAAAAACAGGCGGGCCAGATAACAATGCAGACGCAAAACAAGAAGACGTGCCGGATAATGATACGGGTGAAAAAAAGGCAGATGTGCCAGATAATGATACAGGTGAAAAAAAGGCAGATGTGCCGGATAATGATACAGGTACAAAAAAGGCGGGCGAACCAGATACAAGGCAAGACTTGGAGCCGGCAGAAATACAGGTATTTATAGCGGCAAGCTTACATATGGTTATGGAGGAGCTGGCGGAGAAGTTTTGTGAAATACACCCGCAGGTAGAAGTTACCTATAATGCAGACAGTTCCGGTACGCTGATGACGCAGATTCAAGAAGGTTATGCGTGTGACATTTTCTTTTCCGCAGCACAAAAACAAATGGACCAGTTGGAAGCAGATGGTTTGATACGGGAAGGGACTAGGGCCAATGTTGTGAATAACCAGGTAGTCGTTATTTCGAGAAAAGGCAGCGGGACAAAGGTTACCGGGCTTTCAGACATGCACAAGGCGGAAAGCATTGCACTGGCGGGCGGCAGCGTCCCAGTTGGTAAATATACAAGGCAGGCCCTGGTAAATTTGAACATACTGCAACAGGAAGGAGAACCAGCGGACATTACAACCAAGCAGGTATCGGATGCCCTAGGGGGCGTGGAAATCAGTGAACAGGATAATGTAAGCAAAGTCCTTTCTGCTGTTTTGGAAGGTTCCTGTGAGGTAGGGACGACTTATTATTCAGATACTTATGGATATGAAAAAGAACTGGACATTTTAGAAACAGTCGGTTATGATTTGACAGGGAATGTGGTTTATCCGATTGCACTGGTGGTAAATGGGGAAGCGGCAGATGCACAAGAAAAAGCGGCGGAAGCGTTTTTGGAATATGTATTGTCAGAGGAAGCAAAAGAGGTATTCCAGGCGTATTATTTTGATACAGATATAAAAGAAAACAGTCAATAGCCAGGGTGGACCGGATGGATAATATTATAGGTTTTTTGGAGTATATGGACTGGAGCCCGCTGTTAATTTCCCTAAAAACCGGTGTTGTGGCAACGGCTATTTCGTTCTTTTTGGGGATATTTGCCGCATGGCGCTCGATGAAAGCGCCAACAGGCAAACGGGCAATAGCCGATGGTATATTGACGCTTCCGATGGTGCTGCCTCCGACGGTAGCGGGCTTTTTCCTGTTGCTTTTATTTAGCAGGCGCAGGCCGCTTGGAATATTTTTGTATGAAAAATTTTCAATCAAGGTCGTCCAGTCTTGGCTTGGGTGTATCATTGCGGCAACGGTCATTGCATTCCCGCTGATGTACCGGAGTGCCAGGGCGGCGTTTGAACAGCTGGATGTGAACCTGATTTATGCCGGGCGCACGCTTGGGATGTCGGAAACTAGGATATTTTTTCAGGTTGTAATCCCGGCTGCCTGGCCAGGTATCCTTTCTGGCACCATCCTGACATTTGCCAGGGCGCTGGGCGAATATGGCGCGACTTCTATGCTTGCCGGGAATATTCCAGGCAAGACGGGGACAATTTCACAGAAAATTGCAATGGTGATCCAGGATGGCGATTACCAGACGGCGGGTGTATGGACATTGCTGGTTATATTAATCGCTTTTGTAATTATACTGTCCATGAACCTGGTATCTGGAAAAAAAGGGAATCAGGGGAAACGCTGGTAGTAAAAAGAAACGATAAGGAAAACAGGGGGAGATGGCAGTAAAAAGAAAAGGGAAGGAAAACGGGGAAAGATGGCAGTAAAAAGAAAAGGGAAGGAAAACAGGGGAAGCCGACCGTAAAAAGAAAAGGGTGCAGGAAACAGCATGGATATAGAAGTACAGATCAAGAAAAAACTGGGTTCCTTTTGCCTGGATATACAGTTTCAGCCCCAGGCTGCCCGTATCGGGATTTTGGGGGCATCCGGATGCGGAAAGAGCATGGCGCTGCGCAGCATTGCCGGGATTGAAACACCGGATGCGGGGTATATCCGCATTGCAGGCAGGGTGCTGTATGATTCCAAGGCAAAACGGGATGTAAAACCGCAAAAGCGTGGGATTGGCTATTTATTTCAAAATTATGCGCTTTTTCCGACGATGACGGCGGCACAAAATATTGCGGCAGGCATTCGGGGGTCAAGGGCAGAAAAAAAGAAGCGTGCCGAAGAAATGATCGCTAAATTCCATTTGGATGGCCTGGCGGGGCGCCTGCCGTCGGAATTGTCTGGCGGGCAGCAGCAGCGGGTTGCACTTGCACGGATTATGGCCAGCCAGCCCGAGGTAATCTTGCTGGATGAACCATTTTCGGCATTGGATGTTTTTTTAAAAGACCAGCTGCAAAGGGAATTGGCAGGGATGTTGGCGGATTATCCAGGTATTATCATCCTGGTTTCCCACAGCAGGGATGAAATCTACCGGTTTTGCCAGGAGCTTTTAATTATGGATCAAGGGAAAAACGTGATCTATGGCAAGACACAAGAAATATTTGACAATCCGGTCTACCGTGAAGCAGCAAGGCTGACTGGATGTAAAAATTTTTCAAAGATCAAGATGGCCGATGCGCATACCCTGGAAGCTTCCGACTGGGGGATTACCCTGCATGTAAAACAGGCAGTGCCCGCGCAGGCTTCCTGCATTGGCTACCGGGCGCATGATTTTATCCCAGCCTGGGGCAGCCGTCCCCAAAACAGCCTGCGGGTAACCGTGGCGCAGACGGCGCAGCTTCCGTTTGAACAAAACTTTTATTTGGAGCCGGAAGGCGCCGCGGCACAAAGGGGCGAGGTTATCTGCTGGTTTGCCCAGCGGGATGCCTTGCCGCAAATCAGGCAAAAAGGGATGCCGGACTATCTTGTTTTGCAGGAAGAAAAAATGATGTTTCTGCAGGATGCAGGGCATGGTGCTAACATAGCGGCACTTGAAAAGAAATCAATGCTATAATGGAGGGTAACGGATTTGGATAGCCAAAAAATAGGGCAGGTAGAAAAACAGGGCATGGAAGTGGATTTATTAAATGGAGGTATTTTCCTGTCCATGCTCAAATTTGCAATCCCCATTTTCTTTTCCAACCTGTTCCAGCAGCTATACAACACGATGGACACCGTTATTGTTGGGAATATTTTGGGGGAAACGTCGCTTGCAGCGATGGGTGCGGCAACACCTGTCTATGATCTGATGATCGGGTTTGCATTAGGGGTTGGGAATGGATTATCGATCGTGTCAGCCAGAAGCTATGGTTCCAAAGACCAGGAACTGCTCAAACGTTCGGTGGCCGTTTCAATCGTAATTGGGGCAGGCATCTCGCTGGTATTGACAGTGGGGGCCAGGTGGTTTTTGCTTCCGTTTATGGAGCTGCTGCATACGCCGGAAGAAATCTTATCTGAGTCCTATGGCTATATTTCGACCATCACATTGTTTACCGCTGTGATGTTTGCTTATAACCTGTGTGCGGGGATTTTAAGGGCGGTTGGGAACAGTTTTATGCCGCTTGTTTTTCTGGCGTTTTCTTCGGTGCTGAATATTGCGCTTGATTTCTTGTTTATTTCTGGCCTGCATATGGGGGTCCGGGGCGCTGCGGCTGCAACGGTGCTGGCACAGGGGGTATCTGCCGTATTATGCTTGATTTACATAAACAGCCGGGTAAAATTTTTGATACCTGGCAAAGCCCATTTTGTACCGGATAAGGAACTGTATTTGGAAATGGCTGCGCAGGGGTTTTCGATGGGCTTTATGGGCTGTATTGTTTCGGCGGGAAGCGCCATTTTACAGATAGGCATCAATGGCTTAGGCTACCTGGTCATTGCGGGGCATACGGCGGCAAGGAAGATATACCAGTTTGGCATGATGCCGTTTGTTGCTATGGTTATGTCGGTAGGGACATTTGCATCGCAAAATTACGGCGCAGGGCAGATAGGCCGGATCCGCAAGGCAATGAAATACGCGTATTTATATAATATCCTGGTTACCCTTGCCATGACGGCGGTATTTGGGCTCTTTGCCCCAAAGCTGGTCCAGCTGGTTTCCGGTTCTAATGAGCGGGTCGTAATAGAAAACGGAAGCAGGTATTTAAGGGTCGTCGCACCAGCCTATATTGTATTGGGCCTGGTCAACGATACCCGGACAGCCCTGCAGTCCATTGGGAAGAAGATCCTGCCTATCCTATCCAGTGTGATAGAACTTTTTGGAAAAATAATATTTGTATTGGCCTTTATCCCAAAATACCAGTACAATGCAGTGATTTTTTGCGAACCGGTGATCTGGTGTTTTATGGCAGTAGAGCTGCTGGCAGCTTTTTGGAGCAATGAAGAAATAAAAGGGGGTAAAGTGCATGAATCTTGAGGATTATACGGCATTTATTTTGGTAGAAACTATGATGGGGCTCTGGATTTTTGCCGGTTATTATATGTATAAAGGCAGACGACGCCATCTTTTTAGGATACCCAATCTGGCTTGCGTACCACAATTTGATACAATGCACCCAAGCATGGCTTTGGGTGCATTTTTAATGATAGGTATATTTTGCAAAAAGAAATCCCGTTGGTTTTGAAGGATGCGTTGCTCATCGGCCATCTGCAAGTATTTTGATTTTTGTGAAGTCCAGATTGCCGTTTTCATCCAGCCATGCTTCATCACAATGTACAGCTTCAACCGAACCAATAAAGAGGTCGTGGTCGCCGGTCCTTATACAGTCAACTACCTTGCACTCCATTGAAATCGGGCAGTCAGAAAGCAGAGGGGCATTGACTTTCGTGCCATCCTCCCATTTCAGGTTCAAGGCTTCAAACTTGTCTTCGTCCCTGCCGGATTTGGAGCCGAGATAATAAAATTCCTGCTCAAATCCTGCTGTTGGGATGTTGACGGCAAACTCCCCGGACTCTTTCACAAGCTCCCATGAGTAATGGTCCGGCACAATGCCGACTGCCACCATTGGCGGATTACCGGATACGTTTGCAGCATAACCGACCACAAGGGCGTTGTTCCTGCCGTCTTTTCCCCGGCAGGATACAAGCAGGTTCGGGAATGGTGAAATACAGGCTATTGGGGCTGCTAATTGTTTTTTCATAAAAACCTCCTGGCTTTATATTTTGAAATCTTACAATGTTGTATTTTCTTTCATTGATGACACAATATCAGGCTGGCCGTGGCAGCAGCAAGGCAGATTGGAAAATACTCCGATCAGAAGTTCCAGGCCTTTTTTGAAATCGGACAGGTCCTGCGGCTCCATTACTTCTAAAAGCGGGCGGAAGCACCCGGCATCATGCTCTAAAAAGTGTTCCATATACTCAGCGGCTTTATCCGTAGGACGGATTTTAATGATCCTGCGGTTGGCCGGATCATAGATGCGCTCCACAAGCTCCTGTTCCACAAGGCGGTTGACCATCTGTGTCATTTGCTGTTTCTGCATTTTGGTGTATTCTGCAAGCTCGGACATGGTCATAATTCCACCGCCCCATTGCAGAGTTCTGATGCAGTAATACATCTCAAGGCTGATCCCTTCGTCCAATAGCTGCTTGAACGGTTTTGCTATGTGGTAATTCCATAGCGGAAGCAGCGTCAGAAGCATTTCCTGTATCTGTTTAAATTCCAACGTGGTTCCTCCTTTTCAATTTTTTGTAAAGCCCTTGACAAGAAACAATTCAAATTGTATAATTGCATTTACAGTAAATCTTAATTTACTAAAAAGGAACATTTACTGTAAAGCTATTATACATGGAGCAGAAAAGAAAAGCAAGGGCAAAATACCATTTTACAAAAAATTGATAGAAATGGAGGTTTCAGTTATTGGAAAATGAAAATGAGAGTGAAAATCTGCAGCTTATGGCAAGTGCTCCTATCCCGAAAGCGATTCTGACACTTGCCATTCCCACAGTATTCAGCATGATTATTTCGCTCGTGTACAACCTGACAGACACTTATTTTATCGGCCTTCTGGATGATCCCGTGCAGCTTGGGGCCATTTCACTCGCTTTCCCGGTATTCCTTGTGTTTCAGGCGTTGGGAAATATGTTCGGTGCGGGCGCTCCATCCTACATATCCCGGTGCCTTGGGGCGGGAAAATATGACGAGGTACGCCGGACAAGTGCTGTTTCCGTTTATGTGTCTGCCGGCATGATGCTTGTACTTACTGTGGCGGGGCTGTTCTTTATGGAGCCTATTCTTGGGGTAATTGGAACCAGCAGCGATACCATAGGGCCGACACGCGATTACCTGCGGATCGTAATGGCCTGCAGCGTTGTACTGATTTTGCAGGTCATTCTTCCTGCCATGCTCCGGGCGGAAGGGAAAGTAAAAGAAGCTGTGATCGGAATGGTGATCGGAACAGTCTTAAACATTGTTCTTGATCCAGTATTCATTCTGGTTTTGGGGATGGGTGTTTCCGGCGCGGCATGGGCGACAATCATTGGAAATCTGGCGGCGGTGGTTTTTTACCTTTTTATCTATCTGCGGGGGAAAACGATTGTGTCCATCCGGCCTTGTGATTTCAAACCGAGTGTCCAGATTTTCAGGGAAGTCTTAAAGATCGGGCTACCTTCGTCTCTTTCGCAGATATTGGGCAGCGTTACAATGGTACTGTTCAATAATCTTGCGGTTGGATATGGAGACGCTGTGGTTTCTGCTTATGGTGTTGCGCTTAAAATGATCCAGATGGAGTTTATGGTCTTGTTTGGCTATATCTCCGGGTATGTGCCGTTTGCCGGTTATAACTATGGGGCGGGAAACTATAAGAGGCTGACCGGCGCCCTGAAATTTACCATGCTGACAGGAACTGTGCTCTGCCTGATCTTTATGATTCCGTTTACGGTTCTTGCGCCCGCATATATGGGTATTTTTACCAGCAGCAGGGAGATCATAGAGATTGGGACACAGTTTTTACACGCACAGGCATGGGCTGTTCCCATTATGGCGGTACAGGTTACGTTGATGAGTACTTATCAGGCCACCGGCCAGGCATTCCGGGCCATGCTGGTAAGCCTTGGGCGGCAGTGCCTTTTCTACCTCCCATATCTGTATTTGTTTAACCGCCTTTGGGGGCTTACGGGGCTTCTGCATGTCCAGATGGCATCCGATCTGTCTACCACACTGCTAAGTGTGCTGATTGGTATTCAGATGATCAAAGGGCTGTATGGCAGGCAGAAGCAGGAAAAAGACGGGTGATGGAGATAACAAATAAAAACAAGGAGGATTTCACATGATGAATACGAAAAAATTAGGATTTGGCCTGATGCGCCTGCCGCTGGCTGACCCGGCGGATACCACGAAGGTGGACTATGACACGCTGTGCAAAATGGCAGACCGCTATATGGAAAAGGGTTTTAATTATTTTGATACGGCGTTTCCGTATCATGGCGGCGGAAACAGCGAGGTTGCGTTCCGGGAGTGCGTAGCGAAGAGGTATCCCCGTGACAGCTATACACTAACCGACAAACTGACCTTTTTTATTGTCCAGAAAGCGGAGGAACTGGAAGGTTTCTTCCAAAGCCAGCTGGAACGCTGCGGTGTGGATTACTTTGACTATTATCTATTGCACTCCATGAACAAAGAGTATCTGGAGCTGGCAGAGAGAATTGGCGCATTTGAGTTTGTGGTACAGAAGAAAGCAGAGGGGAAAATCCGTCATGTCGGCTTTTCTTTCCACGACAAGGCGGATGTGTTGGATGAATTTTTAACGCGCCATCCGGAAATGGAATATGTGCAGCTTCAGCTCAACTACGTTGATTGGGAGAATTTTGAAGTGCAGTCCCGGAAGTGTTATGAGGTGGCCGTAAAGCATAACAAGCCTGTGCTAGTTATGGAGCCGGTGAAGGGCGGCCTGCTTGCAAATGTCCCGGAGGAAGCGGAAAAACTTTTGAAAGAGTCAGGCCCGGATATGTCCGTTGCTTCGTGGGCAGTGCAGTATGTGGCCTCGCTTGAAAACGTGGTGATGGTACTCTCAGGAATGAGCAGTATGGAGCAGATGGAGGATAACCTTTCGTATATGGAGGATTTTAAGCCGCTGACGGACAGCGAGAAACAAATGGTGGAAAAAGTAGCTGAAATCATCGTTTCGAGGGAAAACATTGCCTGTACCGGCTGCCGTTACTGTGTGGACGGCTGTCCGCAGAAAATCGGGATTCCTGATTATTTCAAATTGATGAATGACATTAGCAAATTTGGGGAACCGCAGGTCATCCGTTCAAAGAATTATTATAATCATTATACTGGAACATTGGGAATGGGAAAGGCATCTGCCTGCGTCAAGTGCGGCCAGTGTGAAAGCAAATGCCCGCAGCATCTTTCAATCATCAAATATCTGGAGGACACGGCTGGGATGCTGGAATCATAGAGCGGGTGTAATAGAAAACAGGATAAATGAAGGAGCCATGAAAAGGCATGGCTGATGGCACTTTTTCATAGTAACTGTCGCATAATAATTTGTAACAAATTTGCAAGAACAACTCTGGTATATAGACATTGTAAAAAGTAGAAATAATACATATTATTTTGCGGCAGTTCCTTATACTGTTTTCCCGATACAACAGCCAGTTCTGTTTTGGGATTGTGGTGTTTTGCAGTGTATTATATTGTGGCCCAATATTTATAGCTGCCGGTAACGCTCTCATTTTCTTCAACAAAAGTTATTTTGCAGGTGTCAGCAATTTTTAATGCATCCTTTATTTTTTGGGGTATTGTAGCATCCATCTGATTTCTGGATGCCGATTTTTTTGCCTTTCCTTTCGCCAGCACTGGTGTCAAAAGTCCCATCGTTATACTGAATACAATTGCAGACAATACGGTCAGTTTTACTTTTTTCATTTTCCTCCTTAACCCACCCTATATATTTTTGGGTACGGCCTGGTTTATAAGGCGCCGCCTTTCACACTTTTTTCCTGCATGCTGCTGCCTGCTCCGTTTTTTTCCTGCACATGGAACCATGACTCTTTGTAAATTCCGCCATAAGAAGATACTTCCAGTATATCGCTTACGTCTAAATTGCTTCTGGCTGGGTTTGTACTGACAACATGTACTTTGCCATCTTCTATTTTCAATGTGACATTTTCATAACTTCTGCCGGAATCAAAATCCTGGATTACATTGATATTTATTATGCCGTTACTTCTTAAATAGACGGAGCTGATTTCATAACCCGCTCCTTTGATCCGCCTTACTATGTTTTCTGCGTCATCATATTTTTCCAGTTCATCTGTGGAGATCTCTTTTGCTGTATATTCTTCAAAACCATTTCCTGTCCATTTCAGATAATACGCTTTGCGTGTATGCCCGCTCCAGCTGCCGTCCATATACACATTGTCATATGCATCCGGATAGACGGCAAAATCTTCCCCATCAAGCTGTTCCAGATATGCGCCTGTGACCACTTCATACGCTTTTCCAGACCTTACGTAATAGCATTTCGAAAAAATGGTGCTCCCACCTGTGCCGCATGCCACAACGAACAGCTTCTGGCTGCCATTGACCGTATGTATGCATTCTTCATCCTGCCAGATGGCCGTATAGCCTTCCTCATCATCCATCAGGCACGTTACACCCTCCGGGCCTGCATACCAGATCTGGCTTGGCCCTTCTGCCACCTCTCCTGCTGCCCCTGTTACCGCAAACATTTCACCTGTCCCGTCCCCATCAAAATCCGCATAACATTTTTTTAACAGCAGGCCGCCGGAGCGTTCCTTGATTTTCCCGGCCAGCAGCGCTTCTGTTTCCTTCCCAGGCGTATGAGCATCCCCTTTCCCATCTACTTTTTTGGCAGTCAGAAAAAATATACCGCTCACACCCACAATGACAGCAAGCAGAAAAGCAACGGCAAAGCGGGGTTTTTTTGCATATAAGATGTGCCGTATCCTATGCTCAGTATTGCTTTCGCCAAAATGCATGATAACGGCCAGGCCGCTTGCCCTTGATGCGAATTCCAACAGTGCATTAGAATAACGCTTACGTTCATTTATGCTTTTTCCGTGCATGACTCGTTCATCGCAGTACATTTCCAGGTCTTTTCCCATAAACACATATGCAGCCCATACAAGCGGGTTAAACCAGTGGACTGCCACCGCAAACGCAGCAAGGCATTTTATCAGCGGATCAAGATTTTTGATATGCTGCCTTTCATGTGACAGGATATCTGCCCACACAGAATCCGCAAGATTTTCCGGCAGATAGATCCGCGGTGGGATATAGGGCATAACAAATGGCATATCCACCCGTCCCGTTACCCAGCATCCATCCCCGGGTAAAAAATCAGCATCAGCAATCTTTTTTCGAAGCTCCAAAAAGCGGCGCAAAGAAATCACGCACAGGCAAAAAACACCTGCAAACCATATAACCGCAAGAACTGCCCCGGCTCCCTGCGTCATGCCTTTCCTTATATCCTTCTCTCCGGCACGTGGTAACGACATTTCATTTTCCTGTAAACCCACATCTTTGACGCCTTCTTCCGGCTGCGGGACATGATCCTGCAGCTCCGCTGCATCCGGTTTTCCTTCCGCTTTCACTCCCACAGACGTTTTCCCATTTTCTATCATCCGCACATTCATGGCCAGATTCCGCAAAGTGTACAGCGAACCATGCAGCGGCGGCGCAAGCAGCTCCACGAGCAGCAATAGCCATAAAATCCGGACAAAACCTTTGGACAGCCGCTCGGTCATTTTTCAAAAAACAGGATAAATAATACAAATACTGCGCCTGCCGCACTGTTTTGCAGCACAGTTCCATAAAATATTGAATGAAGCATTTCCACTGCCATATCATTCCCCTCCATTCCATCAATCTTCTGTGACGTCGCGGATCAGTTTCTGCAGATGTTCCGCCTCTTCTTTTGTCAGTTTCCGGTCCTGCAGATAGGCAGTAATAAAAGACGGCAGGCTCCCTCCGAATTTCCGTTTTAGGAAACGATCGCTTTCCTGCTTTTGCATACAATCCCTTGATACCAGAGAACGCACAATCGTATTTTCGCTGCTTACAATCTTTTTATCACTTAATTTGCGTATTACCGTATAGGTTGTTGATTTTTTCCAGTTTAGCCGTTCACTGCAAAACCGGACCATGTCCATAGAACTTACTGGTTCCTCTTCCCATAAGATTTCCATAAAACGGTATTCGCTTTCACTAATATGATACTCCATAGCTTCCCCTCCTGTTAGGAACTGTAAGTTACTATTTACAGCCTCATAACTAAGAATGTTTGTCAAGAGCAAATTGGCTGTGAATAGTAACAACTGTAAAGAAATAATCTAACAAACTTACTTGTCTTTTTCTCCGATAGCACCAGGCAAAAATCAGTTACATAGCCCGCTATGCGCCTGATTTTTGCCTGGCACTCTCGAAGAAAAATCCGGCGTAACTTTATCAGATTATTTCTTTACAGTTCCTTATTATACAGTTTATAGATATAGACCTTTCAGAGCCTAGTCTACATCTATAGACCTGTTTTGTCAAGAGGTTTTGCAACCTGCCGATTCGGTCAAGTACTATAAAAATCTTGTTAAGTATAAATAAATGACTTCCTTTCTTTTCATGCACCGGTTCTTTCGGTGCGCTGTGGCTGTTTTAACAGGAACCAGGTTCTTAGGTATACTCATTGTCGCCCTTGCGAATTTGTTTTATCAGATTTACAAGGGAAAAAGAAATAGCCGCCACTACTACCAATAGCGACGGCTGGCCTCATTTGAGGTATTAGCATTATCGTTTGAGGGGTAGAGCCGCTTCTGTGGCTTTTCCCTTTTCTACGTCTAATAAAGCATATCTGGAAACAGATTTCAAGAGCCTTTTTTATCTGGCACATACTGAAAAATATCCCCTATATCGGAATGGAACAGTTCACATATTTTGCAGGAAGTTCAGTCCATCGCAAAAAAACTTGACACATATTTATCTAATAATTATAATATAAGTATGAAAGAAATAGAATTCACATGGGATGAAAACAAAAACCAAAAAAACCAGAAAAAACATAGGGTGTCGTTTGAAGAAGCTGTAAGCGTGTTTTATGATGAAATGGCATTATTAAGGGATGACCCAGACCATTCAGAAAAAGAGGACAGGTTTGTAATTTTAGGTATGAGTAATAGGGCAAAGCTTCTTGTTGTATGCCATTGTTACAGGGATTCCGACACAATGATCCGTATCATATCAGCAAGAAAAGCAACAGTGACAGAGAGCAGGCAGTACTATGAATTTTAAGGAGGTTTACGCATGAGGGATGAATATGATTTTTCCAAAACAGAAGCACGAAGAAATCCATATGCCAAGAAATTGAAAAAACAGATAACTATAAACATTGATAATGAAACCATTAATTATTTCAAAGGACAGAGTGAGAAATCCGGTATACCATATCAGACACTTATTAATTTGTATTTGTCAGATTGTGCAAAACAAAAAAAGCAATTAAATATGACTTGGAAATGATAAGCAAGAATAAAAGTAAAAGACAGGGCGTGTGTTCCTGTCTTTTTTTGTGTTGTTAATCCTCTTTATCGGGCAGATTCTTTTTAATAAATTCCTTTATTGCTTAATTGTGTATAAAATATAACTGATATGCTTTACAATGTGTATTGTATGTGAAATGATAAAGAAAAAAAGGAGTGTGGCACATATGGCACAGACAATGGTAAACTTTAGAATTGATGAAGATGTAAAACGGAAAATGGAATCGGCTTGCAAGGAAATGGGATTGTCACTTAGTACGGCTTTCAATTTTTTTGCGGTTAAGGTTGGCAATGAAAGAAGAATTCCTTTTGAAGTGGCGGCAGACCCATTTTATAGTGAAAGCAATATGAAAGTATTGGAAGAACGTATTGCAAATCTTGATTCTGGAAAATCCATTCCCAAAGAACACGAATTGATTGAGGTGTGATACATGGGGATATTTTGGGAAGATGAAGCATGGAATGAATATCTTGAATGGCAGGAACAGGACAAGAAAACGTTGAGAAAGATAAATAAACTTAATTAAAGATATTTAAAGAACCCCTTTTGAGGGAACAGGGCATCCGGAGCCGCTATCGGGAAATTTATCTGGGTGGTGGAGTCGCCATATTGATGAGAAGAACCGAATTGTGTACAAGACGCTAGTAAGCAGCACAACAATTCTTTCTTGTAAAGGACACTACAACGACAAATAGAAATACAAAAAGACAGGGGTTTTGCTCTGTCTTTTTTGTTTCCTTATTCTGCTTTATCGGGCAGATCCTTTTCTTTTTGGGTGTAGCGCGGGATTTCGGTTAGTTCGGAAATACGTTCAATAGCCTTTGTTTTCCCTGTTTCGTTTAGTTTCTTAAATGTTTTTACTAACACCACTTTACAACTTTTTGGAAAATAAAATAATGCACAATGCACTTTCGGGTGTATAATGAATTTGCGAATACATTTACACGAAAGAGGTGTGACCTTGTACGTCAAACTTATTATACAACGAAAACAACCTGATTGGTAGACTGTACCGTTATTTTTATATTTATTTTAAAACTTTTTCCGCGCCGGCTATTGAAACCCTGTTTTTGCCTGTATTATCCATTCTGGCTGTAGAACCGGCAGATTCTATCCGTTCCCTGTACAGGCATTTTTTATCAGGGGTTACAAAGAAATCCCTGAATGCATTTTACTATGCATGTTCCTATGCAAAGGCTGATTATTCCAGGTTTATGAATGCCACGGCAGGCATGCCTCTGAAGCTTATACCGGAAAAACTGCAGACGCAGCCTGTTTCCATCATAGATGAATATGAAAACCTTGGCATTATAGGAAATGCCAGGCCTGATCCTGTCATTTATGGCCCCCGCCGCAGCGGGCGGGGAAAAGGGGACGGCCTGCACTGCATGGAAAAAGGCTTTCTGTCCAGGATGGTTTTACGCTGCCTGATGAAAAAACCGGGGACTATTATATGGCCGTGCGCCGTGCCCTGGCTAACATTTTTGGGAAAAGGACGTCCTGGCGTATGTTACATCCGCTGATAAAACAAAAGGCAGCAGGCGTTTATTTTTCAGCACAGTTTCCCCAGAACAGCTGCAGATATTCTGCGCATGGCAGGGGAAACCCCCGTTAAACCAGACAGGGGGCAGCCGGATGCAGTTTATACCCGTGATGCTGTATGCATTTCGGTGGCCGATAGAAGCCAGTTATTACGAACAGAAAACATTCTGGCCATTATGCAGTTATATGGTGCGCAGCCGCAGAGGGGTCGAAATGCTGGTTAATCTGATTAATACCGTATACTGTGCAATGAAAATCCTGCCATATCAGGACAAGGCATTTTATCAATACCAGACAGAAAGCGTGCAGGAGTTCCGGTTTGCGTTAAGTGGACAGATCCGGCAGCAGGTATTTTATGCCATTTTCGTAGGAAAAGTTGAAACAGGCATAAAATCGAATGCCTTAATAAATGCCTTAAAACAGCTAGTTAAGAAACAGGGGTATCATTTATAAAGTTGTAAAGTCGTGTTATTTTTATGTAAATTTGAAGTTAAAGAGCAATCCAGTATCGCTGAGTATATAACGCTCATTTAACATTTTACTGACAAATCCCTTTCGATGCTCATAACCGTCCTAATAACTATCTATATCATTATTTGCGTCATGGCTGGTCCATACTGCTTCCCTCTTTTCTTGTAAAGATTCTACGTTTTGTATTAATGTGTAACAAGTACGCTCATAATGAGGTTTTAGGATCGTATATTCAGAAACAGGACGAAATTTAAATTCCGTAATATAATACGAAACCAATTTTCGGATGCGATCTTTACTTTCATTTGAATCTTCTTCATCATCAGGATCATAATCGGGAGTCCAAATTGGAATGGGTTTTGTTTCCTGACTATCTGACTCTGTATTGTCAGCCGCAAAAAGGTAAACATATTTACACCCAACCATTTCAGATATTTTCAAAATATGCGGAACTATAATTTCCCAAAAAACATAAACACCCAGTTTAAAATCTAATTTTATTGGCGGGCAGTATTGTGCATTTCTGCATAAAAATTTAATATCTATAGCAGGAAATGTTTCTTTTACTTGTTTTATGTGATCACTTTCACCAGTTTCTTCAAGAGCTTCTTCTTTTTCTTCCTTTCTATTAGCTTTTTCATTCGCTAAATTCATTAAAGTTGTTACTCTGTCTACATCCTCAATCTTATCATAAAATTCGCCTAGCGCTTCGGTGCAATCATTATCGGCTGCTTCTTGTTCTTCTGGACTTAAATCTTGTTTATGGCACAATTTAAGCGCTTTTATGTATTTCTCAACAATTGGCCGCTCTATGGATGACAAATTAAGCGGATTCCACTCTGAATAGAGTATGCCACAGTTCAATGCATAATAAAAAGCCACTTGGCGTGTAGATTTATCTCTTACAAGAAAAACTTTTGTATTTCGGCGCTGGTCATCATCCCAGGCTTTATTGGCTAAATAATCAGAAATACGATTCCCCTTTGTCGCTTGTTCAAAATTCTTTATGTCCTCTTTGTTCGTGTCATACATTCTCAAACTTTCAACAATTAAATTTTCAGAAAGAAAATGTTTTTGCTCATTAATGGAACTCATATGTTATAGTACCCTTTCAAAAAAACCACAGACCCTAGTCTGTGGTTTGATTCTATGCTAAAACTACACCTTTTCGCCGTAGCAGCTCACGCTTTGCATCTACTCGCATAGCGCTAAGACTCAGCTTCTTTTTGCCCGGATCATTCGGCTCCAATCCTGCCCGTGCCTGTTTCCATGAATACTCTTCATGTGAAAGTGAACTCAAATCCCAGGGACTAACTGATTCATAACGATGAAAGACACTGGAAACTAACTCTTTTTCTTTTTCGGTAAGTGCCCCATAATCTGAACCAAACATATGGCCCGTTAAATATTCTTTTCTAACTTCTGTAAGAACCGGACCGTATTTCCAGGCTTCGAATTCCCCATCAAACAAAGGACTATCTGTGATCATTAATGACTCCCTCTGTGAAAAATACATTAGTTTATGCATTTCCATTTGATCCATAGCATAACCGTGTTTGTTTAAATTACAATCATTCAAGTATTTTGCAACAGATAAAGTATTTGCCATATCTAATCCTCCTTTCCTTGATATAGATATAGTATACACGTAAACACAGAAATTTACCATATGTATTTCATAAATTATTCAAATTTTTTGTTTAAAATCTTATACAATTTGCACAAATTATTCCTTAATGTAGAGCAGATATCTATATGAAATCCCGTATATATCTTCTTATATATGAATACAGTATGGTAGCAGCAATCCCTCCCGCCTATATATCTTCTAGGCATGATATTTTTGATTTTTATTATTGAGCTGATTAGCAGTGATGTTTCCTTGACGAATTCTTAAAAAAAGGGGCATAAAACTTCTGTGAAATTTTCTGGAAACAATTATGCTGCTGTCAAAGTTCACATTGGCTGCTATTCTGGCTTTACCTGCAGTACGCGGATGTTTCCCGTGTTTCATAAAATTCGATTTTGTATGGGAAGCTGTTGCAAAGATTAAATATTGTATATCTTGATGAATGTACCACTTTTGTAGCAATTAATTGTATGCCAGTGTATGTACCTGGGGTCAGTTTGCATTTACAATCCTGAAACTACTTACCGATGCAAAACTAAATCCGTTTTGCTTTCCTTGGTAATGTTCTCCATGATTTTTCTTTTGCGGTAAAAATGGAGCAGGTCTTCTGGCGAAGAATCCATGTTAGTCACAAGAAAGATAAACGTATGGATTAGTTGAACTGCGGATTTTTCAATGTTGCAGACAACACGTCATGGATAATCCCCATAAGTGCGAACTTAATGTAGATTAGAAAAGCAAAAGTTAGTAATCATGTTTCATGACGTATTGGTGACTTCCGAAGAAAGGCGGATCATATAAATGAAAAAGATGACTTATTTAATATAATACCGAAAATTGATGGGACAAGTATTTAAGAATCAGTCAGATGGAGCAGAAAATAAACAGCCGGAGGGAAGTGTTTATGTTTTACAATGAGATTCTTCCGGCTGTTTTTCAACATGATAATGGTAAAAGCTATATTTAGGAAATGTCTGTGCTTTTGTGTTTCTCTAGTTGTCTGTTGTACGTTTGTCCTAAGATCATGCTGACATTAGAGCAGACAGTATCAAGTTCTTTCTGATAGTCATAATAGCGGTGGTATGTATTCTGCGCTTCTTTTTTCCGGTTCATCAGCCGTTCTTTTTTCTCTTTCAGCAGTTTCATGGATGGGAGTTTTCCATCGTCAGAATGTTCTTTCAGAAATTTCCGTGCAGTTTCGTAAAGGGAAATTTCAGCGGAGTGTTCCTTCCGGAACTGTCCTTTATTTCTTTCACTGCAGAACTGCTGGTAGACAGATCTGTTTGCAAGGTACTGGCCTGTATAATGTATCTGTTCATTAATGCTGCGGAGCTGCCCTTCTATGGATTTTAATGCTTTTCTGGAAGAAGCTGTATGGGATTTTGTATCTGACAGGGTGCTTTCCAGTGATTCCCTTGTATCAAATCCATATTCCTGTATATAGGAAACTGTCTTTGCCATTTCTTTCAGATTGGACAGTTTTACCTTTTGGGCATAGGCATGGCTCTGTTCTGCTTTTATACAGTTCTGCAGGTCTGTCACCAGATGCAGATCAGACCGGATGAACAGGATAGAGGTTTGTTCTGTGTCCGCTGTGCCGGATGCGCTGCCTGCCGGTGTTTCGGTTTGTATATGGATTCTTTCCGGATCAGTATTCTGTTCCATGTCGTGCGTTTTTGCATTTTCTTCAAACAGCTGCAGAAGATATTTTTCTTCATAAAGAGCGCCGAGCTGCCTGCCGGTGATCGGTTTACTGCGTTCCGGATGCAGGTAACTGTAACGGCCACGGCTTATCTTTAATGTGATATGATATTTTTCCACCAGCAGTCTTTGAAAATCTTCCTGGCTTCGGGCTGCAGCGGAAGCTACTTCAATGGCTGCCCGAAGGAAATCTTTCTGCGCCTGGAATTTTGTTTTCCGCGGGGTGACGCCGTCCGCTTTCATCTGCTGGCAGCGGTCATCGAGTTTTTTCTGTCCTCTGCGTCCTGCATGGTATTCCCGTTCGGTAATTTTCTTTTTGGCAGGAGCGAGCAGGTCTACCTGGTGCAGATGTTCCCGGCGGCACATATCCATGACAGACTGTTTTAAGTGGATTAGGCAGTCACTGGATACGTGGTGTTTATAACCGGCGCGGGAATCGCATGGGCGTTCCATGAAATCCTGCCGTTCCACGTCATATTTGCGGAGGCTGTTGATTACGATATGCACGTGGATGTTGCCGCTTTTATTATGCCCGTCTGTGTGCGTACAGACAAGCGCCTGATGTCCAGGGAAATTTTTTTCAGCATATTCCATACCGAGCTGCTGCGCACGTTCGGCAGTCAGCACGTTTTCAGTTACATCTTTTGGATCAAAGCTGATAATGTAATGATGGGATTTGATCTCATCATAAGCCTGGTTTTTATGATACCGGGCGTTCAGTTCCATGCATTCCATATCGAATGTAAAGGGGGGGGGTGCAGTTGATCCCCTGCATTATGTATTCCGTGCGGGGGATCAGTTCACCGTTTTCGTTAAGTATGAGCCTGTTTGTATATTCATTATACTGGAACATGAGGTAGCGCTGTGTTTCCCCATAATCAGCGTTTTTACTCGCTATGTGTTTCAGTATTGCCATGAAAATCACCTGCCATCTTTAAGACTTCATATTTCATTTCGTAAATCCTTGCGATGCTCTGGTCGATGGCCTGCCGCATTTCCAGTGAATGGATGCCGCAGCTGTTGAAATGGCGGGTAATTTGGTTCAGGTTGCTGCCGATCTTCCCAAACTCTGCAATCAGTTTTTTCAGCTGTGGCAGGTCTGCCACGATTTCATATTTTGCTGTCAGTTTTTCATTCATGAGCTGCCTACGCGCATATTCTGCCAGAGGGAGGTTTATGGCTCGAACTTCTTTCCAGACATCCTGGACAGCTTATGGACAGGAATCAAATATTTGAACACATATGGGAGTATGACAGCGACAGCGATCCTGCTGTCATTATGGCGCATATCAGCTCTATACGCGCTAAATTTGCCAGGGCGGGCTGCAAGCCTTATATACAGACAGTATGGGGGAGTGGATATAAATGGGTAAAATAGAGAAATTTCTGCATAGCCTTCCATTAAGGCAGGCGTTTATTCTTTATGTGGCTGTTTTTGCCTTATTGGCATTTTTTTTATCTGAGATGTCCTGCAGATGGGCGAATGGGCAGATCTATGCAGCAAATGCAGCTTATCTGATAGATATTTCAGATGCTTTCGTAAAGGAAGTTTCGGACAATATTGTTTTATATGAGAATCCAACTCCCATTTTCGCAGAAAATATGGCTGCAATACGCAAGTATCAGGTTGTTTCTACTTTTGCGCCTGTTTTTTGGTCTGTCCTGTTTCTGATCTTTTGTGCACTGCTTTTTTACCGTTTTATGCTGAGGGAGCCTTTGCGCCTGTTAGGGGAAGCTGCCAGCCACATTGCAGAAAATGACCTGGATTTTCATATAGTTTATGATGGCAATAATGAGATGGCTGTTTTATGCCGCTCTTTTGAAAAGATGAGGGAGTCTTTGGACAGCAGTACCCGTGAAATGGTAGGGATGATTGAGCAGCGTAAGCGGTTAAACGATGCCTACACACATGAACTCCGTACGCCAGTTGCTGTTCTGCGTGGGTACTCTGACATGATTTTAAAATATATGCCTGGCAAACAGATGTCTGAAGAAGAACTGTTGAATAACATACAGATTATGTCGGAGCACATTTCAAGGATTGACGCTTTTACAGACAGTATGAATACAATTCAAAAACTGGATGATCTTACGATTACGCGCAGGGAAACAAATGTCCAGCCATTTTTCAGGATTCTTGAGGATACAGCAGATGTTTTATGCAGCAGCCAGGGAATATCTGTTGCCTTTCAGAACAATATAAAGAAATGCTCATTTGCCATTGATTCTGAAGCAGTGCTGCAGGTGTTTGAAAATCTTCTTGGCAATGCGCTGCGGTTTGCGGAAAAAAAGGTCTGGATCAGATGTTCCCTAGAAGATGGTATGCTCCAGATGGCTATCCGGGATGATGGAAGAGGTTTTTCTGAAAAGGATTTGAAAAAAGCCGGACTATGTTATTACAGCGGAAAGGGAACAGATGGCAGTTATCATTTTGGGTTGGGGCTGTATATTGCTTCCCTCCTTTGCGGGAAACATGGAGGAAGCCTGCAGATAGCCAATGCAAAAGAAGGGGGCGCTGATTTGACAGCCAGTTTTCAGATAGATAGTCCCTGATAAATACAGGGCCTGATACTATTGGAGCCTGTTTGGGACATCTGTTTGGCCTGGTTTCATTTAATCCGTGGTCTTTAGATTACATTATACGAGGGAGGGAATCGAGATTATGTGTCGTGCTATGGAAGATATGCGGAATCAGACATTGAAAGAGGGAATGAAAGAAGTTGCGCTCCGTATGTTGGCGGCTGGCAAATATGCTTTAGAGGAAATCGTTAATATTTCAGGACTTTCTCTTGAAGAAGTAAAACAACTGAAAGCTGATAGAAGTGCATAGACAAAACTGTAGGCTGGGAATCTAAAGACAGGTTCCCAGTCTATAATTTTTATGATTATACAAGACACTATTTATAAAATCACCACTTTACAACTTTTTGGAAAATAAAATAACGCACAAGGCACTTTCGGGTGTATAATGAATTTGCGAATACATTTACACGAAAGAGGTGTGACCTTGTACGTCAAACTTATTATACAACGAAAACAACCTGATTGGTAGACTGTACCGTTATTTTTATATTTATTTTAAAACTTTTTCCGCGCCGGCTATTGAAACCCTGTTTTTGCCTGTATTATCCATTCTGGCTGTAGAACCGGCAGATTCTATCCGTTCCCTGTACAGGCATTTTTTATCAGGGGTTACAAAGAAATCCCTGAATGCATTTTACTATGCATGTTCCTATGCAAAGGCTGATTATTCCAGGTTTATGAATGCCACGGCAGGCATGCCTCTGAAGCTTATACCGGAAAAACTGCAGACGCAGCCTGTTTCCATCATAGATGAATATGAAAACCTTGGCATTATAGGAAATGCCAGGCCTGATCCTGTCATTTATGGCCCCCGCCGCAGCGGGCGGGGAAAAGGGGACGGCCTGCACTGCATGGAAAAAGGCTTTCTGTCCAGGATGGTTTTACGCTGCCTGATGAAAAAACCGGGGACTATTATATGGCCGTGCGCCGTGCCCTGGCTAACATTTTTGGGAAAAGGACGTCCTGGCGTATGTTACATCCGCTGATAAAACAAAAGGCAGCAGGCGTTTATTTTTCAGCACAGTTTCCCCAGAACAGCTGCAGATATTCTGCGCATGGCAGGGGAAACCCCCGTTAAACCAGACAGGGGGCAGCCGGATGCAGTTTATACCCGTGATGCTGTATGCATTTCGGTGGCCGATAGAAGCCAGTTATTACGAACAGAAAACATTCTGGCCATTATGCAGTTATATGGTGCGCAGCCGCAGAGGGGTCGAAATGCTGGTTAATCTGATTAATACCGTATACTGTGCAATGAAAATCCTGCCATATCAGGACAAGGCATTTTATCAATACCAGACAGAAAGCGTGCAGGAGTTCCGGTTTGCGTTAAGTGGACAGATCCGGCAGCAGGTATTTTATGCCATTTTCGTAGGAAAAGTTGAAACAGGCATAAAATCGAATGCCTTAATAAATGCCTTAAAACAGCTAGTTAAGAAACAGGGGTATCATTTATAAAGTTGTAAAGTCGTGTTATTTTTATGTAAATTTGAAGTTAAAGAGCAATCCAGTATCGCTGAGTATATAACGCTCATTTAACATTTTACTGACAAATCCCTTTCGATGCTCATAACCGTCCTAATAACTATCTATATCATTATTTGCGTCATGGCTGGTCCATACTGCTTCCCTCTTTTCTTGTAAAGATTCTACGTTTTGTATTAATGTGTAACAAGTACGCTCATAATGAGGTTTTAGGATCGTATATTCAGAAACAGGACGAAATTTAAATTCCGTAATATAATACGAAACCAATTTTCGGATGCGATCTTTACTTTCATTTGAATCTTCTTCATCATCAGGATCATAATCGGGAGTCCAAATTGGAATGGGTTTTGTTTCCTGACTATCTGACTCTGTATTGTCAGCCGCAAAAAGGTAAACATATTTACACCCAACCATTTCAGATATTTTCAAAATATGCGGAACTATAATTTCCCAAAAAACATAAACACCCAGTTTAAAATCTAATTTTATTGGCGGGCAGTATTGTGCATTTCTGCATAAAAATTTAATATCTATAGCAGGAAATGTTTCTTTTACTTGTTTTATGTGATCACTTTCACCAGTTTCTTCAAGAGCTTCTTCTTTTTCTTCCTTTCTATTAGCTTTTTCATTCGCTAAATTCATTAAAGTTGTTACTCTGTCTACATCCTCAATCTTATCATAAAATTCGCCTAGCGCTTCGGTGCAATCATTATCGGCTGCTTCTTGTTCTTCTGGACTTAAATCTTGTTTATGGCACAATTTAAGCGCTTTTATGTATTTCTCAACAATTGGCCGCTCTATGGATGACAAATTAAGCGGATTCCACTCTGAATAGAGTATGCCACAGTTCAATGCATAATAAAAAGCCACTTGGCGTGTAGATTTATCTCTTACAAGAAAAACTTTTGTATTTCGGCGCTGGTCATCATCCCAGGCTTTATTGGCTAAATAATCAGAAATACGATTCCCCTTTGTCGCTTGTTCAAAATTCTTTATGTCCTCTTTGTTCGTGTCATACATTCTCAAACTTTCAACAATTAAATTTTCAGAAAGAAAATGTTTTTGCTCATTAATGGAACTCATATGTTATAGTACCCTTTCAAAAAAACCACAGACCCTAGTCTGTGGTTTGATTCTATGCTAAAACTACACCTTTTCGCCGTAGCAGCTCACGCTTTGCATCTACTCGCATAGCGCTAAGACTCAGCTTCTTTTTGCCCGGATCATTCGGCTCCAATCCTGCCCGTGCCTGTTTCCATGAATACTCTTCATGTGAAAGTGAACTCAAATCCCAGGGACTAACTGATTCATAACGATGAAAGACACTGGAAACTAACTCTTTTTCTTTTTCGGTAAGTGCCCCATAATCTGAACCAAACATATGGCCCGTTAAATATTCTTTTCTAACTTCTGTAAGAACCGGACCGTATTTCCAGGCTTCGAATTCCCCATCAAACAAAGGACTATCTGTGATCATTAATGACTCCCTCTGTGAAAAATACATTAGTTTATGCATTTCCATTTGATCCATAGCATAACCGTGTTTGTTTAAATTACAATCATTCAAGTATTTTGCAACAGATAAAGTATTTGCCATATCTAATCCTCCTTTCCTTGATATAGATATAGTATACACGTAAACACAGAAATTTACCATATGTATTTCATAAATTATTCAAATTTTTTGTTTAAAATCTTATACAATTTGCACAAATTATTCCTTAATGTAGAGCAGATATCTATATGAAATCCCGTATATATCTTCTTATATATGAATACAGTATGGTAGCAGCAATCCCTCCCGCCTATATATCTTCTAGGCATGATATTTTTGATTTTTATTATTGAGCTGATTAGCAGTGATGTTTCCTTGACGAATTCTTAAAAAAAGGGGCATAAAACTTCTGTGAAATTTTCTGGAAACAATTATGCTGCTGTCAAAGTTCACATTGGCTGCTATTCTGGCTTTACCTGCAGTACGCGGATGTTTCCCGTGTTTCATAAAATTCGATTTTGTATGGGAAGCTGTTGCAAAGATTAAATATTGTATATCTTGATGAATGTACCACTTTTGTAGCAATTAATTGTATGCCAGTGTATGTACCTGGGGTCAGTTTGCATTTACAATCCTGAAACTACTTACCGATGCAAAACTAAATCCGTTTTGCTTTCCTTGGTAATGTTCTCCATGATTTTTCTTTTGCGGTAAAAATGGAGCAGGTCTTCTGGCGAAGAATCCATGTTAGTCACAAGAAAGATAAACGTATGGATTAGTTGAACTGCGGATTTTTCAATGTTGCAGACAACACGTCATGGATAATCCCCATAAGTGCGAACTTAATGTAGATTAGAAAAGCAAAAGTTAGTAATCATGTTTCATGACGTATTGGTGACTTCCGAAGAAAGGCGGATCATATAAATGAAAAAGATGACTTATTTAATATAATACCGAAAATTGATGGGACAAGTATTTAAGAATCAGTCAGATGGAGCAGAAAATAAACAGCCGGAGGGAAGTGTTTATGTTTTACAATGAGATTCTTCCGGCTGTTTTTCAACATGATAATGGTAAAAGCTATATTTAGGAAATGTCTGTGCTTTTGTGTTTCTCTAGTTGTCTGTTGTACGTTTGTCCTAAGATCATGCTGACATTAGAGCAGACAGTATCAAGTTCTTTCTGATAGTCATAATAGCGGTGGTATGTATTCTGCGCTTCTTTTTTCCGGTTCATCAGCCGTTCTTTTTTCTCTTTCAGCAGTTTCATGGATGGGAGTTTTCCATCGTCAGAATGTTCTTTCAGAAATTTCCGTGCAGTTTCGTAAAGGGAAATTTCAGCGGAGTGTTCCTTCCGGAACTGTCCTTTATTTCTTTCACTGCAGAACTGCTGGTAGACAGATCTGTTTGCAAGGTACTGGCCTGTATAATGTATCTGTTCATTAATGCTGCGGAGCTGCCCTTCTATGGATTTTAATGCTTTTCTGGAAGAAGCTGTATGGGATTTTGTATCTGACAGGGTGCTTTCCAGTGATTCCCTTGTATCAAATCCATATTCCTGTATATAGGAAACTGTCTTTGCCATTTCTTTCAGATTGGACAGTTTTACCTTTTGGGCATAGGCATGGCTCTGTTCTGCTTTTATACAGTTCTGCAGGTCTGTCACCAGATGCAGATCAGACCGGATGAACAGGATAGAGGTTTGTTCTGTGTCCGCTGTGCCGGATGCGCTGCCTGCCGGTGTTTCGGTTTGTATATGGATTCTTTCCGGATCAGTATTCTGTTCCATGTCGTGCGTTTTTGCATTTTCTTCAAACAGCTGCAGAAGATATTTTTCTTCATAAAGAGCGCCGAGCTGCCTGCCGGTGATCGGTTTACTGCGTTCCGGATGCAGGTAACTGTAACGGCCACGGCTTATCTTTAATGTGATATGATATTTTTCCACCAGCAGTCTTTGAAAATCTTCCTGGCTTCGGGCTGCAGCGGAAGCTACTTCAATGGCTGCCCGAAGGAAATCTTTCTGCGCCTGGAATTTTGTTTTCCGCGGGGTGACGCCGTCCGCTTTCATCTGCTGGCAGCGGTCATCGAGTTTTTTCTGTCCTCTGCGTCCTGCATGGTATTCCCGTTCGGTAATTTTCTTTTTGGCAGGAGCGAGCAGGTCTACCTGGTGCAGATGTTCCCGGCGGCACATATCCATGACAGACTGTTTTAAGTGGATTAGGCAGTCACTGGATACGTGGTGTTTATAACCGGCGCGGGAATCGCATGGGCGTTCCATGAAATCCTGCCGTTCCACGTCATATTTGCGGAGGCTGTTGATTACGATATGCACGTGGATGTTGCCGCTTTTATTATGCCCGTCTGTGTGCGTACAGACAAGCGCCTGATGTCCAGGGAAATTTTTTTCAGCATATTCCATACCGAGCTGCTGCGCACGTTCGGCAGTCAGCACGTTTTCAGTTACATCTTTTGGATCAAAGCTGATAATGTAATGATGGGATTTGATCTCATCATAAGCCTGGTTTTTATGATACCGGGCGTTCAGTTCCATGCATTCCATATCGAATGTAAAGGGGGGGGGTGCAGTTGATCCCCTGCATTATGTATTCCGTGCGGGGGATCAGTTCACCGTTTTCGTTAAGTATGAGCCTGTTTGTATATTCATTATACTGGAACATGAGGTAGCGCTGTGTTTCCCCATAATCAGCGTTTTTACTCGCTATGTGTTTCAGTATTGCCATGAAAATCACCTGCCATCTTTAAGACTTCATATTTCATTTCGTAAATCCTTGCGATGCTCTGGTCGATGGCCTGCCGCATTTCCAGTGAATGGATGCCGCAGCTGTTGAAATGGCGGGTAATTTGGTTCAGGTTGCTGCCGATCTTCCCAAACTCTGCAATCAGTTTTTTCAGCTGTGGCAGGTCTGCCACGATTTCATATTTTGCTGTCAGTTTTTCATTCATGAGCTGCCTACGCGCATATTCTGCCAGAGGGAGGTTTATGGCTCGAACTTCTTTCCAGACATCCTGGACAGCTTATGGACAGGAATCAAATATTTGAACACATATGGGAGTATGACAGCGACAGCGATCCTGCTGTCATTATGGCGCATATCAGCTCTATACGCGCTAAATTTGCCAGGGCGGGCTGCAAGCCTTATATACAGACAGTATGGGGGAGTGGATATAAATGGGTAAAATAGAGAAATTTCTGCATAGCCTTCCATTAAGGCAGGCGTTTATTCTTTATGTGGCTGTTTTTGCCTTATTGGCATTTTTTTTATCTGAGATGTCCTGCAGATGGGCGAATGGGCAGATCTATGCAGCAAATGCAGCTTATCTGATAGATATTTCAGATGCTTTCGTAAAGGAAGTTTCGGACAATATTGTTTTATATGAGAATCCAACTCCCATTTTCGCAGAAAATATGGCTGCAATACGCAAGTATCAGGTTGTTTCTACTTTTGCGCCTGTTTTTTGGTCTGTCCTGTTTCTGATCTTTTGTGCACTGCTTTTTTACCGTTTTATGCTGAGGGAGCCTTTGCGCCTGTTAGGGGAAGCTG